>CAYOBN010000025.1:10375-54775 GCA_964402175.1 uncultured Planctomycetaceae bacterium | reverse complement strand
CCGTCGTGACTTCGATGAACCGAGCGCCCGCCTCGATCAGCCGCCGTGCGAGGAGACAGCCGCGGCCGAAGTGCGATGCGCCGTAAGCCGCTGCGCGCTCCTCGGGCTCGAGCGACAGGTCGAACGCCGCGGCCGCCGGGGAGTTGAGCAATCGATGGGCGTTGTCGAGGCTGCGCAGCAGCGATTCGCGCTGCGCCTCGCTGCCTTCACGCCCGATCGGGCTCGCGTCGACGAGGCGCCTGAACAGACGCTCGCGGCTCTGGAAGCGCCCGGCGGACATGCCGCCCGGCGGGCGCACTGCGGCAGCGGCATCGCGCGGATCGGGGACGAGGAACGGGCCGTATTCGCTGCCCAGGAAGCCGGCGGTATGGAAGGCCTTGAGCTCCTCTGCTTCGCCCACGCTGAACCGCTGCCCGATGTCGATGAACGCGGGGACGTCCGGGTTCAAGGGCCCCAGCTTGCGCGCGATCCACGAGCCGATGTGCGGCGCGGCCACGGTCTGCGGCGGCGCGTAACCCGTGTGCCAGTGGTACTGGTGACGCGAGTGCAGGATGAAGCCGAGGTCCCCCGCGGTGTAGGTGTTGCACACGGTGCCGCGGTCCATGACGGCGGCGATGCGCTCCAGGCCCTCCGAGAAGCGCACACCATCGATCTTCGTCGGGATCGACGGGAAGGTGCTCAGGACGCGGGAAGGATCGAGGCCGACCTCGAACGGTGTGTAAGCCTTCGGATCGAAGGTCTCCGTGTGCGCCATCCCGCCGGCCATCCACAGAACGATCACACGATCGGCCGTGGCGCGAGCGGTGTGCCGCGTCGATCCAGCGAGCGCCTTGGGCGCACCCGCGCCGAGGGCGCACGCCGCGCCGAAGGTCTTCAGGAAGTCGCGTCGCAGCATCGGATTCAGCGGATCAGTTGGAGCTCGGGGTGCAGCGCGATGCACCACAGGAGGTCGGAGAGGCTCTCCGTCGTGGGCTCGGCGCCCATGATCTCGCGCAGGAGCTGGGCTTCGTCCTCGTTCGGCGCACGGAGCAACGCGCGCTCGAAGATGCGCTCGGGCGCTGCCGCTGCGCCGCTCGCCAGCAGCGCGTCCGCGCCGCGGCGGAGGACGCTGTACAGCACCTCGCCGTTGGCGAGCTCGAGCGCCTGCAGCGTGGTCGCGGCTTCATCCCTGCGCGTCGTGACTTGCTCGCGCGCGGTGCGGCCCAGCGCTTTGGAGAGCGGATCCAGCGTCACGCGCCAGGCGCGCGCGAACGGGCCGCCGTCGAGCGCGTACGCGGGGTTCTCGCGTCCCGCGCCCGTCACGTGCGCCAGGGCGTCGTAGAACTGCTCGGCCGACATCCGCTTCACCGCGGGCGCGCGATATCCCGCTGAGTCGACATCGACCGAAGCGGCGCGTTGGTAGAGCTGGGACGTCGTCAACACGAATAACAAGTCCCGGAGCTTGTATCCCGAGGCGACGAAGTGGTGCGCGAGCGCATCGAGCAGCACAGGATCGACGCCCTCGCGCTCCATCTCGTCCAGCGGCTCGACGAGGCCGCGCCCGAAGACACGCGCCCAGAGCCGGTTCACGATGCAGCGCGCGAAGTAGCCGTTGGCGCTGGTGGTCACCATGTCGGCGATGGAGGCGCGCCGCTCCGCCAGCGTCGCGCTCCCGTCGACGGCGCCGAGCTCTGGCCACAGGAAGCCGTAACCGGCGGCGACGCCCAGGTCGGTCTCGCAGCGCACGAGCGACAGGGGCGCCTCGCTGAACGAGTTCGCGAGCGCGAACGTCCCTGCGAGGCTCCAATCGTTCACGAAGCTGTCGTGGCAGGCGGCGCACTTCAGGTTCACGCCCAGGAAGACCTGGCTGACGTGGATCGCGGCCTGCATCGGCGGCTGCTGCACGACGGTGTTGTCGCCGCGCCAGACGATGCCTCGGATGAAGCCCTCCGCGGCGCTGCTCGTCGGCGCGATCAGCTCGCGCACGAACCGATCGTAGGGTTCATCGCGTAGGAGCGCTTTGTAGAGCCAATCCGTGATCTGCGAGCGCCCGCCGTCGATGTAACCCGTGCCCTGGAAGTCGTTGCGCAGGTGGTCGTTCCAGAAGCTCATCCAATGCTCGGCGTACGCGCGATCGTCCGCCAGCAGCGATGCGACGAGCCGACTGCGTTTGTCGGGCGCGGGATCCGCACAGAACGCCGCCACGGCCTCCGGCTCGGGGAGCAGACCGACGAGGTCCAAGTGAACGCGCCGCGCAAACGTCGCATCGTCGGCGACAGGCCCGGCGGGCTCGGGGCCGAACGCATCGACGATGTTCCCCGCAGCGCGCCGCGGTGTGACCTCGCGCAGCGCGAGCGGCGCGATCGCTGCGCCCGTCGCATGGCCCGTGGGCCACTCGGCGCCCGCACGGATCCAGGCGCGCAGGGCAGCGACTTCATCGTCCGTCAAGCGCCGCCCCTTGGGCGGCATCCGGTCGAGGTCGTCCTCGGCGGTCACCCGCGCGAGCGCGAGGCTCGCCTCGGGATGCTCGGCATCGAGCAGCGAGCCGCTGACGCCGCCGCGTTGCCAGCCAGCGGCGGTGTCGAGCGCCAAGCCGCCTTTGCGTTGCTCGCCCGCGTGGCACGCGAAGCAGTGCTCCGCGAGGATCGCATGTGCTGCAGCCCAGGGACCGTCATCGACGGCTGCGGCCAGGAACACGAGGGCGAGCGCTGCACTCATTCGAACGTCCGATCACTCAAAGGTCACCGTGAGGCCGTCTGTGAAGTTGCTGGTGGCTCCGGTCGGGCCGCTGTCGCGGTACCAGAGCTGGAACGACCAGGTCTGGCCGGCCGCGATGGCGACGGGCCCGGTCGGCTGCGGCAGCGACGTCGCGTTCACCGCGACCGTGATCGTACCGCTCGCGCCGCTCGATTGGATCTGATCGATGAACCGACCGAGCGAGCCGCCGAGGCACAGGTTGCCCGTGCTGCCGCCGGGGTTGGCCACGAAGCCGGTGCTGGCGGACACGAGCCCGAACCCGAAGGCGTTCTGCGGCAACTGGGACGCGCGGAAGCGGAAGTTGTTCGCCGCGACGACGTTTGTTCCCACACCTGCGAGCACCGCGGATTGACCCGTCGAGTTCACGACGGCCGGGCCGCAGAAGTTCGCACCCAGCGGGCTCGGCTCGATGACGAAGCGCAGCGCGACCGTCGAGGCGGCGCTCGTCTGGTTCATCCAGAACGTGTACGACCCATCGGGCAGCGGCGGCACGAAGCCGATCGCTCCGGCCAGCAACCCGCACGCGGGCAGCACGTTCAGGCCGACCTGCGGCGCGCCGTAGACGATCCCGCCGAGCAGGCCCGCCGCTGACGGGGTATTCGGCGCGACGGTGAACGTTGTCCCGGCCTGCAAGCCCATGAAACCGAAGTTGTTCGACGGCGTCGTCGTGTAGGAGTCGATGAAGAGGCGGCGCAGGCGCTGACCGGCGGGCACGACGACCGTGAAGTAGTCGCGGTCCAGATTGGCGCCGCCCGCTTGGGTCGAGGTGATCGTCGTATTCGCCGCGGTGAGCGGGATCACGGTCGGGTTCAGGCGATCGTTCGAGAGGTCACCCGAGACCGCCTCGTCATAGCCCTGCGCGCGGAGCGGCGCCGTAGCGAGGGAGAGCGCGGCGAGCCAGAGGCCGAAGGAGGGTCGTGTCATCGTCGTGGAGCGAATGTCTGTGGATGTACTTGGGAGGTCAGGTCGCGCAGCATTCTGCGCGACGGCCCCGAACTCCGCACCTGTCCGGCATGTGTCTCATGGGAGCTCCACACGTAGCGCTTCGGTGGCCGGTCCCAGGACGAGCCTCGAGGGCAGCTTCGCCCTGCGAACGCGGCCGATGCACCGTTTCTGGCGACGCTCTCGTCGGCCTAGGCCGGAGCGATGACGGGCGCTCGTTTCAGCCGCTGGGGCCCTTGAAGCGCTCGGGCCAGACCTTGCGGCGCAGCTTGCGCGGGACCCGCGGCTTGCGCGACTCGAGGGATGGACGGGCGTCTTCGGCCGGCGGCGGCGGGGACGCGGCCCAGCGCGCGAAGGCCTCGCGGCGCTCGGGGTCGGTCCCGGCGAGCTGCTCGAACCAGAGGTGGCGCAGGGAGTCGCGCTCCGCTTCGTCCATCGCGCCGACCAGTCCCGGGTCCGCGTCGAAGCAGCGCTGCAAGACGAGCGCCGTCGCGACCGACAGGTTGAACGACTCCGTGAAGCCGCGCATCGGCAGATAGAGGCGGCGCTCGGCTGCCGCGAGGAGCGCCGGGCTGACGCCGTCGACCTCGCGGCCCATCACCAGCGCGAAGCGCGGCGGCAAGGGCGCGAGCGCGTCAGGGGTGGCGATCGGGGTGGCCTCGGGGCCGAGCTCGGTGGCCCAGATGGGCAAGCTCGCGTCGCGCAGGGCGGCCACACAGGAGTCCGGAGTATCGAAGTGCCGCTGAGTGAGCCACAGGTGGCTGCCCTTGGTCACCGAGCGTGTGTTCTTGTGGCGCGACTCGAGCGGCCGCACCGTCCAAATGTGTTGGATCCCGAACGCCTCGGCGGTGCGCAGGACCGCCTGGACATTGTCGTCGTTCCACGGCCGCTCGAGGACGAGCACGAGGCGGCTGGTCCGCTGGCGCAGCACCGCCTCGGCGCGGCGCAGGCGGAAGGGGGCGTCTTCGGGGGTCTCCATGGGGCTCGCCAAGGCGGCGGGAGAGGGTAGCGCCGGCGGGAGGTGTCCCACCAGTGGGACTCGGGCGGGAGAATCAACCTCCTGGCCCAGGGGGGCGTATGCTCAGAGGCTCCACCGACCCGCTCGGTCCTCGCCGGGTCGGCTCGCACGCATCCCCACACATCCACTGCCATGCCGAAGGAATCCGTAGACGAGACGATTCGTCAGTACCTGACCTACGTTCACGACCCGAACAGCCTGGTCGACCAGGGCAAGGTCGCGGAGCTTGAGGCAGCCGCAGAGCGCACTCCGGACCTGATCGAGCGCCTGAAGGTCTATTCCGAGCTCGTCGCGCTCTGCTCGGTTGACATCGACGACATCAAGGCGAAGTTCATCAAACACGCTGCCGCCTGGGCGAAAGCGAACGACATCAGCGCCGAGGCCTTCCGTCGGATGAACGTCCCGGAAGAGGTGCTGCGCGCTGCGAAGATCGTAGGTGGAGCGCCGAAGAAGAAGGCTGAGACGCGGCGCGTCGTGGTCGACCCGCACTCGGACGGTACGCAGCGCCGCACCCGCGTGCCGGTCGAGCGCATCCGTGAGCACATCCCGGCGACTGGCGACTTCACCATCAAGTCGGTGGCCGAGGCGTCCGGGGCCTCCGACGCGACGGTCCGCAAGCTGATCCTCGAGCTGAAGGATCGCCGCGAGGTGACCGAGGTCGGCACCGAGCGCGCGCCCGGCGCCCGTGGCCGCGGCGCCGCGGTGTACCGCTGCCTGTGACTTGATCGATACTGGGTGCGCAGCACGGTGGCATACTCTGCCGCCGTGCTGCGCTCGCTCTCCATCGTGCCCCTGGCACTCGCTGCGTGCGCGGCGCCGGGAGGCCCAAGGGCATCCCTGTCGGACGGCGCTGCGGCGCCCCCTCTCGGTGCCAGCCTTGACATCGAGAGCGAAGCCGAAGTCGTCGAGCACTTCGTCCTGAACACGGTCGAGGTCGACACCCGCGACATCTACTCGGAAGCCGAAGCCGAGAAGAACTTCCTCGCGCGCACGCTCAACGCGACGCACTGGACGACTCGCGTCGCCGTCGTCCGGCGCGAGTGCTGGCTGCGCCCCGGACGCGCCTATACGAGCGCAGACGTCGAGGAGCTCGAGCGCAACCTGCGCGCGACCGGTTTGTTCGCGGCGGTGAGCGCGCGCCTGCGGCCTACCGATGTGCCCGGGGTCGCGGACGTCATCGTCGAGACCAAAGATCGGCTGTCGCTGAGCCTCGGCGCGTCGGGGTCGTTCGTCGGGGACGTGTCCTCGGTCGGCACCGCCGTCAGCGAGTCGAACCTGCTCGGCATGGGCGACCGAATCTCCGTGAGCTACACCGAGAACAGCGAAGACGAGTTTCGCGGCGCCTTCAGCTATCGAGACCGGCACGTGCTCGGTTCGTGGGTGACCGGGAACGTGCAAGTCGGTCGCACGGAGGACGGAGACTTCGCCGCACTGTCCGTCGAGCGCCCCTTCCGTTACCTCGCGGACCTGTGGTCGTGGCAGATCGGCGGTTCGACGACCACGAACGTCGCCGACTACTTCGAAGCGGGTGAGATCGTCGCAGAGGTGCCGAACGAGCGCGACGCCTTCGATGTATTCGCCGCCCGTCGATTTGGACCGCCCGAGCGCTCGTGGACCGTCGGATTGCGCAGCGCGCACGAGGACATCACCTACGGAGCTGCCGAGGGGCCCGCCGCGGGCACCATCACGGTCCCGGGTGATACGACATCGACGCTGCTCGGGGTCGAGCTCGGCCACCGCAGGATCTTCGGTTTCCGCAAGGTCCAGGGGCTCGACACGATCGACTTCGTGCAGGACCTGGCGCTGTCGATGGGCTTCACGGCGCTCGTCGGCGCACGCTATCGCGTCGAAGACGGGGTCGGGGACGCCGTGCAACCGACGTTCAGCCTCGCGCAGCGCCTCGCGTTCTCGCCTGCGAACGACACCTACGTGTCGCTCGCGATCGACGGCCGTGCGCGCACGGAAGAGGGTGAGCTGGAGGGCTGGAGCACCGGCCTCGATCTCTCGATGTTCGAGCTGGCCCTGCGGCCCCACACGCTCGCGTTTCGTTTGTCCTACGACGAGGCGTTCGAAGGCCAGGGGCTGCCCGTGCAGCTCACGCTCGGCGAGGACTCGGGCCTGCGCGGGTACCCCGCGCGTGAGTTCACCGGTGGACGGATCGTCCGCATCAACTTCGAAGATCGCATCGACCTGAACGCCCGAATCGGCTCGGTCCAGTTCGGCGCGGTGGTCTTCGCGGACGTCGGCTGGGTCGAAGACCGCGGGCAGGGGTTCGGTCGGCCGCTGCGTTCTGCGGGGATCGGATTGCGCCTCGGCTCGGACGCCCTGCTCGGGCCGCGGGTGGTGCGGATCGACCTCTCGATTCCCCTCGATGAAGTGGACGGACAGGAGTTCGATCCGCTCGTCTCGATCTCGCTCGGACAGGTCTTCGGGTTCCGCTGACAGCGGTCACTTCGCCCGGAGGGCATCGAAGACGACGCGCCCTCCGACGATGGTCAGCGCGACCTTCGTGCCGCGCATTTCATCTTCGGCGCAGTCGAGGAGATCGCGGGTCAATACCGCGATGTCCGCGTACATCCCGAGCGAAAGGCGCCCCTTCTTCTCTTCTTCGAACGCGGCATAGGCGCAGGCCTCTGTGTAACTCCGAAGCGCCTCCAAGCGCGTCAGGCGCTGGCTCGGGTGGAAGCGTGAGCCGTCCGGCAGCTCCCGTGTCACCGTCGCATGGAACGACGCGATCGGGTCCAGGTCCTCGACGGGCGCATCGGTGCCGTTGACGACGACCGCCCCCGAATCGAGCAACGACCGCCACATGTAGGCCCCCTGAGCCGCACGTTTGGCGCCGAGTCGAGCCAGGACCCAAGGTGCGTCGGAGGTGCAATGCACACCCTGCATCGCCGCGATGACCCCGAGCGCTGCAAAGCGCGGGATGTCCGCCGGATCGAGGTGCTGTGCATGTTCGACGCGCCACCGAAGGCTGGCGCCACCGCTCTCACGCGCTCGGAACGCTGCGTCGTACAGGTCGAGCGTCTCACGGTTCGCGCGGTCGCCGATCGCGTGCACACAGACTTGGTAGTCGTGTTGCAGGCAGAGGTCGATCACGGCGCGCATCTCGTCCAGCGGCACGGTGTTCAGGCCAGCGCTCGTGGGTAGGTCCGCGTAAGGCGACAGCAGCCAAGCGCCATGCGAGCCCAGCGCGCCGTCGAGCGAGCGCTTGACGGCCCGCACCGTCAGGAACCCACCGGCGTGGTCTACCATGCGATAGGCCGCCATGTTCTCGCGCAGTGCGTCGACCGGCTCGCGCACCATGACGTAGAGGCGTACACCGAGCTCGCCGCGCTCTGCCAGCGTCTTGAATACGTCGACATCTCGGAAGGACGAGCCCGCGTCGTGGAAGCTCGTCACACCCTTCGCAAAGCACTCATCGCGTGCGTAGGCCGCCAGTCGCGCCGGATCGAGCGGGCGCGACAACAGCGCTGCGCGCTGCAGCAAGCCCGACGCTGTCTCGCGGAACGCGCCGGTCGGACGACCTTCGGCATCGCGCACCACTTCGCCACCCGGCGGATCGACGGTGTCGGCGTCGATGCTCGAGAGCTCCATCGCGCGTCGGTTGGCGAACGTCGCATGGCCCGACGCATGGGTCAGGATCACGGGGTTGTCGGGGCTCACAGCGGACAACGCGGTGTGCAGCGGCAGACCCTCGACGCTCGGCTCGGGGCGCTCCGACCACTTCTCTTGGTGCCAGCCGCGGCCGCGGATGAGCTCTCCCGGCTTCGCCTCTTCGGCCGCGCGCGCGACGAGCCCGACGATCTCGTCCCACGACCGCGCGCGTGAGAGGTCGAGTTGGACCTTCATGTCCCCGACGCCTAGGAAGTGCCCGTGACCCTCGATGAAACCTGGGATCGCGAGGCGTCCTCCGAGGTCGATCACCTCGGTCTCCGGGCCGACGAACGCCGCGATCTCGGCGGGGCTACCGAGGGCGACGACGCGGCCGTCGCGGGCCGCGAGCGCGCGCACTTCGGGGCGATCCCCGTCGAGGGTCACGATCCGACCGTTCCGCAGGACGAGGTCGGCCGGGGCCTGGGCCGAGGCGGTTGTGTCCAGGCCGAGGAGCGCCAGCGACGCCGCGGCCAGGGTCAGCATGGGGTGACGGCTGGGATTCATTGGCCATAGCATAGATGAAACATGAATGAGACCGCTGAGCAGCTCGGCGCCGGCGGCCAGCGAGATTCCAGGAGGGTCGATACGGTCGGTCCATGACAGGGGCGCACAGACCCCAGTCCGACTCGCTCTTCCCCAGAGGTCTCTCCCATGCACCCCCATGCCTTGATCCGAACCTTTGCCGTCGCCCTCGCGACATCCGCCTTCGCCTCCGCGCAGCAGCTCATGGTCGTCGACAACACGAACGACACGATCTTGCTCGTCAGCGCCGTCGACGGCTCCTTGCTCAACCCGGTCTTCATCGACCTGCGCCTCGGGACCGGCTCCGCGCCCGGCACGATCATCCAGGCGCAGGACAACGGCAACGGCGAGATCTGGATCACCGACCAGACCGCCGACACCGTGCACCGCTGGAGCTCGGACGGCACGACGTACCTCGGCCAGTGGGGCACCGGCCGCGACAACATTCGCGGGATCCACATCGACTTCAACCGCGTGTGGCTCTGCAACTTCGGCTCGGGCGGTGCCGGTTACGGCTTCGCGCTCAAGGAGTACCAGCTCGACACGACCTTCGTCACGGCGCATCCGTTCCCCGGTAGCCCGTTCGGCGTCGTGTCGTTCGGCAACGAGCTGCTCGTCTCCGACACGACCAACGACGACATCGTGCGCGTCGATCCGGCGACGGGCGCAGTGCTCGGGATCTTCCACGACTCCGATGGCGTCAGCGGCGTCGACTTCCCGGGGCAGCTTTCCTGGTCGCCCCAGGGCACGCTCCTCACGCCGGGTCTCATCACCCCGACCGGTATCTTCGAGTACGACACCACGGGTGCGCAGATCAACTACTTCGACAGCACCGGCATCGGAACGACGCCCCAAGGGGTCTACGGCCTGCAGAACGGCAACATCCTGCTGGGCGCGGGCAACGGGCTCTTCGTCTACGATCGCGTCGCCGGCACCTTCACGGCGATCGTGGCGGGGATCGATGCGAACTACATCACGCCGCTCGGCGGCGGGATCATCAGCACCAACTACTGCACGGCCAACAGCAACTCGACCGGCTCGCCGGCGAGCATGAGCGGCTCGGGTTCGCTCTCGGTCGCGGCCAACAACCTGAGCCTCCATGCGTCAGGACTGCCGAACAACTCGTTCGCGTTCTTCCTGACGGCCCTCGATCGAGGCTTCATCGCCAACCCCGGCGGTAGCCAAGGCAACCTCTGCCTCTCGGGTAGCATCGGGCGCTACGTCGGTCCGGGTCAGATCCAGAACTCGGGTGCCACGGGCCAGATCTCGCTGACCGTGAACCTCGCGCAACACCCGACCCCGAGCGGCCCGGTGCAGGTCATGCCGGGTGAGACCTGGCGCTTCACCGCGTGGTACCGCGATGCCAACCCGGGGGCGACCTCCAACTTCGCGGACGGCATCGAATTCGTGTTCATGAACTGAATCGGGCTCGAAGGCCGTGGTCTGAATCGAGCCGAGAGATGCACGACCCGCTCCGCCCCACGTTCGAACGCCCGGTCTCAGGCGTTGACGCCGAGGTCCTCGCGGCCCGCGTCGCGCAGGCGCTCGGCGAAGCGGAGCGCGGTCTGCCGCACCGGCGCGCGGGGCGGCACTTCATGGTGTGGATCCCCGACCCGCGGCGTCGTACGTGGTCGCCCTGGCTGCACCTCGACGTGAACGAAGCCGCGGGCGGCGCCACCCTCTTCGGCCGCTTCACCCCCGCCCCGAGTCTCTGGACGGGGGTGATGCTGGCCTACCTCGCGCTCGCTGTCCTGACCGTCGGCGGAGCGCTCTTCGGCTATAGCCAGTGGCTCGTCGGGGAGTCCCCCTGGGGCCTCTGGCTCGCGCTCGGCGCGATCCTGACGGGCGGCCTCATCCTGCTCTCGAGCCGCGCGGGCCAAGCCCTGGCCCGCGGCCAGATGGCCGAGCTGACGACGGTCGTCGAACGCGCAGTCAGCGAGTGAGCGAGCGCCGCGTGCCGGTGAGCGGGTGCAGCCCGGGCTCTGCAGCAGCGATTCGGCTCCGCGCGTCGTCTCCGCGTCGTCTCAGGGGGTGAACGCCAGCGTCAGCGCGTCCGAGAATCCAAACCCAACGCCGTCGCGGTACCAGCACTGGAAGTGCCAGACCGCACCCGCCAGGTACGCGGGCGGATTCGGTCCGGGGAGGCCCAGGTCCAGCGGAAAATCGAAGCCGCCCGTGGACGCAGCGGCGATCCCGCTGCGAACGAGGGTCGGGCCGATGCAGAGCGTGCCGCTGGGTGTGACCAAGACTTGCCGGTCTTGCGCGCGCAACAGGGCGGCGAGGCTCCCGGCACCGATGCCACCCTGCGCAGCCACGCGGGCGTGGTTGCGAGAGATGGAGGTGCTGCCCGCGAGGTCCAGGCGGATTGCCGCCCCCGCAGCGCCTGTCTGTCCGACGCAGGCTCGAGTCAGGTGCGGCGCAGGGAGCTCGTGCAGCTCGAGCGCTGCGAGGATCGGTGCACCGACGATGCCGACCAGCTCGACGTCGACCAATTCGAAAGGGGCGCTGACGTCGTACTGCAAGCTGAAGGCCTGCAGCGGGCCGGCGTCACGAAAGAGGTCCACGCCCGATTCGACCTGTTGCCCTTGCAGGACGATGTCGAAGACGCGCGCGCCGACGAGGCTCGACCAGAGCTCTGCGAAGTGCAGCGTGACCCGCACTGCGCCGGGTGGAGACGCCAGTCGATAGCGCAAGCGGTTCGGCGCGTGGGCCGGCCCGCCGTGGCGCTGCACGCGATAGAGCGCGTCGTCCTCTGTCCCGAGAACGTCCGTGGTCGCTGGCACGGAGAGGAGCGCCCCGAGGTCCGCGCCAAGGTCGGCGCACCAATCCTCGGCGCCGACAAACGCGCTCCCTCCGCAGTTCGTGCGGAAGGCAGGCTCGGTCGAGGTGAGCCGCGCTCGGCGATGGACCTCGACGAACTCGACGGGGCGAGAGTCGCTCCCAGCCGTGACGATCAGGTCTCCCGCGATGGCCGCCGCAGCAGTACCGACAAGCGGCCGCGGAATGGGCGGCAGGTTGCGCCATGAGTTTGCGCCGAGCTCCAACGTGGCGACATCGTTCAACGCCGGCAGGGGCAGCGCCGAAGTCCGTCCGCCGACCATCACGATCCCGGTGGCGTCGGCAAACGTAGCGCCTTCTGCATGAGAACGGGGGAACGGCAGCCTCGGTCCATTCACCCATTGGTCGCTCTGTGGCACATACACGTGGACGAGGTCCGTGTCGTACGGCGAGGTGTCGTGGCGCTGTTGACCTCCGATCGCCCACACAAAACCTTGCCACGCGACCCCTGACAGGTGGTTGCGCGGCTCGGGCAGATCGGCTTTCGGGACCCAGCCGAGGTTCGGTGAGGCGACGTCGTACACGAAGTGCGCAGCCGAACCCGTATCGCGGTCGGCCTGCAAGCCTCCGAAGACATGCACCCGGGTCCCCAAACGCGCTGCGCCGCCCGCCGCAAACGGCTGCGGCAGGCTCGGACCTGGTCGCCACGTGTTCTGGTCGAAGTCGTAACACCACACGTCGCTCGTGATGGCACCGGGATGGTCGCCGACGAAGCCGCCGATCAGCCAGACTTCGCGGCCGACGACCACCGCCGGTGCGTGGGTCACGGGCACGGGCAAGTCAGCGCGAGCCGTCCAGCGATCGAGCGTCGCGTCGTACGCGTCGAGGCGGCGTGTCGCAAGCACCTGCATTCCGACAAAGCCCCCAAGGATGAGCAGCTCGCCGTCGACGACGGCGGAGACGACGTCATAACCGGGTCGCGTGCAAGGCAGGCCCGCTCGGTGCAGGCAGTCGATCGATTGCGGGGGGCAGGCGGTGAGCAGGGCGAAGAGGGCAGGACCTGGCATGGCGACCTCAACGTACCAACCCAAGCTCGATTCGTGGTGGTTCGGTCCACAACCCTCCGAACCCCTGTCGGGCTATCCTCACGCCGATGCCTTCGACCCCCTCGACTCTGCGTGTCGCCGCGGCCGCACTGGATCAGACGCCGCTCGATTGGGCTGGGAACCTGGCGCGTTGCCGCGCTGCGCTCGCGCGGGCGCGGGAGCTCGGCGCGCAGCTCGTGCTGCTGCCCGAGCTGGCGTTGACGGGGTATGGGTGCGAAGACGCGTTCTACATGCCCCATGTCGAGCAGCGGGCGTGGCAATCGCTCGAAGCGCTCCTGCCCGAGACGCTGGGTCTGGTCGTCGGCGTCGGCATGCCGTGTGTGCACCGCGGTGTGCTCTACAACGTCGCGGCGCTGTGTGTCGACGGGAAGCTGCTGGGTCTGGCGGCGAAGCAGCATTTGGCGGGCGATGGCATCCACTACGAGCCGCGTTGGTTTCGCGCCTGGCCCGAAGGAGTGCGCGCGCGCATCGATGCGCGCGGGCTGCCGCGCTGGAGCCAGGACGACGATGTCCCGATCGGTGACCTCGTGTTCGAAGTCGGTCGGGTGCGGATCGGGTTCGAGATCTGCGAGGATGCTTGGGTCGCCGATCGGCCGGGGACGCGCCTTGCAGCGCGCGCGGTCGATGTGATCCTCAATCCGAGCGCGAGCCACTTCGCGTTCGGGCGCCGCGTCGTGCGCGAGCGCTTGGTGTCGGAGTCGAGCCGCGTCTTGCACGCGGTCTACGTGTACGCGAACTTGCTGGGCAACGAAGCGGGGCGCGTGCTCTACGACGGCGGCTCGATGATCGCAACCCGCGGCGAGGTCATCGCGGTCGCGCCGCGGTTCTCGTTCCGCGAGGTTGAGGTCGCTGTCGCCACGGTGGACCTCGGCGCCGTGCGCGCGGACTACCGCGGCGCGGCGAGCGCGCGTGTGACTCTGCAGGACGAACCCGGCACTTGCATCGAGTTGGAGAACTTCGCGTGGCAGCGCGGCAGCCGCGCGGAGGTCGGTCCAGCGCAGCGGCCCGCATGGGAGACCTCGCGCGAGCTCGCGTTCGAAGAGTTCACGCGCGCCGTCGCGCTCGGGCTGTTCGACTACCTGCGCAAGAGCCGCAGCGGCGGCTTCGTCGTCTCGCTCTCCGGTGGAGCGGACTCGGCCACAGTCGCGTGCCTCGTCGCGTGTATGGTGCGCTTGGGGGTCGAGCAGCGCGGCCTCGACGGCTTCGCCGCAGCCCTGCGCCGTTCGGTCGAGCGCGCGACGATCGGCGCGTTGCTTGTGACGGTCTATCAGGCCACGGTGAACAGCTCCGAGGTCACACGCAGCGCCGCTGAGACGCTGGCGCGCGGCCTCGGTGCCGCGCACTTCGAGCTCGACGTCCAGGGCCTCGTCGATGGTTACCGCGAACGAATCGAGCGCGCCGTCGAGCGACGCTTGACGTGGGAGCGCGACGACCTGACGTTGCAGAACCTCCAGGCGCGCGTACGCTCGCCTTCGGCGTGGATGTTCGCCAACCTGGAGAGCGCGATCTTGCTCTCGACGAGCAATCGCTCGGAGGCCGCAGTCGGTTACGCGACGATGGATGGGGACACCTCGGGTGGGCTGTCGCCGATCGCGGGCGTCGACAAGTCCTTCATCCTCGCTTGGGTGCGCTGGATGTGGCAGACGGGCCCCGAGGGCCTCGGCCCGATTGCGGCGCTCGCTGAAGTCGCGGTCCAGCGTCCCACCGCGGAGCTGCGTCCTCCGAGCTACGAGCAGCGCGACGAAGACGACCTCATGCCGTACGCCGTCCTGGACGCGATCGAAGAGCTCGCGATCCGCGATCGCCATGCGCCGGCGGCCGTGCTCGACGCTCTGTGCCTCCGTTTCCCGGAATACCCCCGGCCGACCGCGGTCGATTGGGTCAGGCGCTTCTATCGCCTCTGGGTGCGCAACCAATGGAAGCGCGAGCGCTTGGCGCCCTCGTTCCACCTGGACGACGAGAACCTCGACCCGAAGACGTGGTGCCGTTATCCGATCCTGGGCGGAGACTGGAGCGAGGAGCTCGACGCGCTCGCCTGAGGGGTAGGCCGGTTACCTATCGGCCCAGCGCCGGTATTCTGGAGCCGTGCTCCTCTTCTTCGTACAGAGCCTGGCCCTGGCGCTGCCCGCGCAGGACGGCGCCGTCGAGCGGATCCTCGCGCTCGTCCGCGAGCGGGGTGACACCGTCGAGCCGGAGGTCCTGCACGAGCTCGCGGCGACGGGCACGGACGCTGGGTTGCAGGGGCTGCGCGAGGTCGTGACGCTGTTGCAGTCGCCCGCGCTGCTCGAAGAGGCCTACCTGCTCGCGCTGCGTTTTGGCGCCCATCCGACCCTGGGCAGCGACGCGCTCGCGTGGCTCGAGCGCGACGCGCTCGGCGCTTCGGACCTGCGCCGCAGCGCTGCGGCCGTCGCGCTTTCGGAGTGGGGCGACGGAGCGCTCGCCGCGCTCCAACGTGTATCGTCGCGCGCGTCGGATCCCGGTGTGCGCGCGACGGTCCTGGGGCCGCTGCTCGCAGGTCTGCGACTCGAAGGTTCGATCGCGAGCCTCGAGCGAATCCTCGCCGATTGGCGCACACCCGAGTCCGGTGATCCAGAGGCAGCGATCCGGACCCTCGCCGGGTTCCGCGGCGCCGATCAAGTGCGTCGTCTCGCGGAGGCAGCGGACGATCGCAGTCGAACTTTGGACGTGCGTGAGCTCGCGCTGGAGGCGCTCGTGCGTCATCCCTCCGATGAGGCGACCGAGCGATTGCGCCAGCGTGTGGCCGATCGCGACGGGCGCGAACGTGCGACCGCGTTGGAGGCCTTGGCGCGGCGCAGCGGTCCCCACGTGACGCGCGAGCTCGAGCGTTACACCGATCACGGCCCTCCCGAGGTGCGGGCCGCGGCCTGGGTCGGCATCGCGGGCCGCGTCGCAGAGGACGCCCGTTACTTGCGCCGCCTCGAGCTCCTGGCCCGTCACCAGGAGCCCGCGCTGCGCGCCGCTGCAGCGACGGCGTACGGACGCTCAGCATCGGCAGATTCTGTGGCGCGCCTTGCTGTCTTGCTCTGCGACGCGGACATGCGCGTGCGGGATGTGGCGCGCGAAGCCTGCCGGGAGCGCCGCGATCCAGCGCTCGTGCCCGTCCTCTTCGAGCGCCTCGACGCCGAGCCATACGTCAACCGCGACGTGCTACGCGAAGTGTTGATCGCACTGACCGCACAGGACCATGGCACCTCGTCTGCGCGTTGGCGCGCATGGTGGACGAACGAGGGCTCGCAGCGTCGGCTCGCGACACCCGCTGAAGCCGCAGCGTTCAGCGCGGCGCGAGCTGCGCGGTCGGGCGGCGCCGACCGCAGCGTCGTGCAGTTCTACGGCATCCCCGTCGATCGCGAGCGCGTCGTCTTCGTGGTGGATACGAGCGGCTCCATGCAGAGCGCCACCACCACCAAGACGCCTCTGGAGGGCGGCGCGACGCGCCACTCCACAGCGCAGGCGCGGCTCTGCGAGACCCTCGAGCGACTGCCCGCGAGCGCCCGCTTCAACATCATCTGGTTCGCGGACGGCGTCGACATGTGGCGCAGTCGAGTGGTCGAGCGCACCCCCGCCAACCTGCGTGCGGCCCGCGCCGCGATCGAACACCGGGTCGCCGAGGGCGGGACCGCGCTCTACGACGGGCTCGTGCGCGCCTGGCGCGACCGGCACGTCGAGGCGATCTACGTCCTGAGCGACGGCGCGCCCTCTGCCGGCACCTTGACCGAGCCCACCGCGATCCTCGCGGAGATCCGGCGGCGCCACCGGATCCGCCCGGTCATCGTGCACTGTGTTTCGATCGGCACGGAGAGCGCGCTCCTGCGGGACCTCGCCGAGCTGACCGGCGGCGTCTACCGGGTCGTGCATTGATTCCCGCGCGCCCCTTCCCTGCGGCGTCTCGAACAGCTACACTACGCCGCATCTAGGGGAATGCCCTCGCCCGGCACCCCCGCAGGCCGTCCTCGTAAACGGCCCGTCCGCGGCTCCTCCCCGAGGCTGGGAGCCCTGGACGCCTGCCTCCCCGCCTCGACCGCGCCCCCGCTCCGCGGCGCTCCGTCTGTGCTCCAACGACTTGCCCTCGCTCTCGCGTTCGTTCTCGTCGCCGTGACCTCGGCCGCCCACGCGGCGGCCCAGTCCGTCGTCGTCTGCTGGGGGGACTCGATCCTCGCGGGCTTCAACCCGACGGGTGACACCTCGACCCCCTACGGCCCCGCCCCGTTCGGGGACCCGATCCCCGGGGCGTTCCGCTGGAACGCCGCGACGCAGTCCTGGGGCCCGGTGACGCCGTACCAGAACTTCTTCGGCACGAGCGCCGACCCGATCTACGGCTTCGCTGCCGGCTGGCGGCGCTTCCACGGGGGCGACGTCTACATCATCGCGCTCGCGGTCTCCGGCAGTGACGCCACGCCGACCCACTTCAATCCAACCGCTTCGTGGCACCCCACGGTGGCGGGCGGCGCCTTCGAGCGCTTGACCCAGGACCACCTTTCGCCCGCGCTCGCGACGCTGCCGCAGCCCGACCTGCGCGCGGTGATGTTCGCGACGGGCAACAACGTGTGGACGCCGAACCTGGCGAACGACATCAATGCGGTCAACGCGGCGATCTCGACCTTCGTTCCCTGGTCGAGCCCGCGTTACCTCGGCATCAAGACCTACCTCGGGACAGTCAACGACGCGCAGTCGCTCCTGCAGCGTCAGTCGCTCGATGCGTGGGCCTCGCCGTCCTCGCGTCGGCACCGGATCGAGACCGTCTCGATTCCGGGCCGCACCGGTGGCCTCGCCGATGGGTTCCACCTGACCCACTACGGGTCGATCTTCCTCGGCTTCTGGGCTGCGCTCACCGAGTTCTTCCAGCTCTGAGGCGCAGTCTTGCGCTGCGCGCCCCGCCGAGCCGATGAGGCGAGGGAGGGGTCCGTGCTCGCGTGGTACCCTCCCCGGCCCCGCCTGCACGACGACCCAGACAGAGACCCATGGCGCGCTTCGAACCCCGGCCCATCCGGACCATCTCGGTGCTCATGCCCACGTGGCAGGGCGAGGAGTTCCTGGAGCGGGTCTTGACCCAGCTCGCGGCGCAGACCGCTCTGCCCGGAGGCCCCCCGCTCGTCTGGGACTTCTTCGTCATCGACTCGGGTTCGAGGGACCGCACGCTGGCGATTCTCGAGGCTTGGCGGCCTCGCTTCCCTGTCCCGCTGCGCGTCGAGCACTTGCACCAGTGCGCGTTCGACCACGGTGACACGCGCAACTTGCTCGCGGCCCAGTCCGAGGGGGACCTGCTGGTCTTCCTCACGCAGGACGCGATCCCGAGCGGGCCGCATTGGCTGGCACAGCTCGCGCGGAACTTCGACGATCCGGCGGTCGCGGCTGCGTATTGCCGCAATCTTCCGCGCCCCGACGCGGAGCTCCTGACGAAGGTCTTCAGCGAGCACGACCCCGGCTACACCGCGGGACGGCGGGAGGTCCGACTGCCGGACGCTGCGACCTACAGCCAGATGAACGCACACGAGCGGCGTGTGCTCTACAACTTCAATGATGTCGCCTCAGCGGTCCGACGCGACATCTGGGAGCGCCACCCGTTCCCGCGGACGGAGTTCGGTGAGGACGTCTTGATCGCGCGCGGGCTGTTGGAAGCCGGCTACACCGTCGTCTACGACGACGTGGCGACGGTCGAGCACAGCCACGACTACGGCCCCGAAGAGATGCAGAAGCGGGCCGCGATCGACGGCAAGTTCAACGCAGAATGGCTCGACCGGATCTGCGTCGGCTCGCGCTCTGACGCGGAGGTCCTCGTGTCGCGGCAGCTCACCCGCGACCGCGAGGCCTTGACGGAGGCCGGGGTCAAGGGCGAAGCGCTGCAGCAGAGCCTACGCCGCGCCGAAGCCCTGCGGCGCGCTGCATTCGTCGGCCTCTACGAGGGTGGCAAGTCGAAGCGTCGGTATCCGACGACGCGGATGCTCGATCGGACGAAGCTGCGGATCCTCTACGTCGTTCACGGCTTTCCGCCGGACACATGGGCCGGGACCGAGGTGTATACGCTCGGCCTCGCCCTCGAGATGAAGCGGCGCGGCCACGAGGTGGTCATCCTCACGCGTGTGCCCGGTGTCGAGGGCGGACCCGAGGACTTCACCGTCGCCGAGACGGAGTTCCAGGGCCTCGCCGTGTGGCGCATGACTCATCGTCTCAACCACGGCAACCTCCGCGAGAGCTATCACCAGCCGAAGGCGGAGGCTGCCTTCCGCGAGGTCCTATGGCGCGTGCAGCCGGACGTCGTGCACTTCCAGCACCTGATCCACATGTCGGCGGGGCTCCCGCATGTCGTGCGTGAGCACGGTATTCCGACGGTGATCACGGTCAACGACTATTGGGCCGTCTGCGCACGTGTCCAGTTGATCCGGCCCGACGGTGTTCGCTGCGAAGAGAACCAAGGGCTCGGTTGCCTCCTTTGTGTCAAAGACAAGAACTACAAACAGATCAGCTCTGCGAAGCAGTTCTTGCCTGTGCTCGAGCCGCTCGTCGGCATGCTCGGCGCCGCCGGCCACGTGCCCGGCATGGGTCAGCTGGCACAATACGCTGGCGAGTTCCGCGACATGGCCGATCGGCACGACTTCGTGTGCGGCGGGTACGCCGCCTGCGACTTGGTGATCGCGCCCAGCCGGTTCCTCCGCGACAAGCTGCTGGCGACCGGTAAGTTCGAGAAGCACAAAGTGCTGTACTCGGACTACGGCACCCTCATGGACAACATCCGCCCGATCGAGCGCAAGCCCGATCCTGCAGGGCGCGTCCGCGTCGGTTACGTCGGTTCGCTGCTCTGGTACAAGGGCGTCGATGTGCTCGTCCGCGCGATGAAGGAGCTCGCCGGAAAGTCTATCGTGTTGCACGTCTACGGCGACTTCAAACCGGATCGCGACGCGTATCACGGAGAGCTCCAGCGCCTCGGCGCAGAGTGCGGTGACTCGGTCGTCTTCCACGGCCGCTTCGACAACAACCACATCGCCAAGGTCTACGAAGAGATCGACGTCCTCGTCGTGCCGTCCACTTGGTTCGAGAACTCGCCGATCACGATCCACGAGTCGTTCTTGTTGAAGACCCCGATCGTCACGAGCGACATCGGCGGCATGGCCGAGCTCGTCCGCGACGGTGTGGACGGGTTGCACTTCGCGACCGGAGACGCACACGACCTGGCGCGGAAGCTCGCGCGGCTGGTCGACGAACCTGGCTTGCTCAACCAGCTCGCGAACTTCCGCCATATCAAGACGATGGACGAAGACGCGCGCGAGATGGAGGTCCGTTACCGGTCTCTCGCCTGCATCGAGCGCAAAGCGACTGCGCGGCAGTTGGTCGACAAAGCCGGCATTGCGACCGCAGCCCGTAACGGCGCGGTCGAGCAGCAAGGTGCGGACCTCGTCCTGTTGCGCCCCGGCGACGCTTGGGTCGAGTACGACATCAGCGCCTGCCCGCCTGGTCAGGTCGAGATCCACGTCGAGGTGCAAGCGCTCGCAGGCGAGGGCGCGGTCGAGCTCGGCGGCCGTGTCTCTGTCGACGGGGTCAGCCTCGGAGATGTGGCGTCCTTCCGCGCCGGCGCCCAGGACGAGCGCCGTACGTTCACGTTCCGTACCGACTGGGAGCGCTCGCCGAAGCGACTCCGCCTGCAATCAGATGGGTACTACCTGCGCGTGGCACGTGTCCGCATCGAGCGGTCCTTGCCAGCCCGGAAGGCTGTGCCGGTCTGACCCCCGTTACGCCGTGGGCTGCGCTGCGGCGTGCACGTCGCGCACCGCGCGACCGCTGGGATCCGCGTTCAGCTTGAACGCGGCGTCCCACTCGATCGCCGCGGGTGTCGAGCACGCCACGCTCGGCCCGCCCGGAACACACGCCGCGGCGTAGGCCCCTGGGTAGTGCCGCTCGAAGATCTCGCGGTAGAAGTACGCCTCTTTCGTGAGCGGCGTATTGTGCGGGAAGCGCCACGAAGCGCGCGCGATCTGCTCGTCGCTGACCCGCGCGGCGGCGTGGGCTTTCAGCGTGTCGATCCAGGAGTAACCCACGCCGTCGGAGAACTGCTCCTTCTGACGCCAGAGGATCTCCTTGGGCAGCACACCCTCGAACGCGCTGCGCAGCGCGTGCTTCTCGATGCGGCCGCCCGTGCAGAGTTTGTGCACCGGATCGATGGACATGGCGACATCGAGGAAGCGCGTGTCGAGGAACGGCACACGCGCTTCGATGCCCCAGGCCGCCATCGACTTGTTGGCGCGCAGGCAGTCGAACCAGTGCAGCGCATCGAGCTTGCGCACGGTCTCCTCGTGCAGCGCTTGCGCGTTCGGGGCTTTGTGGAAGTACAGGTAGCCGCCGAAGACCTCATCGGAGCCCTCGCCCGAGAGCACCATCTTGATGCCCATCGCCTTGATGCGCCGCGCCATGAGGAACATCGGCGTCGACGCGCGAATCGTCGTCACGTCGTAGGTCTCGATGTGTCGGATGACCTCGCTCAGCGCATCCAAGCCCTCGTCGAGCGTGAACGTAAACGTGTGGTGCACGGTTCCGAGCGCGGCGGCGACCGTCTTCGCGGCTGCGACGTCCGGTGACCCCGCGAGGCCGATCGCGAAGGAGTGCAAGCGCGGCCACCACGCCTCATCGACCCCGTGAGTCTCGATCCGGCGTCGCGCGAACTTCGCCGCCGTGGCAGCGACGAGCGACGAATCGAGCCCGCCCGACAGGAGCACTCCGTACGGTACGTCGCACATGAGCTGGCGCTCGACGGCCGCTTCGAACGAGCGGCGCAGTGCGGACGGGTCGAAGGGCGCTCCTGCGACCGCGTCGTAGCTGCGCCACCGCGGCTGGTACCACGTCGTCGGCCGGGTGTCGCCGCGCTTCAGATAGGCGCCGGGCGGGAACTCCTCGAAGGTCGAGCACAACCCGATGAGGCCCTTCATCTCGGAGGCGACGACCAGCGTGCCGTCGTCCATGCGCCCCATGTAGAGGGGGATGACGCCGATCGCATCGCGCGCGACGAGCCAATCGCCGGTCTGCGTGTCGTAGGCGACAAACGCGAAGATGCCGTCCAGATCGCCCAGGAACTCGACCCCGCGGTCGCGCCAGAGCGGTAGCAGGACCTCGCAGTCCGAGCCCGTCGTGAACGGGTAGTCCACAGTTCGGCGCAGGGCCTGGTGGTCGTAGATCTCGCCGTTCACGGCGAGCACGAGGCGCCCATCCGGCGAGCGGAGCGGCTGCGCGCCGCTCTCGACGTCGACGATCGAAAGGCGCTCATGGACGAGGACCGTCCGTTCATCCGCGAACACACCGCTCCAGTCGGGGCCCCGGTGGCGCATCCGCTGGGAGGCTTCGACCGCGCGGGCGCGGAGTTCGGGGCGCGCGGAGGCACCGGGGGGGAGCTCGAGCAAAGCGAGGAGGGAGCACATGCCAGCGGATACATCGACCGAAGCCCTCGAACCCCTGACCCGCGGGTGGGGGATTTGGCGCCAGAAGTCGCGCTCCGACGCGCCGAGCCGCTCTCCCTGGCCGCCCGGGGGTTAGACTCGGGACCCTCGCCCGGCCGTCATGGTCTTCGACAGCGTCACCTTCTGGCTGTTCTTTGCGCCCCTCTTGCTCGCCTGGTGGGTCGCCCCCCTTGGGCTCGCGAAGTTCCTCGCGTTGCTCGGGAGCCTCGCGTTCTATGGCTGGTGGGACGTGCGGTATCTGCCGTTGCTCGTCGGCTCCTCTGTCGTCGACTACGTCGTCGCCGCTCGCATTGCGAAGTGCCAGAGCGCCGCTGCGCGCCGCCGGTGGCTCGCGCTCAGCTTGACCGCGAACCTCGGGCTGCTGGCGGGGTTCAAGTACACCCCGCTCCTAGCCCGCGATCTCGGACGACTCGTCGGATGGACGCCGTCGGACGGACTCTTCGACGAGTGGATCGTCCCGGTCGGCATCTCGTTCTACACCTTCCAGACCCTCAGCTACACCCTGGACGTTTACCGACGCCAGCTCGCGCCGTCGCGGTCTTTTGGCGACTTCCTCCTCTACGTCGCGTTCTTTCCCCAGCTCGTCGCTGGGCCGATCGTCCGCGCGAGGACGTTCCTGCCGCAGCTAGAGCGGGCGCCCCGTTGGAACACAGGGCGCTTCGAGCTCGGCCTCTATCGCTGTGTTCAAGGGCTCTTCCTGAAGATGGTCGTCGCCGACAACCTCGCCGTGGTCGTCGAGCGAGCCTACGAAGGTGAGGTCGAGAAGCTCTCGAGCGCCAGCGCTTGGTTCGCTACAGTCGCCTTCGGCGGCCAGATCTTCGCCGACTTTGCAGGATACTCTGGGATTGCGATCGGGTTGGCGATGTTGCTCGGTTTACGGTTCCCGGAGAACTTCCGCGCGCCCTATCTCAGCGCAGGGTTATCCGAGTTCTGGACGCGCTGGCACATCACGCTCTCGAGTTGGCTGCGCGACTACCTCTATATCTCGCTAGGTGGAAATCGCCAGGGCGCGCTGCGGACCCACGCCAACCTGCTTATCACGATGCTACTCGGCGGGCTCTGGCACGGTGCATCGTGGACCTTCCTCGCTTGGGGGGGACTCCACGGGCTCGGACTCTCGGTCGAGCGCATTCTGCGAGGCCGTACCGCACGGCGTTCCGATCTGGCGGCGGCGCGCGGCTTCGTCTCCGTCTGCCGAGGGATCCTCTCCGTCGTCGTGACCTACCTATTCGTGCACCTGACCTGGGTGTTCTTCCGCGCAGCTGATTTCGGCGTCGCCGCGAAGATGCTGAGCCGGATGTTCGTGGCGCCTTTCACAGGCGATGCGTCAGGGACGCATCTTAGTCTGCGCTATGCGCTCCTGCTCGTGCCGATCGTGATCTTGCACGTGATGCATTACCTGCGCGAGCGGATGCACCTTCGTGGGCCGGCGGCGCTGCGTGCGATCGCGGCGGGCCTCATGGTCACCGCTCTCTTCGTCGTTCGCCGCGGGGAGGCTCGCGACTTCGTTTACTTCCAGTTTTGAAACGCTTCATGTTTGCGCGTGAATCCATCGCAGCCTTCCTGGTCTTCATCACGTCCAGTGGCGCGTTCGCCGCACAACAGGGGGCGCTGCAGAGCATCGAGCTCCGGAGTCGCTCGATCGTCGATACGTCGGGCGACGAGCACAAGACCCTGCACGACCTACTCGTCACACTGACCCTGTCCGCCTCTGCGTTCGAGGACCTCGTCGGTGCGAAAGTCGAGCTACCAGGATTGCGAATCGACCGCTTCGGCTTCGACGAGGCGTTCGAGGAGGATGTCCGCGGCTACACCGGCGGAGCATGGCTCGAAGCCGCCGAGGCCGACCCCGAAGGCACCGTACTCTGGCGGATCAGCGTCGCGCGTGAAGAGCCGATCGCCCTCGCCGGCGGTGACTTTCAGGTCGAGCTCTTCGGAGAGGTGCTCGCGCAACGTGTCGCGAGCGCGCTGTCCGAGGGATCGATCAGCGCTCCGCTGCCCATCGAAGTGCTCGCCCCCTCCCCCGGCGAGAGTGTCGCGCGTGACGTTCCGATCCTCATCGCTGCCGAGCCCCTCGATGGCGAACTCCTTTGCCTCGAAACCGCTCGCGGGCCGCAGCGCGACTTGACAGCGTCCGACGCCGAAGTCGCCGCAGGGCAGCGCGCCTTCGCGATCCCGTCCGAGGTCCATGGCCCGGTGCGGCTCCTTTCGATCCGTCACAACGAGGTCACGTCCGCGGTCGATGGGATTCCGCTCACTCGGCGGGTCGAGACCGTTCGCGCCCATTGGTTCACGGTCGCAGCGGACCCGTTCGAGGCGCTCCTGGAGCGATCGCGAGAGCTTGGGATCACCCAGCTCGATTACAGCGATGTCGATCCGTTCGGGACCGCGTTCTGGGCGCACGCTGCGGTCCCTTGCGGCGAGGGGTTCGTGCACGTCCTTTCGAAGTGGGGAGGCAGCTTCGAGGCGCTGCACCGCGTCAAAGAGGTGACGGCTTTCTGTCTCCGCGACGTTCCAGGAGCCGATGCGCGACTGGACAAGGCCGCTCTGCGGCGCACGATCGGCGCGGATGGACTCTGTTTCATCATCGGTCCGCGGGACGAGCTCGCCGATGCGATCGAGCTCGTCGAGGAGTTCGGAGTCGCCGGGTGGGGGATTCCCTCCGACATCGTGGGCGTCGACGGAGACCCTGCGACGCTCTACGAATGGAGCTACGACGGCGTGCTCGATGAAGTGACGTCAGCCCTCCTCGCCTTCGCCGAGCTCGACGAGCTGCCTTTGGTCAAGGTACTGGACGAGGCGACCGTCGCGGCCCGCAACGCTGGGGTCTTCCGTCCTGCCGAGCAGCTCCTCGAGCGTGGATCGTTGACGCGGTTCTATACCGCGACGCTGCCAGAGCTCGGGTTCGGCCTCTGGGAGGGCAACCGAGGAGCAGACGGGAGCAGCGTCGACGGCATGTTCTCGTATGCCGACCGCGTAGGGCTCCAGACCCAAGACCCGGTTGGGTGGTGCGTCTTCAAGGACCTCTTCGGGCCGATGCTGGACGTGCTCGCGTTGATCCACCCCGACTTCGAAGGGCGCTTCTACATGGTGCGCCGGCCAGACCTACCGTATACGGCCCGCAGCCAGTATTTGGTGCGCGCGCAGCTGCGTGGATCGCGCTCCGCCATGTTGGTCGGGAACGACCTCGATAACGTGCTCGGTGGGAACGGAGGCGACAACGTGTTGATCGGCGCGGAGGGCTTCGACATCGCGACCTTCGAGGGCCTGCGGGGCGAGTACCAGGTCGAGTTGCTGCCGGGAGCAGCCCGCGTCACCGATATGGTCCAGGGACGGGACGGAAGAGACCTCTGTCTCGGAATCGAGCTGTTGCGTTTCCGCGACACAGACGTTGCGGTGCCTGGTCGCTAGAGATAACGCGCCTCTCTTCGGTGGATCGACGTGGGAAACCGGGCCCGTTCGGGCCGCGGCTGTTGGGCGGCTCAAGGGAAGCTGGGCTGACGGTCGATTCAACTGCGAAACCATGGAAGACCAAAGCCGAGAGCTGGACTGTCGGGGTCTCAAGTGCCCCATGCCGATCGTGAAGGTCGCGCAGGAAGCGAAGGGGCTGAGCGCGGGTGCGCTGATGCGCATCCTGGCGTCGGACCCAGCGTTCAAGGCCGACATACAGGCTTGGGTGAAGGTCACTGGCAACGAGCTGATCTCCCTCGACGCCGCTGCGAGCGGACAGGTTGCGGTGGTGCGTAAACGATGAGCACGTGCACCGCAACGCACGTAGAGGTTACAACGGCGAGCAGCACGTGCGATGAGCGCATGACGCTCGTCGTCTTCAGCAGCGAGTTCGATCGGTGGATGGCCGCCTTCACGATGGCAACCAGTGCGGCGGCCATGGGCGTGAACGTGACGATGTACTTCACGTTCTGGGGCATCCTCGGCCTCCGTAAGGAGCGCCGTCTTCAGGGTAAGTCCCTGCTCGATCGCCTGTTCTCGCTGATGTTGCCGCGCGGCACCCATCGGACGAGTCGCCTCAACTTCGGCGGTGCTGGCTCGCGACTCTTCCGTTTCGCGATGAAGCGCAAGAACGTCGCGGCGCTGGAGGACCTCGTCGATTTGGCGCGCGACCTCGGGGTCCGCATGATCGTGTGCGAGATGTCGATGGACGTCATGGGCGTCAGCGCCGATGAGTTGGCGCCCGGCGTCGAGTTCGGCGGCGCTGCGAGCTGCGTGATGGAGCTCACGCGTCCCGGGACGGCGCCGCTCTTCATCTGAGCGAGACAGGGACCCGAAGCGGTCCCCGTCTGCGGTCGCGTTCAGAAGGCGTCGCGGTTCACAGCGAAGGTCGACGACGTCGTCAATCGGCCGGCGCTGTCGTAGACGAGCCACTGCATCAGCAGCGCGCCTTCGATCATGGGCGCTTGAACGAAGCCGACCGTGGCCGCGCCCTGGGGGTCTACGGAGATCAGGTTCGAGCGACGCAGGAAGTCGACGGCGTCAGCCTGCAGCGCGATCGGGTGCAGACCGCCGAGGGCTTCGACGACCGGGATCGACTCGAAGGCCTGGGTGCGCGCGACCCAGAGGCTGGCGAAGCCACCGGGAATCCCGCCTTGCAGCGCGATGGTCGCGTTGCCGGTCTGGCCGAGGCCGGGCCCGGTGAAGACCGCCTCTGGCTGGGCGCCCGTGGCGTTCCAGCGGTGCCATGTGCCGGCACCGAAGCAGTCGGAGTACACGAAGCGCAGCGACGTGTACGCGGGTTGGTACGCGCCGAACTCCGTGCCAAAGCCCGAATCGACGAGCTCCAGGCCGCTCGCAAAACCAGGGGCTGTCGCGATCGTCTCCATGCGCTGGCCCGTTTCGTCGAGGAGCCACAAGAGGCTCTCGAATCCGGTCGCTCCGGCGTTGGTCTCCATCACGGCGAAGTGGCCCGTGCGTGGGTCGTACGCCACGTCACCGACGTTGTTGAAGCCGGTCGAGAACGCCTGGCCCTGCGCCTCCGTCAAGATGGTCTGACCCGTGAGCTGCGAACCCATGAACCGGACGACGCGCGAGGCTCCCGGGGTGGGTGGGAAGTTCGTATCCAGCACACCGACGTAGAGGTCGCCCTGCTGATCGACGGTGATCGGACCCGAGAAGCCCGTCACGCGCACGACCTCGACCGCTTGCCCAGACACGAGGTCGAGCCGCCACACCGAGTTCGAACCGAATCCGGCGGTGGCAGCCGAGACATAGGCCAGGCCCGGCACGACATCGAGGGCGAAGTCGAAGTTGAAGGTCAAGCTGGTCAGCGTTCGCAGCGCGCCGCTGTTCAGGTCGACCTCGCGGATCGTCCCGGTCGAGGACTCGCCGATGTAAGCCAGCGTCTCGTCGGCGCTGATGTCGACGAAGCTCGCAAATGTCGGGAAGGGCAGGGTTGCGTACGTGCGCAGCAGTGTGCCGTCGCCCGAGCGCCGTTCGAGCCGCTGCCCGTCGAAGGCCAAGTACGAGCCGTCCGCGAAGCCGCGGAACGTCGGGAAGTCGCCACAGAAGAGCGAGAGGTCCGTGGAGCCGGTGAAGCGGTAGCCGGCAGAGGGCGCCTGCGCGCTCGCGGTGGTGGCGAGCGCGAGGAGGGCTGCTCCGGCGCCGAATAACCCAGTGCCGAATAGCCCAGTGTCGAATAGCCCAGTGCAGTGGAGACGTGACATCGTTCGAGTCCTTTCGAGATCCGCGAAAGGCCGATCCGACGACGATCCACCGCCCGATCGAAGCGTGCACGCACACCGCGGGCCCGACCTCCGATCGGCCCGTGGTCGTCGTCCGCGACCGGCGTGACCTGCCGAACGGCCAGGGTTTCCTGGCTGACCACGGGATCGCAGCTCCGGGAAGTCAGCGCCGCGGAGTCCTGATTCGCCGGCGCAGCCCTGCGAACCTGGAGTCAGCGGCGCGGGCTCCTGGCCTTCCCAACCCGCGGGCGCGGATCAGTGACCAGGCCCTCGCGGGCCACCGGTGGTGCTCCCTGAGTGTGGATCACAGTGGCGGGACCGCGCCGGATTGACACCGGACTTCCCCACGACCGTTCGGGAGTGCCGAGCACGGTACGCGCCGCCGCACGCGAGCGCAACTCGATTGCGCCTCAGCGTGAGATCAGTCGCACATTGTCGAAATCCGTGGCCACGTCGCCAGACGTCGCCGTGAGGCTGAAACGCACAGTCAGCGCCGAACCTCTGAGCTCTGCCGGCGCCACCCCGCCGTCGACCTGCAACGTGACGTCGGCGAAGGTGCCCGCGGGCGGGACCAGTGCATCGGTGATGCTCCCCAGGACGGTGTTTCCAGCGAGCAGCTCGAGCTTGAAGCCGCCGTATCCCCCGCCCGCCGGCAAGCGCCGACCGACGGCCACCGTGAGGCTGTAGGAGCGGGCAGGCTCGAAGGTCGTCGCCAAGGTCTGGAACGCAGCGAGCGAGCCGGCAGCGGCGTCGAAGTCGCGCAGATACAGCGCCTGCGATCCATGGGCTCCGGTGGGAGTCCCTTCGCCGGCGGCGCCCCAATACCATCCACCTACCGGATCGAAGAGACCCATCGCGGAGGCGCCCGTAGCGCCGAAGCGCCAGGGACCAATGGTCGGCCGCTCGCGCCACTGCCCATCCGCGATCGCCGTCGTCTCGAAGCTGGGATCGATGACGAGCGGTCTTGGGTGATGGGGCGGCGGAGCGGGGTTCCACGTCAGCCACAGCGCCCGCAGCCACGCGTCGGCGAGGTGCTGCTCACCAAAGACGTTCGGATGAACGCCGTCGGGTTGGATGTCGACCTGGGGCTCGAAGCCAAAGACCGTATCGACGAGGTGGATGGGCGAGGCCGCGCTCTGGCTCGCCTGAACCACTGCTGCGTAGGCTTGGTGCAGCCCAGGGATGTGCAGAGCGCCCGACGCAAACCCGCTGGATGCAGCGATGGGCAACGGCAAGCCGACGTAGATCCGAATCGCGGGCCGGGCTGCGCGCACGTTATCGATGATGCGCCCAAGGGCGCCGGCTGCGGCGGGCACACCCGCTGCGCTATCGAGTCCGACGTCGTTCGTCCCGAGCAGGATCAGCGCGATGTCGGGCTCCGTCGCACAGGCCGCCGCGTGAACCCGCGGCTCGATCGCGGTCGCGCGCCAGCCCCAATAGGCTTCATGGTCGCGATCGAAGGCGCTGCTGTAGAACGGATAACGTCCAGGGATCGGGTTGTTCGGACCATCACCACCGAACAGCTCGCGCCGTGTCCCGACGAAGTCGACCGGTGCAAACCGCGAGAGGGTGAACCACAGCCGATAGCGCCACGAAGCGTGGCCATTGCCGCCCTGCGTGATCGAGTCTCCGATCGGCATGACCTTCGTCACCTGTGACGCTGCCATGGGCGCTAGACCTATGAGCAACCCCAAGGTCATGAAGCAATGCAAAGAAGATCGCATGGAACGAGGCGGAGCGATGACCGAATCAAAACAGTGTTCGACTCTCCAGAGCGAGCAGATGCTCCTTGCGCCAGATCCCGGCAGCGTAACCGGTCAGCGCACCGCTGGCACCGATGCAGCGATGACACGGGATCAGTATCGCGATCCGATTCTGGCCATTGGCTCGGCCTACCGCACGCACGGCCTTCGGCCGAGCGATCGAAGCGGCCAGCGCGCCGTACGTCTGCGTCGCCCCATACGGGATGCGGCAGAGCGCGTCCCAGACCGCGAGCTGAAAAGGCGTCCCACGCGGATCCAGCGGCACCGTGAAGTCGGTGCGGGCACCGTCGAAGTACTCGGTGAGCTCGCTCTCGAGCCGGTCCAGGTGGTCACGGCCGCGTGTGGCTCGCGACGAGGCGCTGAGACCGAGGCTCAGGAGCTCCCGTTCGACCTCGTCCTGGTCCTGGAACTCGAGCAGAGCGACGCCAGCGTCGCTCGCGACGATGGCCAATTGACCGAGCGGAGAGCCAAATGTGCCTAGCGCGAGGTCCTCGGGGCGTCGCGCGAAGAGGGTCGAGGCCGCTGCCATGGCGACAGGATACGCCGAACCCCGGGCGCGAGCGCGACCGATCGATTGCGCGAGCCGCGGGCGCCTCGACACTGGCGCCCTGCGCCCGGGCGACTCGCCCGCTAGGATGCCCCGGGGCCCCGCGAAACGCGTCCCATTGCGGCCCTGTAGAGCGAACCACGTCCCACAGGCTCCGAGACGAGGTGACCCGATGCCTGGCGGACCTCGCTGCGGGGGTCCCCGGCGCAGGTGATGCGCTCTTCGGCTTGCTCTACGACGAGCTCCGTCTGGTGGCCGCCGCCGCAATGCAGCGCGAGCGCGGGGAGCACACGCTGCAGCCGACCGCGCTGGTTCACGAGGTATGGCTGCGAGTCCTCGGTGGCGAGCAGAGCTCGTTTGCCGACCGCAACCACTTCCTCCGTTCTGCGGCGCTGGCCATGCGGCACATCCTGGTCGATCACGCCCGGCATCGCGCTACGCTGCGGTTCGAAGCCGATGGTCGGCGCACGCCGCTCGAGGATTGGCTCGTCGTGATCGACGAGCGCAAGCTCGACATACTGGCGCTCCACGAGGCTCTGGCGGCCCTCGAGGAGGCTGATGCCGATTTGGCCCGCTTGGTCGAGCTCCGTTTCTTCGGCGGGCTCACCGTAGCTGAAATCGCCAGCTCGATCGGCCGCTCGACCGCGAGCGTCGAGCGCGACTGGCGCGTCGCTCGCGCGCTGCTCAGCCGCTGGCTGGATGACCGAGAGGAGCCGCGGGCGTGAACACCGAGCACGTTCGGCGCCTCCGTGCACTGCTCGGAGAGCTACTCGTACTGCCACCGCACAAGCGCGGTCCCTGGCTCGATGAACTCCGTGCCCGTGATCCCCAGCTCGCACAAGAGGTCGAACACCTCGCCCGTGCCGCTGAGGACGACGATCCCCGGTTCGAGCCCCTGTTCCCCTCGCGTCCGGTCCGTTTTGCCGCGTTCGAAGCAGGCGCGCGGCTCGGGCCGTTTCGCCTCGTCGAGCGCTTGGGCGAAGGTGGCATGGGGGAGGTCTGGTTGGCCGAGCGCGCCGATGGTGCCTACACGCAGCAAGTTGCGATCAAGTCACCTCACGCAGGTGCAGAGGCTCCGCAAGCGCTCGAGAGGTTCGAGCACGAACGCAGACTGCTGGCCGCCCTCGAGCATCCGGGGATCGCACGGGTCGTCGACGGGGGAGCTACCGACGAAGGACGGCCCTGGCTCGCGATGGAGTACGTCGAGGGGCGGCCCATCGACGTGTTCGTGACCGAGCGGCAGCTCGATCTGCGGGAACGAGTTGTCTTGGTGCGCGACATTGCCAGGACCTTGGAGTCGGCGCATCGTCGACTGATCGTGCACCGCGACTTGAAGCCATCGAACGTGCTCGTACGCCCTGATGGCCGCATCGCTCTGCTCGATTTCGGCATCGGAGCGGTCCTCGGAGCAGTGGTGGATCCGCTCGCCAACCGGCTCGGGACACCGCGTTACTCGAGTCCAGAGCAGGCCGCGGGCAGCGACCCGACCACGGCGACCGACATCTTCGCGCTCGGTACGCTGGCCCGGGAGCTCTGGAGTCGCGCCGATGTGCAACTCGACGACGACCTGGACGCGATCCTGGTCGCAGCCACTCGCGTGGACGCCAGCGCCAGAATGTCGAGCGCAGCGCTGTTCGCGGCCGAGTTGGACCGTTGGTTGGCCAAACGGCCGATCGAGTCTCGCCCCGCGTCTCTCGCTCACCGCGCGCGGCTCTTTGCGCGCCGGCAACCCGCGTTGACCTTCGTCGCGCTCTCCGCTGCCATCGGGCTCTCTGCGGCGGCGCTCCTCGTCTTGCGCTCGTTGCGCGAGGAGCAGCGAGCACGCAGCGCGGCCGAGCAGGCCGAGCAGACCGCGCTGCGTCGACTCGAGGATGTTCACGGACTTGTCACCGCTCTGGTGGGTGGTGTGCACGACCGCGTCAGCGGGCTCGCGGGTGCAGTTCCCGTGCGCGAGTACTTGCTCGATGTCGCGGAGCGGCAGCTTGTAGTCCTCGAGGAGGAGGCAGCTCGAGCGCCTGCGAGCCACCCGCGAACCACGCGACTCGCGGTCGAGATTCACCTGCGACTTGCCGAAGTCCTCGGCGCTCGCAGTTACGGCAGCCGCGGTGATCTTCCGCGCGCGACGGAGCACGTGCAGCGCGCGCTCGCGCGGATCGACGCTCACGCCGAACATGAGCCACAGAGCGGGCTCGAGGGCCCGCGCTTGCGCGCGTGGATGTTGTTCGGTGACCTCGCCCGAGCCTCGGGTGCTCTCGACGAAGCAGAGTCGCGCTACACGATGGTGCTGAGCGCCATCGATGGCGCGAGCTCTCCTCGGTCGGTAGCTGTGGACGATCGGGAGCGCCTGCGAGCCGCCGCACTCCTGCAGCGAGGACGAGCGCGCTTCACGCATGGGGACTGCGAAGCGGGCCTGTACGACGTACACGCAGCGCAGTCCGCGTACGTTGCGCTCCTCGAGCGATCAGGTGGCGTGCTTCCGAGTACGGTCGGTCAAGCTCGCGACGTTGCGCTGGCACATGCCGAGGTCGGTCGCGCAGAGGCGCAGCTCGGCCGGTCAAGAGCCGCCCTCGAGGGTTGGCGCGCGGCCGAGACACTCCTCTTCGAGCTGGAACGGGCTGCTCCATCCGATGCACAGTTGCGATGGGACCGAATCGAGTTGGACGCAGAGCTCGCGACGACGCTGGCCGAGCTCGGCGAGTTCGATGCAGCCGAGGTCAAGCTGGTAGCGAGCCTCGAAGGTGCGCAGCGCCTGGTGCAGTCCGATGTCGGAAATGTGCTCGCAGTGCGACTCGAGCGGACCGTGCACATACGCAGCGCTCGCATCGCGACGCTTCGCGGACGACTCCCCCAAGCACAGCAGCACTACCGCGCGGCGGCGGAGCTTGCACAGAGAGACACACCCGAGGATCGTCAGGCGATCCTGGAGCTCGCCGAGTGCCTCGTGATGGACGCGGAGCTCGAGCGTCGCTCGGGCGCCGTTGCGGGCTTAGCGGCCCGCTTCAGCGAGGGTCTCGGCCTGCTTCCGTCCGGTGACGCAGCGCTCGCCTCTGGGGATCATGCCGCTGGCAATGTGCGCACCGTCGCGCTCATCGGACTCGGGAACTTGCTCGCGGCAGAGGGTGACCAGCAGGCGGCCGTCGCCGCGCTCAGAGGCGCTCGCCAGGAGGTCCAGGCGTGGAGTCGTGTGTTCGGCGCGTTGCAATGGCCGCTCCGTTCTGAAGGCGCGCTCGAGTATGCGCTCGGTTGTTCGCACGAGGCTCTCGCGGCTGACGCGAGCGACCCCATGCAGCGTGCGACCGAGCTCGCCGCTGCACTTGGAGCGTTCCGTGCCGGTTTAGGGGTCGCGAGGCGCCTCGAACAAGAGGGGCGGCTGCAGTCCCACGAAGCCGGGATCGTCGGCTACTTCGAAGCCGACGTCGCCCGCGTCGAAGCGGCGCTCGCCGGGCGCTGAGGACCCGTCCCAAGGTGACGGCGAGCTGCCGAGGAGCGAGCATTCGGCGTCACGCTCACTCCGATTCGTCGCCGCGCTCCCGGCGACGGGGCCGCCGGAGGTGCGCTGCGTAGAGCTCTGGCCTTGCATCACGCTGTACCGGCACCGCGCGGCGCATTCGCCGGACCTCGGTTAGGTCGATGTCGCGCACGAGCATCCCGTCATCGTCTGTGCCCTCACCCAGGAGCTCACCACCAGGGTTCGCGAGGAGCGTATGCCCGGAGAAATGCAGCTTGGCGCGGCGCCGCCCAAACGTCGCTGTCCCCGAGCGATTCGCGCCGAGGACGAAGGCCTGTGCCTCAGCCGCACGGCCCATGATCAACGCCCGCCATGCGGCGGCGCGCACGTCCGGCCATTGCGCCACGACGATCAGGAGCTCGGCGCCGCCGCGCACCGGATGCTGAACGACCTCGCCGAAGCGCAGGTCGTAACAGATGATGGGCGCCAAACGAACCCGCGGCGCGGCTTCACCGGGCCAGGTCACAGCGTGCGCTCCCGGGAGCGTGTCACCCGCGCTGAACGACAGGTGCTCGGCGGTCGGGGTGAAGAGGTGCACCTTGTCATAACCCGGCGCTTCGACGGCCCCGCCACGCGGAGCTGTGGGGCAGAGGACATGTGCGCGGTTCGCGGGGCGGCGGCCAGGGCGCGCCGCGTAACCCGAACCGACGACCACCACACCCAGGTCGGCAGCGGTGGCCGCGAGCTCGCGTACGGCGCCCTCGCTCGCAGCAACCAGTGAGTCGTCGACCTTGGCGCAGAACGAGGTCGGCCACATCTCGGGCAAGGCAACGACGGCCGCTCCGCGCCCCGCAGCCCGCTCGACGGCACGGCGCGCGGCGTCGAGGTTACGCTCGATCTCGCCCTCGATGGGCGCTAAGGCAACTGCGGAGACTCTGAGGAGGCGCATCGTCGAGGGCTGTTCATGTGTGCACGGGGGTCGGACTCGTCTGCAGGCAGTGAGAGCGCGCGAGCTGCGTCTACGCGTGCATCGCCCCTGCAACGAGGTCGCGCGCGCGATCGAGTTCATCGTGCTGGCCGCGCACGATCAGCAGATCGCCAGGCTCCATTCGCACCTCGGCGCCCGGTCCGTGGAGCTCCTGGCCCGCGCGGATGATCGAGAGCACGGTGGCGCCGGTCTTCTTGCGGAAGTCGAGCTCTGCCAGGCTCTTCCCGCAGGCGAAGCTCGTCGAGCCCACGTAGAGAGTGTCGACCGCAGTCGCTGCCAGGATCTCACCCACGATCTCGAGTTGCTTCAGATCGGACAGTGGGCCGCGCAGGAGCTGGTACCCCTCGCGCCGGATCAACTCGGTTTGTATGGCGATCGCCCCACGCGGCACGTGGAGCTCGCGCAACACGCGGCCGAAGATCTCGACCGACGTCTCGAACTCCTCGGGAACAACCTGGTGCGCGCCGAGCCGCAGGAGCTCCTCGGTGTCACGCAGGAAGCGTGTGCGGACGATCACTTGGGTGGATGGGGCGATTCGGCTCGCGTGCGCCACGGCATGGCGAGCGGCGCCGGGATCGTTGATCGCGATGACGAAGACTCGGGCCGAGGGCAGCCCGACGTGCAGGAGGGCGTCTGCGCGGCTGATGTCTGCGAGGACGATGGGCGTCCCTTTGGCAGCCTCCGCGCGCACACGCTCCGCGTTGAGCTCGACGATGCGGTGACTGATGGAGGTCGCAGCGAGCACACGGGCAACGTGTTGCCCCGTGAGTCCATACCCCGCGATGAGCACTTCGACCGGCGCCAGCCCGTGCGCATGGACCGAGCTGCTCGAGGCGGACGGGCTGCGACGGTCCGCGTAGCGATTCGCGAGGTGCATGACAAACGGGGTCACGACCATCGAAAGGACCGCTACCGCCAAGAAGCGTTGCTCGTCGAGGCCGCCCAAAAGGCTGAGCCCGCGAGCTTGAGTGGCCAGGACGAACGCGAACTCTCCGATCTGGAACAGGCTGGCTGCGACGAGGAACGCGACCCGCCGCGAGCGCGCGAGCATGTACGTGACCCCGAAGAGCACGCCGCCCTTCAATGCTGCGATCGCCGCGAACAACCCGAGGGTCGAACCTGGATGATGGACCAAGACGCGCCAGTCGAAGAGCATCCCGACCGAGATGAAGAACAGCGCGTTGAAGACGTCGCGAAACGGCAGGATCTCATCGACGACTTGATGGCTGTACTCGGACTCCGAGATGACGAGGCCCGCCACGAAGGCGCCCAGGGCCAACGGCAGGTGCAGCGAGAGAGTGACCCACGCAGCACCGAGCGCGACCAACACGGTGAAGAGTGTGAAGAGCTCGCGCCCCCCCGCGCGAACGACGATATTGGCGGCCCGGCTGAACCCGAAGCGCGCCGTGAAGAGCACCACGGCGACGGCGGCGACCGCTTTCAGGAGGACGAGGACGAGACCTCCGAGCCCAGCCTCGGACGAGTCTCCGAGCATCGGCACCAGCAACAGCAGCGGGATGACGGCGAGGTCCTGGAACAGCAGGATCGAAACGGCGATGCGACCGTGTGCGGTCTCGACCTTCTGTTCATCGGCGAGCATCTTCAGCACGACGGCGGTGCTCGATGTCGCAGCGAGGAAGCCGAACAGGAGCCCGTAGCGGGGCGTCGTACCTACAGCCAGCGCACCCAGCAGAACGACGCCGATCGTCGCGATGACCTGGAGTCCGCCTCCGAGCAGCAGCTCGCGCCGCAGCAGGAGCAGTCGGGGGAGCGAGAACTCCAGCCCGACCGTGAACAGCAGCAGAGCGACGCCGATCTCAGCCAGGGCTTCGACCTCGCTCCGAGCGGTGATCCAGCCCAGCGCGTGGGGCCCGAGGAGGGCCCCGACGACGAGGAAGCCCGCGAGTGACGGCAGCGCGAGCCGCTGCAGCAGAACGACGATCGGAATCGACGCCGCAAGCAGCAGCAGGATGTCGGTCAGGAACGCGTGACCCATGTCAGCGGACCCGCGTCGCCGCGGGTCCTACCGTTCATTGACCCAAGGCAGCGGTGTAGGCGTCGCTGCCGCCGACGACCGGCAGGCGCAGCACGGTGGCGTCGAGGTCGACCTGCAGCTCGGTCCCCGGCGCGGGCCAAAGGGTGAAGTCGCGGTCGCTCGAGAAGACCATCAGGCCGATGCGCTGTCCAGCCGCGATGATCTGGTCGTCGGGCTGAAGTGCGAAGGTGAGCTCGATGAACTCACCCGGTTCGAGCGGCGCGCTCTCGCGCTGTGAGCTCCGGTTCTGGGGATCGGCCCACCCGCGCGTGATGATGTTGTCGTAGATGCGGCGGCTCTCCGTCCACGGCAGGGAGACGAGCCACACCGAGAGGTTTGCGGCTGGTTTGTTCGCCGCCAGGCGGATCGAGATCGTGCCAGCGCCCGAGAGGTGCAACGGAGCTTTCAGCTCGGGCGTCACGAAGAGCAAGCGGTGCTGAGACTCCGTCGCCTGAGCGAGGGTCGCCCCATCGAGCGTGACATCGTCGACCAAGGTCTCGATCCCCTGCGAACCCGCAGGCGAGGTGGTCAGCGCACCGGTGCCGTTGCCCCCGCGGCTCGGATGGAGCTCGACGAGGCGCGAGTCAGGGTGCGGATACTGCGGGTACGCCGTCGGCTCGCTCATCTTCGCGCCTTCGCGGACGATCCACGAGCGCGGCAGGGACTCGACGTCGTTCTCGACTCCGTACAGGTAGCGCGAGAACCAGCGATTCACGAGCCAGAACGGCGGGTCGCCGCCGTGGCCGCCTTGGTGGAAGAACGCCATGGACGGCACACCGTTGGCGACGAGCGCTTCGTAGATGCGGACGCTGTGCTCCGGCATCACGTTCCAGTCGTTGAACGCGTGCGCCATCAAGGTGGCCGCTTTCACGTTGCCGACGACGTTCAGGTAGTCGCGCTGCGCCCAGAAGTCGTTGTAGTCGCCGGTGACGCGATCCAGGTTCTGCGCCATCTCGCCGTCGCGAATCGTGCGGTTGCAGTACTCGCGGAAGGCGGGATCCCCGCTGTGCACGAAGTCGTAGAGCACATCGACGTCCTCCCCCATGTAGCCGCCAGGGTGGCGCACCAGGCCGTTCGAGCGGTAGTAGTGGTAGTACGACGTGTTCGGGGCCACGGGGACGATGGCCTCGAGGCCCGCGACACCCGTCGTCGCCGCAGCCAGCGGCAGAGTCCCTTCGTACGACGTCCCGATCATGCCGACTTTGCCGGTGCACCAGGACGCGACGACCTCTTCACCACCGTCCGGCAGCGTGTAGCCCTTCGCGCGTCCGCACAGCCAGTCGATGACGGCCTTCGGCGCGAGCGACTCGTTCTTGCCCCCGATCGTCGGACAGCCCTGCGATAGCCCGGTTCCCGGTGAGCTCGAGTGCACGACGGCGAAGCCGCGCGGTACCCACTGGGAGAGCAGCGAGCGGGAGATCAGCGTCCGACGTTCCTGGTGGGGAATGTCGGGACCGGGTTTGCGGACGGGCGGGGTCGCCCCGAGCTCGTGCTTCGGATCCCAGAAGAAATCGCGCGAGTCACCGGCGATCCCGCTGAAGTACGGGCTCGTTTGGTAGATCACGGCCACCTTCAAGCCTTCGCTCTCGGTTTGGCCGGGGCGCGTCACGTCGACGTGCATACGGTCGGGCTTACCGTCGCCGTTGCTGTCGAACTCGGTCTCGACCCAGAGGTCCTGCTGGATCCAGCCCTTCGGGTCCTTGAAGGCGGGGACGACCTGGGCTTCGCCCTTGTCGAAGACGGGTGCCGCAGGCGGGGCCGCAACGGCGGTGTCCTGCGGCGCCGCCAGGGCCTGCGAGAGGGTGAGCGCAGAGAGCAGCGCGGGCGCGATTCGGTGTTGCATCGTCTGGGGCGCCGCACGGTACCGGTGCGCGGCGGAGGCCCGAGGATACCCCAGCGCCGCGGGCTCCATGGCGTGATCGGCGATTACGGGAACTGTACGGCGCGCCGCGACGTACAGGGCTGGAGGGCGGCCCGTCAGCTTGTGAGGGGACCGCCCATCGGTTCCACTCTCCACACTCCGTGGCACCTCCCGTCCTGTGCCGCGGCCATCGATCCATGAAGCCCCTCGTCTTCTCTCTGTTCGCCGGATTGCTCGCCACGCCGACGGCCGAGCACACGCTGCGTTACTCCCCAGCCGATGGGAGTTCGTTCTCTCGCGCTCTGTCGTGGACCCACACCGCGGAGACGACCGCGACCCAGACGACGCTGGGCGGGGAGCCGACCAACGAGGTGCCGACCTTGCGCTACAAGGCGACGCGCGGTCAGGAAGTGCGCGTGATCGATCGCCTCGAGCTGATCGGCGACGGTCGTCCGGACCGATTCGTGCGCACGTACACCCACCTCCTGGAGGAGTACTCAGCCAAGCTCGAGATGGAGCTGATGGGCCAGAAGGCCGCGCTCGAGAGCACCGGCGACGGCACGAGCGAACTCGAAGGGCTCGACGTGCGCTTCCGCTGGTCGCAGGACGCCGGTAAGTGGGCCGCCGAGTGGGCGGACCCGGATCAGCGCGGGCGCGACACGCTCCTGCTCGGTTTGCACGCGGACATGGACCTTCTGGCGCTCCTGCCCGAGAAGCTCGTCGATGTCGGTGACTCCTGGGAGGTGCCCCTGTCGGGGCTCGTGCACGTGCTCTTCCCTGGTGGGGAGCTGTCGATCGACCTCGAGACCGACCTGGAGCAGATCGAGGGCGCGCTTGATCCGGCGGACATGCCGACCATCGCGGACATCCTTCGGAAAGGCGACGTCGAAGGGACCGCTCGCTGCGTCCTGAAGTCCGTCGAGGGAGAGAAGGCGGAGGTCGAGCTGGAGCTCGACATCACCGCGACAGCGGGGTTCGCCGAGCAGCTCGACAAGGTCGCGGGCAACGCCGCACCAGAAGGCGTCGAGGTCTCTGTCGACGCGGCGGATTTCACCGCGAAGATCGTCGGTACGGGCACGTACTCCTTCGGTTTGACGACCGGCTTCATCAGCGAATTCAAGCTCGATGCCGAGACCGAAGAAGACAGCAGCATCGAAGCGACCGTCCTTACCAACGGCGAGAGTCTGCCGTTCGGACAGACTCACTCTCGTAAGGGTGAGCTCCAGGTTCGCTGCGCCGTCGAATGAACGTACCCGCGACGCCGACACGGCTGCGGGCGCTCGATGTGCTGCGCGGCGCGACGATCGCTGGGATGATCCTGGTGAACAACCCGGGATCGTGGGGGGCGATCTATGCGCCCTTGCGCCATGCCGCGTGGCACGGTTGCACCCCCACGGACCTCGTGTTCCCGTTCTTCCTCTTCATGGTCGGCGTCGCTGTGCCCCTCGCGCTCGGTCGGCGTGTGGATGCGAGCCGAGGAGCACGCGCCGCAGTGGTGCCGAAGGTCCTGAGGCGCGGAGCGTTGCTCTTTGCGTTCGGCCTCGTCCTCGCAGGCTTCCCGAGCTACGACGTCTCGACGATCCGCGTCCTCGGTGTCCTGCAGCGCATCGCCTTGTGTTACGTCGCTGCGGCGCTGCTCTTTCTCTTCACGGCGCCTCGTTTCCAGGTGGCCGTGCTCTCCGTCTGCCTCTTCGGATACTGGGCGCTCTTGACCTTGACGCCTGTGCCCGGTCACGGCGCTCCGGACCTCGCGAGCGAGACCCACACCATCGCCGCCTGGGTCGATCGTGCGGTGCTCGGAGTGCACACGTACCGCAAGGGGCCCTACGATCCCGAGGGGATCCTCTCGACGATTCCCGCGCTCGGCACGACGCTCTTCGGTGTGCTCGCGGGCGCGCTCTTGCGTCGTGGGGCGCCCGTCGCTTCGGTCGCGCGGACCCTCGCGCTGGCGGGTGGGGTCACCGCCGCGGTGGGGCTCGGTTGGGGCCAGGTGTTCCCCCTGAACAAGCCGCTCTGGACGAGCTCGTACGCGACGTTCACCGCGGGACTCGCGATGTTGGCGCTCGCCGCGTGCCTCGCGCTCTTCGACCTCGGCGGCGAGCGCGCGTGGCGTCGCCGTCTGGCGCGCCCCTTCGAGGTCTTCGGGCAGAACGCGATCCTCGTCTTCGTGGGCAGCGGCCTCCTCGCGCGCTGCGTCGGTCGCCTCTGGACCCTCTCCGACGGGCGGACCTGGCAGCAGGCGGCGTACGCCGGCCTGCGGGACAACCTCGGAGTGAGCGCGGTGAACGCCTCGCTCGCCTACGCGCTGCTCTGGGTCCTCGCCTGGTATCTGGTGCTCGAGGTCCTGTACCGGCGCGGCATCCGCCTGCGCCTGTGACCTGTTGCCTCAGCGCCGGCCCTCACGGGATTCGGACCAGCCGTCGATAGAGGGAGGTGCCCCGTTCCGGCCCACCCCGGAGCCCCGAGCGTCCATACTGCTCGGTCCGTCTCGGCCCTCCGGAACCCCCTCCCCATGAACAGGACCCACCTCCAGCGGCTCGAAGCCGAAGGCATCCAGATCCTGCGCGAGGTCGTCGCCGAGTGCGAGCGACCCGTGATGCTGTATTCGATCGGCAAGGACTCTGCCGTCATGCTGCATCTGGCGAAGAAGGCCTTCTACCCGTCGCCGCCACCGTTCCCGCTGCTGCACGTCGACACGACCTGGAAGTTCCGGGCGATGTACGAGATGCGCGCGCGGATGGCGCAAGAGCTCGGGATGGAGCTGCTCATCTGGCGGAACCCGGAGGCGTTGGCGCAAGGCATCAACCCGTTCGATCACGGCAGTCAGGTCCACACGGATGTGTGGAAGACGCAGGGCCTCAAACAGGCGCTCGACCACTACCGCTTCGACGCCGCATTCGGCGGCGCCCGGCGCGACGAAGAGAAGAGCCGCGCCAAAGAGCGGATCTTCAGCTTCCGTACGGCGCAGCACCGGTGGGATCCGAAGTCGCAGCGCCCAGAGCTCTGGAACCTCTACAACGCGCGCAAGCGTCAGGGCGAGTCGATCCGCGTCTTCCCGATCAGCAACTGGACGGAGCTCGACGTGTGGCAATACATCCACCGCGAAGGCATCCCGATCGTCCCGCTCTACCTCGCGGCGGAGCGGCCCGTGGTCGTCCGCGACGGGACGTTGTTGATGGTCGACGACGAGCGCTTCCGGCTCCATCCCGGTGAGACGCCGAAGCTCAAGAAGGTGCGCTTCAGGACCCTCGGCTGCTACCCGCTCAGCGGCGCGATCGAGAGCGAAGCCGACACGCTCCCCGCGGTGATCCAGGAGATGCTCCTCGCGCGCACGAGCGAGCGCCAGGGTCGCATGATCGACTTCGACCAAGCTGCATCCATGGAGAAGAAGAAGCAGGAGGGCTACTTCTAATGTCTGACCAAGACCTGATCGCCTCGGACATCGAGGCCTACCTGCACCAGCACGAGCAGAAGACCCTGCTGCGTTTCATCACGTGCGGCAGCGTCGACGACGGCAAGAGCACGCTGATCGGAAGGCTCCTGTACGACGCGAAGATGCTGTTCGAAGACCAGCTCACCGCGATCGAAGCCGACAGCAAGAAGTGGGGCACTCAGGGCGGCGATATCGACTTTGCGCTGCTGGTCGACGGCCTGGCGGCGGAGCGTGAGCAAGGCATCACGATCGACGTCGCGTACCGCTACTTCAGCACGGAGCGCCGCAAGTTCATCGTCGCGGACACGCCCGGCCACGAGCAGTACACCCGTAACATGGTGACCGGCGCGTCGACAGCGGACGCCGCCATCATCCTGATCGACGCGCGGAAGGGGGTGCTGACGCAGACACGGCGCCACAGCTACCTCGTGAGCCTCATCGGTATCCGTCACGTCGTACTCGCCATCAACAAGATGGACCTCGTCGACTTCAGCCGCGAGGTCTTCGAACGTATCGTCGAGGACTACCGGCACTTCGCACTGCAGGTCGGCATCCACGACTTCACCGCGATCCCGCTCTCCGCCCTCAAGGGCGACAACATGCTGCAACACAGCGAGCGGACGCCTTGGTACCAAGGCCCGACGCTGATGGGTTGGCTCGAGTCGGTCGAGGTCGACAGCGCGCGCCTCCAGCGCGCTGGAATGCGCCTGCCGGTTCAATGGGTGAACCGACCGAACCTGGACTTCCGCGGCTTCTGCGGCCGTTTGGCCTCCGGCCGCATCACGCCGGGGGACCGCGTGCGTATCCAACCTTCGGGCCGTGAGTCGACGGTGGCCCGCATCGTGACCGCCGATGGTGACCTCCCGTTTGCTGTCGCCGGTGACTCCATCACCGTGACACTGACGGATGAGGTCGACGTCTCACGCGGTGACGTGATCAGCGCCGCCGAGGATCCGTCCGAGGTCGCGGATCAGTTCGAAGCGACGATCGTATGGATGGCGGAAGAGCCGCTCTATCCCGGCCGTGCGTACCTGATGAAGATCGGCACGCGGACGGTGAATGCGACCATCACGGAGCCCAAGTACCGCGTGAACGTCAACACGCTGGAGCACTTGGCAGCGAAGCAGCTCGGGCTCAACGAGATCGGCGAGGTCAAGCTCGCGCTGGACCGACAGATCGCCTTCGATCCCTACCTCTCCAATCGAGAGATGGGCGGGTTCATCCTGATCGACCGACAGACCAACGCCACGGTCGGGGCCGGGATGCTGCGCTTCGCGCTGCGCCGCGCACACAACATCCATCTGCAGCACCTGGACGTCAACAAAGCGGCCCGCGCGAGCCAGAAGAACCAGCGACCCTGTGTCGTCTGGTTCACCGGACTCTCGGGCGCAGGCAAGAGCACCATCGCGAACCTGGTCGAGAAGAAGCTGCACGCCGCGGGTTGCCACACGTACCTGCTCGACGGCGACAACGTCCGGCACGGGCTCAACAAGGACCTGGGCTTCACGGAGGCCGATCGCGTGGAGAACATCCGCCGCGTTGCCGAAGTCGCGAGCCTCATGGTGGACGCGGGTCTGATCGTCTTGACGGCGTTCATCTCGCCGTTCCGAGCCGAGCGCCAGATGGCCCGCGGCCGTGTCGCCGAGGGTGAGTTCATCGAAGTGCACGTCGACACACCGTTGGACGTGGCGGAGGCGCGCGACGTGAAGGGCCTCTACAAGAAAGCCCGCCGCGGCGAGCTCAAGAACTTCACGGGCATCGACTCGCCCTACGAAGCTCCCGAGAACCCCGAGCTGCGGGTCAACACGGCCCAGTCCTCCGCCGAAGAGGCGGCTGACATCGTCGTCGCAAGGCTGCGCGAGCTGGGCATGATCGGCTGAGGCGTCATCGCCCGGTAGAGGTCTCACGCGCCGCGTGTGCGGGGGTGCTCCCCGTGCGCGCGGCGCGTGGTACGTTGGTAGCGAGGAACTCCATGCTGCACCCGATCCTGCCGGCCTCGCCTTCGTCACCGCTCGCCCTCTTCGACGTCGCTCCGCCGACAGCCTTCGACAGCCTTCCGAACGGCGCTCTGCTCGGTCTCGGAGCGCTCGGAGTCGTGCTGGTCATCGTGCTGCTCGTGCGCCGTGGTGCGCGCCGCTGAGGTCGGAGCGGCCGTGGGCCTCGTCAGCGCGGCAGCGGTGGCTGCCGCGCTCGCGCCGCTCTGGACCTACTCGGTGACGCTGGCGCTCTTCGGTCTGCCACACGTCATCACCGAGCTGCGCTACGTCGACGCGCGTTTCGGGGCGCGTGTTTCGGGCCGGCTCAGCGCTCGGCTTGCCGGGCTCTTGGCTGGGATCGTGCTGCTGCGTTGTGCTGGATGGATCGGTGCCGGCTCGGTCGAGCTGCGCGCAGCGCTCGAGCTCGCGCTGGGGG
>CAYOBN010000025.1:0-10275 GCA_964402175.1 uncultured Planctomycetaceae bacterium | reverse complement strand
TGGATCGGTGCCGGCTCGGTCGAGCTGCGCGCAGCGCTCGAGCTCGCGCTGGGGGCGGCGCTCGCCGTGGCTATCGTTCCCATGCTCCGCGGCGCGAGCGTCTTCGCCGTGGTGTGCACCGTCGCGCTCATCGCAGCGGGCGTCGGGGCCGCGGCCGTCGCGCCCTTGGAGGCCCTCGTCTGGTTCGGCTTCTTCCACAACCTGACACCGATCGGCTTCCTCGCCGAGCGCCTGACAGGTCGAACACGTCGAGACGCACTCGCGGTGTGCGTCGTCCTCTTCGGCATCCTGCCCCTCTGGATCGGCACGGGGGGCTGTGCTGCGTGCCTCGCTGCGCTCGGCGGTCGTGTCACCGAGAGCGGGCCGTGGGCGCTCGGAGCGCTCTCTGCAAACCTGGCCGCGCTCGTCCCGCCGAACCTGGTGGCGAGCGACAGCGCCCGTGGGCTCTTCTCTGCGGCGGCGTTCCTGCAGTGCATGCACTATGCCGCTGTGCTGTGGGTCCTTCCGAAGCTCGGCGCGGGTGATGCCCCTCGTGGACCGGTGAGGCTTCCGGGCGCGCGGCAAGGGTCTTCGTTGGCGATCTCCGCGGTGTGGATCGCGGCAATGCTCTTGCCGATCGTGTTTGCGATGGCGTATCACGAAACTCGCCTCGTATACGGAGCATTCGCAGCGCTCCACGCTTGGATCGAGGTCCCAGTGCTTCTGATCGCGTTCGCTGCCGTATCGCGGGCTCCGCGCATGGTGGGCGCAGCGTGAGTTGGTGGATCGCGTTCGTTTGGACCATCACCTGCGAGCTGCCCCTCGCAGCCGTCGCAGCGCCGAAGGGCCTCGCGGGGCGCGCAGCGCGCGATAGCCTCGCCTTCAATCTGTCCACCCATCCCTTTGCGTGGTACGCGATCACGCGTTACGAGTCGCCGTGGATCGCGGTAGAGATCGTCGTGTTCGGCGTCGAGGCGCTCCTCTACGCCTGCGTGACAGGGACTGGCCCGAGGCATGGCGTTCGGATCGCTGCGCTCGCCAACGGAGTCACTGCCGCGCTCTCCTGGCTTCTGTAGCTGCGCAGCGGTCTTCGTGCCAACGGCGCACCGCCGAGGAGCAGCCCAAGCAGCCTCGTCTTCGATTCTGCGCACCCAGGGAGGGCGCCGCTGTGCACCGGAGCTCTGGGGAGGCGCGCGGTGCCCTCCGCAATCGGTGCTCGGCTCCGTACACCCTTCGGGAGTCCCATCTGCCCACTTCGGCCCATGGCGCGAGCCGGCGCCCCCATGCGATGCTCGCAGCATGCAGAGGCCCTCTCCACTCACGATCTTCCTCGCCAGCGCGCTCATGGGCGCGACTCAGGCCCAGGTCGTCCGCGACCTGGGCTCGTTCGGCGGACCCGAGAACATGTCGCTCGGTCTCAACCGAGACGGATCCGTCGTCGTCGGCTACTCGTACGACCCGCAGTTGCACCCTTACGGGTTCCGCTGGACCGCGGCGACGGGCATGCAGAGCGTCGGCGACCTGGGCGGCACCGGCATCTTCTCGGGCGCTTACGCCAACGGTGTCAGCGCCGATGGCGACTTCGTCGTCGGTGACTCGGAGGTGCCCTCGGGGGACTGGCACGCGTTCCGATGGAGCGCAGTTACGGGGATCCAAGACCTCGGTACGCTCGGCGGCACCACATCGGCGTCCAGATCGGTCAGCGATGATGGGCAGGTGGTCGTCGGTTTCTCGACGAATGCGGCAGGACGGTCGCGCGCATTTCGTTGGACCCCCCAGTCGGGAATGGCGGACCTCGGCACGTTGGGCGGAGACGGTTCCTATGCCACCGATTTGAGCGCCGATGGTCAGGTCATCGTCGGGTATGCCCGCGACGCGAGCGGACAGGACAAGGCGTTCCGCTGGACTGCGACCACCGGGATGGTGAGCCTCGGTACCCTCGGTGGCGCGGAGTCATTGGCGACCGCGACCAACAGCGATGGGAGCGTCGTCGTCGGGAGCGCCAAGATCGCGACGGGTCAAACGCGCGCGTTCCGTTGGAGCGCCGCAACCGGGATGGTGCAGTTGCCCGACCTCGGAGGTGTCTACGCCGCCGCTGCTTCGGTGGACGACACTGGAGACGTCATCGTCTGCAATGGCAGGTTGCCATCAAGCAACTCGAGTCGCGCCTACCGTTGGTCTCCAGCGACAGGTGTCGTGTTGCTGGACCTCCTCGGTCAAGATGTCTCTGTCACCGGAGTCAGCGGGGACGGCGGCTCTGCATGCGGACTCAGCCTCACCTTGAGCTTCGACATGCGCGCCGTGCGTTGGAGCTGGGCGCCGATCGGGGCGCTCGAGTGCAGTGGAGAGCCGAACAGCCTCGGCGCCCCGGCGGCTCTGAGCGCGTACGGCAGCCTCACGGTGACGCGCCGCGACCTCGCGCTGCGTACGTCGGGCTTGCCCGTGGGAGCTTGGGCGTTCCTGCTCAGCTCGCGGGACTCGGCTTCGGTCTTTCCCTTCTCAGGGAGCCAGGGGCGACTGTGCCTCGGCGGCAGCTACGGATTGCACCGAGGACCGGGACAGGTCCAGCGCGCACCGAGCGACGGAGCGCTCGTCTGGTTCGTCGACACGGCGACGCTGCCGACGCCGTCGGGGCCGATCTCCGCACAGCTCGGGGAGACGTGGCGTTTCCAAGCTTGGTATCGGGACGCCAATCCCAGCGCCACCTCGAACCTGACCGGCTCGGTCGCGATCGGTTACTGAGCCTTCGGGGCGCGCTTCGAGGGGCCGCTGAGCGCAGCGGTCTCGTGTCCCGTGAGCGGCGTGCGTCGGGACCCTTGCGGCGGCGCACGCCGCAAGTCTCGTCGCTAGAAGCGCGTACCGAGGAACAGCAACACGTCCAGCGAATCCGCGTCGAAGTCGCGGCCCGCGAGGCGCATCTCGTGGCCGAAGGTCTGTTGCAGCACGGTGCCGATCGTGAAGCCGCCTTGCGTGCTGTAGAAGAGCCCGCCGCCTGCCCAAGCGCCAAGGCTCTGGTCGGCGTCCAGGCGATCGGTGGCCCCGAAGAACGCGCTCGTGTCTTCGAAGACGACGTCTAGGAACGACACCCCGCCGCCCACAAAAGGCCGCCATGCGCCTTCGCCGAACACGTGCCTCAGGCCGACGTCGAGCCGCGTCGACGAAACGCTGTCGATGTCACGGATGCTGGAGGTCACCGATTCGTCAGGGCCATCAGCGACGTAGCTGAACGCGAGCTGCAGCGCGAACGAGATCGGGCTGCCCGGAGGCGTCAGGGTCAGGTCGAGCGCTCCGGGCACGACTGCATCGCGCGCGTCGCCGAAGTCGGAGCCGAATCGGCGGACACCGGCGACGTAGCCGACGTAGCCATCCCAGCCCCCTGCGGTCGAGCCGTAGTCGCCCTCGGGCGCCGGATAGGAGGTCGGATCGGGGCCGATGCAGCCTGCGGCGAGCAGGCCGGTGAGGGCGAGCGCGCGCATAGGGACTTCAGGCGGTGTGGACGGTTCCGGTCAGGTGATCGACCAGGTCCATCTTCGTGAGGATGCCGTGCAGTCCGCCGTCCTCGCCGAGGACCAACCCGACGTGGCCTGTCGAGAAGAGCTCCAGCAGCGAGCCCGCAGAGTCGTCGGCGTGCACGGTGTGCACGTTGCGGAACATGACCTCGGCGACGGCGCTGTCGAGGGTCGCACGCTGTTCGACGAGGCGGCTCAGAAGATCGCTCTCGGTCACGATGCCGACGACTTTGCTGTTCTCCACCACGGGCAGCTGGCTGATGCCCTTCTCCTTCATCACGCGGACCGCGCGCTGGATGGTGTCGCCGGAGGAAGCGGTCACGACGGGTCCTCGCTTCAAGCGGCGCAGCAGGTCACCGCACGTCTCGACCTCCCAGCTCCGCTCCGTGAAGCCGTTCTCGCGCATCCAGCGGTCGTCGAGGAACTTCGTCATGTAGTTCCGCACGCTGTCCGAGAGGATGACGACGATCGTCTTGCCGGGGCCCTCGCGCTTCGCCACTTCGACCGCAGCCCAAACGGCCGAGCCGCACGATCCGCCGCAGAGCAAGCCTTCCTGACGGATGAGCTTCCGCGCCATCAAGAACGACTCGCGGTCCTCGGTCTTGACCCACTCGTCGACGAGGCTGCGGTCGAGCACGTCCGGGATGAAGTCGTAGCCGATGCCTTCGACCTTGTAGCTGCCGATCGGACCGGGGCCCGCAAGGATCGAGCCGACGGGGTCGACGCCGACGATCTTGACGTGTTTGGCGTCTTGCTTGAAGCGCTGGGCACAACCCGAGAGCGTGCCGCCCGTGCCCGCGGTTGCGACGAAGATGTCGAACTTGCCGCCGTCGGTCTGCTGCAGGATCTCTGCCGCCGTCCCTTCGAAGTGCGCGCGCGGGTTGTCGAGGTTCGAGTACTGGTCCAGGATGTGCGCGTTCGGCAGGATGCGCTGGAGCTGCTTCGCCACGCCGATGTGGCTCTCCGGAGCGTCCCAAGCGGCCTCGGTCGGAGTGCGGATGATCTCGGCGCCGAGCGCTTCGAGCACCACCTGCTTCTCGCGGCTCATCTTCTCCGGCATCGTGATGATCATCCGGTAGCCGCGCACCGCCGCTGCGAGTGCCATGCCGATGCCCGTGTTGCCCGACGTCGGTTCGATCAGCGTGTCGCCCGGCTTGATTCGGCCGCTCTTCTCGGCCTCGAGCACCATGCGCTTGCCGATGCGGTCCTTCACGGACCCGCCGGCGTTGAGGAACTCACACTTGACCAGGATGCGGCACCCGGTCTCGCGCCCAACTTTGTTGAGTTGGACGAGGGGCGTGTCGCCGATGGCGTCGAGGATGTTCGGGAGGATGCGGGCGCGGCTCTGCATGATGCGGAGAGTGTATGCGGGCGGGGGGACGTCCTGCCAAGTGGGTCCAGAACGACGCGGCCCCGCCGGCCCGAATCAGGCCGGCGGGGCCGCTCGAGGCCACCTCACGGGCAGGACCGAGGCCCTCAGCCCTTGGCCCGCTTGTCCGGCGCGGCGATGACGTAGAGCACGAAGACCACGAACTGGATCGCGGCGACGCCCACGGTGCCGACGGTCGAGGCGTGCTCGGTCAGCTGCGGCACGTCCGGGATGTTCGTCATCAGCTCGCCGACGACTTCGTTGCCTTGCGCGCGCCACAGGATCAGCACGACGACCTGCAGAGCGATCGCCGCGAGGCCAGCGAAGAAGTCTTCGAAGCCGAGCGCTTCGTCGCGGTCCTTGCCCATGTACCGCAGGAGCAGCAGCACCGCCATCGCGATCGTCACCGGCACCAGCAGCGTGGGCAGGTACTTCGTCGCGTTCGTGACGACCGGCTCCAACTGGGTCATGCCTTGCTTGGCGACCAGGAAGAAGCTGAGGAAGGCCAGCGCGAGCGCGAGGAGCGCGAGGCGCACCAGGTTGTAGGCAAGGTTGATCATGGGCAGCGGGGTGGGGTGGCGGGAGGGGCTCCGCCCGCCAGCGCGACGAAGAGGGTACTCACGACAGGTGCATCGCGGGTGCGCTCTTTCTAGACTCTCCGCCCGCGAGGGCCGGGTGACGGAACGGATACATGCTGGCGCGGGGGGGGCGTTTCCGACGTTGGGACGGGAGCGCCGTGGCCTCGTCCTCATGGTGGCCTCTGCGGCGGCGTTCGCGCTGATGGCCGCCATCGCGAAGCGCTGGCTCGCGGAGACACCGACCCAGGCGGTGGTCCTCTCGCGCGGTCTCGTCATGAGCCTCGTCTTCATCACCCTGGCGCGGCGCGCCAAGGTGAACCTCCTGGGCCTGAATCGCGGGCTGTTACTGACGCGCGGGCTCCTGGGTTACGTCGCGCTCTCGTGTTACTTCTGGTCGGTTCAGCATCTGCCGCTCGGGGACGCCGTGTTGTTGCAGTACACGCACCCGATCTTCGTCGGCGCGCTCGCACCGCTCGTCCTGGGCGAGGCCACGTCGCGCAGGCACTGGTGGATCGTGTCGGCTGCATTCGTCGGTGTGGCGCTCGTCGTCGGTCCGAGCGGCACACTGCGCGGCGTCATGGGAATCGCGCTCACTGGAGCGCTCTGCTCTGGGCTCGCGTACATCACCATTCGTCGGTTGGCAGCCACCGAGCATCCGCTGACCATCATGGTGTGGTTCCCGCTCGCCACGCTACCCGGAGGGCTCACCGGCGCGATCCTCGCGGGTGAATCTGCGCTTCCGCGCGACTCTTGGGATGTGCTCGCACATCTCGCAGTGGCGTTGGCAGGACTCGCGGGACAGGTGACACTCACCCAGGGCCTCGCGAGGATCGATGCGGCGCGGGGAACAGCGGCGACGATGACTGGGCCGGCGTTCGGAGCGCTCTTCGGGCTGCTCCTGTTCGGCACAGTGCCCGGGCCATGGACGCTGTTCGGTATGTTGATCGTCGGCAGCGCTGCGGTTGCGCTCGCCTACGAGCGCCGTCGAACTTGATTCAGCGGTAATCGTCGATGTCGAGCGGTTCAGGTCCGAAGCGCACACCGCGCGCTTCGAGCCTCGGCACGAGCAAGCGCGCTGCTCGGTCCCAGAGGTCGCCGACGGTGAGCTCCGAGCTGTGACCAGCGTGGTCGGTGAGCACCCAATAACGTTCGATTCGACTCGACCTCCCTGAACGTACACGGCGCTCGAAGACCTCGGCGCGGCGCACGTCGGCGTAGCGGAAGCCGCGGAGCCGCCGGTCCCAAGGGAACCCGTGGACGTCGTGCACACCTTCAGCGTCCGCGACGAGGCGATCTCCGACGATCATCGGGGTGACGGCGACGCCGACACAGGCGAACAGCCCGAAGACGAAGATCGCCGGGATGCCGCTGCTGCGATAGCGTCTCCAAGCAAAGGCGGCCCCTCCCCACATGGCGAGGGTGAGCGCGATCGCGCTGACCCGCGTCGCGAGGGACCAGCGCAGGATCAGCACCTCGCTGGCGGTCCCGGCGTCGGTGAGGATGACTTCGGTACAGGAGGCACAGCCGAAGGCTGCGGCGAGGACGACTGCGAAGGAGCGAGCGTGCGCCATGGCGGTGCCCTGCGATGTGCGACCTCGATGGCTGCCAAGAATCCCGCGTCGATCGTGGCAGGGCTCAGCGTGAGAACACCACCAGCGTACCCGCCGGCCCCTCGGCGACTGGAAGCACTCGCACCTCGGTCGCGCTCGCTTCTTCGGCGTCATGGGGCGGCGCCCAGGTGCAGCGACCCGTTCGGAGCGAGTAGCGCCACGCGTGCCACGGACATGCGAGCTCGTCCTCGCCGCCGAAGGTGCCTTGCCACAAGGGACCATCCACGTGCGGACACCAAGCGTCCACCGCGACCCACGTGCCATCCGTGCGTCGGAACAGCCCGAACGAGCCGAAGGGTGCATGCACGAGCTGTCCGTGTGCGACCTCGGGCGTGAGGCCCGTATCGAACGGTGCTGCGCTGGAGGTGTCGGCGTCCACACACGCACGATAACCGAGCCTTGGGCTAAGCTCACGCGATGACCCAGGAGACCCTCGTCGTCATGGTGCCGCCCAAGGAACAGGCCGCGCTCCGAGCGCGCCTTGGCTCGGGCCCGTTCGAGTTCCGCGCGGTGCCGCATGCGGTGTTCAGTGTCAAGGGTGACGGCGCCGTCGCGACCCTCTACACCTCCGGCAAACTGGTGGTCCAGGCGCAGGATCCACGCGGCTTCCTCGCACGTTGGACCGCGCTCGAGGCACAACCACCCGCGCCGGCCGCGGCCGCGGACGCGCCGATCGACGTCGGCGCGCCCGTTTCTGGCAGCGATGAGGCGGGTAAAGGAGACTACTTCGGCCCCCTCGTGGTCGTCGCCGTCCGCGTCGAGTCTGCGGCGCAGTTACGTGAACTCGAGACGCTCGGGGTGGCTGACAGCAAGACGTTGACGGATCCGCGCGCTCTGCGCCTCGGTCACGCACTGCGCGAGATCGTCGAGTTCGCGGTCGAGCGACTCGACCCGATCGAATACAACGCCGAATGGGAAGCGGCCGGTTCGTTGAACCCATTGCTCGCGCAGCTTCACGGCAAAGTGCTCAGCCGTGTGGCGCGGCGCGGCGAGCCCGTCGTCGTCGATCAGTTCGAGCAGCGCGGCCTCGTCGCACGCGCGGTGGCGCCCTTGGGGGTGCGCCTGATCGAAGTCCCGCGCGCGGAGCGCCACGTCGCAGTCGCCGCCGCGAGCGTCATCGCGCGCCAGGAGTTCCTCCTCGGTATGCAGGAGCTCGCAGAGCACTTCGATGTCGCGCTCCACAAAGGCGCGGGGGCACCGGTCGATGAAGCGGCGCGCCGCATCGTCCTCGATCACGGTCCCGCGATCATGGCGCGGCTGGCGAAGCTCCATTTCAAGAACACCTCCAAGTGGGACCGGGGCTGACACCCCGCGCTCTCCCATGGGCGCTGCGCTGTACCGTTTCGGAGCGCTGCGCTCGAAATCAGCTCCCGGAGCCAGGGCTGCGCGACAGAACCTCCGATACGACGTTTACTGCCATGCAAGCGCTCTTCCGTATCGGGGTCATCGTCTTCATAGCGCTCACGATCCGCTCTCTCTTCGCTGGTTCGACCGGGGGACGAGCGCCCGAGGTGCACGTTTCGACGTGGATCTCCGCGCCCGAGGACGCCAATGCGAATTTGGCAGAGCACCGGGGCAAGACCGTCGTCCTGGAGTTCTGGGCGACTTGGTGCGGACCCTGCGTGCAGGCCATCCCGCACATGAATCAGCTCGTCGCGGCGTTCGAGGGCGAGCCCGTCGTGTTCATGGCGCTCTCGGAGGAAGACGAAGAGCTGCTCCACGGGTTCGTCGAGCGCCGCCCGATGCAGGCGTGGGTCGGCGTCGACCCGAGCGGCCGGATACGCTCCGCATTCAGTGTCGATCGCTTCCCGACCGCCGTCGTCATCGACGGCGAAGGCTCGATCGTATGGTCGGGACATCCCATGCAGCTCGACGCGTCGAAGCTGCGTGAGCTCATGAACTGAAGGCAGCGCGCCGCGGCGTTCAGCGCGCCGACACCGGCAGGGCCGCGATGTCCTGCGCGCGCTCTGCGTCGACCTGGATGAACTGCAGCGGGACCTTTGCGAAGTCGATCGCTTTCAGATCGACCGAGCGCACGCGGCGATTCCACTGGGTGTGGAAGTAATAGACGCGATTGGAGAGATCCGAGGCGGATGTGATCTGGGTCGCGCTGGAGATGTCCGTCGGGAGCTTCTCCGCGGGCACGATCGCGCCGAGGGGCAGGTTGAAGCTGTCGAGGATTCGGAAGCTCTCGTCGACAGCGGCCTGGGCCGAGTCCAGCGGCCGAGCGCTTGCGGTCAAAGCAGCGGCGCGCACGAAGCGACTCGCGGGCGAGAAGTCGCCGGGGAGTCCGATCATCCCCGAGCCTGCTCCGAGCGGACCGAACTTGCGCTCACCGAGGTTGACGCTCGGGGCGGGCTCTGGCGAGAGCTTCAGATAGTTGTTGAGGTTCGTGACGTGCCAGTCGTACGTCGGCGCGTTGGTGATGACCCCGAGCACAGGTTCGTACGTCGTCAGCGTGCCGCCGCGGACGTATTCGATCACGAGGCTCGCGCCGCTCGGATCGGTCACCTTCCAGTGGAAGGGCAGCGGAGCGCCTCCGAAGCGAGGGTCCTCCACATTGCAGACCCGCACCCGCGTCAAGTTCGCCTGGACCTCTGCGACCGTGCGGAACGACGTCAGCATCCACTGCATCAAGTCGCCGACGCTCATCGTCTCCGCAGCGTGCGCGGGATCGTACGGCGCGTACTCCGCGTAACCGGGCAGGTAGTACATCCCGACGGAGAGGCCGACCTCGTTCATCCCATCGGGGCCGTAGGGTTGACCGTACGCGGTCATCGACACGAAGCCGAGCTCGCTGACCCAGGTGTGCCCTGGTTGCCCGTCGGGGGTCTGCGCGACGAAGCGGTGACCCCGCGGGAACACGCCGATCTTCAAGTCCATGTCACCGAGCGCCCACTCATTGGTGCGCGATACGACGACGCTGCCGTCCCGGGCGCGCAGGGTGATTCCTGTGCAGGCGGTGGCCACGTGGGCGACGGGCTGCAGGGTCAGGACGAGGGTGACAGCGAGGGTGAAGACGCGGCGCATCCTTAGAGGCTATACCTGAATGGCGCTGAGATGGCTGTGGGCTGGGTTGCGGTTTTCCCGCGCGTCCAGTGTCCATCTTCCAGCTTTGGGGGGAGATCGGTGCCGCTCAAGAAGGCCGTGAGGATCCCGGTTGGCCGGTTGTGGCGTCGAACGGTACCAGGTACGACTTGGCGGTGAGGGCGCGCGCGAGCGCGCGCTCC
>CAYOBN010000024.1:0-60420 GCA_964402175.1 uncultured Planctomycetaceae bacterium | reverse complement strand
CTCACGCGCGAAAGTAGGTCATCGCCGGGGTTTTGCACTGCGACCCCCGTGCCTCTTCGAGGCGCGGGGGTCGCGTTCTTTTGCGGCGGCTGCATGCCACAACCGGGCAGGCGGCATTCCGCCGTGCGTTGGCCATAGGACGTCCGCGGGCAGCTCGTGAGCAACGCTTCGAGGTGCGCGTTACGCACCCTGACCCCCCTCTCGACGTCACAAGGGTGAGTGGGCTGCTGGGGTATGCCCTCGTACAGTCAAACCCGAATGTGCCGGAATGACAGCAGTTCCGTCCCGCGGCTATACGCGACACCGGGCAGGTTGGTGGCGTAGGGCTCCTCTTGCGGGCCAAGACCCGGGAACGAAAACTCACCTTGGGCGCCGTCTTCGAACTCGAGCTTGAAGAAGTAGGTGGTGAAGCCAGACCAGCCGCGGATCTCGGTCTCGCTCCGTCGATCGAGGATGATCGCAGGCCGGACGAGCATAGGGAAGCGCATGGCGCTCCGGAGCTGTGTTTGGGCGGCACGGAAGCCGTACGCTGCTGCACCGAGCATGGGGAGTGCGAGCCAGAAGCCCGGAGTTTGCCAGACGTGCCCGCCCGCGGTGACCAACGAGCCTCCTAGAATCGCGCCGCCCGTGAAAAGCCCAAGGCGCGCCCACCACTTGATGCGGCCGGCCCGGTAGAACCCGGCGGTCTCGGGGGGGACCCAGGCCGCTGCGTCGGGGAAGTCCTTGTGCTCTCGAATTCGACCGATGCGTGCCGCGTGGACACTGGCCCGTGCCTCCCGGTCCGCCTGTGTCTCCAGCGGTGAGGCACAGTAGGGGCAAAGGGACACCGGGACATCCGGGAGCTTCGCGCCGCATTGCGGGCACGCGCCGAGCTTCTTGGCCACGGTCTCGATGGTCAACGTCAGATCCTCGGTGGGTCGCAGGTCGATAGGGGCGCTCGGAATTTCCCCCGAAGTCTAGCGCACTCTGTGTCTTGCTGGCGGTACTCGCAGTGTTGGATCGGGCGAAAGGATCACGGGCTCGGGGCTGCGTGATGCAGCACCGAGCCCGAGGATGATCCGACGCTCTCAGTGAACAGCAACCAAGTGGCTCCGGAGGTGCGGTTGAGCTCCCCCCTGATCCTGTTGGCGATTGTCTTTCGCGCCCCGTGGAGGTCAGTTGCGGAGCATGATCGAGAGCAGGTTGCCCGCCTGCCACTCCACTCGGCCGCGATCCTGCCAAGCGGTCCCCACGGCAGCCGGCGTCCGGTCGATCATCGCGTCCACCGCCTGGCCCAGGGTATCCGTGATGCCCCAGAAGCACAGGGTGTTGCCCGCGGCGCCGTTGGCGACGTCAGCCGTCCCGTCACCGTCGAGGTCGAACCCGTTGCCGTTGGCGTACACGATGTTCGAGTACAGGTGCACGGTCGTGTTCATGGGGTTCTCGGCCGTGCTGATCGGGCGCTCGATGTACGGGCCGTTCCAGCCCGTGATCGTCGGGTTCTGCGAGAGTCGGTGGTAGGTGGCACCGGTGTAGTTGGTGTACTCGAGCGCGCTCTGGCCCGTGTCGCCGAAGTACATCTCGCAGGCCTTCTTGTAGGTGTCTGCAGTGCTGGCGATCTTTGACGCCTGCGCTTTGTTCGTCAGGGTGCCGGAGCGCATCGAGACGACGCCGACGAGGATCGCCATGATCGTCATGGTGATCACCAACTCGATGAGCGAGAAGCCGGCGCGCGACCGGCGGGAAGAGGTGCGTTGCATGGTCTTTCTCAAGGGTCAAACGGCGAGCTTCGGTCAACCTGAGGCACTGGGATCCTGCCGTAAGGGGACTTGCCGTGCCTCAACCTTCGGCCCCGCCCATGAGCCACCTGAAATCCAACTCCGATCGCTTTTTCGGTGTCTCAGCTTGCAGCTCGCGCCACGCCGCTCGATCACGGCAGCGCGCTGATCCAACCGGCGACGAGGGTCAAGATGGCTGCTGCGCCTGCTGCACGGTCACCGTTGCTGCCCCAGCGCTCCGGCAGGGCGAGGATGCCCAGGAGCCCCCCAAGGACCAGTCCTGCGATGAGACCGAAAGCGTGGGCCGAGACGTCCACCCGCCCGGCTCCGGTGGCGTCTCCCATCCCTAGCCAGCCAAAGAGCACCATACCGGCGATCGGCGGTGCGAACTTCCGGAGCCACGGCTCACCTGTGCGGCGCCGTGCGCTCCATTCGTAAGCCATGAGGACCCCAAGCGCTCCGAAGACCCCAGTCGATGCACCGAGCGAGCGATGAGAGAGGGGGAGTGCGAGGGTGTTGACCACATTCCCCAGAGCCCCCGCTGCGATCGTCGAGAGCCAAGCCCAACCCGCACCCAGGCGGTGAGCGGCCAGCAAGCCGAAGCCCGACCCGAAGACCAGGTTTGAGACGAGGTGAGTGGTGTCGCCGTGCAGTGAGAGCGCTGTCACGGCACGGAACCACTCGCCAGCGCTGCGCATCAGGTCGCCATCCACTCGGCCCTGTGTCCGCCAGTCGAGACCCAGGAAGGTGTAGGTCGCGACCAGATGGAAACCGAGCAGGATCGCCGCGTAGAGCGCGACTCCTCGAACACCGTCGGAGCGGATCCGCGGGGGGGCCTTCTGAGGCGGCCAGCTGCGTGCCTCAAGCCTGTACGCCTCCCACTCAGCCCGCGCGCGAACCGCTTGATCCTCTCGAACGAGAAGGTGCCCGTCGTCCTGCGCCACGTAGGGGATACCGACGCTATCCAGAAGTAGCGCAGCGTCCCTCGTTACGGCGTGGGGCGCTCGGGCGAAGAGCGGCACCCAGGTCTCGCCTTCGAGCTGCGGATCTCCCAGAGCGTCGCCCATGTGACCTTGTAGACGCCTAACGGCCGGATTCCAGTGGGACGGCGGCGCCACCATCCGAGGATGGTGCCCTACTCCACTCGATCCCTCTCGACGACCTCTCGAGTAGGTGCCCCACTCTGCTCCGACTTTCGAGGCAGCGTGCGAACACTTGCATGGCGCCGCCCCTTGGGCAGGGAGAGGCGGTGACCCGCTGGCAGGAGAACGCTTGCCGAGGCTCCTAGCCGAGCCGCAATCGGCATGAGGGACAGCGCATCGCGCCCGCATCGATCCGTGCACCACAGGCGGGGCAATCACCACCCTCGGTGTCGAGGTCGAGGACCACCCCAGCGCGCGCCAACGCCGTGGGATCCGGAGCGAGCCGCTGCAGCTCCTCGTCCTGGGCGCGCTGGACCTCCGCAGCCGCTTGCCGTGCGTCGTGGCCCGCGACCGCGAGCCATAGGGTCGTCCCTCAACCGCTCGGTGAACAGCCCGGCGGGCGCAGCAGCCGGCTCGGCACTCCGATCGAGAGGAGTCGCGCCGAGAGGCGCTCGAGCTCGACTCGGCTCGCTTGGGCTACGACGACAGCATCATCCACGGGGGTCCTCCTTTGAGGGATCTGCGAGCTGATAGCGTTGCAACAGAGGGGCTTGGGCGAGCATGAAGACCAGCGTGAGGGGCGCGATGCCGAACGTCTTGTAGGTCACCCAGGTATCGGTGTTACACGAGCGCCAAATGGCTTCATTCAGCACAGCCAAGACGACGAAGAACACCGCCCAGCGTGCGGTCAGGCGCTTCCAGCCTTCCGCAGTCAGCGAGAGCGCGTCGCCGAAGACGACCGAGAGCAGTGCTCGCCCGCGCAGCAGGCCGATCCCGAGGATCGCAGCGAAGAGCCCGTTCACGATCGTCGGTTTCACCTTGATGAAGGTCTCGTCCCGCAACACGAGGGTCAGCGTGCCGAAGACGAGCACAAAGCCCGCCGTGAAGAGCGGCATCACTGGCCAGCGGCGTTCCGTGCGCCGCGCTGCGATCAGCGAGAGGACGATCGCCACCATGAACCCACCCGTCGCCCAGTAGATGTCCTTCCTGCTGTTGAGGACGAAGAACACCAACAGCGGGCCGAACTCGATCGCGAGTCGCACCAACGGTGAGTGGCGCGGCGTGGTCGGAGGGGGCGTCTGCGGGGACGTCATGGTTCGGCGGATCGGACGGGGACGAACGGTGGCGTTCGGTCCATCAGTATCGGCGCACGACCCCGATCACGACGCCCCGAATCTCAACGGAGTCCGTGAAGATGGGCTCCATCGAGGAGTTCGCAGGCTGCAGCCGGATCCGGTCCTTCTCGCGATAGAGCCGCTTGAGCGTCACTTCGCCGTCGGGGAGCACGGCGACGACGGTCTCGCCGTTCCTGGCGGTCTCGCGGCGCTCGACGAGCACGATGTCGCCGTCGGCGATGGCGTCCTCGATCATCGACTGGCCCGCCACGCGCAACGCGAAGACGTCCGCCCCGTCGGGAACGAGCTCCGCGAAGTCGAGGGCTTCGCGGTCTTCGATCTCTTCGATCGGCGCGCCTGCGGCAATCCGGCCCAGTATCGGCAGGCAGGGAGCCGGCGGGCGCCGCGCGACAAAGCCCTCCGCGAGCTCCAGGGCCCGACTCAGCCCCTTCCCTCGCCGCCGGATCACACCCTTGCGCTCGAGCTCTTCGATGTGCCCGAAGATCGTGACCTTGTTGACACCGAAGTGCGCGGCGATCTCGTCGAGGGTCGGGCTGATGCCCTCCTGCTCGACGTAGCGCGCGAAGAACTCGACGACGTCCCGCTGGCGGCGGGTCAGGGCAGGTGTGTTCGGCGAGGAGGTGGCCATTGGCGGAGCGCTGGAGGCGGCCGGTGGAGCGCTCTCGGGACGGAGCGCCGGTCCGGGTGAGGAGAGTACGGGATCTGTGTGGGCTGGCGAAACGCCGGCTGCGACTTCTTGGGACCGTTCGGCGGCCGGTGCCGCGTGTTCGTGGCGCGGCGCGGGCGCCTTGGCCCACTGTGCACCCGTGGGAGGGAGGCGGGGGGCAGCCCGCACGGCTGCCCCCCGCGCGGAGTGCGACCCATTCTGGGTCGAGGGCGCCGCTGCGCCCGGTGCCAGACCCCCGTCCGCACTCCGGGGGGCTGGTGTGTGGCTGGCGCTGCACCGCAGCGTGGCCGCGGTGCACCCGCGGTCCCGGTCGCGCTCTCAGACGAAGAAAGTGGCCAGGACGAGCCCGACGAAGAAGAGGAAGGGGGTGAGCTCGGCGACCGGGAAGGTGAGGGACTTGTGCATGGCGAGGGCTCGACTGCCCGTGGGGGCGCAAGGTTTCAGGTGTCCTGGGGCGGCCCCCCCGGGCGACCTCAGGCTGGCCGCGTCGGGGGGGCCTCGAAGGCCTAACGGACACCGAAGATATCGGCTGGCGCGGGCCCGAACGAGTCCCGAACTGGGCGGTTTTGGCCGGATCTTCCTAAGCCCCCGTCCGGGCCGTGGTTAGGAGCGTGTCAGGGGCGAGGCTAGGGCGATCCCAGATGGACCTTTGCCCTCTCAGGGCCCAGAATGTGCGCTCCGAACGGACGCCCGTGCCGAAACACCATCCCCTCGACCTCGACCGTTACCTCGTCCCGTTCCAGCTCCGACACGTCCCGCAGTACCGCTTCGACGTGGTGGTGCTCGGGTCCGGCGCCGCAGGCAGTATCGCCGCCCTTGCAGCCGCCAAGCGAGGTGCCACGGTCGCGGTGGTGGCCAAGGACGAGCTCGCAGTGACCAACACGGCGTGGGCCCAGGGGGGCATCGCAGCCGTGCTCGGTGCGACCGATTCCTTTGGCGCTCACGTCGAGGACACCCTCGTCGCGGGCCGCGGACTCTCCGAGCGCTCCGTCGTCCAACGGGTGGTCGAAGGCGGCCCCGCGGCGATCGAGCGACTCATCGCGCTCGGCGCGGCCTTCGACCGCTCGCCCCAAGGCGGGCTCGAGCTGTCCAGAGAGGGTGGGCACAGCCACGCCCGCATCGTGCACGCTCAGGGTGACGCCACAGGGCGCGAGATCCAGGGCGCCCTTTCGCGGGCGCTTGCGGAATCTCCGGACATCGACCGCTTCGCGCACGTGCACGCGATCGACCTGCTCTCCGATGAAGGGGGCGAGGTCGTCGGTGTCCTGTGCCGCACGAAGGAGGGCGCGCTCGTCACGTACATCGCGCCGCAGATCATCCTTGCGACGGGCGGTACCGGACAGATCTGGCGGGAGACGACCAATCCCCCGGTGGCGACAGCGGACGGTCTAGCGATGGCCGTGCGAGCGGGAGCGATCATTCGCGACCTCGAGTTCGTTCAGTTCCATCCGACCCTCCTCTACATCGCAGGAGCCGCGCGGGTTCTGATCTCCGAGATCGTGCGCGGCGCGGGCGCCGTGCTGCGCGACCGGCACGGCGTGCGCTTCATGAAGGAGCTGCACGAGATGGCCGAGCTTGCGCCGCGTGACGTCGTCAGCCGCGCAGTGTTCCAGCGGATGGTCGACACGAACGACACCAGCGTTTACCTGGACCTTTCGGGCCTCGATCGCGACCCCCATCAGTTGTTCCCAGGGATCAGCAGCATCTGTGCCTTCTTCGGCATCGACATCGGAAAGGACCCGATCCCTGTGCGTCCCGGCGCGCATTACATGATCGGCGGCATCGAGGTCTCGGTCGATGGTCAGACTTCGTTGCCAGGGCTCTGGGCCGTCGGCGAAGTCGCCAGCACCGGGCTTCACGGTGCCAACCGCATGGGCTCGAATTCGCTGCTCGAGGCGATCGTGCTCGGCGAGCGCACGGGCGAGGCCGCAGCCGAAGCAGCTCTCCGCTCGAAGCGCCCCGAGACGCGCCACGTCGTGACCCGTGAGCGCGAGAACGCGCCCCCAGGCGTGGAAGTCAACCTCTCGGATCTGACCTATTCCCTGAAGTCGCTGATGTGGCGTCAGATGGGGGTGACTCGCGATGCGGCGGGCATGGAGGATGCCCTGCAGAAGTTCGCGTTCTGGGCCCGAGCCATCCAGGCGTTGCCCATGGGTGATTCGCGGGCGATCGAGTTGGTCAACATGCTCACCGTCGCTCAGCTCTGCACCCTCGGCGCGCTCACCCGCAAGGAATCGCGCGGAGCGCACCACCGCTCCGACGCACCCTTAGCCGTCGACGAATGGTGCACACACCTACGGCAGAGGCCGAGCCAGGAGCTGCACCGCGGTCGCCTCCAGGGAGTCACTTTGGAACGGAGCCCGCTGCCGCTCGACTGTGAGGTGGCGCGATGAGCCGCGAGGCCGTCTCGACCGCGCGCCCGAAAGAGCGCGTCGTCGTCTGCGGGGTCATCTTCCCCGATTTCCCCGTCGAGTCCGGCGGGCCGTTGTCCGAAGCACGGGCGCTCGTCGCAGCCGCGGATGCCATCGTCGTGGGCGACGGCGTCGTGCAGCGTCGGGACCGTCCCGAACCCGCGACTCTGATGGGAACGGGTAAGGTCGAAGAAGTCGCCGATGATGTCGCGCGCCTCGGTCCCAGTGCGGTTGTGGTCGACAACGACCTCTCTCCGGCGCAGGTGCGGAACCTCGAGAAAGCCTGGAAGGTCCGCGTCATCGACCGTTCCGAGCTCATCCTCGACATCTTCGCGCGTCGAGCCCAGACCCGCCAAGCCAGGTTGCAGGTCGAGCTCGCTCAGAACGAGTACCTCGTACCCCGCCTGCGACGGATGTGGACGCACCTCGAGCGCACCGAGGGGGTCATCGGAACGCGCGGCCCAGGCGAGACGCAGCTCGAAACCGACCGCCGGCTCCTGGCGAAACGCATCACCGATCTGAAGCGAGAGCTCGCCGAGATCGAGGGGCGCAAGCAACGTGAGGTCCGCTCGCGCGAGGCCGAGTTCACCGTGGGGCTCGTCGGCTACACCAACGCGGGTAAGTCCACGCTCTTGAATCGGCTGACAGGCGCCCACGAGTTCGTCGCCGACATGCCGTTTGCGACCCTCGATACCCGGACCCGGCGCTGGATCCTGCCCGACCGCCGCACCGTCCTTCTCTCGGATACCGTCGGCTTCCTGCAGCGCCTACCGCACCACCTCGTTGCATCGTTCCACGCAACGCTGGAGGAGACGCTCAACGCGGACCTCCTGCTCCACGTCGTGGATGCATCCCACCCCGACGCGCTGCAGCAGATGCGCGCGGTCGAATCGGTTCTGGCAGAGCTCTCGCCTCACCTCGAGGTCAACGCGATCGTCCTGAACAAAGCGGACCGCGTGCGCGACCCGCTCGAGCTGCATCTCTTGGTCGAGGGACGGACCGAAGAGGTCTTGCACGTTTCAGCGCTCACGGGTCTCGGCTTGGATCGTCTGACGGCGTTCGTCACACGTACGCTGGACAAACGCTCGCGCAGCATCGTCGTCCACATTTCGCCGGGCGACGGGCGCTCCATCGCCGCGGTGCGGAGCTCCGGTGCGATCGAGAATGAAGAGGTTGAAGAGGATGGGACGATGCACATCCAGCTCCGCATGAGCCCTGGCGCTTTCGGGGTGCTGCGTCGCCAACTCGGACCGGGTGCCACCTGCACCGAGCTGCCCGATGGCATAGCGACCCTGGACGCAGCAGAGATCACCGAAGCCGATCGGCCTTGATGCCTGGGGCTCACGAGCGGGAGGCGAACGAAGCCTCCGCCCGCCTGCGGCAAGCGCCGCCCGCTCGGCCGGGTCCCGCGTTCGGGCGACGGCCGAGCACCAACGCGACTATCGGAGCGGATTGAGGCAGCCCCCATGCCGGTTGGGGCCAGGCTCACGCCTGGATTCGGGGCTCAACTCGGGCCTCCCCGCGTGTCGAAGACTTGGTTCGGTCCCATGCCGTCCCAAGGCGCCACCGAACCTGCCCAAGAGCTGCCCTCGCGCGCGCTGCATCGTGCGCCCGATGGTGCGGTGGGGCTGCTCGCCGCACTGCTGGCGAGCGTCGTCGCTGTGCTCGCGCTCTGGGTCTTCAGCGAGCGCCGCTCCGACATCCGTGAGGGACTCGCCGCCATCTCGTACTGTGCTGAGGGAGTTGGCTCAGCTCTCTCCACACGCACCGGCCCGCTGACCGAGGACACCCTCCGAGACGCGTTGGGGCCGCTGGTCGCTTGGCCGGGCATCTCCCGCATTGCAGTGTCTCAGGAGCCAACGGGCGCTGCGTATCACTTCGACCGTGCTGACGGCATGGTCCTTTCGCAGCGCGCGGCGCCACCCTCTGGCAGCTTGGGTCAAGTGGTCCACGGCGAGCGCTTTGCGCTGACTCGGACCTATGCGCTTGCCGATCCGCAGACGGTTACGTTGCAGATCGAAGGCTCCCTCGAGCATCTCGTACGACTGCACTACGAGCGCCTCACCGTCGCAGCGCGCGTGTTGGTCCTGACTGCGCTGCTCGGCCTACTCGGTACGCCTTGGCTCGTGCGGCGGATCGTTGCTCCCTGGCGAACTGCGGTTCGTGGGCACGTCCGTGCCGTCATCGGGAGGGATCCCATCGAGGACGACCCGCACGCGTCGCTCGAAGCAGCCGAGCGCTCGATCGCTGCGCGTGTCCAAGCAGAGCTTGCTCGCGTCGCTTCCGATCCAGGTCCGGCCCAGGCTTCGAGCCCGGAGTCCCCACCGTTCGGCGCGGTACCGATCGCCGAGGTCGCCCACGGGCTCCGCACGCCGCTGCTCGCGCTCGAGACGGCTGGTGCTCTGCTCGCTGAGTCCGTACTCGGGCCGGAGCAGAGGGCTCTGCTGCGGCGTATCCAAGTTGCGACGGCGAGCCTCGAAGCGCTCACCGAGGACCTCCTGGAGCCAGATGCTGAGAGTTCCCAGGCGGGGAGCGATCTCCTGTCGACCTTCGAGCCTGCACAGCTCATCGAAGAAGTCCTCGCGTACGTCGCGCCCCTTGCACGCGGGCGCGCGGTCGAGCTTTTGCCGCGCGTCGACGGAGCGGTCGCGCATTCGGTTCATGGAGACTCGGCGCGGCTCATGCGAGCGCTCGGGCACTTGATGGAGTTTGCGCTCCACTCGACGGAACACGGTGTCATCGACCTACGCTGCGCACAGGCGGCCCGCGGCAGCGACGCCACCGAGCTGCTCTTCGAGGTCCGCAGCACCGCAGCCCCTGCGGCGCTCGTCGAGCGTGTTGAGCTCGGGCTGACGCTCGCCGCACGAGGTCCGTCTCACGCGACCTCGATCCAGTCGCTGCCCCTCGGGCTACACCTGGCATCGCGGGCGGTGCACGCGCTCGGCGGCGAGGTCGATCTGCACGCCACGACCGCCGAAGGCCTCCGCTTCCGCTGTCGTGTTCCAGTGCGTCCCCTCGAGAGCGCGCCACAGCCTCCAACGCTTGAAGGACAGCGTGCGCTCGTGATCGACGAACGACCGCGCTCGGGCGCCCATCTCGCAGACCTGCTGATCGAGGAGGGGGCCGACGTTGTGCTCGAGACGAGCACCTACGCGGGATACGAGGTCATCCAGCGCGGCGCGCCGGTGGATTTGATCTTGCTCAGCGCGATCGCTCCGGGGCGCGACGCGCTCATTGGAGGCCTCGAGGCGAGCTCGCTGCGCGGGGCGCGGATGCCGAGGGTCGTACTCGTTCATCCGATCCTCGGACGCCACTTGCCCCTCAAGGGGCTCGACGAAGCCGTCGCTGCGCAGATCGTTGAACCCGTCTCCCAGGCGGCCTTACGTCGCGCATTGCTGGAGGTCATTCGGGACAGTCACGTCGCTGAGCCGGAGCGAGCGGCGCTCGCGCCCGCGCCGGCCCCGGCGACGCGGACCAACGAATCACCGGTCAAGGTGCTGCTCGTCGACGACAACGAGACGAACCGCCAGCTCGTGCAGTTCCTGCTCATGAAGCGCGGGTACGTCGTCGACGTCGCGGCCGACGGTGCAGAAGCGGTCGACGCGTTCGCCGTGGGGGAGTTCGACGTCGTCCTCATGGACTGCCAGATGCCTGTGATGGATGGCTTCGAAGCGACGCGCCGGATGCGCGCTCTCGAGCACGCGCGAGCGCGTCGTACACCGATCCTCGCGATGTCCGCTGGCACCTTCGGCGAGGACATCCAGGCCTGCCGCGCAGCGGGGATGGACGACCACATCGGGAAGCCCTTCCAGCCGAACGTGATGCTCGCCTGGCTCGAGCGTTGGGTCGCGGCCACCCTCGACAGTGCCTCTGGTGAGGTCCGCGCGACCCCCCGTGGGCGCATCTCCGCACGTGCTGCCGGGCTCATTCCAACTGAGCCTTCGGCTCCGCTGCCTTCGCTCGACGGCGCGATCGATCGCTCGGTGCTTGGACCTCTGCTCGACGACGACAGCGGGCGAGCCCTCGCGCAGGACTTGAAGCAGGCATTCGAGCAGGGGACGGCCCAGGTGCTCGAGGAGATCGGCCGAGCCCTCGCGGGGGGGGATTTCGAGCGGGTCGGCCGCGCGGCCCATCGTTTTGTCTCAACCAGCGGGACCGTGGGGGCCGTGCGTCTCGCGCGCCTCCTGCGGGAGGTCGAGAGCGCGTCCCGCCAGCGTCAAACGGACGTGCTCTCCGGGCTCGTCGCCCGCCTCACACCCGAGGCGGCCGTCGCCCAGCGCGCGCTGGACTCTGCCCTCAGGGCCTGAACTGGGCCCTGAACTGGGCCTGAACTGGGGCCGAAGGCGGGCGAGCTGCGCCCCCGCAGTCGAGCTCAGGGGGTCTCGTTGCCAGAGCCGAGGAGCAGCTCGACGTCCGGCAGCAGCAGCACGCGGCCCACGACGATCGCATCCGGTTTGGCGAGGTCGTTGTAGCGGGCCACCGCGGGCACGATGGCGGTGAGGCGACCTTTGCCGTAGTGCTTCTGGCAGATCACACCCAGCGTGTCGTTCGGGCGCACGACGTACTCGAAGTCCGGCGCATAGCGGGGGCGCTCTGGCGGTGAGGGACCAGGGGGAGCCGCGATGGCATCCGGCGGAGTCTGCTCCGGTCCCACACTCAGGGCGCGGGAGGGCTCCTGCAGCACGGGCAACGGCGGTCTACCGCTGGGCCGTCCGAGGACGAGCTCGCTCCAGCCCGCGCGCACCTCGGCGCGACGGGCGCCATCCTCGGGGACGCCGTGCAGCCGGGCCCGCTGTTCGCGGAGCTGTTGACTCATCCGGTCCTGCCACGTCGCAGCCGACACGAACAACCCGCCGAGCAGCAGGAGACCGAGCAGTGCGCGCATGCCCTCGATTCTGGCGGCTGAGCGCCTGCGGCGCCACCCCTCAGTGGCGGCGTCGCGCAAAGGTCGGGCCATGACCCCGAAACGACAGGCGGGGGCCGCAGCGCTCGGCTGCGGCCCCCGCCCCGTGCGAGGGGATCACCCCGTGGGGGTCACGGGGTCTCCGCGAGCGCCGGCGTCGAGGTGGAGCCGACCTCTGCGCCGCCCTTCGCAAGGCGCCGCGTCTCGAGCCAGAGGAGGACCGGGTTCGCGATGAAGATCGTCGAGTAGGTACCCACCAGGATGCCGATCAGCATCGCGAAGCCGAAGCTCTCGAGGGCGTTCCGCGTCCCGAGGTTGAAGCCGAACATCACCACGACCGCGATCGCCGTCGTCAACGACGTGAGCAACGTACGGGCGAGGGTCTGGTTGACCGACAGGTCGATGATCTCCGCGAGCGGGCGCTTGTACTTCGTCAGATTCTCGCGGATACGGTCGAACACGACGATCGTGTCGTTCATCGAGTACCCGATGATCGTCAGGAACGCCGCGATCATGTTCAGGTTGATCTCGGCTTCGACGATGTCCAGCTTGATGGCTACCGCGAGCGCGCCGATCGTGAACAGCACGTCGTGCACGATCGCGATCATCGCTGCGAGGCCGTAGCTGTACTCCTGGAAGCGGACGCGGATGTACATGACCACCGCGAACAGCGACAGGAGGATCGCAAGGATCGCTTTGTCGCGCAGCTCCTGCACGACCTGCGGACCGACCGACTCCGACTGCGGGATCGGGCGCTCCCACGTGAACGGGCGGCTCGACGAATCGCGCTTGTCTGCGAACGCGTCTTCGATCGTCCCGTAGAGCGAGCTCGAATCCGCATTCGTGCTGCTCCGCGCGGTGAAGCCGTAGCTGGCCCCTGCCTCCGCGGGGGTCTCGGTGACCGCGACCTCGGTGAGTCCCACGCCCTCGAGGAGAGCTTTGATGTCCGCGGACGGGTGCTCCTGCTCGAAGAACAGCGTGCCGGCGACCTCGCCGCCGTTGACGTTGACCTCGATCGGACCGCGCGAGAGCAGGTCCGTGAGGGCGCGCCGCACGGTCTCGCGGTAGGTGTTCCCGTCGCCGCCCTGCTGCTGGCTCGCCGACTTGAACTCCACCCGGAACTGGCGATAGCCGTCACCCTGGCCGGAGCTGCGGATCTCTTGGACGACCGCATCGGCGAACGTCGCGTCGATGCCCTGGATCGCGGCCGAAACCGTCGCCTTCGACTGCGGGGCGCGCGTCACGACCGTCATCGTGTGGCCGCCCACGAAGTCGATCCCGAGCTTCTCATGGCGCGGGATCGAGACGAACAGGGCGAGGCCCAGGCCGATCGTCACGATCGATCCGACGAACGCCAGCTTGGCCTTTGCCAAGAACTTGAAGTTGGTCTCCTTCACGAGGCGCACCATCGTGAACGACTCGACACCCCGCTCGAAGGCGAAGTGCAAGAGCACCCGGGTGACGAGCAGCGACGAGAAGAGCGTCGTGATGATGCCGATGCAGAGCGTCGCCGCGAAGCCGCGGACCGGACCCGAACCCTCGTAGAAGAGGATGATGCCTGTGATCAGGGTCGTGAGGTTGGCGTCGACGATCGTCGAGAGCGCGTTCGAGAACCCGTCCTTCGCCGCCTGGATCGCCTTGCGACCCTTCAGCAGCTCTTCGCGCATGCGCTCGAAGATGAGGATGTTGGCGTCGATGGCCATACCGACGGTGAGCACGATGCCGGCGAGACCGGGCAGCGTGAGCGTCGCTTGCATCAGGCGCATCGCGCCGAGCAGCAGCAGGAGGTTCACACCGAGGGAGATGGCGGTGAACATCCCGAGCAGCCGGTAGTAGTAGATGCCGAAGAGCACGACCGTGACGAGCGCCACCACGCCGCTGAGCGTCCCGAGGCGCACGTAGTCGGCACCGAGCGTCGCGCCGACGCTCTCTTCACTCTCGAACTTCGGCGAGATCCGCAGCGAGCCCGACTTCAGCACTTGGATGAGGTCCTGGACCTCTTCCGACTTGAAGCCCCGGTCGCCGCCGTCGATCCGGCCACCGCCCACGAGGGCGCTGTTGATGTTCGGGAACGTGGCGATCTCGTCGTTGATGACGATTGCCATGCGCTGGCCCTTGTGCTCGCCGGTGAAGTTGCCGAACTCCTGGCCGCGCTCCGTCTTGATGTCGAAGCCGACCGCCGGGAAGCCGATGTCGTCCTGCGTCTGGCGCACCGCCGACATGTCCGAACCCGTGAAGCGCCACTCAGGCCGCTCCTCCAGGATCAGCGCTTGCAAGCTGTTCTTGGTGAGCTCCGCTGCGCTGGTGCCCGACGCGAGGTCCAGGGCCGTCGGCTTCTCGGGGTAGAAGCGCAGGCGACCGATGGGGGAGTTCGGGTACTGCGCGGCGAGCTGCGCGTTGTAGTCCGCGATCGAGCGCTCCGGGTTCGCGTCGATCCAGGCGCGCGCCTTGTTGAGCTCCTGCGCGACATCGGTGCCCGTGTTCGCGAGGTCCTCCGAGTCGTTCGCCTGGATGAAGAACTCCATCCGGCCGGTGTTCTCGATGAGCGACTTCCACGGGTCCGCTGCGACGAGGCGCACCTCGGCGCCCGCCTCGTGCGCCGTCGCTTGCGTCTTCGTCAAGCCGCGGCGCAAGCCCGACAGCACCGCGCCGACCCGGCGCGAGTACTGCAGCTCCTCACCGCCGATCCGGATGACACCGGCCACCGGGAAACGGTCCCAGTTGGCCTCGTCCGCCGGATCCAGCACGAGGGTGCCGACCTCCTCCGCGCTCGTCGGCTGCGCGAGGCGCGACACGACATCCTTCGGCACCGCGCTCGCGCTGCCGGGGATCTCGATCACGACGCGGTTCGCGCCGACGCGCCGGATGACGACGCCGCGGGTGCCGGTCGGGTCGACCCGCACCGACCAAATCGAAACCAGCTCGGCGAGGACCTCCTGGTCCGACTGCTCGGTTCCGACGAGCCCCGCCTTACGGGCAGCGTCGATGTCGACGCTGTACGTGAGCCGCGTCCCGCCCTCCAGGTCGAGGCCGAGGCGGAACGGCAGAACGAACTGGACGATGATCGCAGCGGCCAGCGCCAGCGCGATCATGGTGAGCTTGCGGTTGAGTTTTTCGACCATGGGAGGTCCGGCGCAGGGCCGTGGGGAGCACGGGGAGCGAGCGTTTCCACGCGGCCTCGCCGCGCTGGCGGGCGCCCCCGGAATGGGGGCCCTCGCCGTGATCGATGCCTCGGTGTCGGTGCCGGCCGCGCTGCGCTCCTGTCAGCGGCGGCTCGGAGGCCCGACACCCGGACCCCGGACGCCCAGGTCCCGCGGCGCGAGCAGGCGCCGTGCGGGAGTCCCGGGCAGCGGCGGTCACTCGGCCGAGCTGTCGCCTTCGCTCTGCGCCGCGCGGCGCGCCTTCTCGGCTTCGCGGCCCAGGCGGACCTTCTCGCCGAGGAGCTCCTTGAGGCGCGTCTGCTTGCCCGTCCGGTCGCGCAGGTAGTAGAGCTTCGCCTTCCGCGTCTTGCCGCGGCGCGTGACGACGATGTCCTTCACGCGCGGCCCGTGCAGCGGGAACACGCGCTCGACGCCTTCACCTTGGACGATGCGGCGCACGACGACGCACTTGCGCAGCCCGCGGCCCTTGATCGCGATGATGGTGCCCTTGAACGGCTGGATCCGCTCCTTGTCCCCTTCCTTGATGAGGTACTTGACCTCGACGTCGTCCCCGACGTTCAACGTCGGGAGGGACGCCGCGTCCTTGCTCATCTCGGCTTCGATTTGGTCGATGACGTTCATGTCGCGATCTCGGTTTCGTGCTGACGCGCCCTCATCTGGGCTCGCCTTGGTCGGATTGTGTTTGCCGCGCTCGAGCCGCGCGGCTTGGCTGTTCGACGGTTCCGCGACCGGCTGCGGTCGCCTCCGCGGCGGCGAGGTCCGGCCGCCGCACGCGCGTACGTTCGAGGGCGCGGCCAGCGCGCCAACGATCGATCGCAGCGTGGTCTCCCCCCAGGAGGACGTCCGGCACCGCGCGCCCACGGAACACACGCGGGCGTGTGTAGTGGGGGTGGTCGAGCCCACCGTTCGCGGCAGGGGTGAACGACTCGTAGACCGCGGAGCGATCGTCGCCGAGCGCGCCCGGCACGAGGCGCGCGGCCGCTTCGACGATGCAGAGCGCGCCGAGCTCACCGCCCGCGAGCACGAAGTCGCCGAGGGAGTGGAACTCGAACTGCAGCGCTTCGAAGACACGTTCGTCGAAGCCTTCGTAGCGGCCGCACAAGAGCAGCGTGCGCGGCTCCGCGGAGAGCGCCGTCGCCGCAGTCTGGTCGAAGCGCGCGCCTGTCGGGCAGAGCGCGATGCGGCGGTGCGGGCCGAAGCGCGCCTCCACCCATTCGATCGCCTCGACGATCGGCTCGGGTTTCAGCACCATGCCAGGGCCGCCACCGAAGGGGCGGTCGTCCACCGTGCGGTGGCGATCGCGCGCAAAGTCGCGGAAGTCCACCACCCGCGTCTCGACCAGCCCGCGCGAGCGGGCGAGGCCGAGGACACCGACGTCGAGGTAGGTCTCGACGGCCTCGGGGAAGAGGGTCAGAATGGTAAAGAGCGGCACGCCAGTGGCCTGGAAGGGCCAAGCAGGGTAGAGCCGCGCCCGCCGGTGGTCAAGATGGACCGGGGGCAACCCAGCGGAAGGTCCAAGTTGGGGGCGAGGTCGCCCCCGGGCCGCCCCCGACCGAACCGCCCCCCCGTACCGCCCCGAGACCCCACCCCGTGTTCACCGGACTCGTCGAAGCCGCCGTCCCCGTCCTGTCCTTCACCCCCCGTGGCACGGGAGCGCGCCTCGTCGTGGCGCCGCCCGGCCTCGGGGCCGAGCCCACGCCGCGGGAGGCCGAGGGCGCGTTCCGGCCCGCCGTCGGCGACAGCATCGCCGTCTCGGGCTGCTGCCTCACGGTCGTCGCGGGGGGCGGCGGCCCCGGCCTGCACTTCGACCTCTCGGCCGAGACCCTCGAGCGCACCTGGTTCGCTCGCCTCGCCCCCGGCGACACCGTCAACCTCGAGCGCGCGCTCCGCCTCGGGGACCGCCTCGACGGCCACATGGTCAGCGGCCACGTCGATGCGGTCGGGACCATCGTCGCCCTCGCCGACGCGGGCGACGGCGGGTGGCGCCTCACGTGCGAGGTCCCGCCCGGCTTCGAGCGTTGGCTCGTCGACAAGGGCAGCGTCACCATCGACGGGATCTCGCTGACCGTCGTCCGTCCGACCGGCCGCCGCTTCGACGTCGCGGTCATCCCGCACACCTTCGCCGTCACGAGCCTCGGCCGGAGCGCTCCGGGCCGCCCGATCAACCTCGAAGCCGACCTCGTCGGCAAATGGATCGAGCGGCTCATGCCGCGCTGAGGTCGACCGCGCCAGAGCCCACTGCCGGCGTGGCGGGCGGAGCGCCCTCAGAACGGCGAACCCGGCGTGCTCGGCGGCGGCAGGGGCGGCGCCGGCCGCGGCTGCACCTTCACCTCGGGCTTCGCAGCGGGCGGGGCCGCGGGCCGCGGGGCCTCCGGCTCGGGCGGCGTGTCACCGACGAGGTCGCGCAGCCCCCGGCCCGGCCTGAAGCGCACCACCCGCCGGCTCGGGAGCTCCACCGGGGCCAAGGTCGTCGGGATCTGCCCGCGCCGTGACTTCCGCTCGCGGACGTCGAACACCCCGAACTCACGGAACTCGATGCGGCGGCCTTGGGCGAGTTCCGAGGAGATCTCGTCGAGCAGGCGCTGGACGACATCCCGGACCACGACCTTCGTCTGGTCGAGCTCATCCGCGATCCGCTGGATCAGCTCGCCCTTGGTGATGGTCCTCTCGCTCCAGTCGCTCATGGCGCTCTTCCCCCCGCGCGGACGGCGTCGCAGCCGCCGCTGTCCCTGCGTATCGGCCCGATGGTCCAGGTGTCTCAACCCCCTGTCAAGCAAAGGGTTAGGAACGTTTGGACCCTCGCGGTGCGGGCCTCAGCTCGCGTGCTCGGGCGGCGGTACAGGCAGCTCGTCGAGCACGAACGTGACCGGCCCGTCGTTGACGAGCTCCACCGCCATCGACGCGCCGAAGCGCCCCGTCGCCGTCGGGATGCCGAGCGCCGTGAGGTGCGCCACGAAGTGCTCGTAGAGCGGCTCCGCGACCTCCGGGCGCGCTGCGCGGTCGAAGGAGGGCCGGCGGCCCTTACGGCCGTCGGCGGCGAGGGTGAACTGGCTCACGACGAGGGCCCGCAGGTCCTCGCCCGCCTCGCGGGCCGCGCGCGCCGAGCGCTCCATGCTGCGCTCGCCCAGCGGAAAGAAGCGGAACTCGGCGATGCGCTCGGCGAGGCGCTCGGCCTCGCGCGGCCCATCGCCACGGAGCACACCGAGCAGCACCACGAAGCCCCGCTCGATCTGGCCGACGACCTCGCCCACGACGGTCACCCGCGCCGAGACGACCCGCTGCACGACGGCGCGCACCTCAGGGCACCTCCCCAGCGCCCGCCCGCTGTGCTTCGGCGCGCTCCACCATGACCCGCGCCCGCAGGCCCTGGACCAGCGCGCCGAGCTCGGTCGCGTCGCCCTCGTGCTCCGCGACCTTGCGCCAGAGCGCCTCGGCGGCCTCGGGGTCGTCGAAGAACCGCTCGGCGAGCAGCGCGCGTTGCACCTTCGGCAGGACGGAGCCGCGGTCGGCGAGCTCCGCCCGCCGGACAGCCTCCAAGGATCGCTCGAGCGCGCCGTCCTCCTGCTCGGCGACGGCCAGCAGTGCGAGCCGTCGCGCGCGCCCCGTCGCGGTGCCCTCGAGCGCCTCCAGCTCCCGCCGCGCGCGCTCCGCTCGGCCCGTCAGCAGCCAGAGCAGCGCCAGGTCCAACTGCGCCTCGACCCGGGTCTCCGTCGCCACACGCGGGTCGCCCTCGGATGCGTCGAGCCACGCCGCAAGCGCCGCCCGCGCGGCGCTGTGCTGGCCCTCTTCGGCCAACATCCACGCGCGCAAACGGCGCGCGCGCAAGAACCCCGGATCGCGGCGCAGCGCCGTGTCGAGCGCCTCGCGTGCGAGGCTCCAGCGGTCCGCCAAGCGCTCATCCAAGAGCCACGCGTGGGCGCGCGCGTAGTGCGCCCACGCGCTGTTCGGATCGAGCGCGAGCGCCCCGTCGAGCAGCGCCAAGGCCGTGCGCGCATCGGGCGCCAGCCGCGCGGCCAGGACGTACGCCGCCACCGAAGGCGTCTCCTCGGCGCGCCGTTGGTAACGCCTCCGCAGCGCCCCCTCCGCGTCCGGATCGCGCGCGAGGCGCGCGAGGCCCTCGTCCGCGAGCGCGAGCCCGCGCCGCGCCTCGGCGAGCAGCAGCAGCTCGACGTCCTGCAGCCAAGCGCCCGCCTCGATGTTCTCCGGGTCGGACGCGGCCAGCTCCATCAGCGCAGCGTGGGCGCCTTCAGGGTTGTCCGCCGCGAGCCGCGCCATCGCGAGCGAGAGCGCGGCGCGCGCTTCGGGCGCGAAGGCGCTGCCGGGTCGATCCCACGTCGCGTCGAAGAGCTCGGACGGCGCGCGGCACGCGAGCGCGAGTGCCGCGCCGACAGAGACTCCGAACCACCACCGTTGCGCCGTCACTCCTCGATGGTAGCGTCCCAGCGCAGCGTCTCGGCGTGTTCCGCGGCGCCGAGCGGGTCGCGGTAGCTCGCCTGGCCGGTCGCGACCACGGTCACCCCATGCGGGCCGCCATGTTCGACGACGGTGACCTCACGGAACGCCGCGAACTGCCACTGGTCGAGCTGGACCCGGATCTCCGGCACGTCGTCGGTCAGGCGCTGCGTCACTTGCACGAGGCGCAGGCCGTCCTGCCGCACGCTGCGCTCGAAGAACGCGTCGTCCGACGACACGACGACGTGGTCGAGCAGCCCCGTCGGGCCTTCGATCCGCACGTGGTCTGCGACGACGACGGCCTTCTGCATGAAGCGCTGCGTCCACGGCGCGGGGGCGTCGTCGAGCGCGGGCGCGGGCGCGGTTGCGGGTTGGCCCTCCGCGCTCGCTCGGCCGGTCGCGGGGGCGCCGGGCGCGAGGGACGCGTCGGTGGACGAGGTCGCCGCGCAGGCGGCGAGGGGCAGAGTGAGCACGAGTGCGCGGAAGAGCATCACGGAGGGGCCTCGCAGGGGTCTAGGACACCCCTGCATCGGCCGAATCGCGCCGCACCCTGAGCGCCGCGCCAGCGCCCTCAGCGCAGGCCGCACGCCCGGTACGCCCGATCCCGCACGGCCACGGCCTTCGCGCGCGCCCGTTCCGCGCCGGCGGCGAGCACCCGATCGAGCTCCGCCGGGTCCGCGAGGAGCTCCTCGCGCCGTGCCCGCGCGGGCCCGAACGTCGCGTCCATCGCCTCCCGCAAGCGCACTTTGAGGTGCCCGTACCCCGGAGCCTCTGCGCCGCCCTTGCGCAGGCGCGCGCGCCACTCCTCGAGCTCCTCGGTTTCCAGGAAAAGTTCCAGGAACTCGACGAGCAGCACGCTGTCCGGGTCCTTGGGCTCCTCCGGCGGACGGCTGTCCGTGACGATGCGATTGAGCGCCTTCTGCAGCGCTTTGCCCGCCTCGAAGATCCAGACCCCGTTGCCGTAGGACTTGCTCATCTTCTGTCCGTCGACGCCGGGGACCTTCGCCATGCGCTCGGAGCTCGGGATGCGCGGCTCCGGCCGCACGAACACCTCGCCGTAGACCGCGTTGAAGGACTGCGCCATGTCCTGCGCCATCTCGAGGTGCTGCACCTGGTCCTTCCCGACGGGCACCACGTTCGAGTCGTAGGCCAGGATGTCCGCCGCCATCAGGATGGGGTACGTGAACAGCCCGACGCTGGGTTTGATGCCCTTGGCGACCTTGTCCTTGTACGAGTGCGCGCGCTCCAGGAGGCCCATCCCCGAGACGGTGGAGAGGAGCCATGTCAGCTCGGTCACCTCCGGGACGTCGCTCTGCCGGAAGAACGCGGAGCGCGCGGGGTCGAGCCCGAGCGCGATGTACGTCGCCGCGATATCGCGCACGCTCGCGCGCAGCTCGGCCGGATCGTGCACCGACGTCAGCGCGTGGTAGTCGGCGATGAAGTAGAAGCGCTCGGCGGCCTCCTCCTGCAGCGCAAGGTGCTGGCGGATCGCGCCGAAGTAGTTGCCGAGGTGGGGGAGCCCCGAGGGCTGGATTCCAGACAGGATGGTGACCATCGCGCCCGAGAGGGAACGGCGCGAGCGCGCCCGGGTCAAGGACGGCCCTGGCGGATCCCGCAATCTCATCCCTTGCACCCGAGCGCCCGACTCGGGGATCCTCCGCGAATGGCCCCGTTCCTGAGACCTCGCCCGACCCTGTTCCGGCGCGCCCTCCTCGCGGCGGCGCTCGCCGGGGCGTGCGCGGGGCCGGGGGACGAGCGCGTGCTCGCGCCCCTCGTTTCGCGGCACTCCGCCGCAGGCGGCGACGCCGAGCTCGAAGCGCTCGGCGGCATGCTGCTCGCGCGCCGCGACGGGCTCAGCGGGGCGCGCACGTATTGGGCCGTGCGCCCGCTGGTGTCGAACCGCTACGAGCCCGACGGCGATCGGTTCACCTGGTTCCTGCCGCCCCTCGGCTTCGCGAAGGAGGACGCCGCGGCGGGCACCGCCGTCGGCCAGCTCCTGCCCGTCGCGCGCTACGCCGAGGAGGTCCAGCCGTCCGGCTTCCGCGAGTGGTCGCTGCTCGTGTTGCCCGGCGTCTATTGGGCCGAGAAGGAAGACGGACGCATCCAGCGCGCGTTCTTGCCCTTCTACGGCTTCGTCGAGCGCTTCTTCAGCTTCGACCGCGTGCGCTTCGTGCTCTTTCCGCTGTGGCTGCGCACCGAGCGCCACGGCCGCACCGTCGACCACGTGCTGTTCCCGTTCTTCACCTACGCGCGCGGCGCCGGCGGCACGGCTTGGCGCGTCTGGCCGCTGGCGGGCCACCTGCGCTGGCACGGCCGCTATTCGCGCCGCTTCTTCCTCTGGCCGTTCTTCCACGTGCAGCACAACGGGCTGAACCTGCCCGAAGACGAGCGCCAATTCACGTGGATGTTCTGGCCGCTCGTCGGCCGCGCGACCCGCGGCGAAGCGCGCTCGCTGTCGTTCTTCTGGCCGTTCTTCGGCTACACGAGCGATCCAGAGACCGGGTTCTGGGCCTGGGACGGCCCGTGGCCGCTCGTCGTCTTCCAAGGCGGCGACCCCGAGCGCGCGAAGCGCCAGCGCGTCTGGCCGTTCTACTCGCGCTACGAAGGCGACGGGCTCGTGCAGTACTGGCACCCGTGGCCGATCGTCAACCGCCGCCGCGAGACCTACACGGACGGCGAGAAGCGCAGCTTCGCGGTGCTGCCGTTCTGGCGCTCCCACGAGCGGACCTTCACGGGCGATCCCCAGGACGTCGGAGGCGCCCGGGGCGCCGCCGACCAGCGGCCCGGTGTCGAACGTTGGCGTAAGCTCTGGCCCCTCTTCCGCTACCGGACCGGCCCGGATGGCAGTCACGCGGCGGTGCTCGATCCGAATCCCTTCCAGGAGTTGGACTTCCTGGACGAACACTACGCCTGGCTCTGGGAGCTCTACTCCCGCACGACCACCGTGGACACCCTGCGCACCCGTTCCTGGCTCGGCCTCTGGCGGCGCGAGCGCGACCGCGACGAAGACCGTCGCTCGCTGACGTTCCTGTGGGCCGCGCGCGACTACACCCGCGCGGGGCGCGCGGTGAGCGAGCGCTCGTGGCTCTTCGGCCTCCTGCGCTATCGCACCACCGAGGGCGAGGGCTTCCGGCTCCTGCGGCCCGCCTTGCCGGGGCCCGGTTGGCCGTTGCAGCGGGTGCCGCGCTCCACGCCGCCCGCTCCCGCATTCGCTGACGCGGCGGAGGACGCCGGATGAGCCCGCTCCTCGTCGCTGCGCCCGAGCCTTGGGCGACCCTCTGGCCGTTCTTGTTCGCGGCCGCCCTCGGGTACGTGTTGCTGCAGCTCGTAGGCTTCCGCGACGCGGTCGCGGCCGTCGGGGTGCGCCTCGAGCTCGCGGTGCAGGTCGCGCTGCGCACGCATCACCTCCCGAAGCGCATGCGCTGGTTCCTCGACCAGCTCTACCGCGGCGGGATCTCGAACCTGCACGTCGTGCTGCTCGTCGGCCTCTTCATCGGCATGATCGTCTGCTTGCAGACGGGGATCGAGCTGTCGAAGTTCGGTCAGCAGGACCAGATCGGACCCATCGTGGCCGCAGGCATGGCGCGCGAGATGGGCCCGTTCATCACGGCGGTCATCCTCGCCGCGACGACGGGCAGCGCGCTCGCAGCGGAGCTCGGCACGATGTCCGTCTCGGACGAGCTGGCGGCGCTCGAGGTCATGTCGGTCGATCGCACCTCGTTCCTCATCGTGCCGCGGGTGACCGCGCTGATGGTGGTCTGCCCCGCGCTCACGGTCGTCTGCGACACGATCGGGATCCTCGGCGGCGGCCTCGTCGCGACCTCGCAGCTCAACGTCGGTTGGGCGCAGTACATCGAGTCCGCGTTCGAGATGCTCGAAACGAAGGGGGCCATCATCCCCGTCCCGATGGACGTCTATGCGGGTTTGCTGAAGGCGACCGTCTTCGGCGGCATCATCGGCGTCGTGTCGTGTGCGTCGGGCCTCGAAGCGCGCGGCGGTGCGCTCGGTGTCGGCCGCTCGACGAGCCGCGCCGTGCGCGACTCGATCATCGCGGTGATCATCTCCAACTACTTCATGACATGGGCGCTGTACCGGTGAAGGACCACTCGAGCGACGTGGTCGTGCGCGTCAGCGACGTGCACAAGGCCTTCGGCCGGCACGAGGTCCTGCGCGGCGTCTCGTTCGAGGTCGCGCGCGGCCGCTGCCTCGGCATCATGGGGGGCTCGGGCACTGGCAAGTCGGTCCTCCTGCGGCACGTCATCGGCTTGATGCAGCCGGATCGCGGCCGCGTCGAGGTGCTCGGCCGCGACGTCGCGGCGCTCTCCGGCAAGGAGCTCGCCGAGATGCGCCGTCACATGGGCTACGTCTTCCAGGAAGGAGCCCTCGTCGCCTGGCTGACGATCGCCGAGAACCTGGCGCTGCCGCTGCAGGAGAACACGCGGCTCGGCAAGGGTGAGATCGCAGACAAGGTCGCCGAGAAGCTCGCGCTCGTGCACATCCCCGACGCCGGCCACAAGTACCCTTCGGAGATCTCGGGGGGCATGAAGAAGCGCGTCGGCATCGCGCGGGCCCTGATCACCGATCCCGCGCTCATCCTCTACGACGAACCGAACGCTGGCCTCGATCCCGAGATCTCGCGCGCCATCAACGACCTGATGCGCGAGGTGTCCGACCGGCTCGGCACCACCGCGCTCGTCGTCGAGCACCGCGTCGAGTGCATCGAGACGGTCTGCGACGAGGTCGTGTTCCTCAACAAGGGCGAGGTCGCCGTGCACGCGCCCATCGCGTCGTTCTTCCAGTCCGCACACCCGAGGCTCGTCGAGTTCCTCGGACCCGATCTCCGCGCCCGCGCCGCTGCGCGCAAGTCCACATGAGCCCGCGTCGCCACCTCGCCCTCGGCCTCTTCTTCCTCGGAATCGTCGGGGTCCTCGGGTACTACACCCTCTTCAAGACGGACGTCTCGTTCTTCACCGAGAAGCCGCGCCTCGAAGCGTTCGCCGAAAACGCCGGCGGACTCCGCAAAGGGGCACCCGTCCTCTACGCCGGCGTGCGGTGGGGGCAGATCGAATCCGTCGTGCCTGACGTCACTCGCCCGCGCGACGAGCGCGTGCGGATCGTGCTGAGCCTCGACCAACCGATCCGGCTCTTTGCGGACCACACGGCGGTCATCGAAGCGGCGTCGGTGCTCGGTGGTGTGCAGCTCTCGCTCGACCCGGGCAGTCCCGACCAGTCCGAGCTCGACCTCAGCGCGCCGCTGCGCGTGCGCCGCACGCCGGACGTGCTCGCGTCCCTCGGCGAAGTGGTCGAAGAGAACCGCGAGTCCTTGCGCCGGGCGGTCGATGGTTTCGCCCAGGTCGTCGACGCTCTCCGCGGCGGCGATGCAGTGTTCGGCCGGCTCATCAACGACGCCGCGCTCGGCCAGGAGCTCTCCAACGCAGTGTCCTCGATCGCGCGGACCTTCGAGAACACCGATGCGCTGACCGATGAGATCCGCTCGGGTCGCGGCACGCTCGGGCGCCTGGTCTACGACCCGGAGCTCTTCGACGACATCAAACGCATCACGACCGGCGTCGACGCGTTTGTCACCGACGCGCGCGGCTTCGTTACGGACGCACGCCAGGGTCAGGGCATCGTCGCGATGTTGCTCAACGACTCCCAGGCTGCCGGCGACCTGAAGGGCACGCTGGCGTCGGTCCGCTCCGTCACCGAGAAGATCGACAAGGGCGAGGGCACCCTCGCGCGGCTCGTGAACGATGGTGCGATCGCCAGCAGCATCGAGTCTGCCGCGAAGCGCATCGACGAGTTCATCGCCAGCATCCGCGAGGGCGACGGCACGATCGCGCGGCTCTTCAACGACAGTACGCTGTACGACAACTTCGCGACGTTCAGCGCCGACCTCGTCGACGCGTCGCAGGCGATCCGCACACAGCGGGGCACGGTCGGGCGGTTGATCTACGACGATACGGTGATCCGCAAGCTCGAAGAGGTGTTCGGCACACTTCAGGGCAGCCTCGAAGAGGCGCGTGAGGCGGCGCCGATCACGGCCTTCTTGAACTCGCTCTTCCTCGGCTTCTGAGCGACGCGGCGATCTAGAGCGGCGCACGGTGTCCCGGACAGCGCGGGGGCGTCGAAGGTCGCTCAGGTCTGCCGCTCAGTCCCCGCAGCGGTCTCGTAGAGAGCGCGCCGTGCCAACTGGCCTACGCGCGGCGCTCACTTGCGCTGCCACACGGTCACGTCCAGGCTGAAGCCGAACGTGTCTTGCGCGACGGGCTCGAAGCGCGCGCGCAGCTCGTCGAACAGCGTTTGATCGGCTGGGAGCGACTTGCGCACGACGATGACTCGCTGAAGGCCGTCCAGCGCCGCTGGGTCCTGCACCGAGCACTCTCGCATCGGCAGTCGTTCGGGCGGCGCTTCGGTGAGCCGCGGCGCGTAGTAATCGTAGGGCTGGCCCTGCGGGAAGAGCCCCGGCTGCCATTCGACGGCGATCACCGCGTCACCGGGGCGATAGCGAGTCAACAACGCGCGCACGGCGCCGCGGAAGTCCTCCGTCCCGGGACCATTCACGTTCAGCGCTGTCAGGGCGAGCGCGAGGCACAGGACCGACGTGAACAGGAGCCGGCCGAAGAACCCGAGGGTCCAGGCTCCGACGACGGCGAGCAACGCCATCGGTGCCGCCGACGGCAAGGTGTAGTGCCAAGTGAAGCCAGCCCGCGGCGTCACGTTGGCGATCGTCCAGGAGAGCGCCGGCACGCCGAACGCCGCCATCGCGATGAGTGTCCCGGCCGTGCGGGACCTCCGCTCGCGGATCAGGCGCAGCGCACCGACCGCGCCCAGCGCAAGAGCCGCTGCGCCTGCCCCGATGAACGCCAGCCGCAGCTCCGGGCCACCGAGGCGCACGTTGTGGAAGAAGAAGTGCACAAACGCCTCGGCGAGCCCACGCCAGCCGAGGTCGTCGCCGCCCGGCGGCAGCCTGTGCTCGAGCTGGCGGCGGAAGCCGAACCAAGCCCACGGCGCACACAGGAGCGACGCAGCCACGATCGGCGCAACCGCGCGTCGAAGCCGTCCGCGCACTTCGCGATCGAAGGCGGCGAGCGCCAACGCGGCCAGCGCTGCTCCGATCACGTAGTGCCCACCGAAGTAGTGAGTGTGGAACGCGAGGGTCAGGCTCGCGGCGAGCGCCACCTGCGCGCGGCGCGCGCGCGCGGAAGTCAGAAGCGCGTGCACGGACACGAGCGTGACCGTAGCCAGCAAAGCGTGCAGCGCGTACATCCGCGCCTGCGATCCGTAGTCGACATGCAAGCTCGATGCCGCGAGCAGCGCGGCCGCCGCGAGCCCGAGCCGCCGGAAGCGCACGCCGAGCTGGGGCTGCAGGCGCGCGCCGAACCAGGCGAGCAGCAGGATCTCGAGCAGTCCGAAGAGCTGGGCCGGCGCGCGCAGCGCGAGCTCGCTCGAGCCGAAGAGGGTCCGCGCGGCCGCGACATTGATGAAGCTGAGCGGCGGATGGTTGTCGCGGACGAGGCTCTGGAAGAACGCTGCGACGCCGGGGCGCGTCGCGTGATACCACGTATGGAACTCGTCCAGAACGAGGCTCTTGTTCACGGCCGCGATAGGCCGCGCCGCGAGTCCCAGTGCGAGCGCGAGCGTCAGCGCCGCGACTCCCAGTAGCTTGGCAAGCTTGTCGATCCGGACCACGTGAGCAGAATACGGGCCCGCTTCGAGGCGCTCCCACCCATTTTGGTTCTTGGGGGGGTCCACAACCCCGCGCGGTGAGGGTAGCCTCTCCGCCCCGCCGCCGCGGCCGTGCGCCGCTGCCGCGCCCCTGAGTTCCATGAGCGACTACGACGAAGAGGACGACGTTGACGTCGTCGACGAGGGCAATGACGACGGTTCCGACGGGGAGTCCGAGGAGGCGACGATCGAGCCCCTCGACGAGGCCCCGCTCGTGCAGTTCAAGCAGGCGGTGCTCGACACCCTGACCGAGGGCGGCCTGGAGCTCTATCAGGACCTGATCGAGGAGCTCGCCGCCGAGACGGGACAAGATGTCGCGCTCGTCGCCGCAGCTGCCGCCCGCCTCGCGCGTCGCGCCCAGGCCCCGAACGCGCTCGAGCGCATCGCCGGCTTCGAGCTCGACAGCGTCGGCAAGCTGGACCAGCGCGCCTACGTCCCGCGGCCGGGCGGTGGTTTCCGCCGCGGTGGCGGCCCGCGCCGCGGGTTCCAGCGCGGCTTCGAGCGGGGATCCGACCGCGGCTTCAGCCGTGGTTTCGAGCGCGGGCCCTCCGAGCGCGGCTTCGATCGTGGTCCCGCAGAGCGCAGCTTCGGCCGCGGTGACTACGACGGCGGCTCGCGCCGCGAGCACAAACCGGTCGAGCCGGGCATGACGCGCCTCTTCGTCAGCATCGGCCGCATGGACGGCGTTCGCCCCGCGGACCTCGTCGGCGCGATCGCGGGCGAATCGGGCATCGAAGGCTCCTCGATCGGCGCCATCGACATCTACTCGCGCTACAGCTTCGTCGAGGTCCCCGAGCGCCAAGGCGACCGCGTGATCCGCGCGATCTCTGGCGCGACCGTCCGCGGCCGTCAGGTCACCGTGCGCCCCGCGCTCCCGCCCGGCGAGCGCCCCGCGCGACCGGTGCACCTCGACGCGGGTGACGGCTACGGCGACTGAGCGCCGCCCCAAGGCGCCTCCCCATTCCGCCTCGCTCCTGCGGGTCCAGCGGGCCGGCTGCGGCCCCGCTGGACCACACGTTTTTCCCCGCGCCGTATCCGGCGGTAGCGCGGCGACCGCGCGCTCAGGGTCTGAGCGTCAACGCGACGCGCCCGCCCGCCGGTAGGCTCAGGGTCTTGCTCCCGAGCGACCCGCTGCGCACGGTGTACGTCCCCGGCCCGAGCCACAGTGTGGCGCCGTCTTCGACGCGCCCGTCGAACAGTACGAACCCCGGCGGCTCGCCCTCCGACTCGGCCAGCCAGAGGTCGGTCCAGCCTCCGCCGAGGACCGCCACGTCGAGCGCCGCCGGGGCCGCGAGGCGCAGGTCCCCGACCTCGAGGCGCCCCTCCGCCGCGACCGTCAGCGTGTCGGGGAAGCTCTGCCCGAGCCCGAGGTACGGCGCGGTCAAGCGATAGCGCCCGACCGGCAATGGCCCGAGCTCGAAGCGCCCGTCCGCGCCCACCTGCCCGGGCCGGCCGAAGACCACCCGACTCGCGGTCAGCCGCGTGGCCTGCACCCACGTCCCCTCGGGCAAAGGGGCGCCGTCCGCGGTAGAGAGTCGCCCTGTCACCGTCGCGCGGCAGAAGTCGGCAGACCGGAGCGCGATGACCAGCGCAGCGTCCGTGCGCTCCGCAGAGGGCGCCGTCTCCGGTCCAGCCTCGCGGCCACCTTCGGGGCCACCTTCGGGCGCACCGTCGGGCAGCGCGACGATGTGCAAGGGGAGCGGCGCCCTGGGTCCACGCTCCGGGACGAGCACCCAGAGCTCCGCCGCCATCGCGTAGGTCCGCGCGAGCGACGCGCGGCCCTCGGCGTCGGTCTCGGCGCGCTCGAGCAACGCCATCGGGTTGTGGACCGCGCGCACCTCGAGTTCGAGGGCCACACAGGGGGCGCCGTCGCAGGTGACGAGGACGTCCCGGCGCGCGGTCTCGCTCGAGCTCAGGGTCAGAGGCAGCGTTGCGCCCGCCGCGAGCTGCACGGTGCGCTCCGCCCGCGCGCCGCCGGGGCCGAGCTCCTCGGCGACGACCCGCACTTCACCGGGGGTGAGTCCATCCACCTGGAACGCCCCGTCGCGATCCGCGCGCAAGGTGCGCGTCGCGCTGCCATCCCGCGCGACCGCGTGCACGATCACGGATCGGATCGGCGCACCGTCGGAGCGCTCGACGCGCCCTTCGATGCGCGCGGCACGCGTGAGCGTGACCGTGTGCACTTTGGGCCCCGCACCAGCACCTAGCGCCGGCGCGAGCATGACCTCCTGCAACACGGAGACGTGGCCCGGGGCGCTGACGTGGAGCCGCGTCGCGCCGGGCTCCAGGCCCGTGAACCGCGCCCAGCCCTGATCGTCGCTCGCCGCTTTGCGCGCCGGCGTCAGCCGGGTGAGCTCGCCCGAGCGCGGCGCGAGCAGCGCGCCGAGCGATCCGCGCAGGTCGGGGCGCCCCGGGAACGACATACGCCGCGCCCCCGTCGCGCGCGCTGCGAGCAGCGGCGCGATCGGGTTCTCTTCGTCCGCCTGCAGCGGCCCGACGAGGCCGAGGCCGAGGCGGAGCCGCTCGCCGACAGCGATCCGCGCCCCGACCACGGGTTCACCCTGCTGGTCCGCGACCCGCACCGCGAGCCCCGCGCCCGGCCCGCGCAGGGTGAGCTCGATCGCCCCCTGGGTGACGCCGCGGGCGTGGGGCACCGCCAGCACGCCGCTCGGCGCGTGACCCTGTGCGTGGGCGGCCAGGAGAATCGGCTGATCCGCCCCAGGGGTGTTGCCCGCGAGATCGCGCTCTGCGAGCGGCAGCGCAAAGGTCCCGTCCGCGAGGCTCTCGCCGCGCGGAACGAGCTCGCTGCCCTCCCACGCGCCCAGCACCGTCGCGCCGCCCACCGGCGTCCCGTCCGCGGCGAGCACCCGCCCGCGCACCGCGCGCGGCTCGGGCGCCGGCGGCGCTTCGGGTTCGCCCGCGGACCGCGCGTCGCCGGCGAAGGCGACCGTCGTGCGCTCACCGGGTCCCTCCGGGACGGTGCCTTGCGCCGTCAGTTCCAGCTCCGTGTCGCTGACTTCGAGTGCAGCGGCTCCGACGAGCGCGCTCGCGTCCTTCGGAGCGGCCCCGCGCCCGAAGAGCGCCCACGCCCCAAGTCCTGTCAGCAGCGCCGCACCGATCAGCACACCGAACAGCGCGCCCGGACTCAGACCACCCGCCGCTTCGAGCGCGCCGCCGCTCGCCCCCTCGGCCAGCTCCTCGGGCCGAACACCCGCGAGCAGCGCGACCCCGCGCATCCAAGTGAGTCGATCGCCGCCGGACTCGGCATCGAGCCTCCGGCGCAGCGCGACGAGCGCGCGGTGGAGCCGCATGCGCACGGTGCCTGACTCGATGCCGAGCCGCTCAGCGATCGCCTGCGGCGAGAGGCCCTCGTAGTAACGCAGCATCACCACTTCGCGCGCTTGCTCGGGCAGGTCCAACACCGCGGCGGTCAAGTCGCGCAGAGCGGCTTCGCGCGCGAACAGGTCATCCACCCCCGGCAGGCCCTCCGGGCGCGCTGCGTCGCGCTCGCGGCGCTCGCGCCGCGCGCGGCCCCGATAGCCCTTGAACGCCAGGTTGCGCACCACCGTGCGCAGCCACGCCAGCAAGGCCTCCCGCCGCCGCGGCCCGCGCTCGAGCGCCCGGGCGAGGGTCTCCTGCACGAGGTCATCGACGTCCGCGGGGTCGCGCAGGAGGCTCCGCGCGAGCGCGCGCACGAAGCCCGCGTGCGCGAGGATCGCCTCCGCGGTCAGCTCGCCGTCGCGGGGGACCTCCGGGGGCTCCTCTCCGGCGTGCACGGTGTACGCGTCGCCCGTGGTCGGGCCCAAGCTGCGGTTTTCGTCGGGTGTCGGCTGCATCGGCTGCGTCGCACGAGCGCACTCTCGGCGACGTTCCCAGGGACCCCGCGCGCACGCCCGCGCCACCGCATTTCCACGGCGCGCTCCGAAATCCAAGGTAACCGAGCCTCGCCGCGGCAGAGCGCGGTCGACGAGCGCGGCGCCTCCCGCGCAGCGACTTCCCGCCGCCGCGCGCAACCTCGGCCGCCTCCGCGGAGTCCCGGGCTCGATCCCATCCCTGGACGTCCCCGTCCCCGATCGCGCATCCTCTGTGCTGCGCCGCGCGCCCGTGCCCACCGTGAATCCGACCGCGTCGACGTTCGACCCCATCGCGCCCCTGGTGAGCCTGCCCGGCGTCGGGCCCGCGCGGGCGGCCCGGCTCGCGCGGCTCGGGCTGACCTCCGTGCGCGACCTCCTGTTGGTGCAACCGCGGCGGCTCGTCGAGTGGCCGGAGGTGCAGCCGCTCGCGGAGGCGCTGCGCTACAAGGGCGAGCGCGCGCGTGTCCGCGGCCGCATCGTGCGCGTGCGCCTCGTGCGCATCGGCGGCCAGCGGACCGTCGTGCGCGCGACGCTGGAAGACGCGAGCGGCGAGGGGCAGCTCGTCTTCTTCAATCAACCCTGGATGCAGCGCCAGCTGCCGGTCGGCCGCGAGGTCGAAGCCGCAGGCGACGTCGTCGAGCTCGGCGGTGTGCGCGGTCTCGGCGCGCCGCGGATCGCGTCGGAGGCCGAGCCGTTCCCGGCGCCCGGCACGCTCGTGCCCGAGTACGCGGGCGGGGACGGCGTGTCCGACGAAGCGCTCGCTGCGCTCGTCGCCGAAGCGGTCGCGCGCCACGCCGCCGCGCTGCAGGAGCCGCTGCCCGAAGAGGTGCTCGCCGCGCGCGGGCTCCCGCCGCTGCCCGAGGCCGTGCGCGCGCTGCACGCGCCGCGGGACCGCGACTCGTTCGAGCGCGCGCGGCGCCGGCTCGCCTTCGAGCCGATCCTGGCGCTGCAGGCGCGCTTGCAAGAGCGCCGACAGGGCGCTTTCGGGAGCGCTCCGCGCGTGCGCGTCGACGCCGCGGTCCACACCGAGCTGCTCGGGCGTTTCCCCTTCACCGCCACACCCGCGCAGTTGCGTGTCATCGGCGAGCTGCGCCGCGATCTCGACAGCACCCGCCCGATGCGCCGCCTCTTGCAAGGTGACGTCGGCAGCGGCAAGACCGCCGTGGCCGCGTGGGCAGCGATGGCTGCGATCGAGTGCGGCGTGCAAGTGGCGTTCATGGCGCCGACCGAGGTCCTCGCGGCGCAGCACCACTACGGCCTCGGTGAGCTCTTGCAGCGCCACGGCGTACGCGCGGAGCTCGTCACCGGTTCCCTGCGCGCAGGCGATCGCCGCGACGTCACGCAGCGCCTCGCCCGCGGCGAGATCGACGTCGTCTTCGGCACACACGCGCTGTTCTCGGAGGACGTCGTGTTTCGCTCGCTCGGGCTCGTCATCATCGACGAGCAGCACCGCTTCGGCGTCGATCAGCGCGCGCGGCTCGCGGCCAAAGCGGGCGGCGACGCGCACCTCTTGCTGCTCACCGCGACGCCGATCCCGCGCACGCTCGCGCTGACGCTGTACGGCGACCTGGAGGTCTCGGTGCTCGACGCCGCGCCGCCCGGCCGCGGCGAGCTGCGCACGCGCTGGGTGCGCGGCGACGACCGGCGCAAGATCCCGAAGTTCCTCGCCGAGCGGCTCGCGGCAGGTGAGCAGGTCTACTGGGTCGTCCCGCGCATCGGCGCGGACGATGCGGACGGCGCCGCCGAACCCGACGGGGGCGAAGGGCGCTCGCAGGGCGGTCCGAGCGCCGAGAAGCGCTTCGAACAGCTCACGCAGCGCGCCGCGCTCGCCAGCGCAGGCATCGAGCTCGTGCACGGCCGTCTGCCCGCAGAAGAGCGGCGCGCGCGCCTCGATCGCTTCCGCCGCGGCGACGTCGGCCTGCTCGTCGCGACCACCGTCGTCGAGGTCGGCGTCGATGTGCCCAACGCGACGGTGATGGTGATCGAAGACGCCCACCGGCTCGGCCTCGCGCAGCTCCACCAACTGCGCGGGCGGGTCGGGCGCGGCACCAAGGGCTCGTGGTGTCTCTTGCTGGGCGACGAGAAGGCCGAGGCGCGCCTGCGGCTCCTCGAGCGCTCGCGCGATGGGTTCTTGCTGGCGGAGGAGGACCTGCGCAAGCGGGGGATGGGGGACCTGCTCGGCGTGCGCCAGTCCGGCGAGAACTTCGAGGGGCTCGGGGACCCCGAGAGCGACCTCGACCTCCTCCTCGCGGCGCGGGACCTCTTCCAGCGCCGCCCGGAGCTCGTCGGGCCCTACGCCGGGCTCCTGCGCGGCCCTCTGGCGCCCTGAGTCCACCCCGCGCGGCCCCGAGCGCGTATCCTCGGCGGCAGTGAGCGGGTAGCTCCGTCTCCGGCTCCCCACCCGCGGCTCCCTCCCATGCAAGACCCCCGCACCCCGGCCACTGCCGCCCTGCTCGTTGCCCTCGGGGCGGTCCTCGCTCCGCACGCCTCCGGCCAGGTCGAGCTGCCCCGGGCGCGCCGCACGCCGCCCCCGAGCCCCGCGCGGCCGGCGGGTGGGGAGGGCCAGTCGGCCCCGGGCGCCGAGCAGCGCGACCTCGTCGACTTCCGCACCCTGCAGCCCGCGGGCACGGTGACCGTCGAGCGCCGCAACACGGAGGAGCCCGGCGTGCTCGGGCTCGCGGCCGAGGCGCGCGGCGAGGGCTCGCGCCAGGACTCGCGCCTCCAGCTTCCCTCGGGGCCGCGCGCGCCACGCAGCCGGCTGGCGCCCCCGGCGGCGGCGCCTCGGGCGACGGACCCCCCTGAAGGAGAAGCCGCGCCGCCCACAGCTCCGAACGCGCCCGGTGCCGCGAACGCGGGGACACCCGAGGAGCTCGACGCGCTGCGCCCCGCGGTGCGCCTCGTCTACGAGACCGTCGCCCGCGCGAGCCGACCCGAGGAGCGCGTCGTGTCCGACGGCGCTCGGTCGCTGGCGAGCTTCGGACCCGAGGGGCTCGCCGCCGCGCGGCTCGCGTTGCAGGCCGACCATGCGCCGCTCTTTGCCCTCGGTGTGCGCGCCCTGCTCGCGGGCGGCGAAGCCGCGGACGCCGACCTCGTGCTCGCCGCGCTCAGTCGCAAGATGCCGGCCCGAGCTGCGGGTTACGCCGTCGACTCGCTCGTCGAGCTCGACCCCGTGCGCGCATCGCCCGCGACGCTGGTCGCGCTGCTGCGCCACCCGCAGGTCGCCGCGCGCAGCGCCGCCGAGCGCGCGCTCGGCAAGCGCATGAGGGATGGGCGTGCGAACTCCGAGCTCGCGACCGCCCTCGCCCCGGCGCTCGATGACGCGACGGCGGACGTGCGCGGTCGAGCGGTCGACCTCTTGGCGCGGACCGCGGCACCGGAGGCCATCGATCACCTGTTTGCGCGGATCGACGACCGCAGCCCCACGGTCGCGCGCAAAGCGTGCGACGCGCTCGGCCGCTTCGAGAGCGACGAAGTCGACGCGCTGCTGCTCGCTGCGGCGTTCGAGGACCCGCTGCCGACCCGCAGGCAGGCCCATGTCTGGATCGCGATCGCCGACCGCGAGGACCGCACTCTGCGCCCGATCCTCACGCTGCGCCACGCGCAGCAGCTCCAGCGCGCGCTGGATTCGGCGCAGCCGCTCATCGCGGGCTCCGCAGCCGTGGCGCTCGCGGGCATCGGTTTCCGCTCGCCCGATATCGCGGCGACGGCTTGGCTCGAGCGCGATGTGCCGTTGCGCCTCGTGAAGGTCGCCGCGGGCTTCGAGTTCTTCCCCGACTTCCAGACGCTCCTGCCGACGGCGCTGCGCCGCCTGCAGCAGGTCTCGGGCGTCAACTTCGCCGGTGACGGTGAGGCTTGGACGCGCTGGTGGCTCGACGGCGAGCGCACGTTCCGCGCGACCCGCGCGGTGCTGCCCATCGATGCCGAACGCGAGGGCCAGCTCGTCGCGCGCATTCGCCGCGGCGATGCGGACGCCTTCACGCTGCTCGGGCCGGACCTGATCGGCACCCCCGACGCCGGCCTCGGGATCGAAGGCGAAGAGGTCTGGCTCGACGCGAGCCAGGCGCGAGACTTCGTGGCGCTGCTGCGCGAGGAGGGCCTCTTCGGCTTCGAGCGCCTGCCCGGGGCGCGCGGCGCCCTCGGTGAACGCGGCCGCTCGCTCGAGCTGGCGCTCGGTGAGGCCCGCAAGGGCTTCCGCTTCGCCGATGGCCTCGGCGCGCCGTGGTTCGACCGCGTGCTCGAGGTCGCGGTGACCCTGCGCGAGCAGAATCGCTGGCAGCGCTTCCCGCACCCGGAAGAGCACGGCGACCGCCGCGGTGTGTACCTCGCGGAGCGCGACTGGTTCGCGGCCGAGCGCAGCGCGGACGAGCGCCATGCGCGGCGCGAGGGCCTCCTTGTGCGCCACCTCGAAGCGCTGCGGCCCGACGGCCGCGACGCGGGCCTGCGCGAGCTCGCTGCGCTCGGACAGCACCCCGGCGTTCTGGACCAGGAAGACGTCCCGCGCCTGCTCGCGTGGCTCGATGAAGAGATCGAGTTCGGGCCGCGCGCCCGGTTGCTCGCGGCGCTCGTGCGCCGGGCGGCAGGGATCGATGGTGTGACGCCGGGGGGCGAGGAGGTCGCCGTCGGCGACATCGCTGGCGAGACCGTCCTCATTCCGACCGCGGCGGCGACCGCAGTGGAGCTCGAGCGGGTCCTGCACGATCGGTTCGGTCCCTATGCGGCCGACGAGCTCGGGCTCTTGCTCATCGCGCGCGGTCGCGAGGCCGCGCGCGCGGCGGCGCGCGGGGAGCGCGGCCTCATGCGCGCGATCGCGGCCACGGTGCTCGGCCGCGGAACGGACGACAGCGACATCGCGCTCTTGCGCGGACTGCTCGAGGACCCGGACCCCGACGTCAAGATCGCGGCGATCCTCTCGCTCGGGCGAGCGCGTGCGGTCGCGGCGCGCGACGACATCACGCTGCTCGCAGGTTACGGCGACGGTGCCGTGCGCCAAGCCGCGCTGCGCGCGCTCGGCCAGCTCGGCGGGCCCGGTGTGCTCGACGTGCTCGTGCGCGCGCTGACGGGTCCTGACCAGCGCCTCAAAGTGCCGGCGGCCGAGGGCATCGCGACGCTGCGCTCGCCCGAGGCGCTGCCGATCCTGATGTCCTTGCTGCGGGCCGGGCGGCGCTCGGAGACCTTCGACGCCGCGCGCACGGGCCTGCGCGCGCTCGGCGCGGAGGCGTACGACGACCTCTACGCGGGGATGCGCGCGCCTTCGGCCGAGCTGCGCCGCGAGTCGGCGCTCTTGCTCGCTGAGCAGCTCGTGGCGGACACGGTCCCGGTGCTCATTCGGGTCATGACCGAGGACCCCGAGGACAGCATCGCGGCCACCGAGCTCGTCGTCCTCACGTGTGTCGACCACCGCGCCGAGGCCGATCCTTCGGAGGCTTGGTACCGGTGGTGGGACGAGGTCGATCGTAAGGACCCCCTCGCCTGGTTCCGCGCGGCGTGCGAGTCGCGCGCGCTCGCGCCTCCGCCCGCGGAGTCCTTCCAGAACGGCGGCACGCGCGAGGTGCGCGAGTTCCTGCTGGCGCTCTTCGCTTCCGCGCCCGAGCCGTGGCTCGCCGAGCGCGCGCGCCGCGAGCTCGGCCGGTTGCTCGGCGGCGACCTGGGCCAGCCGCCTGCGGGCCGCGAGCTGCGCGCCGCGTGGTTCGAGACCCTCGAGGAGCGCCTCCGCGAAGCGCCCGCGGGGCCGACGAGCCCCGCCGCACCCAAGGCCAGCGCCTTGGAACCGAGCGGCTCGGAGCCCGAGGGGCCCGCTGCGGCGGGCTCCGGCTCCACCGAGCCCCCGCGCTGACCCCGCCATGCCGCCGCGCGCCCGCAGGAGGTCCAAGCGGCGCCTCGCGCGCACGCGGCGCTGGTTGGCGACGTTTCCGACGCGCCGGCCGGTGCTCGCGGCCCTCGGCGCAGCGCTCGGGATCGTCGTCCTCGTGCTGCTGCTCCCTCGGCCGGGTGGGGGCGGGGCGCCCGTCTTCGCGGGCTTCCGCCACGTCGTCGACGAGGTCGGGCTGCGCCTCGTCGAGGGGCACGCGGACCAGCTCCACGCCGCCGCGCGCGAGTCCGCGGTCAGCGCGACCTTGCTCGCCGCCATCGTCTACGCCGAGAGCCGCGGCCGGAACGGCCTGACGTCCCGGGCGGGCGCCCTCGGTCTGGCCCAGCTCATGCCGTCCGCCGCCGCCGACGCAGCGCGGCGCCTCGGGCTGCCCGCGCCCTCGAACCGGGCGGTCCGGGACGACCCGGCGCTCAACCTGCGGCTCGGGGCGGCGCACCTCGCGTGGCTCCTGCGCCACAGCGAGGGCTGGCCCCTCGAGCAGGTCCTCGTGTCCTACAACGCGGGCCGCAAGCGCGCCTTGGGCTGGTTCGAGCGCGCGGGCGGCTTCGAAGCCTGGGTGCGCGCCGAAGAGGGCCGCGCTGCGCGGGGCGAGACGACGACGGGCTCCCTGGCCTACGCGCGGCAGATCGTCTCGATCCGCGCGCGCCTCGCGGCCCGCGGCGTGATCCGGGACGGCTGAGGCCGAACCGCGGCGGCCCGCCCGTGACCCCGACTCCTGCGGCCCGCTACGGGCCTCCGCCAACCTCGGCGCGGCTGGCGCGTACCATGCTCCGCCCCCTCGACCGTTCCGCCCCGACCCGCGCATGAGCACCCCCGCCCCGACCGCAGAGATCGAAGCCGAGATCGAGCGCAAGAGCGCCTGGACGAAGGAGCTGCGCGCCGCGCTGGGCGAGGTCCTCGTCGGCCAACGCGGGCTCGTCGACAGCCTCATCCTGGCGCTCCTCACCGGCGGGCACGTCCTGCTCGAGGGGGTGCCGGGCCTCGCGAAGTCGCTCGCCGTCGCGTCGCTGGCGCAAGGCGTCCAGGGCAGCTTCTCGCGCCTCCAGTTCACGCCGGACCTCCTGCCGTCGGACCTCGTCGGGACCGAGATCTACAACGCGCGCGAGGGCTCGTTCCAGGTCCGCAAGGGGCCCATCTTCGCGAACTTCGTCCTGGCGGACGAGGTCAACCGCGCGCCGGCGAAGGTCCAGTCCGCGCTCCTCGAGGCGATGCAGGAGCGCCAGGTCTCCATCGGCGGCGAGACCTTCCCGCTGCCGCGGCCGTTCCTCGTGCTCGCCACGCAGAACCCGCTGGAGCAGGAGGGCACGTATCCGATGCCCGAGGCCCAGCTGGACCGCTTCGCGCTCAAGGTCGTGATCGTCTACCCGACGGTCGACGAAGAGCTCGAGATCCTCGCGCGGATGGCGCGCACGACGCCGCTGCCGGAGGTGCGCGAAGTCGTGACCCTCGCCGCGATCGAAGACGCGCGGCGGCTCGTCGACCAGGTCCATGTCGCGCCCGCGCTGGCGCGCTACATCGTGGCGCTCGTCGCGGCCACCCGCGATCCGAAAGCCGCGGGGCTGCCGGAGCTCGCGCGGTTGATCCAAGTCGGCGCGTCGCCGCGCGCGACGATCTGGCTGACGCTCATGGCGCGCGCGCGGGCGTTTGTCCAGGGGCGCGCGTGGGCGCGGCCGGAGGACGTCAAGGCGATCGCGCTCGAGGTGCTGCGCCACCGCATCATCGCGACGTACGAAGCGGAGGCCGAGGGCGTCGACACCGACCAGATCGTCGCGCGGCTCCTCGAGCGCGTTCCGCTGCCCCAGTGAGCCCGCCACCGCACCACGTTCACGGCGCATGGGTTGGTTCACGCAGGGCACGGCGCGCGGCGGCGCGGACGAGCGCGAAGGCGCCAAGGGTGTGCCGCGCGAGGTGCTCGCGCGCATCCGCCAATTGCGTATCCGCACGCACCGCCTCGTCGACGCAGGCCTCGCGGGCGGCTACCGCAGCACGTTCCGCGGGCAGGGCATCGAGTTCGAAGAGGTCCGTCCGTACGAGCCTGGCGACGACGTGCGCTCCATCGACTGGCGCGTGACGGCGCGCACGGGAGAGCCCTACGTCAAGCGCTTCCGCGAAGAGCGCCAGCTCACGCTGCACCTCCTTGTGGACACCGCGCTCGAGCTCGATTTCGCGACGCGCGGGCGCACGAAGCGCGACGCCGCAGCGGCGTTGGCGGCGCTGATCGGCTTCGTCGGCGCGCGCCACCAGGACCGCGTCGGGCTCACGTTGTTCGGGCCCGAGCCCGGGGAGCACCTCGATCCCCGCTCGGACCCGCGCCACGTCATGCGGCTCGTGCGCGAGCTCTACGGCGCGCCTGTGACACGCGGAGGCTCGTCCCTCGCCAACGTGCTGCGCGGCACCGAACAAGCCCTGCGCCGGCGCCGCGCCGTGGTGTTCCTCGTGAGCGACTTCGCGTCGGTGCGCGACGATGGGACCGAAGGCGGCAGCTCCGAATGGAGCGACGCGCTGCGGCGGCTCGCGCAGCGCCACGACGTCATCGCCGCGCGTGTGCTGGATCCGTTCGAGCTGGAGCTACCGAGCGCCGGCCTCATGCGGCTGACGACGCTATCGGGAGCGGGGGAAGGGCTGACCCTCGACACGCGCAGCGCCGCGGTGCGCGCCGCTTGGGCTGCGTGGGCCGCACGGCGCCGTGACGCACTCACGGCTGTGTTCCGCAGCGCGCGCGTCGATGCGATCGAGGTGCGCACGGACAGCGATCCGACGGAGCCGCTGGTCTCGCTCTTCAAGCGCCGCGCATCGCGCGCAGGGAGGCAGCGTTGAGCTCCCTGAGCGCGCTGATCTGCTGGTGCGCGGCAGCGCTCCTCGCAGCAGGCGAGGTGCACCAGACGCTGACGCCGCTGGAGGCGCTCGGCGGGCCAGCGACGGGCGCATCGACGGCGCGCATCGGCCAGCCGGTCGAGTGGCGCATCGTTTCCGATGACGTCCCCTTGGCGCGCGCGGGGTGGGAGGTGCCGGTCGCGGCGCTCGAAGCCGCGGGCTGGAGGTTGCTCGACGGTCCCCGGCACCTCGACGAGCGCACGCGTGTGTACACGCTCTGCGCGCTCGATCCCGGCGCGTGTGCGACGCCGTCGCTCGCAGTGGCGCTCGCCGACGGTGCAATGGCGGAGGCCGCCGCGGCCACGCTGGAGGTCCTCGGTGAGCTCGCCGAAGGCGAGGACGCGCCGCGGCCCGCGAAGGGCTTCCGCAGCGTCCCCGATCGCGCGGTGACGACGCCGCGGGTGGCGGGCGGGTCATTGGTTGCGCTCGGCATTCTCGGCACAGGCGCCGCGTGGTTCGCTGCGCGCCGGCGGCGGCTGCGCGACCGGGCCAGCGCCAGCGCGGCGCCGACCGGGCGCACGCGGCTCGCAGCGCTCGAGCAGGCCTACGGGGCGGGGGCGCTCGATCCCGCGGCTCTGATCGGGGCGCTCGGGCCGCTCGTGCGCGCGCTCGTCGACGAGGAGCGCGCGCCCCAAGGTGCGAGCCGCGCCGAGGCCCTCGCGCGCGCGGCGGCTCTGACCGACGCGGAGTGGGTCGCAGCGCTGCCTGCGACGGTCCCAGCGGCTGCGGCGAAGATCGTCGACGAAGCCGCGCGGGTGCGGTTCTCCGGGGCGGCGCCGACGCCCTTCGCCGCGCGCCAACTGCTCGATGACGCGCTCGCGCTCGCGGAGCAGCTCGGGCGGGGAGGCCAGCCGTGAGCCTCGCGCTCGTGCAAGCGGCGACCCGCAGCGCCGCCGAGAGCCGCGTGACGCTCTTCGGTGACGTCGCCCTCGCGGACCCCTGGTTCCTGGCGGCGCTGCCCGTCGCCCTTTGGGCCCTGTGGTTCGGGCGAGCGTCGCGGCGCTACGCAGCGTTGCACGCGCCCGCGATCCCGACCGGGGTGCGCGCGCTCGCTCCCAGCATCGCGCAGCGCCTCGTTTGGTTGCCCGACGCCCTGCGTATCCTGGCGCTCGTGCTCGCGGTGGCGGCGCTCGCGCGGCCCTTGCTCGGACGTGTCTCGGTCTCCAGTACGACGGAGGGAATCGACCTCGCGCTCGTCGTCGACCGTTCGACGTCGATGGAGCAGCGGGACGCGCCCGGTGGGCCGCGCCGGATCGACATCGTGCGCAAGGTCGTCGGCGACTTCGCGCGGCGCCGCACCACGGACCGCGAGGGGGCGTCCGACGAGGTCGCGCTCTTTGCGTTCGCGCTCTACTGCGACCTCCTCGTGCCGTTCACGCGCGACGCCGACGCGCTCGGTGAGATCATCGGCGAGCTCGACGTCGTCGAACGCCAAGAGCTCGACGGTACGGGCATCGGCAACGCCGTCAGCGAAGCGACGCGGCTGCTCAAGGACTCGGACGCGAAGTCGAAGGTCGTGGTCCTCTTGACCGACGGTGAAGAGACGACGTTCACTACGGCGCCCAAAGCTGCGACGGACTTCGCGGTCGAGTGCGGCGTGCGGGTGCACGTGGTCTACGCCGGCCCCCGCGTCCTGACCTCGCGCTTCGGCGGCATGCAGCGGATCATCGACTTGTCCGACGTCCAGTCGATGGCCGAGCGCACCGGCGGCCGCTTCTTCCACGCGCAGGACCGCGCGGGCCTCGAGGCCGCCTACGCCGCGATCGAGACGCTCGAGCGGACGCCGCGCGAAGAGACGCGCTATGCGGAGCGCTACGACCTCTATCCGTGGCTGCTCATCGGCGCCCTCGCGGCGCACGTGATCGCTTGGGTGCTCGGGGCCACTTGGCTCAGGAGGCTCGCGTGAGCGTCGGCTTCACGGTACCGGTGTTCGGAGCGCTCTTCGGCTTCGATGTCCTGCGGCCGGAGCTCGTGTGGCGGGTGCTGCCGGCGGCTCTGGTTGTCGTGCTCGCAGCGTGGCTGACGCAGACCCTCCGTCGGCGCGACTTCGCGCGGCTCGCGGACGCTGCGTTGCTCTCGCGCCTTTTCCCGAGCCGTCTGCGGCTGCGTTTCGCCCTGCGCGCGGTGTTCGCGACGGTGGGGGCGATCGCGCTCGGCGTGGCGCTGCTGGGGCCGGTGCGCGGCTACGTGCTGGTGCCGCTCGAGCGGCGCGGTGTCGATCTCGTGATCGCCCTCGACACGTCGCGCTCGATGCTGGCGGCGGACAACGAGCCGAACCGCCTCGAGCGCGCGAAGAAGGAGCTGGAGGCCCTCCTCGCGCGGCTCGAGGGAGAGCGGGTCGGGCTCGTCGCTTTCGCGGGCACCGCGTGGGACGTCGCGCCGCTCACCCGGGACCTGGACACCGTGCGTTGGTTCCTGCGCCGACTCTCTCCCGACGACAACCGGGCGGGCGGCACGGACCTCGGCGCAGCGCTGCGCCACGCGACGGAGCGGCTCGACACGGAGGCCAAAGCCACGCGCGTGATCGTCCTGGTCACCGACGGGGAGGACCTGACGGGTGAGGGCCTCACGGTCGCACGCGACGCAGCGGCAGTCGGCGCCAAGGTGCACATCCTCGGCATGGGCACCGAAGGCGGCGCGAAGATCCCCGACGGCAAGGGGCGCTTCGTGCGCGACGAAGCCGGGGCCGAAGTCGTGACGAAGTTGGAGGACACGACGCTGCGCTCGATCGCGGAGGCGACGGGTGGGCTCTACATGCAAGCCCACGGCAGCGTGTTGCCCCTCGAGCGCCTGTACGACCTGGTCATCGCCGGCGAAGATGGTCGTGACATCGTCGACGGCAAGGAGCGCATCGCCCAGGATCGATACCAATGGCCGCTGGCCATCGGTGTCCTCGCCTGGATCTTCGAGCTCGCGCTGCGCGAGCGCAGGAGCAGCACACGATGAGCGTGCACTATCGATCTTTGCGCCACGTTCCGGGGACGGTCGCTGCGCTGATGGCGGGCGCTCTGCTGTTCGCTTCCCTCGTGCCGGCGCTCGCGCAGTCCAGCGACCTCGACGCGGCGACGGCGGCTCCGCCGGCCGCGGCCGACGCAGCTGCGCCGCCGCCTGAAGAAGAAGAACAGGACGGCGCAGCGCAAGCGGCAGAAGCCGCGGTCGAACCCTACGCCGGCTCGCTCGGCAAAGGGCTCGCGGAGCTCGCTGCGCTCGCCGGTGAGGGGCGACACGACGAAGCGCTGGCGCTCGCCGAGCGTCTGCTCGCGCCCGACGCCGCGGCGCGCGTTTACGCCTGGGTCGAGCGGCGGGCTGGAGAGACACCAGCCCGTGCGCTCGCGACCCTCGCTGCGCCGCTCGCTGCGCTCGGGTTGGACCTCGGGTCATCCGCAGAGCGCGGTGAAGTGCACTTCGCGCGCGGCGTCACGCTGCGCCGCGCCGAGCGCGACGCCGATGCGCGCGCGGCGTTCCAGCTCGTGCGCGGCCTCGGCGGCGGCGCGCGGGCCGATGCGGTCTACGAGCTGGCCCACATCGACCTCGTCGCGGGCGAGCGTTGGCGCGAGCAATTGCCCGAACGCCAGCAGGGCGCGCCGGCGACGCCGCCAGCCAAAGGAGATCCGGACCCGCTCGTCGAAGCCAAACGCGCGTACCAAGCGGCGGAAGCGGCGCTGATCGAGCGCCTGCGCCTCGATTGGCGCGATGCGGATACGCGGGCGAACCTCGAGCTCGTCCGTCGCCGCCTGCGGGAGCTCGACGAGATCGAGCGCCGGCGCAAGGAAGAGGAGCAGAAGAAGAAACAAGACGAGCAGTCGCAGCAGGACCCGAAGGGCGAGAAGGACAAGCAGCAGAAGCAGGACGAGCAGCAGGACCCGAAGCAGGACGAGGGCGAAGGTCAGTCCGAGGATCCGTCGCAGGACCAAGAGACGCCTCCAGAGGAGCAGCCGCCGTCGGAGGAGGACGCCGCTGAGCCGGAGGAAAGCGAAGAGCCGGAAGAAAGCTCCGAGTCGGAGGCCGAGGAGAACGTGGAATCATCCACCGAGGACGAGAACCCGCCAGAGCCTCAGTCACCCGAGGAGCGGGAGATGACCAAAGAGGAGATGCAGAAGCTCCTCCAGCAGCTCGAAGAGCACCGCCGCGCCGGTGAAGAGATCCAGCGACAGCTCCGCGAACGGCGACGCCGCGCCGCGACCCGCGATTGGTAAGCCGAATCATGCACAACGACCTGAGTTCCGTCTGGCGCCTGTGCGGCGTGTTGCTCCTCGCACTGTGGCTCGCCGGTGTCACCGCAGCCCAGGGCGGGCGCGCGGGCGACCCCAAGGTGCGGGCGTTCCTGCGCAACGCCACGGTGCGCGTCGGTGAGCCGATCCAGCTCTTCGTCGAGGTCGAAGGGGCCGACAACGCCGAGGTGCTCGATGCGCCGCGCGCGAAGGGCCTCGTCTTCGGCCCCCTCGCGGGCCCCGCGCGCAACGAGAGCTACGTCTTCGCGGGCGGGCGGCAGACCCGCTCGATTCGGCTGACCTTCGCAGCCGAAGCGCGCGCGACCGTCGCAGGCACGTACGACCTCGCTCCGATGCGCGTGCGCGTCGATGGCCGCGAGTTCACCGTTCCGGAAGAGCCGCTCTCCGTGCGCGTCGTCGCGGACCTCGACGCGAGCGAGCTCATCTTCTTCGAGTGCGAGCCGCTGCCTGCGCGGGTCTACGAGGGCGAGCCCTACGACCTCGACCTGCGCATCGGCTGGGACGCGACGCTGCGCGCCGCGGACCTGGAGCTCTCGCTGCCGTGGTGGGAGCAGCAGCCGGGTGTGCTCGAGGTCGGCGCGCCGACGGGCTCAGGCCGCGGTCAGGCGCCGATCTTCGTCAACGGCCGCCGCACCCCGGTCGCCGGGGACGTCGTCGGGCAGGTCGACCGCGGCGGCAAACCCTACAACCTCGTCCGACTGCGCCGCCGGTACATCGCCACGCGCGCCGGCACGCTGCGCTTCGATCAGGCGATCTACACGTTCCACCAGCTCCTACGGGCGGGCAACGTCTTCGAGCCCGCGGCGACGCGGCAGTTCTACGCCACGCTGCCCGCGTTCGAGCTCGAGGTCCGACCCGTGCCCGAAGAGGGGCGACCCTTCGAGTGGACCGGTGCTGTGGGGCGCATCACTGCCGAGCGCTCGCTCGACCGCCGCGACGTCGATGTCGGCAACTCGATCAAGCTGCAGGTCGCGTGGAGCGGCTCGGGGAACCTGGAGTACTTCGAGGCCCCGGACCTGGCCCGCACACCCGGATTCGAGGCGTTCCGCGTCCTCGGCAGCGACGACAAACGCGACCCCGACCGGCGACGTGTCATCTACGACCTCGTCCCGTTGCGCCCTGGTGATCAATCGCTGCCGCCGGTGCCGCTGTGGGTCTTCGACACCAAAGAGGAGCGCTTCGTGAAGGTCGAGACCGAGCCCGTGCCGCTGCGTGTGCGCAGCGTCGATGGCGCGGTCGATCCGTTCGCGAACCTCGGCACACCGGAGGCCGAGCCCGCACCGGAGCTCGATTTGGCGGACATCGACGTCATTGCGCGCGACGCAACGGAAGAGCCCTTCGCGCCGCCCCCCGCAGTGCCGATCGTCGCGCTCGCCGCGGTCCTCGCCGTGTGGCCGTTCGCCCGCCGCGCGGTGCGGCGTTACGGCGATCCGGACTCGGCGGTCGCCCGTCGGCGCAGGGGCGCGCGCGCGGTGTTGCGGCGTGAGCTCTCCGCGGCGAACGACGCGAGCCAGCGCGCAGCTGCTGTCGCGCGGTACCTCGCTGCGCGCACGGGAGAGCCGGACGCCGCCTGGGTCGGGCGCGATCCGCTCGCGTGGCGCGAGGCGCACCAACGCGCGGGCGCCCGCGACTTGCCGAGCGTCGAGGACTGCCAGGCCCTCGCGGGGCTCCTGGAGGGCCTCGATCGGGCGCGGTTCAGCGCGGACACGGGCCGTGAGGCCTCTGTCGGCACGACGGAGATCGTCGCGGTCCTCGACCGCCTTCGAGGAGGTCGCCTGTGACGCGTACGCTCGTTTGGATCCTCGGTCTCTGGTTCGCGGTCGGCGCAGCGCTCGCGGCGTCCCAGGGGCCCGATGCCGGCAGTGCGCTCTATCGCCGGGGTGCGTACGCCGAAGCGGAGGCCGCGTGGTCGACCGACTTCGACGGTGCAACGGCGCTGCCCGAACGCGCGCGCCTCGCGTACAACCTCGGCAACGCGGCCTACCGCAAGGGTGAGCCGCTGCGCGCGATCGCGTGGTATGTGCAGTGCCTGGAGCTCGCGCCTCGCCACGCGGCGGCGCGCAAGAACCTGGCCCTGGCGCGCGCGGAGGCGAGCCTGCAGCCGGAGGACGCTGGCTCCCTCGGCGCAGCCCTCGTCCGCGCGGTCGGGGCGTTCACGGCGGGAGAGGCGACCCTCGTCGCACTGCTCGGGGTCGTGTGTCTCGCGCTGGCGCTCGCCTACGAGGCCATGCGCGGCGGCGGTCGCGGGCGCCTCGCGCTCCTTCTGGGGTTCGGGGTGCTGCTCTTTGCGCTCGGCCCGCTGACGGTGCACATGCTGCGCCCTGCGGGCCCCCGGGCGGTCGTCGTCGCTTCGAAGCCGGTCGCAGGTCGCTCCGAGCCGCGCTCGGACGCGAAGCGCCTGGGGTCGCTGAAGCCCGCGGCGATCGTCTCGATCAAGGACGAATACCTCGATTGGAGCCGCGTTCGCTCGGAAGGGCAGGAGTTCTGGCTCCCGAACGAGGCCCTCTTCCGCCTACGCTGACGGGGTGAACCGCACTTTCGCCCCGCTTTGCCTGCTCGCCGCATTGTCCTCCTGCGGTGACCCCGAGAACGCGCTGCGCCGCGTCGAACGCGGCGAAGCGCGCGTGACCGGGCGCGGTGTGCTCGTGCTCGCGATCGACGGGCTGCGTTACGACCGCACGTCGCTCGGTCGGACCGACCGCGAGACGACGCCGTTCCTGCGCAGCCTGGCCGCGGACGGAGCGGAGCTCGCGGACCTCTGGTCGACGATGCCCGAGCGCTTCGACGCGCACGTGTCGTTGCTCACCGGCTCCGATCCGCTCGTCGCGCGACGCCCTGCGTTGCCGGGCGCCGACACGCTGGATGATTCCCGCGAGTGGGACATGGGGCGCCCGCTCGTCGTGCCTGCGGACGCACCCTCGATCGCGGTGGACTTCCTCGCCCACGGCTGGACGACCGCGGCGTTCGCGGACCACGAGGACCTGGGGCGGATCCGCGGCGTCGACCGGGGCTTCCGCGACTTCTACGAGGTCGGCGGGCGCGGAGCGGACGACGCGCGACCTGGAATGGGGGTGTTCGGCGTCGGCCGGCGTTTCATCGACTGGCTCAACGCGCGGGACCTCGACGAGGACTGGTTCGCCTACGTGCACATGGGCGACCTCGAGCGTGTCTTCGGCTACGACCCGCTGCCCGTGCCGCGCTCGTGGACCCCTGATCCCCGCCCAGCGCAGCATCTGCCCGTCGCGCACCGCGAACCGGCCCTCGGGACCCTGCCGCGCTCGCGCTTTCCGGGGGTGACTGCGGATGTGCGCGACCTCGAGCTGCAGTACGACGCTGCGTTGCTCGCGGTGGACGCAGCGCTCGCGCGGATCGTGCGCCACGTCGACGAGTTCGGCCGCAAGGAGTGTGTCACGATCCTCGTCGTCGGCACGTACGGCATCCCTTTCGGCGAGAGCGGGCTCTACCTGACACCGGGTCTGCCCGACGTACCCGACCTGCGTGTGCCGTGTGTGCTGCGCCCCGCGGCGCAGCTCGGCGTGGCCAGAGGGACGCGCATCGATGCGATCGCTTCGCTGGTCGATGTGATGCCGACGTTGCTCGAGCTCGCCGGCATTTCCCCGGACGCGGACCTGCACGGTTTCTCGCGCGTCCGCGAGCTGCGCGGCGAGGCGACTGCGAGCCCACGCACGGCCCTCTTCGCGCGCACGCTGCTGGGCCGAGGCGCAGCGGTGGTGACCGAAGACGAACATTGGGCGGTGCTGACTCCCGCCGCCAATGCGGACACCTTCGCAGAGAGCTGGACGGGCTGCCGCGAAGTGGACCGCGACATCGTCGTGCGGGCGCTCGGCCCGCGCACGGGGCCGTATGCGACGGCGCCGCTCGGTCTGCATCGCGCCGCCCTTGCGGACCTCGAACGGTGGAGCGAGATCGCGGTGGCATGGCGCGGCTGGGACGCCGCGGCGGTCGCGGCGCGGGACCTCCTACACTTCGGCCCGCAGGGCGCCGCTGCCGACGTGCGCGCGGACGCCGCGCACCTCGCGGCGACGCTGCGCGCGTTGCAAGCGCGGAGGCCCTGAGGGCGTCGATCACTCCGGCAGCGCGCGTCGCGCTCACCCCCGCGTCCCGGTCACACACGGGCAGCCGGGCGCGCGACGACATCCCGAGCGGGTCCGTCTTCGGGCTCGGCCGCTTCGCGCGCGGCCATGCGCGCGATGTTGCTGCGCACGAGCGTCCAGCCGTCCGGTTCATCGAGGCACAGGCAACCGTGGGCCGGATCGAGGGTGAGGCCGTGGCTCGCGCCCGCGGGCAGACCGAGCATCGCAGCGATGAGCGCGCGCAGCGCTTGCCGGTGCGCCGTCACGACGAGCAGCGCACCGGGCGGCGGCGCGGTCGCTGCGAGCGCGTCGGAGAGCGCCGCGACGACCCGCGTGCGCAGGTCCGCCTCGCTCTCGCCGCCGTGGCCGCGCCAATGGAAGGGATCGCGCCAATACGCGCTGCGGTCGCTGTGCCAGCGCGCGAGATACTCGCTGCGCGGCAGTCCTTGCCACGCGCCGCGGTGCACTTCCTTGAAGCGCGGGTCGAGGGTCAGGGGCACCTTGGCCCGCGCCGCGAGCGCCTCGCCGAGCGCCCGCGCGCGCGAGAGGGGCGACGACCACACCGCGAGCGGACCGAGCGACGCGAGGTCCTCGGCCGCGCGCACCGTCTCCGCGCGCCCCAACTCGGACAACTGGACGTCGAGGTCGCCATAGGCGATGTCGCCCGCATCGACCGAACCGTGGCGCACGAGCCACACGCGCGCACCGGTGCCTGGCCCACGCCAGGGCTCGCGCGGCGGGTCGAATGCCTCGCGTTCGGGGTCGAGCTCCGCGGGGCACGGGGGCGGGGTCATGCTGCTCATTGCGAGAAGCCTAAGGTGCGCGCTTGCGATGGTCGAAGCCCAGGGCGACCATTCCACCGCGCCGTAGCGCGCGTCCCCACTCCCAGGAACCCCACACCATGCCCAAGCTCACGTTCGCAGTCACCGGCGAGACCCACGAAGTCCCGGACGGCACTCGCTTCCTCGACTTCTGCCAGGAGAACGACATGCCCCACGACTTCGGCTGCACGGTCGGGAGCTGCGGGACCTGCACCCTCGTCGTCGTCGCGGGCGGCGAGCGCCTCGCCAAGCCGAGCGACGAAGAGCTCGAGACCGTCGAGATGGCGACCGGCGAAGCGAACGCGCGCCTCGGCTGCCAGATGATCGTGAACTGCGACGTCACGGTCCGCCCCGCGCAGATCTGAGCTCGACCCCGGTCGCACCGCGCTGCCCCGCGGTCGCCTCCGGAGCCCCACGCCATGAGCGCGCTGCGCCGCCAACACGTCGTCTTCCGCCGCGGCGTGCAGCCGGGCTCACCCCCGGGCACCGTGCGCGCGCCGAGTGGGGCGCCCCAGCCCGTCATCGACGTCCACGTGTACGACGGGACGCACCTCGCGGTGCGCCGTGTCCACTCCGCGGCCGAAGCGCGGGCGCTCGAGCGTCCCGGCGCGACGCTTTGGATCGATGTCTCCGGACTCGGCGACGCCGCGATCATCGAAGGCTTCAAAGCGGCCTTCGGGCTGCACGGCCTCGCCTTGGAGGACGTCGGCAACCTCGGCCAGCGGCCGAAGTTCGAGGACTACGAGGGCGCGCTCTTCGTCCTCGCGCGGATGATCCGGTGCGACGCGGAAGAGGTGCACGACGAACAAGTCGGGTTCTTCCTCGGCGACACGTGGTTGATCACGTTCCAGGAGCACGGCGGCGACTCCTTCGAGCCCGTGCGCGAGCGTTTGCGCGGCGGCCGAGCGCTCTTGCGCGGAGGTGGGCCGGGTTACCTGTTCGTCGCGCTGCTCGATGCGATCGTCGACGGGTACTTCCCCGTGCTCGAGCGTTTCTCCGCGCGCCTCGAACAACTCGAAGAGCGTGTCCTCGCAGACGCGACACCCGCGCTGCTCGAAGATGTCTACGCGGTGCGCCGCGACATCCTTGCGCTGCGCCGCGCGTTCTGGCCGCTGCGTGAGATCACGAGCGGCCTGCAGCGCGAGCCCCACGAGCGCATCCCCGACAGCGCGCGCCACAACCTGCGCGATGTCGGCGATCACGTCGTGCAGGCGGTCGACGTCGTGGAGACGTTCCGCGAGCTCGCGTCGAGCCTCGTCGATGTGCACCTGTCGATGGTCGGCCAGCGCACGAACGAGATCATGCGCGTGCTGACGGTGATCACCGCGATCTTCATCCCGCTCAGCTTCCTCGCAGCGGTCTACGGCATGAACTTCGATGTTCTCCCGGAGCTGCGTTGGCGCTACGGATACCTGCTCTTCTGGCTCGTCTGCTTCGCCGTCGGCGGCGGCATGTGCTGGGCGTTTGCGCGGATGGGTTGGCTCGGACTGCCCGGCTTCTCGAAGCGCCGCAAGCGGAGCCGTGCACAGGCGCAGAGCCTCATCGTCGAGCACCGGCGCGATTGAGCGCCGCGGCGCGCGAACACGCTCAGGCGTAGGCTGGCCGCTCGCCGAGGTCCGGCAGTGCAAGGGTCCGTGTGTCGGCGCGGCGCTCCGCTCGACCGAGGGTCGCGGCGATCTCCGGGATCACCCGTGCCGCGGTGTGCCGGTATCCCGTGAGCTTGCCCCCGTACAGCGTCGTCCACGTCGGACGCGTCAGGTCATCGTGGGCGAGGAGCACCTCGCGCGGCCGACCGAAAGCGGCGCGCTCGGCCTTCGGCAGCACACGCAGCCCCGCCCACGAGTCCACGACCGCGCCATGTGACTCCGGGAAGTACCTCCGGTGCACAGCGAGCAGGTATTCGACCTCGGCCTCGGTCGGTGCGATCGTCGCGGGATCGCCGTCGAACGGGCGCTCGGTCGTGCCGACCATGATGCGCCCCTTCCACGGGATCGAGAACACCGCGCGGCCATCGCTCGGAGCTTCGGTGTAGTACACGCCGCGGGAGAGGGACCCCGCGACTTCGATATGGGTGCCACCGACCAGCTCGACGGCGCGGCTGGGCGGCTCCGGCCGCGCCCGTCGGTTCACGCCGTTGGCCCAAGGGCCCGTCGCGTTCACGACCGCGCGCGCAGTGCAGGACTCCGTCCGGCCGTCGGCGGTGGCCCAGGTCACGCGCCAGCCCGCTCCGCTGCGCTCCGCGTGCTGGAACTCCGCGCCGAGGCGCACCTCGGCCCCGAGCTCCTCCGCCGACGCGACGACGGCGCGGCAGAGCGCAGCGTCGTCCGTCTGGCCGTCGTGGTACTCGAAGACCGCCTCCAGGCCGTCCGTCGCCAGGCCGTCGAGCGCGCTCCACTCGGCGCGCGGCACGCTCCGGAAGCGGCTCTCTCGGCCGAGCCCACCGAGGAGCGCATAAAGGGTCAGCCCCGCCCGCAGCATCCAGGGGCCGCGCCGCATGCCGCGGTAACGCGGCAGGTAGAACGGCACGAGGCGCACGAGGTGGGGCGCGATGCGCAGCAGGATCGCCCGTTCCGCCAGAGACTCGCGCACGAGCCCGAACTGGTACGTCTCGAGGTAACGCAGGCCCCCGTGGATCAGCTTGCTCGAGCGGCTCGAGGTGCCTGCGGCCGGGGCGCGCTGCTCCAGCAGCAGCGTGTCGTGCCCGGCGGCCGAGGCGGCCTGGGCGACCCCGGCGCCGAGGATTCCGGCGCCGAGGACGACGAGGCCCCGCTCGGCGCGGGGCGCGCGGCGCGGCGGGATCGGGGGCGCGGTCATGGGGCTGGTGCGTCGGCGCACGATTCTCCTTCCATTCGGCGCGCGCGCTCGCGAGGATGATCGGCGAGCCCAGGGGCGTTTCCGCACGCCGAACCTGGATTCCGGGCACATGGGGGGGACCCTGGCCCGGTGTCCCAGGCCGGCACTCTCCGCACACCACAGCGTGCCTGGGCGGCGCGAGGTTCTGAGACCATGAGAGCGACTGACAAACCGTTTTTGGGCCCCTTCCGTCGGGGCTCCTGGCTGGGGGTGGCGCTCGTGGGCGCCCTCCTCGGGCTGGGCGCCTGCCAGGGGGCGCCCGCGCCCCTGCGGCCCGCTGCGACGACCTTCAAGGGGCAGAAGGCGCGCATCTTCCCGAACACCGCCGAGGAGGTCTGGGCCGCCGCGTCCGACGCCCTCGCCCAGCAGGGGTTCACGCTGCGCGAGGACGAGTCCGAGCGCAACTTCCTGCACGCCCACACGATCGAGCTCGAGCGCGCCTCGGACGCCAATGGCGAGCGCACGTGGACGCGGGTGACCGCGCGCATCGAAGCGGTCGACCGCCACAAGCGCGCGCCGCGCACGCTGCTGGAGGTCGAAGCCGAGCGCCTCGCGGGCTCCGCCCACGGCGCGATCAACGCGTCGATCGGCGACTTGCAGGTCGACTTCTACGAGCGCTTCTTCCTCGACGTCGAGGGGCGCTTGCCGCGCCCGCGGATGCCGCAGCTCGGCATTCCCGCGCTCGACTGAGCCGCTGGGCGGACGCGCCGGGGTCGCGGTGTTCCTCTCCGGGACGCCGCGGCCCCGCTGCGTCGCTGCGCGCCGAGTCCCGGCGCGAGGCGCTCGGGGCTGGCACGTTCCAACGCAGCTACGCCCCGGGACCCGCCTGGGCCGATGGGCCAGGTGGACCCTCGCGATGAAGAAGAAATCTCGCCCGCTCTCGTTCAAGACGAAGTTCTTGCTCTTCCTGGCCGGCAGCAGCGCGCTCGCGGGCGCCGCCGTCGTGCACACGACGAGCTTCCCCAAAGCCGGTGTGCTGGGTCGGCCCGTGCCGAAGACCGAGGAGCGCGAGGCGCTCGCGGACCTCCTGCGCGAGCACTTGCGCTACCAGACGATCGGCATCGGTCAGCGCCAGGCCGCGCGCGACGGCGCGAGCTGGCAGCTCGTGGACTTCATCACCGCCGAGCTCGAGGGGGCGGGTTATGAGCCCGAGACCCACGAATACAAAGCCGACAACCGCAACCACTCGAACATCATCGCCGAGAAACCCGGGCGCAGCGATCAGATCCTCTTGGTCGCGTGCCACTACGACGCGTACGGCCGCAGCCCGAGCGCCAACGCATCCGCGTCCGGCGTCGCAGCGGCGCTCGAGGTCGCGAAGATGGTCGCGGGTGAGACGACCGAGCGCACGATTCGCTTCGGGTTCTTCTCGACCGGCGAAGCGCCGTACCGCGGCACCGAGCAGATGGGCAGCCGCCAATACGCGAAGCTCTGCCGCGAGCGGAAGGACCGCATCGTCGAGGTCCTCGTGCTCGACTCGTTCGGACACTACTCCCACCACGCGGGCGGGCAGCAGTTCATGTTCCCGTGGAACCTCGTGTTCCCCGAGACCGCCGACTTCGTGGCGGTCGTGGGCGACCTCGGGCAGCGGCCGCTCGTCGAGCGCACCCTCGCCGCGTGGAGCCGGGTCAGCGAGACCCCCGCGCGTGGCCTCGCGCTGCGCCCGTGGCTCGCGGGGATCCGCTGCGGCGACCAGGACGCCTTCACCGCTGAGGGCTTCCCCGCGGTCCTGATCACGGACACGGGCGACAATCGCTTCGAGGACATCCGCAGCCGCTCGGACACGTTCGACCGCATCGACTACCTGGCGTTTGCGCGGGCCGTCGAAGGCCTCGGGGCGACGGTGCTCGAGCTCGCGGGGAGCTGAAGGAGACCCCTTCCGGGCCGCGGAGGGTGCGGGTTAGGCTGCGCGCGGTGTTGTCCCGTTCCGCGTGCTCGATCACGGGCCTGGCCTCCGCGCTGCTCTCTGCGTGCGGCGGCTCCCCTTCGTCCCCCGCTGCCGCGCCTACTTCTGGCAGCGAGGCGTGGCTCGTCGATGTCACGTCCACGAGCGGCGTCGACTTCGTGCACACGAGCGGCTCGAGCGGCGGCTGGGTGCTGACCGAGATCATGGGCGGCGGCGCGGCGCTCTTCGACGCGGACGGCGATGGGCACCTCGACCTCTTGCTGTTGCAAGGGGGAGCCGACCCCGCGTCGCCGCTCACGCCGCAAGCGGGCAGCGGACACCGGCTGTACCGCGGCGACGGTGCGCTCGGCTTTCGCGATGTGACGCCGGGCTCGGGCCTCGAAGAGCTCGTCGGTTACGCGATGGGGGCTGCGGTCGGCGATTACGACGGCGATGGCCGCGTCGATGTGTTCCTCACGCAGCGGGGCACGACCGTGTTGCTGCGGAACGAAGGCGGCGGGCGCTTCGTCGACGTCACACGCGCCGCGGGCGCGGCGGTGGAGGGGTGGTCCTCCGCGGCCGCGTTTGCGGACCTCGACGGCGACGGTGACCTGGACCTCTGGATCGTGCGTTATCTCGAGCTCGATCCGGCGCTCGTCTGCCGCGATGGCGCGGGACGGCGCACGTATTGCCCGCCCGACAGCGGACCGCCGGTGCACGATGTGGTGCTGCGCAACGATGGCGGCACCTTCGTCGATGTCACGGCGACTGTGGGCCTTGCAGCGCGCGCGGGGGCGGGCCTCGGTGTGGTCGTCGAAGACTTGACCGGGGACGGCCTCGCGGACGTGTACGTCGCCAACGATGGGGACGAGAATCACCTCTGGGTCCGGCCGAGCGGCGACGCGGCGTTGACCCTCGCGTGGCGCGAAGAGGGCCTCGCGCGCGGCGCGGCGCTGAACGCGAACGGGATGGCGGAGGCCAGCATGGGCGTCGTCGCAGAGGACTTCGACGGCGACCTCGTGCCGGACCTCTTCATGGCGCACCTGACGGGGGAGCAGCACACGCTGTACCGCGGGCGGAGCGGCAGCTTCGTCGATGAAACCGGACGCCGCGGTTTGGCTGCGGTGACCAAACCCGGCACGGGGTTCGGCGTCGCGGCCCTCGACATCGAAGCCGACGGCGACCTCGACCTCTTCGTCGCACACGGCCGTGTGTCGATCGGGCCGCGGGTGGCCGGGGTGCAGCTCGCGCCGCCCTGGGACCTCTTGGCGGAGGACAACTTGGCGCTCAGGAACGACGGCCGCGGCCACTTCCAGGCGGAGCGCACGCGGCTCGCCGCGTTCACGGGGCCCATCACGATCGACCGTGCGGTGGTGTACGGCGACCTCGACGGCGACCTTGACCAGGACCTGGTCGTCGCGCGCATCGAAGGACCGCCGCTCGTCCTGCGCAACGATGCGCCGCGCGCGGGAGCGCTCGTTTGTATCGATCCACGCGTGCGCTCCGCTGCGGCGACCGCGCTGGGAGCGCGCGTCACCGTGGACGCTGCAGGAGCGCGTGCGGCGCGCACTGCGCGCGCGAGCGACGGTTACCTCGCATCGCGCGATCCGCGGCCCACGTTTGCAGTCGCGGCCGGAACGGCGACCGTCGACGTCGAAGTCCTCTGGCCGGATGGTCGGAGCGAGAGGTTCCCAGGGCTCTCCGTCGGCCGCGCACACGTCGTCGTCCAGGGGAGCGGTCGATGAAGTCACTCGCGAGTTGGGTGTGTTGCGCCGCGTGTTGGCTCGCGCTCAGCGCGTGCCAGGAGCGCGCCGCGTTGCAGCTACCCGAGCCACCCGCACTGGTCGTCGCCGACATGGAGCCGCAGGTCGCGCGGCTGCTCGAGGCACGGCGCGCCGCGGTGTCGGCCGCGCCGCAGAGCGCAGCGGCGTGGGCTGCTTACGGCGCCGCGCTCGACGCGCACCAGTTGTTGACGGAGGCCGAGGTCGCGCTGGGGGCCGCCGCTGCGCTCGATCCCGCTGGTTTTGCGCACGTGCTCGAATACGCGCTCGTCGGGGCCTTGCTCGGGCGGGACAGCGATGAGGTGTTGCGCCGTTACGAGCGCGCGCTCGCTCTGCGCCCCGAGGATCCGACGGCGCGTGCGCGCTACGGCGACGCGCTGCTGGACGCAGGCCGCCCCGCGGACGCGCTGCTGGCGTTCGAGCGCGCGCTGGCGCTCGCGCCCGATGATCCGCGGACGGCGTTGCAGCGCGGACGGACGCTCGTCGCGCTCGAGCGAGGCCAGGACGCGGTCGCAGCGCTGGAGCCACTGGCGCGATCGCACCCGAGGAGCCGCGAGGTCCAAGGCGCGCTCGCCGAAGCGCTGCGCGCCGCGGGGGAGACCGCGCGCGCGGCGGAGCTCAGCGCGAAGCTGACGGAGCTCGAAGAGCGTCCGCTCGCCCACCGCGATCCGTGGCGTGCGCCGATCATGGAGCTGACCGCGACGGCGGCGGCGCGGCACCAGCGTGCGACGCGCGCCGCCGCGCGAGGTGACTTCGCGGCGGCGGAGCGCGAGCTCGAAGTGCTCGCGGCCGAGCGACCCGACGAGCCGCGGTTCGTGTGTGAGCTCGCGGCGCTCGACATGCGCCAACGTCGCCCGGCGGCGGCTGCTGCGCGGCTGGAGCGCCACCTCGACGCGAATCCCGAGCGGGCCGGCGCGCACGCGCCTCTGCTCGCGCTGCTGGGCCAGCTCCACGTGGAGCTCGGGCGGCCCGCGGAGGGCCTCGGGTGTCTCGAACGCGCGCGTGAGCTCGTCGCGGCGTGGGCGGCGGCGGAGGGCCTCGATCCGCGCTCGGCGGGGCTGGACGTCGCTTCGCTGCACGCGCGGGCGTCGGCCCTCGGTCAGCTCGGCCGTTGGCCCGAAGCCGCGGACTCGTTCCAAGCGGCTGCGGCGCTGGCACCGGCGCCCGCGGAGTACCACTTCCTCGCGGGGCTCGCGCTGTGTGAAGCCGGGCTCCTCGACGACGCCCGCGCGGCGCTCGGCAGGGGGCGCGCGCTCGATGCCGCGCACCCGCTCGCTGCGACACTTGCGGCGCGCTGCGCGCGCTGAGCGCGCTCCGCCGTTGCGGAGAGCGCGCGCCCCGGTCATCATCAGGATGCTTGACCCAGCCGTCGTCCCGCCCCGCGCTCACCGTGCGCGACCTCTCACGGCGCTACGAAGGGCGCCTCGCGGTCGACCGGCTGTCGTTCGAGGTCCGACCGGGTGAGGTCTTGGGCCTGCTCGGGCCGAACGGCGCGGGCAAGACGACGACGCTGCGCTCGATCGCAGGGGTCTTGCCGCTGCAGGACGGGGTCGTCGAGATCGACGGTTATGACCTCACCTCCCATGAGCTCGAGGCCAAGCGCCGCCTCGCTTGGGTGCCCGACGACCCCGCGCCGTTCGAAGCGCTGACGATCGACGAGCATTTGGAGCTCGCCGCGCGGCTCTATCGGGTCGAGGACTGGCAGCCGCGGCGCGAGCAACTGCTCGCGCGGTTCGAGCTCCTGGAGCGGCGTACGGCGCTCGGCTCGGAGCTCTCGCGCGGCATGCGCCAGAAGCTGGCGTTCTGCCAAGCGTGGCTCGCGGAGCCCGCGGTCGTGTTGTTGGACGAGCCGCTGTCGGGCCTCGATCCCCGCGGCATCCGCTCCGCCAAGGAGGCGATCCGCGAGCTCGCTGCGGCGGGGGCGGCGGTGTTGCTCTCTTCGCACCAGCTCGAGCTCGTCGAGGCGCTCGCGACGCGCCTTCTGATCCTCGATCGTGGACGGCGCGTCTTCGACGGCACCCTCGCCGACGCACGTGCGTTGCTGGTGCCCGGGGGCTCGCTCGAGGACATCTTCCTCGCGGCGACCGAAGGGAGAGACGTCGAGGGCCGGTCCGGTGCGGGCGTCGGCGACGGATGAGTCCCATGCTCGATCCCGCGCTCCGGCGGCTCATCGTGCTGAAGCTCCGCGGGCGGGTGCGCCTTGCGCTGCGGAGGCTCCGTACACCCAAGGGGTTCATCTTCGGGGTCGTCGGCGCGCTCCTGTTCGCTCTGTGGATCGGCGCGCTCGTCCTGCGGCTGTCGGTCGGAGATGGCGTTCTGCGCCGCGCGCACGGGCTTGATTCGGCGGATATGGCGGCGCTGGCGCAGCTCGCCGTGGCGGCCTACGGGCTGTTCGCGGTCACGGCGAACCTGTCGTGGCGTGGCCTCTACTTGCCGAGGGCCGAGCTGGAGCGGCTCTTCTCGGCGCCGGTCACGCGCCGCGAGCTCGTGCGGTATCGGCTGCTCGGAATGGCCGTGCCGTCGCTCTTCGTGGCCGCGCTGGTCGGGGTCATGGCGGCGGCGCGGGTGCCCACCCCGCTCGCCGGATTCTGCGGCGGCGTGCTCACCGTCGGCATCGCGACCGTGCTCGGACAGGGCGCGGCGCTCGCGGCGGCCCACGAAGGCGGTCGAGTCGGGCGAGCGCTCGCGCGTATGCCGGGCGGCGTCCCGCGCCTCGTCGGCGCGCTGGGCCTGGCTGCGGTCCTCCTGCTGCTGCTCTTCGGTGAGGACCTGGTCCCACAGCGCGGGTTCGTCGTCGAGCGCGGCGGACAGCGCTATGAAGTCGACCTGGAGGGTGTGCTGCAAGGTGGCTCCGACGGCGCTGTGCAGCGGCTCTCCGCGGAGGGCGCCGGCGCCCTCGGCCGTATCGCCTCCGTCGCGCGGCATCCGATCGCGCGAGTGATCACGGCCCCCGCGTATCCGCTCGCGCGCGCGATCGTCGCACCGTCGTTGTCTGCGGCGTTGCCGTATTTGGCGCTGTCGGTGCTGCTGCTGGTGCTCGCGTTCGAGCTCGTCGTGCGTCTGCCGGTCGATTACCGCGAGGCGTCACTCTCGACCTCGCGCGATATCGAGCGCCGCCTCGCACGGCTCCGGCGCGGGCAAGTCGGTCCCGCTGGCGGGGATCCTTCGGCGCTGCGCGGTTGGCGTGTTCCGTTCGTCTTCGGCACGGGGCCGTTCGGTGCGGTGATGTGGCTCAAGCTCGCGACGCTCCTGCGCCAAGGGCGCAGCGCGCTCGCGATCGCGACGCTGACGGCGGCGCTGGGGGTGGTCGTCGGGGTGATGTTGTTGCCGGATCCGGGCATCGGCACCGGTGCAACGGCGCTGCTCGGGGTGACGTACCTGGCCAGCGGGCTGCGGTTCGACTTCCGTGCGGAGCTCGATCGGCTGACGATCTTACGGGCGTGGCCCTTGGCGCCTTGGCAGCTCTTCTTGGCCGTGATCCTGCCGGTGACGCTCTTCGTAACGTTGTTCGTAGGGCTGGTGCTGACGGTGCGAGGGTTCGTGCTCGGGGTGGTCGGCAGGGACCTCCTCGTCGCGCTCGCCGCGACGCCGCTGGTGGCGTACCTGTGGATCGCGCTCGACAACGCGGTGTTCCTTCTGTTCCCGGTGCGCTTCGTGCCGGGCCAAGGGGGCGCTCTGCAGCACTCGGGTCGCGCGCTCGTGATGGTGCTCTTGCGGCTCATCGTCCTGGCGCTCACCGTAGGGGCGGCGGCCCTCGGGGCGGTCGCGGCGAGCTTCGTGGCGTTCAAGCTGGGGCTCGGACCGGCGGTGATCGAAGGGGCTTCGATCGCGGCGGCGGGGCTGACGCTCGTCGGCGCTGCGGCGGTGCTGGCGGCGTTCGGAGGCTTTGCGCTGCGGCGTTACGATCCCGCGGGTTAGGGCGCTGCGGCGCGCTCAGCGCAGCTCGTGTGGAGCCCGCCGCGCAGCGAGCGCCGAGCCTTCGCGCGCGGAGCGGATGAGGCGCGGCAGGTTCTGGCGCTCCCAGTGCAGCGCGTCGCGGTATTCGGGCCAGGCCTCTTCCCGCGCGCGGAACGCCGCGCCGTGGTGGATCCAGCGACCGGCCGCGTCGCGGTAGGGGGGATGTACCGCGTGCAGCAGCTCGTGTTTGAGCACGAAGGTCACGAACCACGCGGGCACCGCGCTCTGGTCCAGGACGGGGTGCACCCGCACGAGGTGCCGCTCGGGTTCGAACGACCCCAGCCGCAGCGAGCGCCGCGAGCGACTGGCCGCGCGCCGGCCCCAAGTGACGGCGGGGGCGGGGCGCTCGCTCGAGAAGTCGGCTGCGAACTCGGTCGTGAGGAGCTGGTGGGTGAGCGGGCGGAGGTCGTGTGCGCGACCTGCGGGTTGCAGCGTCACCGCGCGCGCGGGCGGCGGTAGCGCGGCGACGGCGCTGTGGATCCAATCGTCGAGGCGCTGGCTCTCCGCCCGCGCTCGGCGTCCATGTAGCAGCCAGGCACCGAGCGCGCGCCAGACTTCGTCGGGGGCGCCGAGGAAGAAGCGGTGCAGCCGGAGCTCGAGTTGTCCGCCCGCGCGGCGTAGCGCGACGGGAGTGGTGCGCGCGCGGCCGTACGTGATGGTCACGGGCTCACCGAGGAGCACACTCAGCCATCGGTCCCGATCGGCGGGCTCGCTGTGGGCGGCGGTCACCCGTGCAGTCTGTGATGGGGGCGCGCCGCCGGCAAGGTGCTCGGGTACCGGGCTGGTAGACGTTCGAACGGTACCAGGTACGAGTTTGCGGCGCGGCGGGCGTGGGCTCGCGCG
>CAYOBN010000023.1:58464-60809 GCA_964402175.1 uncultured Planctomycetaceae bacterium | reverse complement strand
CAGGCTCGAACTGGCCGCGGTCGCACTCCCTACGCCAACGCCGCAGGGTCGAGGCGGAGGCCTTCAAGAGCTCGGCGATCGTCTCCGCCGCAGAGGCCTCTGGCGCGTTCCTGTCGAGGAGGTTGGGGGCGAGGCCGCGGCGACCGCGGCCGATGCAGTGGCGCCTACCAAGGCCGCGGGTCACGGGGCTGGCGGCAGCGCCGCGCGCAGGCGGGCGACCTCCTCCGGGTCGACGCGGCGGAGCTCGTCCTCGGCGGGGAGGCGCGACGGGGCGAGGGAGGTCGCGGCCGGTCCGGCGCCGGTCACGAGGCGGCTCGCACTCGCATGGAGAGCGCGGACGCGGGCACGGGCGACGAGGGCGGCGGCGTGCTCGGCGCGCACGCCGCCCGCGGCCACGATCTCGAGGGTGGGCGCTGACGCGACGAGCGCCGCGAGGCGCTCCGCGCCGTCGAGGGCGCGCGCGGCGCCGCCCGAGGTCAAGACGCGTGTCACGCCGAGCGCCGCGAGCGTCGCGAGGGCGGCCTCGGGCGCGCGCACGCTGTCGAAGGCCCGGTGGAAGGTGACCGACAGCGGCCCCGCGGCGCGCACCAAGCGCTCGAGCGCGCGGGTGTCGACCGCGCCCTCGGCGGTCAGCGCCCCCACCGCGACGCCGTCCGCGCCCAGCTCGCGCGCGACCTCGACGTCGCGCTCGAGCGCGCGCAGGGTGCGCGCGTCGTAGACGAAGTCGCCGCGCCGCGGGCGGGCGAGGACGACGAGCTCGCTGCGCACCGCTGCGCGCGTCTCTTGGAGGAGGCCGCTGCCGGGGGTCACTCCGCCGACCTCGAGGGCGGCGCAGAGCTCGATGCGGTCGGCGCCGGCCTCGGTGGCGCGCACGGCGTCCTCGGCGTCGTCGCACGCGATCTCGAGGAGGAAACGGGGGGATGCCGCGCTCATGCGAGCAGCCCTTCGAGCTCGCGCGAGAGGAGGCGCTCGAACCAATGCGGGCCCTCCTCGCGCTCGGGCGAGAAGCGGCCGCCGCGGTAGAGGCGCGCGCGCACGCCCCGCTGCACACGCTCGACGACGGCTTCGTCCTCGCGCTCGACGGTGTCGAGATCCGCGCCCGCGCCGCCCGCGGCGAGCTCGGGCCGCGCGACCCAGGTGAGGTACCGCACGCGACAGGCCTCGGGCCCCGTCGGCTCGACGAGGTTCACCGAGATCCCCCACGGGTAGACGTTGACCATCAGGTTCGGCCAGAGCCAGAGGTAATCGCCCGCGACGTCGGGCTCGTTCGCGCGGCGGAGCCGCGGCCCAGGAGCCCCCGCGCGCGCGAGGCCGACCTGGCGAACGGCGTGCGGGAAGAGCTCGGTCCGGTACGTCGCAGGATCCAGCACCGCATCGAGCCCGCCGTGCACGAAGGGCACATGGAACCCCTCCAGGTAGTTTTCGACGTAGAGCGCCCAGTTCGCCGCGACCGTGTAGTCACGGGTGTGCTCGGGTGCGAAGTGGAGCGCCTCGCCCCGGAACTCGTCCAGCAGCGCCACGAGCGGCGCGCTCCACACGTCGAACGAGAGGCCCGCGGGCTCGCCGGCGGCGAGCCGCGTGAACGCGAGCGGACCGACGCGCTCGAGCTCGAGCGTCGGTAGGTCATCGCGCTCGCACGGGAAGTCGAGCGCGCCGCGGAACCCGGGCATCGACCGAAAGCGCCCGTCGAGGCCGAAGCGCCGCCCGTGGTACCCACACACGAGCTCACGGCGAGTGGCCGCGCGCGGGTCATCGTCCTGCACGACGAGGTGCGCGCGGTGGGTGCAGACGTTCGACAGCACCCGCTCCACTCCGTCGGCCTCCCGGGTCCACACGAGCGGCTCGTCGAGCGACCCCGGCAAGAGCGTGAACGGCGTCGCCGAGCCCAGCGGCATACCCGGCCGCAGGAGCTGCCAGCTCCCAGCGAACGTGCGTGCGACGAGCGCGCGGTGCACGCCGGCATCGCTGAAGACACGCGGATCGATCGTCGACGCGCGACGGATGTCCGGATCGACCGGGAAGGGCGAGGGCATGGGGCGCGCGGGCGGCGCTCCTCCCCCCAGGACTACCGGTGCGCAGGGGGGATGGAGGCGGTACCCGGATTCGAACCGGGGGATAACGGATTTGCAATCCGTCGCCTTACCACTTGGCTATACCGCCGAACCGACGTGCGAGGCACACCGGGGAGGAAGAGGATAAGGCGCGGAGCGGGCACGTCAAGGGGGCGCACCGAGTATCCTCTGCGCCCCGCGGGGGCGTGGCGGAATCGGTAGACGCATCGGCCTTAAAAGCCGAAGGGATCACTCCCGTCCGGGTTCGAGTCCCGGCGCCCTCACTCCGGGGCC
>CAYOBN010000023.1:49194-58364 GCA_964402175.1 uncultured Planctomycetaceae bacterium | reverse complement strand
GCCGAAGGGATCACTCCCGTCCGGGTTCGAGTCCCGGCGCCCTCACTCCGGGGCCCCCACTCTGGGTCCGGGGCCCAGGCCTGAACGGCTCCGCCCCGAGAAGCGAGGGGACCCGCCGGTCCCCCGTTCACACGGGGGGCCGGCGGGTCCCGGGGGCAAGCATCCGCAGCGGAGCGCTCAGCGCTCGCCGAGGGCCTTCCACGTCCGCTCGCGGTGCCCGGTGTAGACCTGGCCCGGGCGGAAGAGCTTGTTGTCGAGCATCTGCTCGAGCCAGTGCGCGCAGTACCCGCTGACCCGCGCCATGGCGAAGATCGGCGTGAAGACGTCCGTGTGCAGGCCCATCTTCTGGTAGACGAGGCCGCTGAAGAAGTCGACGTTCGGGTAGATCCCGCGCGGGCCGAGGTCGGCCGTCACGAGCTCTTCGAGCGCGAGCGCGATGTCGTACAGCGGCGTGGTGCCGAGCTCCTTGAAGAGCTGCTGGGCGAGGCGCTGCAGGTTGAAGGCGCGCGGGTCCTTCGTCTTGTAGACGCGGTGCCCGAAGCCCATGACCTTCTCCTTCTTCTCGCGCTTCGCGGCGTACCACGCGGCGACGTTCTCGCGCTTGCCGATCGTCTCGAGCTGCTTCAGCACGACCTCGTTCGCGCCGCCGTGCAGCGGGCCGAACAGGGCCCCCACCGCAGCGCTGCAGGACGTGTACGGGTCGTTCATCGTCGAGGCGACGACGCGGCACGCAAACGTCGATGCGTTCATCGTGTGCTCGGCGTGCAGCACGAGGGCGCAGTCGAGCGTGCGCGAGGCGATCTCGGACGGCTGCTTGCCATCGAGGCACCAGAGGAAGTTCGCAGCGGTCGACAGGCCGGCCTTCGGCGCGACGTAGTCCTTGCCCGAGCGGATGCGCTCCCACGCGGCGACGAGCACCGGCGTCGCGGCGATCACGCGCCGGGCCGCTTCGTCGCGGGAGGCCGCGTCCTTCAGGTTGACCGCGGGGCTGACCATCCCGAGGCCCGCCAGCGACGCCTGCAGGGCGCGCATCGGGTGCGCCCCCTTCGGCATCGCCTTCAGCATCGCGACGAGCTCGTCCGGGAGGACCCGCAGGCGCTCGAGGTCCTTGGAGAAGGCCGCGAGCTCCGCCGCTTTGGGCAGCTCGCCGTAGAGGAGCAGCCAAGCGCACTCCTCGTAGGTGGCGTGGGCCGACAGGTCCTCGATCTTGTACCCGCGGTACTCGAGGATGCCGATCTCACCGTCGATGTAGCTGACGGCGGACTCCGCGGCGGGAATCCCCGCCAGTCCGGGTACGAGCTCTTTGGTCGTCACGTTGCGGCTCCTGTCGTTGTGGCCGGTCGAAATGGACTGCCTGAAGGGAGGGGGTCTCGGTCGAGGGATACCCTTCAGCCCGCCGTACCCGGCCGGAGAAGGTAGTCGATGAAGAGGCGCGTTCCAACTCCGGTGCCGGCGGGACCGCCGACCCAGTCGCGGTCGCGGGTCGCCCACGCGGTGCCCGCGATGTCGAGGTGCGCCCAGGCGACGTCGGCATCGACGAAGCTGGCGAGGAACGCCGCACCCTGGCTCGAACCCGCGCCGAGCGCCGGTGAGCCGATGTTGGCGAGGTCCGCCATCGCCCCTTTCATGCCCTCGCGGTGCGCGTCGAGCAGCGGCAGCGGCCAGACCGGCTCGCCGGCGCGACCGCCCGCCGCGAGCAGGTCGTCGCGCAGGGCCTCGGTGGACGCGAACATGCCGGTCACCTCGTGACCCAGCGCGACGATCACCGCGCCGGTCAGCGTCGCGATGTCGATCACCGTGTCGGGCTTGATGCGCTTGCAGGTGTAACAGAGCGCATCGGCGAGGATGAGGCGACCCTCGGCGTCGGTGTTGAGCACCTCCACCGTCAGCCCGTTCATCGCGGTGTGGATGTCACCCGGCTTCGTGGCGTTGCCGTCGATGAGGTTCTCGGTGGCGGGCACCACCCCGTGCACCTCGAACGGCACGTCGAGGCCGTGCGCGAGCGCATGGAAGAGCCCGAGCACCGCTGCGCCGCCCGACATGTCGTAGCGCATCTCGTCGAGCTTCGCCGCGGGTTTGATCGAATAGCCCCCGACATCGAAGGTCAGGCCCTTGCCGACGAAGGCCACGCGACCGCTGGAACGGCCCTTCGGTTTGTACGCCAGGTGGATGAGCTTCGGCGGCTGGACGGAGCCCTGGGCGACGCCGAGCAAGAGGCCCATGCCCTCCTTCTTCATCGCCGTCGCGTCGAGCACCTTGCAGGTGAGGCCCGGGCGCTTGCGCGCGAGCCCGAGGGCCTCTTTGGCGAGCGCCGTCGGGGTCAGGAGGTTCGCCGCGCGGTTCTGCAGGTCGCGGGTGTACGCGTTCGCCGCCGCGGTGAGCTCACCGAGCTTCGCGCCGCGCGCAAACGCGCCCGCGGGCCCCTCGAGCGTGAACGACTGCACCTTCGGGGCATCGGGCTTCGACTTCGACTCGACGTAGCGGTACGCGCCGAGGCGCACCCCTTCGGCGAGCGCCCGGCCGTTGACCAAGGGGCCTTCACCGAGGGCCGCGACGGCGTCATCGACGCGCAGGACGACCTTCGCCGCGCCCAGGGCCTCGGCGCGCTTCGCCGCGACGGCCCCGACGCGCCGCAGGAGCTCGGCGTCGACCTTCGCCGGGTCGCCGAGGCCGATCGCCAGCACCTGTGCCGCCGAACCCGTCGCGAAGCTCGCGCGGGTCGCCCGCGCCTTCGCTTCGAAGCCGGCCGCCAAGCCCTCGGGCACCGCGATGCCCTCGGGCCACTGGGGCAGGGCCCCCTCGGGCACGAGGGTCACGAAGAGGTCGGTGCGGGCCAGCTTGCCTGCGGTCTTGACGGTGAACGAGCGCATCGAGGGATCGGGGTCTTCCGGGATCGGCCGAGTCGGCCTTGGGGTTGAGGGTTTCCGGGCGGGAATGTCAGGGACACCTGCCCGCGCTCACATGCCGACGTACTTCGGTCCACCGCCGCCCTCGGGGACGACCCACTCGATGTTCTGGTACGGGTCCATGATGTCGCACGTCTTGCAGTGCACGCAGTTCGACGCGTTGATCAGGACCTCGGAGCTGCCCGCGGGCCACTCGTACACGGCCGCCGGGCAGAAGTGCTGGCACGGGTTGCCGTACTCGCGGGTGCAGCGGTCGACGCAGATCGACGGGTCGTTGACGACGAGGTGGCTCGGCTGGTCCTCCTCGTGGATGCTGCCCGAGTGGAAGACGTCGGTGAGCTTGTCGAGCGAGTCGCCGTCGTTGAACGCGGGCTTCTGGAACTTCGAGCGCGACACCGGCTGCATGCAGGCGTGGTCCTCGTGGCCCGGGCGGCGCGCCGCGAGGCCCCGGCCGCCGGTGACCATCTGCACCGCGAAGTCGAACGTGCCGGCGACGAGGCCCTTGGCGAAGGCCTGGCGGTAGTTGCGGTACTGCCACATCTCCGCCCGCGTCTCGGAGGCTTCGTAGAGCTCGTTGTAGCGCGCGAGGCGCGCGGCGCTGGTGTCCTCGGCGGCGAGCGCTGCGGCGATCGCCTCGGCGGCGAGCATCCCGGATTCGATCGCGAGGTGGATGCCCTTCAGCTTGGCGGCATTCAGGAAGCCCGCGGTGTCCCCCACCAGCACAAAACCGTCGCCGTAGAGCTTCGGCTGCGAGAAGTAGCCGCCTTCGGGCACGACCTTCGCGCCGTAGCGCAGCACCTTGCCGCCCTCGAGCAGCGCGCGCACGCGCGGGTGCTGCTTCCATTGCACGAACAGCGCGTGCGGGTCGAGCTTCGCATCGCCCTGGTCGAGCCCGATCACGAACCCGAGCGAGAGTTTGTCGGGCGCGATGCCGTAGATCCACGAGCCGCCGTAGCTCTTCGTGTCGAGCGGATACCCGCCCGTGTGCACGACCTTGCCGAAGTACTCCTGGCCGACCTCCGGGCGGACCTGCCAGATCTCCTTGATGCCCGTGCCGTACGTCTGCGGATTGCGGCCCTCGAGGAGGCCCGGCAGCGTGCGGAAGAGGTTCTTCGCGAGGTTGCCGCGCACGCCCTCCGCGAAAACGGTCACCGCCGCGGAGACGTTCATGCCGGGCTCGAACGTGGCCTTCGGCGTGCCGTCCTTCGCGATGCCGCTGTCCCGCGTCTGCACGCCGATGACACGCTCGGTGCCGGGCTCGAGGCGCACCTCCGCGACGGGGAAGCCCGCGTAGATCTCGGTGCCGAGCGCTTCGGCCTCCTTCGCGAGCCACTGCACGACCTCGTTCAGCGAGACCATGACGTTGCCGTGGTTCTTCAGCGTCGGAGGGCAGAGCGGGCCGCGCAGGGTGAGCGCCTTGCCGTTCGGGCGCAGGACCTCGGCCCAGTCGTCGCGCACTTCGGACTGGATCGGGAAGCCCTTGCTGCGCCAGTCCGGGAAGAGCTTCTGGATGCCCCGCGGGTCCATCACCGCGCCCGAGAGGGTGTGGTGCCCGACCTCCTCGGCTTTGTCGAGCACGAGCACCGTGCGCTCGGGTCCGCCCTGGGCCTTCAGGAGGCGCTGCAGGTGGATCGCACAGGCGAGCCCCGCGGGTCCGGCACCGACGATGCACACGTCGACGGGCAGCTCCTCGCGTTCGACGTCGGCTTGATTGTGGGAGACGAGGCGCGGTTTCATCGGGGGTCCAGAGGCTCTGGTGGGCCTTCGCCGCGCCCCGGGCCAGGGACGCGCGCGCGGGCAAAGAGGATATCGGGCGCGGCGCGGGCGCGCCAAGGCGAGCTCAGGAGCGCTCTCCGATCCAGTGGTGCCCGCCCCCGTAGACCTCTTTCTTCCAGACCGGCAGCCGTGCTTTGAGGGCGTCGATCAGGAAGCGCGCGGCCTGGAAGGCGGTGTCGCGGTGCGGGCTGGAGACTCCGACGACCACGGACGACTCGGCGACGCCGACCGTGCCGACGCGGTGCACACACAGCATCCGCAGCACCCGCGCGCCTGGCTGGGTGGCGGCCGTGGGCTCGGAGCCCCCTTCGCCGTAACGCGCGAGGCACTCGTCGAAGATGCGCGCCATCTCGGGCCCGGCCATCTCGTGGAAGGCCTCGTAGTCGAGCTGGACGACGTCCTGGCCCCGGTTCGTGGCCCGGGTGGTGCCCGTGAAGACGACGACGGCACCGGCGTCGGGGTGGACCAGCCGGCGGTGCAGGAGCCCGGGGTCGAGGGGCGCCGCCGAGAGCTCGAAGACGCCGGCGCGCAGCGCCCCGTCCGGGTCGGCGGGCGCCGCGGCGTCGCCGCCGGACACAGGGGGCAGGAACGCGACCGCCTCCCCTGGCGCGACCGAGCGCGTCCAGGGGACGTAGGTGGTGCCGACGACGGCGCTCACGCCCGCGAGCTCACCGAGCGCGGGGTGGCGCTGGCGGAGCGCGGCGGCCAGCTCGGCCACCGTGGCTCCGTCGGGCATCCCGTCGAGCACGAGCTCGTCGACCCCGGCCCGCTCGCGCAGGCCGGCGAAGAGGCGTACACGCACGTCCACGGGCGCTCAGAACGGGGTGTCTTCGTCGCCCAGGAAGTCCGCCCCGCCGCCCTGTTGGGGCGCCGCGGGCGCGGCGCCGCGGCCGTACCCGCCGCCGCCGGAGCCGCCGCTGTAGCCGCCACCGCCGTAGCCGCCGCCCCCACCGCCGCCGGCGTAGCCCCCCTGGGAGGCCCCTGCTTCGTAGCCCGCGGCGGCCTCGTAGCCGCCGCCGCCCGATTCGTAGCCGCCGCCGCCGCTGCGCTCGCCCTTGCCCGCGCCGACGAACTCCCAGTTGTTGGCGACGACGTAGAGCTTGCTGCGCTTCTGGCCGGTCTCCTTGTCGTCCCACGTGTCGTAGCGCAGCTCGCCCTCGAAGAAGGCCGAGGAGCCCTTCGAATGGAACTTCTGGAAGGCCTCCGCCCGCTTGCCGAAGATCGTCACGTCGACGAAGGTGGGCTCTTCGCGCCACTGCTCGGAGTTCGCCTCCTTCACACGACGGTTGATGGCGAGGCCGACCTTGCAGACCGCCATGTTGCTCTGCGTGAAGCGCAGCTCGGGGTCGCGGGTCAGGTTGCCCATGAGGATGACGCGGTTGAAGGACGCCATGGAAGGTGGTCTCTCCGGTGACGGATCGGGGTTCGAGTCGCGGGAAGCGCGCCGACGGCGCGTGCGTGCGCGGAGTGTACCGCAGCGGGCCGGCCGCGCCCCGTCGACGCCGGGGTCCGGACCGGGATAGGATTCGCTGGCCATGGAGCACAGCCCCCAGCGCGAACCTGCCCCTCGCCCGGACAGCCCCAAGGGCGCCGAGCGCCGCCGCCACCAGCGCGCCCGCGCCGATTGGCCGATCACGATCATCCTCGAGGACGGGGTCCACCAGGCCCGGATCCGGGACGTCAGCCGCGGCGGCGTCTCGTTCTTCCTCGACCGCCCGATCCCGGAGATGACGGCCCTGCGCGTGCAGTTCGACGTCCCGGTCGAGGGCGGCGTGCGCAAGATCCAGGGCGTCGGCGCCGTCGTGCGCTGCGAGCGCATCGCGCGCAACCTGGAGCACTACGAGATCGCGGTCTTCGTGCAGGACATGGCCCTGCCCGACCGCGAGACCGTGGACGGCTACGTGCGCCGCACGAGCTGAGCGCGGGGCGCCACGCCCGTCCCGGCCCCACCTCCGCTGCGCCACCGGTCAGGGGCGCCCCGGAAGAATTTTTTGGGATTCCGGTCACGTTCGGGGTCGTCGCACCACTGTCGTCGCGGTGCGACCGCCCTTCGACAGTGACCCGGGCCAGGGCCCCGTTCCGGACCCGATCCCGGACCCGATCCCGGACCCGATCCCGGACCCCGTGCCGGCCCCCCGGGTAGAGCCCCCTGCGGGCCCTCCGGACGGAAACGGGCTGGCTCCGGAGCCTGGCTTCGGAGCCGGCTGCTGGCCCCATTGCGCGGGGCCGGGCTGGGCCGCCGACTGGGCCGCAGTTTGGGCCGCGCTCTGGCGCCCGCTCGTCCTCCACGCCGCCCGCCTCCTGCGGCGCTGGCGGAGCGTCGGAATCACCGCGCCGGATGCGGAGGACATCGCTGCGGAGGTGTTGCTGCGCCTCCAGCGGCACGCCCCCGCGGACGGGCGCGCCCTCCTCGCGTCGGGCTGGCCCCGCACCGTCGCCCGCAACCTGATCCGCGACCGAGCGCGACGGGCGCGCCTCGAAGACGCTGGGTTGCGCGCCGCAGCCGAGCACCTCGCCTCCGCTTCCCCGGCGGGCCGCGACCCGGCGCGCCTCGCCGAGCTCAGCGACCTGATGGCGCGGATCGACGCGCTTCCGGCACCGTTCCCACAGCTCCTGCGCCTCCTGTACCTCGAGGACTGGACCGCGCGTGAGGCCATCACCTGGCTGCAAGGCTGGCGACCGATCTCGTGGGAGTACGGCCGCGACCTCATCGATGCCGCGCGGAGGAGTGCCCGGGAGGTCCTCGCACATGACCGTGGGCCGACGCGGGCACGGGGGTCGACTTCGTGCGCCTCTCGCGCTGCCGCTTCGAGAACAACATCGGCTTTGCCCGCAATGCCGACGTCGACGTCGGTTACCTCGGTGTCGGTGGAGGGGCGTTCTTCTGGAACATCGGAGGCACGCGCCAGATCGGCGTGCAAGGCAGCGAAGGCACAGGCCTGCAGGCCAAGATCGAGGGCGTCTACACCTACCACACGAACTTCTCCGGCAACCGCGCCACCTACGGCGGAGCCGTCGCCGTCGCGGCCGTCGAAGAGAACATCTGGTTCATCAACAGCCTGTTCCACCGCAACTCGGCCTTCGGCGGCGGTGGCTTGTTCGATTACCAGGGCGCCGTCACCGTCGGTGATCCGGTCGGCTGGCCCAGGGTCGAGTTCTGCACGTTTGCGTCGAACGCGGCCCTCGACTCCCTCGGTCAGGCCGGCGGACTCTGGTCCGGTGGCGGTGCGATCCACACGCAGTGGGGCGGCGGCGGCCAGCCGCCGTCGCCGACGATCGTCGTGCAGAGCTCGATCCTGTGGGGCAACACCGACCAGAGCCCGGCCACGGTCGGGGCCGCCAGCATCGGCGGCGGCGCGGCCCAGGCGGCCCAGGTCCTCTCGAGCGACCTCGAGGTGCCCAGCGGCGGCACGCCCCCGTGGCTGAGCTGGGGTAGCCCCGGCAACATGAGCCAGGATCCGCTCTTCGTCAACGCCGTCGGGGGCAACTTGCGCCTGAGCTTCGGGTCCCCCTGCATCGACGCCGCTGAGGACCAGGTCCTGGACCGCACGCCGGGCATCGGGCTCGGTGACTTCGCCGACGTCGACCGCAACGGGATCTTCGGCGGCACCAGCGGCCAGCACCTGCCGATCGACCTCGACCTGACCCCGGCGCGTGAGTCATTCTTCCTCGCGGTGCCGCCTCCGACCCTCGCCCTGCCCAACGTGCGGGCGGACATGGGATGTTACGAGTACGTCCTGGGCAACCCTGGCGCCCAGTGACAGAGTCTGGATGATGACCGGCGGGCCGAGTCGATCGGACGCCTTCGGCCCGCCGGTCCTTGCGCTTTGGTCTTGCACCCATCGGGTTAGCCTCTCGCACTCGACATACGAGCCATGCTAAGTGCACTTTTCCTCGTCACTGCACCATCTGTTCTGCAGCTCGAGACATGGGCCATCGAGCCCGCACAAATTCGCCCGTCCTTGTCTTTCGGAATCGAAGTCGAATTGGATGGCGATCATCTGGCAGTAACCGAGAGATATGGCGGTCCGCTCGGCAATAACCCGGTACATGGCCAGGGCCAGATTTTCACGTTCCAGCGACAAGCGACAGGCTGGATTCAGACGGGGATGATCTCTTGCCCAGACCCAGACGACGCTTTCACTTCGAGTTTTGGAACGCGAATCGCACTGACCGCGAACGAGATGATTGTCTCCGATCCGATGCGCGGATGGAACGGTGCCCAGTCACTTGGTCCGATTTGGTGTTACGAGCGAGACACTTCAGGTTGGTTCCTAACCCAGCGTATCGAGAATCCGCGCGGCATCGCCTACGGCCCATACACCTACGTTTCCCTTGACGGGAATCGGTTGGCTGTTGCAGCGCCAGGTACCGTCGGTCCGACCATCCACGGCCCCCGCGAGCTCGGCGCGGTCGATATCTACGAGCGCCAGCAGGGCTCCTGGGTCCTCACCGATTCCCTCATGCCCGTCGATCTCGGCACGATCG
>CAYOBN010000023.1:39919-49094 GCA_964402175.1 uncultured Planctomycetaceae bacterium | reverse complement strand
CAGGGCTCCTGGGTCCTCACCGATTCCCTCATGCCCGTCGATCTCGGCACGATCGGGAGCACGCGACACTTCGGACGCGAGGTGCAGCTTCGTGGCGACATGTTGATTGCCGGCTCCACGGGGAGTTCGATGTTCACTTGCTCGACAGGCGAGGTCCGCGTCTTCAAGCGCCAGGGCGGGACGTGGAACGAAACTCAAGTCATCCAGCAGCCCTGGTTTCTCTGCTACGACCGCGGACAGTTCGGTCGTTCGGGCCTCGCTTTCGACGACGATTGGCTCATGATCGGTGACGCCCCCAACCAAGGAGCCACGACGGTCTCCCTATCCCGCGCCCCGCGCGTGTGGATCTATCGACGTGGCACCGCGCCGAACGCGCCCTGGACCCTCTTCCAGTACATCGAGCCCAGCTCCTGGTGGGTCACCGTCCACGAGGCCGACCAATTCGCCTTCTCTCTGGCCCTCAGCGGCGATCGGATGGTCGTCGGTGCGCCCAAGGCCATGAATGCCGCGGGACACCTCCGGCGGGGCCAAGCCTTCATCTTCGAGTTCAACGGCACCGCCTGGGTCGAGACCCAGCGCCTCACCACCACCGAGGTCGAAGCCTCAACCCAGTCCACCCAGTACCTCGGTTGGTCCGTCGACATCGACGGCCCTTACGTCGTCGTCGGCGACTCCCACGCGCCCGCTGGCGAGCCCTATACGCCCTACGTCGGCCAGGTCTACGTCTACGAGAACGGGCTCGGCACCCCCACCTGTGTAGGAGTCCCCAACCCCACCGGCGCCCCCGCCTCGCTCACCGCCCGAGGCAGCGACTACGCCCACTTCGGCTATGTCGATTTCCTCGGTCAGGACTTCCCACCCCACAGCGTCGGCCTACTCATCGCCGCCCCTGTGCAGAGCTTCGTGGCCCATCCAGGCGGCAGCCAAGGCAACCTCTGCCTCGGCGGCACCCTCCGCCGCCTCGGCCACCGCCCCGCCGATGCCCAAGGCGCCTGGTCTCTCGCCTACGAGCTCCCCGCCGCCGGCAACATCCCCCCCACCCAGCCACCCATCACCCCCGGCACCACCTGGCACTTCCAGACCTGGTACCGCCAACCGGGCAACCCACCCACCTCGAACTTCTCCGGCGCGCTGGAGATCACCTTCCGCTAGCCGCCCCCCCGTCGCCGCTGCGCTCGCGCGGCGGCGCGGCGCGGGTGGTCTTGTTACACCGAGCTCTGACACCCAGGGAGTCCGTAGCGATCGAACGTCCGCTCGAGCTTGTACCGAACGTCCTCGAGCTTGGGAGACACCATCGCGCGACATTCCAGCGCCGCGCGCGAGCAGACGTCATTCGCCGTCAACGGGTCACAGCGCGTTCCATCTGCCACGCGGAACCATCCCTTGAAGTCCATCGTCCACACGTCGTTGGGCTCACGAGCGTCAACGACCGGTGCCGACCGCGCGGGAAGTCGTGCGCGCCGCCGGCGCTTATTCATAACACCAGCACGCTTCAGGATTGCATCGATCGTGCTACGCACCGGAAGTTCATCAGCCCCTCGCTCGCGCTCGAAGAGCACAAGCAACTTCTTCGACCCCCACGTCGGATGGGCCTTCCGCGCCCTCAGGATCGCTGCCTCAATGTCCGGCCGTGTCTGCTGCGGGCTCGAGCGCGGCGCCCGGGAGCGGTCTCGAAGGCCCTCGGGTCCGTCGGCTTCGTACCGGGCGACCAGCTTGTAGCCCGTCTTGCTGCTGATTCCGAAATCGCGGCAGAGCTCGGCCATCGTCTTGTCGCCGCGCTGCACCGCTGCCACGAACTTCAGTCTCTCGTTCACAGGGGATGTTTCGTTCCAAGGCATCCAGCCATCGATACACCTCCGCGCCTCTCGGCAACAGATCCAAGGTGTTACCCATGTCCCCGGTCACAGGTAGCACCTATGTACCCGGACCGGACCGCTTGCAATCCGGGCGCAGTTCTGGGCCAGCCCCCCCTGCGACATCACAGCTCCCCTACCACCAGGATGGTGGCTACTCCGTTGACCCAGACTCCTCGAATAGCAACTCTCCCGTTCCTTCTTGCAGCCATTGCCGATGATCCATTCGCTTCGCAACACAGCATTCATCTGCTTAGGGATCTCAACTTGTGCGTCGGCGTGTGGTCCAGAGCCTGGCGAAGCACTTGGACGTCCACAGGGATCGAGGTCAGTCGAGCAACTCGCCAGGAGCGTTACTGCGCCTTCGCGAACTGCCAGCGGCGGGTCAACGGAGTATCGAGGGATCCTGCTGTCCGGATCTAATTTCCGCCAGAGCCTGGAAGGCATCGGCTCCAAAGTGATTCGCTTCGTAACCGAGGAGACGAGCCAGCACGGTGAAGTCTCCACACGATCCGTCGTCATCTCGAGTTCCTTTACCGCCGAGATCATCAAAGCCCGAGCAGCGGACGACTGGCTTGTCCTGGGCCGCTTCGACGACGCGCCGATGGTCCTCGAGCGATGGTTGGTCACAGCACCCCGCGGCTCCCTCGTCGCGGTCCGACCAGCATCGACCGCACCGATCGGAACGAGTGTGCCTGGGAGCATCCCAACGACCGTACAGATCCAAGGTGGGACCTACATCCCTCCGGAGCAGCGCACTGCCCAGCGTCCGGAGCGAAGAGTGCGCCTGCACACTTTCGCTGAAGACGTCCATGTGCGTGCCTTCGACGTGGATCCTGATGGGCGTTTCGTTCTGTATGTGACGTCGGAGCCTGCAGCCATCTATCAGCTCCCGATGGTCGGTGGTGCCCAACCGATCTTGCTATTCGACGACACGCAGATCCCGAGGCTGCACAAATCCATGAACATCCAGGCGCTGCAACATGTCACCTATGGGCGTGTCTACAGCTTGAATTACGTTTCGCACCTCCCCCCTGTGGACCGAACGACACTCATCGACGCAAATAACGACGGAATCTTCGAGCAAGTTCTTCACTTCACGCGCGCCGAATACGAGACGCAATTCGGTGAAGCGTTCATCGTCGATAGCTACGCGAATTTCTAGCTGTAGCGCCGCACGTTGATCCAGATGATCGGTCGCACTTTGAATGTCCGCGTTCGGTGGCCCCCGCGAGAACCCCGTTGGCAACTGCCCTCAGGGTGCGTTAGGCCACGCTGCGGTGTCCGCGGTACGGCTCCAGCTCCGCAGCCATCGCTCAGGGCGCCAGCTCACTGACGAATGAAGCCGGGTGCGTGCCGATGCGGCGCAGCAGGTGGAGGAGTTCGTCCTGCGGGTCGACGCTTGCCGCCCTTGCGCTCTCGACGATGGTGTACAGGGTCGCCGCGGTGTCGCCACCGTCCTCGCTATCGGGAAAGAGACCGTTGCTCCGGCCGATCGCGATGGGGCGGATCGCGCGCTCGTACGCGCTGTTGTCGATGGGCACTCGTCCGTCGCGCAGGAACGTCAGGCATGAGCGCCGCTGACTCCGCAGATACCGCATCGCCTCGGCCATCTTGCCGTTGAGGCTGTACTTCTTCTTCCAGCCCGACGTCATGCGCAGCAGGTCGACGACGAGCGGCGCGGACTCGCGGCGGCGAAGCGCCTGGAGCGCCGGTGCATCCAACCCCGCAGCCTTCCCCATTGACTCGACGTCGTAGATCGTGTCGATGCCGTCGAGGAAGAGCTAAGGCACGGCGGGTCCCTCGTCCTTCGCGGCGCGGAACGTGCGCGGGGTGTGAGCCCAGCAGCCAGCGTGGACGACACGGAGGCCAGCTTCGAGCGCGCCTCGGCGGTTCACGGCGAGGCCGTCGCTCGAGAGCACCTTCACCGACGCCGGCGGCTCTGGCGTCGACAGGATCGTCGCCGGATCATCCGCTCCTCGCCCGGTGGTGAATCGGAACACGACCACGCGAACCCCTGGGTTCACGAAGACCCAGAGGCGCGCCCGCTTCAGCTCCCTTCGTTCGCTAGCTTCGTTGACCACGAAGCACTCGCTCACCGTGTCGTCGAAGCTCAGGACTGGTCGCTTTCGAACATGGCGCTCGATCTCGCCCTCTACGATCGAAACGGCACGAGACGCAGAGCGAACGCGACCTTCTGCACCCAGGCCGACAGGGTCGTCCGCGCGAGCCTCAGGCCAAGCTCGCCGAAGATTCGCTCGAGCCGGATGAGCGGCAGGTGTAGGACGTACCTCTGGTCGACGAGCATGCCCATTCGGCACACGTGCCCCGCAAGCAGCGTGGCCGACGCAGTGACGCCCTCGACCGCGATCTTGGGCGCAGGAGTGAGCAGGGGCGCCAAATTGCGCACAGTCGCAACCTCCGCAGGCGGGCTGAAGATCACCTGGTGGTGCTCCTCGATGCTGAGTTCGCCCGGGCGATCGTCGAGTTCCTTCGCCACCTCGACGCCGACCTCGAGCAGCTCCCCCTGGGTGTCAGGGGAGGTCGACGGCGGCGCCACGGAACTCCGGTTCGGAGCCGGTCTCCAAACCCATGCTGGCGTCCAAACGGGGCACGCTGCGCTCGCTCACCGGCGCTGGACCCGACCGACCGGCGCCTCGGTCCTCATCCGCGCAGCCACACGAGCACCCGGTCCACACCCGCGAGGTCGCGTTCGACCCGGGAGCCGGCAGCACCGGATGCCGCGAGTTCGCGCGCGCGGGGGCCTTGGGTGTGGCCGAGCTCCACCAAGAGGACCCCGCCTGGGCGTAGGCCCTCGCCCGCGCGGGCCACGAGCTCGCGCAGCCAGTGGTCCCGGTCGCCGGGCGGTGCAAAGAGGGCGCTCGCGGGTTCGTGCTCGCGCACCTCGGGCGCGAGGGTCGGCGCTTCGGCGGTGTCGATGTACGGCGGGTTCGACAGGACGATGTCGTAGGGGCCCCGTTCGTCCCAGGTGGCGAGGCCGTCGGCGTGCACGCAGGTGACGGCCGCGGCGAGCGCTGCTGCGTTGCGCTGCGCCCATGCGAGCGCGGTCTCGGAGATGTCGACCGCGGTGACCTCCGGTGTCGCGAGCTCGAGCGCCGCAGTCACGGCCAAGCAGCCGCTCCCCGTACCGATGTCGAGCACCGCGAGGCCCTCGCGCTCGCCGGCGGTCTCGCGCGCGAGGTCGATCATGAGCTCCGTCTCGGGCCGCGGGATCAGGCAGCCGGGCCCGACGGCGAAGCGGCGGCCGTAGAACTCCTTGGCGCCCGTGATGTAGGCCACGGGCTCGCGCCGGCCGCGGCGGACGAGCAGGTCCCGCGCGCGGTCGACTTCGGCGGGAGTCACGGGCTGGTCGAGCCGAAGGAAGAGGCCGAGGCGCTCGAGGCCCAACGCATGGGCCACGAGCAGCTCGGCCTCGAGGCGCGGGTTCTCGACGGCCTTGCGCACGAGGAACGCGCGCGCCATGTCGACCATCGCGCGCGCGTCGCGGGGCGCGGGAGGGCGGCCCGTTGCAGGTGCGCTCGGATCGGAAGCCATCGATGCTCGGTCCGCGCTCAGGAACGCGGGCGGCGCGCCGCGCCGCCGCCGCCACCGGTCACGCGGGCCGCTTTGCGGGCCTCGAGCTGCGCGGCGCGCTTCAGGTCACCCTCGACCTTGGCTTGTTTCATCGACGCGTACATGGTGTAGATCGCCATGAAACCACCCGCCGCGACGGTCGACGAACCGACGAGGGACAGGAGCGCACCGAGGCTGTTGTCACCGAAGGCACCGAACGCGCCGATGAGCTGGAACGAACCCGCGAGCGCCGGTCCGAGGAACATCAGCGGGAAGATCGGGTTGAACTTGCCGCCGTACTCGTAGTCGAGGATGTGCGCAAACGTGGCGAGGCCGAGGAGCAGCGTCGCGTGCTCCATGATCGCCCGCAGACCGTAGCGGTCCTCTGCCTTGGGATAGAGCGCAGCGTCGATCGTGTTGCCGACGAAGCGCCCCGGCTCCCCATCGAAGTAGGCCTTGCCCAAGAACGCCACGACGACGGCGCCGATGAAGATCAGCAGGCCGAGGCCAGTGCCCGCGAGCGCGTGGGACTTCGCGACCCCCGCGACAGCGCCGTTGGCCGGCAGGCCACGGCGCGCCTTGACGGCCTCGACCATCACGAAGCCCGCGAGGAACGTCAGCACGACGCCGCCGGCCCAGTTGCCCCACGGCATGTGGCCCTCTGTGGCAACGGCCGTGATCCAAGGCAGGGCGGCGCCTGCGATGAGCACCTTGCTCGCTTTGCGGAGGAGCAGCGGCGCGGTCTCGAGCTCGCGCGGCTGGGGAGTCACCTGCGTGTCGGTCATGGGGGTCGGCGCGTCGGGCCGGAGTCGGGTTTCTGGGGGGAGGAGCGCGCGGCGCGCGCCCGCAGGGGGGCAACGTATGGTACGGGGAGCGGGTTCAGAGCGCCGCCAGGCGCTCGCGTCGGTCCCGGTCCTCGAGGGCGTCGAGGAGGGGCCCGAGGCGACCTTCGATGACCGCTTCGAGGCTGAAGCTCTTGCGGTCCGTGTCCTCCAGGCGGTGGTCCGTGACCCGGTTCTGGGGGAAGTTGTAGGTGCGCACGCGCTGGCTGCGGTCCCCGCTGCCGACCTGCGTCCGGCGCTGCTCGGAGCGCTCGGCCGCCAAGCGCGCCTGCTCGAGCTCGAAGAGGCGCGCGCGCAGGATGCGCAGCGCGCGGGTCTTGTTCTTGACCTGCGAGCGCTCGTCCTGGCACACGACGACGAGCCCCGTCGGCAAGTGCGTGACACGCACCGCGGACTCGGTCTTGTTGACGTGTTGGCCGCCCGCCCCGCCGGCGCGCATCGTGTCGATGCGCAGGTCGTCGTCGCGCAGCTCGACCTCGGCCTCCTCCGCCTCCGCCAGGACGGCCACGGTCGCGGCCGACGTGTGGATCCGGCCCTGCGCCTCCGTCGCGGGCACACGCTGGACGCGGTGCCCACCGGACTCGAATCGCAGCCGGCGCCACGCGCCATCGCCCGTGACGCCGAAGACGACCTCCTTGAATCCGCCGACTTCGGAGCGCTGCTCCTCGAGCAGCTCCACCGCGTAGCCGACATCCTCGCAGTGGCGGACGTACATGCGGAACAGGTCCGCAGCGAACAGCGAGGCTTCGTCTCCCCCCGTCCCGGCGCGGATCTCGACGATGACGCGCGTGCGCTCGTCATCGGGCTCGGCGACGAGCGCGAGCTTCACCCGCTGGTCCAGGTCGCGCTCGAGCGCATCGAGGCCGTCGAGGTCCTCGCGCGCGAGCGCGACGAGGTCGCGGTCGGTCTCGCCCGCGAGGATCTGCTCGGCCTCGCGGCGCCGCGCGACGAGCGCCTCGAGCTCCGCGTGCATGTGCGCGGACGGCTCGAGGCTGCCGCGCTCACGCACGAGCCCGGCCACGCGGCGTCCGTCCGCCATGACCTCGGGGTCGGACATCAGCGCCGTCAGCTCCTCGAAGCGGCGGGAGCGCTCCGAGAGCTTGCGAACGAGGCCGGGATCGAAGTCCATGGCGCGGCGACGGATCGGCGGGGCGCCCCGCAGCGCGCCGCCGCGGGAGGATCAGGCCTGGCCCTTGCGCGCGTACTTGCGCTTGAAGCGATCGACGCGGCCCGCGGCGTCGACGAACTTCTGCTTGCCCGTGTAGAACGGGTGGCAGACGTTGCAGATCTCGATGCGGAGCTCGGGCACCGTGTTGCGGGTCTTGAACGAGTTGCCGCAACCGCAGGTGACGGTGCAGGTGATGTAACGCGGGTGGATGTCGGACTTCATGGGAGCTCCTTCCAGGGGCTCCGCCATCGGCGCGGCGGAGTGGGCCGAAGAGGCTACTCGAAGGGTCCCTCGCGCGCCAGTGCGGCGCGCAGGATCCGTCGGTCCGTCAACCGAAGGACCGGAGCAGGCGCAGGGTCAGGGCCACCGGTAGGCCGACGACGTTGTCGAAGCCCCCCTCCTCCAGCGCGGTCACGAAGCGGTCCGCCGATTCCTGGATGGCGTAGCCCCCGGCTTTGCCCTCCCACTCCCCGGACGCGACATACGCAGCGACCTCTGCGTCGGTGAGGTCCCGCATGGAGACCCACGTGCGCTCGTGGCCCACCGTGGCCCCGCTGGCGCCGTCCCCAGCGAGCACGAGCGCCACCCCAGTCACCACCCGGTGGCGCGAACCCGAGAGCCGGCGCAGCATGCGCGCCGCATCGGCGGCGTCGACGGGTTTGGCCAGGAACTCGAGCTCCGGGCCGTCGCCCACCGCCACGATCGTGTCCGCGCCGAGCACCGTCGCCGGACCGCCCCGCCAGCGCGCCGCCGCGGCGCGGGCCTTCTGCAGGGCGAGGTCCTCCGCAGCGGCCTCCGGCGTGAGGCCCGGACGCACCGTTTCGTCGATGTCCGCAGGGGCGAGCTCGAAGCTCAGCCCCGCGGCCCGCAGCAGGTCACGCCGGCGCGGCGAAGCCGATGCCAGTACGAGCGTGCGCGCGGGGCCCGCAACACGGGGCGGCCGCGGGTCCGGCTCCGACTTCGGATCCGGGTTCGAATCCGGGCTGGACCACGGGCCGCGCTCCACCGCAGATCACGCCTTGCCGCGCGGCGGCTTCTTCTTCGTAGTCGGCTTCTTGGCGGCGGGTTTGGGCGCGGCCTTCTTGGCTGCGGCCTTCGCCGGCGCGGCCTTCGCTGCGCTGGCCTTCGCTGACGCGCTCTTGGCGGCCTGCGCATCGGCCTTCTTCTTCGCGGCCAACTTGTCGGCCTCGGCCTTCTTCTTCGCGGCGAGCTTCTCGGCCTCGGCCTTCTTCTTGGCCGCGAGCTTCTCGGCGTCCGCTTTCTTCTTGGCCGCCAGCTTGTCCGCCTCCGCCTTCTTCTTGGCCGCGAGCTTCTCGGCCTCGGCCTTCTTCTTCGCAGCGGCTTTGTCGGCCAGCGCCTTCTTCGCGGCCGCCTGCTTCGCAGCGATCGCGGCCTTGCGCTCGGCCTCCTTCTGCTTGGCAGCAGCGGCCTTCTCCTTCTCGAGGGCGAGCTTCTTCGCCTCGACAGCCTTCTTGGCTTCGAGCGCCTTGCGCTCGACCTCCGCCTTGCGGGCGGCCTCGGCGGCCTCCTTCAGGCGGCGTTTTTCGTCTTCCTTGGCGCGCTTCGCGGCCTCGAGCTCGAGGCGCTTCTGCTCGCGCTCGGCCTCTTTGCGCGCGCGCTCGTCGTCCTTGCGCTGGCGCTCTTCGTCGCGCTTCTTCTGGGCTTCCGCCTTCGCGGCGGCGACCTGGCGCTCCTTGACGAGCTTCTTGCCGAGGGCCGTCTGCTGCAGCACCGGCACG
>CAYOBN010000023.1:2034-39819 GCA_964402175.1 uncultured Planctomycetaceae bacterium | reverse complement strand
GTGACGATCTTGCCAGCGGCGTTCTCGTCGTCGCGCAGCTCCTCGAGGTCGAGGTGGTGCGTCTCCTGGAAGACGTCTTGCAGGTACTCGCGCAGCGCGTCCGCGATCGGCTTGTGCTCCTTGTAGAGCTCGACGCCCTTCTTGCGCGAGTTCGACTTGATGTGCGGCGCGATCTCCTGGGACTGGGAGACACGCACCTCGTTCCAATCACCGAAGGCGCTGCGCAGCGCCTTGACGGTCGCCTCCGCCTGCGCGGCCGGCAAGTGGCGGAGCAGGACGACGTAAGCGCCCTGCTCGATGAGGGTGGCGCCCGCGAGGGGCGCCGTGGGGAGCGGGAGACGCGGCTGCACCTCGGCGATGAGGCGCTCCGCGAACTCGGTCTTCTTCTTGCTCAATCGGCCCGCTCCGTTGCGGTGATGCGGATGACGGGGGCGCGGCTCAGGACGCGGTCGCCTTCTTGGCGGCGACGCGCGCGGCACGGCGCTCGGCCTTGCGCTCGAGGCGACCGGCCTTCGCGGCATCGCGGTTCTGGCGCGTCTTCGTCACGCGGCGGCGCGCCTTGCGCGTCTTGCCGAACGCCGTGCCGAGCGCGAACTCGCCCTGGTAGACGCCGTGCTTCTTGAAGAGCGAGTAGACGGTCCAGGACGGCTGGGCCCCGGTGCCGATCCACTTGCGCGCGGCCTCGATGTCGACGTTCGACTGCATCTCGGTCCGCGGGGCCAGCGGGTCGTACAGCCCGAGGTTGTCCAGCGTCCGGCCCTCCTTCTTCCACCGCGAGTCCGCGACGGAGATCCGGTAGCAAGGCCGGTTGCGACGGCCCGTGCGCTTCAAACGAATGACAACTGCCATGGGGCGGACTTCAGGGGGGAACAGCGACGATCGGCGATGCGAGCGGCAGCGGGCCGCTCGCGTGTGAGGGGGAGGATGAAACCAGGCGCGGGGCCGCCTGTCCAGGGGCGAGGCCAGAAATCGGTGCGGATCAGCGCTTCTTCCGGTTCTGTTTGCGCGCCTTGGCCTTCTCCTTGCGCTTCTTGCGGTCGTCCCCGACGCCCCCGCCGCGGGTCGCGGAGGAGCCCATCGGGCGCGGCCCGGCGAAGGGGTTGGCCCCCGCGCCGAGGTCCCCGAAGCCGCCGAGCCCGCCGAGGCCGGGGGGCAGGGCGAGGTCGTTGCCCGCCCCAGGCCCCCCCGCCGGGGCGCCGCCGCCCCCGCCGAAGAGCCCGCCGAGGCCCCCGAACAGCCCGGGCCCCTTGCCGGCCTTCGGGTCCAGCATCTCGCCCGTCGGGGAGAGGCCCGCGAGGGTCTCGCGCTTGCCCTTGGCGCCCATCATCGAGCCGAGGCCCAGCTTGTTGAGCTGCTTCATCATCTGCCCCATCTGCTTGTGCATCTTGAGCAGGTGGTTCACGGCAGCGACGTCCTGTCCGGCGCCGCGCGCGATCCGGCGCCGACGGCTCATGTCGATCACGTCCGGGTGCAGGCGCTCGCGCGGCGTCATCGACGTGAAGAGCGCCTCCAAGCGGTTGAACTGCTTGTCGTCGACGTCGAGGTTCGCCGCGGCCTCGCCCATCCCGGGCAACATGCCGAGCACCTTCTTCATCGGCCCGAGCTTGCGCACCATGCGGAACATGCCGAGGACGTCCTCCAACGTGAAGGACCCCATCACCATCTTCTCGTAGGCGCGCTGGGCTTCGTCCTCGTCGATCCGCGCCTGGGCGGTCTCGACGAGGCCGACGACGTCGCCCATGCCGAGGATGCGGCCCGCCATCCGGTCCGCGACGAACGGATCGAGGTCGTCGATCTTCTCGCCCGCGCCGAGGAACAGGATGGGCGCGCCCGTGATCGCCTTCAGCGACACCGCGGCGCCGCCGCGCGCGTCGCCGTCCATCTTCGTGAGGATGACGCCGGTGAGCTGCAGGCGCTCGTGGAAGGCCTTCGCGGAGGCCACCGCGTCCTGGCCCGTCATCGCGTCGACGACCAGCACCTGGTTGTGGGGCTGCGTCACCTTCGCGATCTCGGCGACCTCCTGCATCAGCGCCTCGTCGACGTGCAGGCGCCCCGCCGTGTCGAGGATGACGACGTCGCAGCCCTTCGCGCGCGCTTCAGCGAGGCCTGCCGCGCAGACCTTCGGCGGCGTGGCGCCCTCGAGGTGGAAGACCGGCACGCCGATCTTCTGCCCGAGGACCTTGAGCTGCTGCACCGCCGCCGGCCGCTTCACGTCGGCCGCGACGAGCAGCGGGCGCTTCTGGTGCTTCTCGCGCAGGTGCTTCGCGAGCTTCGCGCACGTCGTCGTCTTGCCGGCCCCTTGCAAGCCGGCCATGAGGATCACCGTGGGACCCGTCTTGGCGTAGTGTAGCGCAGCGTCCTCGGGCCCCATGAGCTCGACGAGCTCCTGGTGCACCGCGTGGACGAACTGGTCGCCCGCTTCGACGCCCTGCAGGCGGCGCTCGCCGAGGGCGCGCTCCTTCACGCGGTCGGTGAAGTCGCGGGCCAGCTTGAAGTGCACGTCGGCCTCGAGGAGCGCCTGGCGCACCGCGTCGAGGCCCTCCTGGATGTTGTCCTCCGTGAGCTCGCGTTTGCCCTTGAAGAGGCCGAATGACCGGGACAGGCGTTGGGTGAGGGACTCGAACATCGGGCCGAGGTTCTAGCACATCGCGGGGGGGTGTGCCCCGGGTCGGGGGCTGCTGCGGGGCGGCCTCCGAGACAATTCATGACAGCCCGCTGCGCCCGACGGCGTTCCCCGTGGTGCGGCCGCACTTCTGCGGCCCCCGCCTCGACCATGCACCACCGCCAGCGCCCCGCAATCGGAACCCTCCCCCATCCGCTCGCCCACTTCGGGGCGCTCCTCGGGGTGCTCCTCGGGGCCTGCGTCGTCGGGGCCTGCGGCGGAGGGTCCAGCAGCGAGGGCGGAGCGCCGCCTGGCGGGGGCGGTGGGCTCGACGGAGGGGCGCTGACCGTCGCCGACTTCGGCTACGAGAGCGATCGGCCGCCCGGCTTCCACCCGCTGCCCTCGACGACGACGAGCCTCGTCCACCGCACAACGCAGCCCCGCCATCACAAACGGCGCTCACCCTGGCCGACGGCGTCTCCAGCAGCCGCCCTGCGCAGAAGCAACGATGCCGCACCTGGGTCGCCGTCGTCGGAAGGGAGCGAGTGTGCGCCGGTCACCGCCCGAGTTCAACCCCTCCGCGCGGCCTCAACTGGGCTCGGGCCGCTTCGGTGGGTCGACGTGGGAGTCCTCGTCCGCGAACTGGCGCAGGGCCGGCAGCAGGAGCTCCTTCGCGAGGATGACGAGCGCCGCGGTGAGCGGGATCGCGATCAAGAGGCCGAACATACCGAGCGCGGCGCCGCCGGCGAAGACCGAGACGAGCACCACGACGGGGTGCAGCCCGAGCGTGTCGCCGAGGACCTTCGGGATGAACACGTACCCCTCGAGCAGCTCGGCCGTGAGGAAAACCCCGCCGATGCGCAGCACCGCGTTGATCAGCGACAGCTCCTGCAGGCCGAACACGAGCGCCAGCACGAAGGTCAGCGAAGGACCGACAAACGGCACGAGCGACAGCAGCCCGCCCATGAAGCCGAAAAAGATCGGATAGGGCCCGCCGACCACCGCCAGGCCGAAGGCCAGGAACGCGCCCTTCAGGACACACACCAAGAGCCGGCCGCGGAAGAAGTTGGCGATGACGTCGCCGATCTGCGTACCGATGCGCGTCAGGCGCTCGCGCTCGTCCTTCGGCACGTGCCGGCGCACGAAGCGGTGGATGCGCTCGAGCTCGAACAGCAAGAAGTAGCTGTAGAGCGGCAAGAGCAGCAACAGCGCCGCCAAGGACATGATGGAGCCGAAGAAGTTCACCATCACGACGATCACCGCGGGCGCGTTCTCGAGCGCGAGCGCGGTGGCGCCGCCGTCGGTCCGGGCGCTGTATCCCTTCCACCAGGCCTGGATCAGCTCGCGCACGGTGAGGTCCTTCGTGGCAGCGTGGGGCCGCTCCCCGCGCGCGGGGTCGCCCGCTGCGGCGTTGGGGGCCGCATGCGCGCCGTTGGCGGGATGCGGTGCAGCGGCCGTGGGCGGAGGCTCCTGCGCGCTGGACTCACCGCTCGGCTCGGCGGCTGCGCCGCTGCGATCTTCACCTTGCTCGTCTGCGGGCGCCTCGCCCTCTGGCTGGGCGGTGCCCGCAGGCAGAGCCTCCTCAGCAGTGTCACCGGCTGCGCCCGGGGCGGCGACGTCCGATGGCGCGCCAGCGTCCGCTTCGGTGCGCGCGTCCGTGCTGCCCTGGGGAGCCCCTTCGGACTCTCCTTCCTCGGGCTCTCCCTCCTTGGGCTCGTCCTTGCGCGAGAAGCGCTCGGACCACTCCCGCACGCGCGTCAGGAACGCGTCGACGCGCTCTTCCGCCTGCGTGAAGACGTCCGCTTTGCCGGGCTCCGCCGTCACCGACGCGACGATCTCACGGCCCTGGTAGTAGAGGCCGAGGAACGTGCCGGAGATGAACAGCGCCGCGACCAGGAAGATGACGTTCACCGCGCGCTGGCGTCCCCAGCCGCGTTTGCGCTCGAGGTGCAGCACCGCGGGGTGCAGCACGAACGCGAGCAGATATCCCAGGATCAGCGGGTTGAGGACACCGCGGATCGTCCAGAAGAACCATCCGATGAGCGCGAGCACCACCAGCAGGGCGATGTTGCGCTTCTTCTTGGAGAGGCGATCGAGCACGGGCAGGGACTCAGGAGCCGTCGCGGGCGGGTCGGACCCCGAGCTCGCGCGGGAGCTCGGGCCGGTAGTGTCGCACGAACGCCTCGTCGAAGTCATACCCGTCGACGAAGTCTTCGAGGGTGTCGGTCTCCTGCCGATTCAAGAGCTTGGCATCGACGAGGTTGAACACGATGCGCCCCCAATCGAGCGTCGAGTGCACCCCCCACGTGCGCCAGACCTGCGCGGCGAGCGGCCCGAAGAGCTCCGCCGCATGCGCGCGCATCCCGGCGAGCAGCTCCTGCCCGGTGACGTGGCGCTCCGCCCCTTGGGCTTCGTCCTTGCCCGCGAGGCGCACGGCTTTGTCGAGGGCGTCGAAGAGGAACTGGTACGCCTCCAGGCGGTACCGGCCATCTTCCTTCCAGACTTTGCGAACAGGATCCATGCGGGGGTCGCCTCAGAGGGTGGAGAGCGCCCGGTCGACGAGCGCCTCGGGGCCGAGGTTGACCAAGAGATCCTGACGCGCGGCGACCCACGCGTCCATCCGCCGGCGCCGTTCGTGCTCGCCATCCCGGCGCGGGGGGGGGGCGTCGCCGTGCACGAGCTCGTCCGCGGGGAACCCCGCGCGCCGCCGCTCGAGGTCGCGCAGCACTTCGAGGCCGAGGTCCAGGAACGTCTCGGCGCGCAGGCGCCGCTCGGCGCTCTCGGTGCGGGCGCTGAAGTCCCCGTCGAGCTGCCAGAGCGCCTTGGCGACGGCGCTGGCGTCCCGGTCCCCCGCGAGGGCCTGATCCAGCAGGGTGCGCATGCCGAGCACGTTGCGCCGCGCGAGCCGCAGCGCGCGGCCGGGGGCGCCGCGGGCCATCCGTACGAGCGCCGCGCGCTCCTCGGGGTCGAGCCCCGCGGCGTCGGGGGATCCGGCGAGGACCCGCGCGACGTCGCGGTCCGCGAGGGGCCCGAACTCGACGCGCACGAGGCGGCTCAGGACCGTCGGCAGGAGCGCGGCCTGCGCCGAGGTCTCGAGGACGAGGTAGACCCCGGGCCGCGGCTCCTCGAGGGTCTTCAGGAACGCGTTCTGCGCCTCTTCGAGCATCGTCTCGGCCTGGCGGACGAGCACGACCTTGCCGCGGCCCTCGGCGGAGCGCAGGTCGAGGAAGTCCTCGACCGCCGGGCCCTGGTAGGCCTCCTTCGGGCGCAGATCGCGGTGCGCGATGAAGAAGATCGAGAGTTTGTCGAACCCCTCGGCTTCGGCATCGACGACGAAGAGGTCCGGGTGCGACCCCGCCCGCACGCGGCGGCACGCGCCGCAGAGAAGGCATGGCTCGACCGCTTCGGGATTCACGCTCGGACCGCGCTCGCAGAGGAGTCCCGCGGCGAACCAGCGCGCGGCGATGAACTTGCCGATGCCTTCGGGCCCCGTGAAGAGCAGGCCGTGGGCGAGCCGCCCAGCAGCGAGGTTCCCGAAGAGGCCCTCGAGCTGTCGATCGTGCCCGATCGGGGGCGCGATATCCGCCGAATCAAGTGCCACGCTGGACCTCCTGGACCCGGGCCACCGCGGCGCGCACGGCCTTCGCGACCGCGTCGATCTCCGCCGCACCATCGATCAAGAGCGCGCGCTGCGTGCGCTGCACGTAGCGCCGGTAGCCTTCCGCGACGCGCTCCTGGAACGCGAGGCCCTTCTGCTCGATGCGGTCGCGCGCGCGCCCGCGCCGACCGGCCGCCGCGCGGGGGTCGACGTCCAGGACGAGCTCGAGGTCCGGGGCTGGGGACCCGGCCCAAGCGTCGAGCAAACCGAGGACGAGGTCTTCCCCCACGCCGCCCGCGACCCCTTGGTACGCAAACGTCGACGGATGGAAGCGATCGCAGACGACGTCGCGGCCCGCGGCGAGCGCCGGCGCGACGACCTGCTCGAGCGACTCGCGCCGCGCTGCCGCAAAGAGGAGCACCTCGGCGTGCGCGCCGATGGTCAGCGCAGGGTCCAGAAGGAGCGCGCGCACGCGCTCTCCCATCGGCGTCGTGCCGGGCTCGCGCAGCAGCACCGGCGCGGGGCGCCCTGAACTGCGCGCCTCGGCGTCGAGCGTCGCATGGAGGCGCGCGGCCTGTGTGCTCTTGCCCGAGCCGTCCACGCCGTCGAGCACGATGAAGACGCTCAACCGTCACCTCCGCGGCCGGCTTCGATGTCGTCGGCGAGGCGGCGCGCGGCGAGGGCTTCGTCGCTGCGACCCAGCGCGTCCAGCGAATCCGCGCGCTCGCGGTGCAGGTTCGCCGCTTCGACGGGCTTCAGCGCGCGGTATTCGACGTGCTCCTTCGGCAGCCGTTCGAGCACGTCCTGCGGGATACGCCCGGGGTTCACGCCGGGCGGCAGCCCATCGGGCGGACCGATGTAGACGCGGTGATCGAGGTCCAGCTCGACGGGCACGATGAGCGCGACGCGCAGCTCGCGCAGGGCCTCTTCGTGCCGGCCGAGGCGCTGCAGCGCCCGCCCCCACGCCGCGTGCAGGTCGCGCCGGAAGGGATCGACCTCGTTCGCGTCGGCGTAGAGCTTCACGGCCTCGGCGTCGCGGCCCGCTTTGGTGTGCCACGCGGCGACCGCGACGCGCTGGTCGTATTCACCGGACTCCCACGCGAGCCAACGCTCGCGCGCCCGCATCGCGCCGTCTTCATCGCCGAGGCGCGTGTACAGCTCGACCAGAAGCTTCTCGGCGGAGAGCTCGCTGTCGGGGTAACCCGGAAAGACCTCGGCGGCGCGCTCCAGGATCTCGCGCGCGCGCTCCAGGTCCGGCCGCGCACGCATCAAGAGAGTCCCGAGGCCCACGAGCGCGCGGTAGTCGACTCCGCCCGCCGCGAGGGCCGCCTCCCAGCGCTCGCGCGCCCGGTCGACATCGCGCTCGGAGAGCGCGATCTCGCCCTCGAGGAAGAGCGCGCGCGGCGCGACGTAACCCGCGCGCGCGATGCGGCGCAGCGCATCGTCCGCGTCGACGCGGCGGCCGTCCTGCCACGCGCACCATGCGACCGTCGCCCACTGGTCGGCCCAGGCCGCGACCGCGGCGTCGTCGCGCGGCGGCTCCATCGCGAGGCGGAGCTGCATCCGGCGCACCCGCGCCGGCGACCAACGCGGCTCGACCGCGAGGCCCGCGATGCGCTCGGCGATGAACGCGCGGAACTCGGCGTCGACGGCCTCGGGGTTCGTGTCGAACACCGCGCGGAACGCTTGATCGAGGTCCGCGCCGAGGTCGAACGCCTGCAGGAGCCGCACCATCGGCGGGAATCCGTGCCGCGCGATCAGCATCTCGCACAGGAGCCCGCCCTGGTAATACCCGAAGAGGATGCGCGGGCCGCGGAAGGCGCGGTTCAGGTCGCGCACGAGGATGAGGTCGTCGTTGTGGTAGGCATCGACGAGGTCGCGGCGCATGTTGCGCGTCCACGTCGGGTTGCGGCGCACCTCCTCCCACGTCGCGAGGCCCTCGGTGATCCACCGCGGGCAGCGGTTGTTCGACAGGCCGAGGTGCACGACGTGCGAGAACTCGTGGAAGCCCGTGCGCGCCCACGAGAACGTGCCGCGCATCTCGGCCAAGGGCGAGAGCGCCGTCACCACGGGCCCGAAACACACACCGAGCGCCGGGAAACCCTCGAAGCCCACGGAGCGCACCGAGAAGTCGCGGTGCCGGTCGAAGACCTCGATGCGCGTCGGCCCCGGCGTGAAGCTGTAACGCTCCGCGAGCTCCTCGCGTGCCTGGCGGTAGTACGGCAACAGGTACGTGCGCAGGACCTCGGCGGCGTCCGGCCGCCACGAGAACGTGAGCTCGCCGAAGTCCTCGACGACGTGCTCGCGCTGCATCCGCTCGAGGACCAGCAGCAGGTTGTTGCGGAACGCGTCCTGGCGGCCGCGCGCGCGCTCCTTCGCCATGGTGAGCGCCGTGCGGGCGTCGTCTTCGCGCCCCGTGTTCGCGAGCGCTTCGCCGAGCTGCGTCCAAGCTTCGTGGTCGCCGGGGTCGCGCTCGACCGCGCGCTCGAGGAACGGGACGGCTTCGGCGAAGCGGTAGAGCTCGATCAGCGCTTTGCCGACAAAACGCTCCGGCGCCGCATCGAGCGGCGACTCCGTCGCGAGGGCGCCGAGCAACGCCTCGCAGTCTTCGCGGCGGTGCTCGACCCACGCGAGCGCAGCTTCGAGCGTGCGCACGGCGCGCCGCCCCGGCGCGACCGCGCGCAGGCGCTCGAGGTGCTCACGCACCGCGACGAGCCGGCCGTCTTCGAGGTCCGCCGTCGCCGCGGCGAGGCGCCCCGCGATGGACTCCGGTGCGGCAGTGCGCAGCGCAGAGAGGATCTCCTCGGGGCTCTTGCTCGTGCGGCGCCGGTTGTAGCGGAAGAGCTCGAACTGGCCGAGCAAACCCGCTTCGTGCGCCGGGTGCGCAGTGAGCGCTTCGCGGTACAGCGCGCCGGCCGAGCGTTTGCCAGGCGCTTCGACCTCGCGCTCGCTCTCGAAGTAGAGGTCCGCGAGCGCGACGAGCACGTCGGGCTCCGACGTCTGCGACCCCGTCGCGAGCCGCGCCGCGCGGTCGGCGTTCACGAACGAGCGCGAAGCCGCCTCCAGGAGGCCCACAAAGCGCTGGCAACGGCCGCGGTCGAGCCAGCCGCGCCAATCGCGGTCGCCGGCGTCACCCGCCGCGGGCTCGCTCGCGGCGCCAGCCCGCGCGGTGCGCCGCGCCGCTTCGAGGTCGCCGGCTTCAGCGAGCGCGCGCGCGAGGAGCCACGCGGCGCTCGGGTCGTCGACCGGGAAGAGCTGCGGCTCGGCGGACAGCGCCTCGAGCGCATCGCGCCCGCGGCCGAGCACCACGAGCACCTCGGCCAGCTCCGCGCGCGCCGCGCGCCGCGCGGCCGGATCGTCCGCCGCCAGCGCGAGCGCCCGCCGCGCGTCCGCCTCGGCCGCTGCGTACTCCGCCAGGTCGCGGCGCACGCGCGCGAGGGCCGCATACGAGAGCGCGTCCCCCTCGCCGTCGGCCGTCAGGTCCTCGAGGATGCGCAGCGCGTCCCGGTAGCGACCCCGGCGGCGCTGCAGGTCCGCCTCCGCGCGCTCGGCCGCCAGCAGCGCCGCCTCGTCCGCCGCCGCATCGCCCTGGGCGCGGCGCGCGGCCTGGGCGGGGGCCCCGCCGCCGAGCACGAGCAGCGCCAAGGCTCCGAACAGCCAGGGAGAGAGCGGCCGCGCCGTGCGCGGCCGGGTGGCGGGGAGCGGGCTCCGGAGGGTCGACATGGCCGTAAGGTGGCACGCGCAGGGCCCCGGGCCAACCCACCGCTCCGTTCACCCCGTGTGAATCCGCGCGGGTCGGCGTTGATTCGCCCCCCCGCGATCCGGTACCCCGGTGCCTTATGCGCGGCGTTTCCGTCCCGGCGAGGCAGCCCTCGGCCCCCACCCCCGGCCCCTTCCTGACCCTCCTGCTCCTCGCGCTGGCGGCGGGCTGCGGCGCCGCTCCGCAGCGCAGCGCGCCGGGTCCGCGGCCCGGCGGCGAGCGCGACGCCTACGGCACAGCCCCGAGCTGGGCCCGCGAAGCCCTCGGCCAGGAGACGGTCGAGCGCATCGAGCTCTGGCTCGACCAGAACCCGCGCGCGTCGGCCCACTGGCGCAACGAGGCCTACCTGAAGCTCGCCGAAGCGCGCCTCGCGCTCAGCGGCGAGGGCGCGGCGCTCGGCCCGTCGGCGGCGTCGCACGCCCGCGCCCGCGTCGCCCAGGCCTCGGCGGAGTTCCAGCGCGTCCTCGACGATCCGGACGCGACGACCCCGCAGCGGCGGCGCGCCGAGCGCGGCCTCGCCACCGCTGGCGCGAGCCGCACCCCCACCGCGCCCGTCCCCGCGGCCGCGGGCGGCCTCGTGGCACGCGCCGCTTGGGGCGCCTCGCCCCCGAAGACGAGCGAGCTGACGCGCCACCGCGGCGCGTACTCGTGGATCACCGTGCACCACTCGGCGCTGCCCGGGGGCGACGGCTCGCTCGGCCAGAGCATCGAAGCGGTGAAGCGCATCCAGCGCGACCACGTCGTCAACCGCGGCTACGGCGACATCGGCTACCACTACCTCATCGACCCCGCGGGGCGCGTCTTCGAAGGGCGCAGCATGGACTGGCAAGGCGCCCACTCCGGCACCGCCGCGTCGGGGCGCAACAACAACCCGAAGAACGTCGGCATCTGCCTGCTCGGCGACTTCGAGGCGACCAGCCCGAGCGCGGCGGCGCTGGCGACCCTCGACCGGATGGTGGCCGAGCTGCGCAGTTATTACCGCCTGCCCGCGAGCGCCGTGAAGCCCCACTCGTTCTGGAAGGACACGCTGTGCCCCGGTCGCAACATGACCCCGTGGCTGCGGCGCCAATCGTGAGCGCTCCGCACGCTGCGGCGGTCCTCGCGCTCGCCCTTTGGCTCTCTGCCGCGGGTTGCGCCGACTCCGTCCCCGAGGGGACGACGCGGCCGCTGCGCGCGACCTATGCGAGCGGCGTCGTGCGCACCGAAGGCACCGAGGTCTACCGCGGCGGCAAGTGGCTGAAACACGGGCCCATCACGTTCTTCGACGAAGACGGCGACGAGGTCAGCCGCGGGCAATACACCGACGGCGTCGAGACTGGCGAGTGGCACGAGCGCTACGACGACGGCGGCACGGGCCACGGCCACTTCGTCGACGGCCTGCGCGAAGGCGAGTGGCTCTACATGCACAAAAACGGCCGCTTGCACCAGAAGGGCCGCTACGAGCGCGGCGAGCGCGTCGGCGTGTGGAAGGAATGGTCGCCCGCCGGCGAGGCGCGCGCGGACCGCGAGTACAAGACCGGCGGCGCGCGCTGACGGGCTGCTGCGGTCAGAGCTCTGCGAGGCGCTCGCGCGTCGCCGCCGCCCAGCGGCCCTGCGGGGCTTCGCGCAAGTACTCCTGCAGCGCGGCCTTGGCTTCGTCCGGCGCCCCCGAGCGCAGCAGGCAAACAGCGAGGTCGAGGTGCAGCGGCTCGGGCAATTCGATGCCCGCGGCGCGCGCATCGGCGAGCAGCCAGCGGTATTCGTCAGCCGCTTCGAGATGGCTGCCCGACGCCGCGTAGAGCCGCGCGCGCAGCACGCGCGCCAGCCGGTCGTCGGGCGCGAGCAGCAACGCCTGCTCGACGAGCCCGAGCGCCGTGTCGTTGCGGCCTTCGCCCGCCGCGCTGAGCGCGCGCGCGACGAGCCGCTCGGCGCACTCCTCGCCCAAGGTCTCGACGTCGTCCGTCAGCGTCGCCGCTTCGGCGCGGCGCGCGGCGAGGCCGGGCTCCGCGCGCTGCAGCGCCTCTTCCGCGCCGCGCTCGAGCAGGAGCCGCGCCTCGTCGCGCAGGAAGTGCACGCCCGAAGCGAGCTCGACATCGGTGAGGCCGAGCGCACGCGCGCGCAGGTAGTGCCCGCGCGCCGCGGCGCGCTCGCCGTTGAGCTGCGCGATGAGGCCCGCGTTCTTGTGCCAGAGCGCGAGCTCGCCGCGCAGGTCGCGGCCCTCCGCGAGCAGGGCTTCGTAGCCCGCGATCGCGTCGAGGAAGCGGTCGTTCGCGTAGAGCGCCTGCGCGTGCAGCTCGCGGGCTTCGACGTCGCGCGGGTCGTAGCGGAGGCTCTGCTCGAGCTCGGTGAGGGCGCGCGCGGGGTCCTGGTCGGCGAACGCGCCCTTCGCGCGCAGGAGATGCGCCTGGCCGCGGGCCCGCGCGACGAACGGCAGCTCCGGATCGCGTTGGATCGCGCGCTCGAGCGCATCGAGGCCAGCGCGCGCGCCGCCGGGGGTCACGAGCGCCAGCACCGCCTTCGCGCGCTCGAGCTCGGGGGTGAGCTCACCGACGGCGACGAGGCCCCGTTCGAGCTCGCGCCGCGCGGCGTCGAGGCGTCCGGCCGCGGACCAGAGCTCCGCGGCGGTCGCGTAGGGCCGCGGGTCGGTGGGAGCGAGCGCGCGCGCCTCTTCGATCGCGCGCAGCCAGGCTTCGTCGTCGCCGCGCAGGAACGCGATGCGCGCGGCGAAGCACGGCCGCTCGACGCCGAGCGCGGGCCCCGCGGCGGCGAGCAGCTCCTCGGCGCGGTCGGGGTCGCCGGCTTCGATCGCGGCGCGCAGGGCGACGGCCACGGGGGAGAGGTCGCGCTCGATCGTCCGCGCGCGCGCCGCCGGTGCGGTCCCTCCGATCCCCGCGTCGTCGCCGCAGCCCCCGAGACCCAGCGCGAGCGCGAGCGCGAGGGCGTGGACCCAGGCGCTCCGGCAGCGGAGCGCGGGCTGGAACTCGCGGTGGGGAGCGGCGTGGAGGCGGGATCGGGGGGTCGTCATAGGGGCGGGGCGGGGCGGCGCGGGGGCGAAGACGTTACCAGGAGCGGCGGTGGCGCCCCGCGGCCGGGGCTTGCGGAGCACCTACCCGGCCCGCTGCGCGGGGTCACTCGCCCGGCGCTATCCTGCGCCCATGCACGGGGATCCGAACGCCGAGCCGCTCGCGGGGCACCCTGCGGAGCCAGCCGCAGAGGCCAGCGCAGAGCCCAGCGCAGATCCCAACGCGGAGGCCGCCGCCCTGGCCCACGGCCTGGCGCGGCTCGCGCGGCGCCAGCGGGCGCTCGGGGTGCGCCACGTGCCGGGCCTCCGCTCCCACCTGGGCGGCCACACGGCAGTCCCGGGGGCAGGTCAAGGGGCAGTTCTCGGGGCAGCCCCTGAGGCCGACCGCGGAGCGGCGCCGGGGACGGCTCCGCAGCCGCCCACGGTCCGGGAAACGTTCCGGGATCGGCCCGCGGGCCCGCCGCTCCGCGCTCCAGGCCCCGCCCTTGCGCCAGCCGGGCCTACGCCAGCCGGGCCTACGCCAGCCGGGCCCGAGCGGGCCCCGGCGGCCCGAATGCCGCTGCCCGAGCCCCCGCGGCCCCTCCCCGGTGGTCCGCCTGGGACCGCCGCAGCTCGCCCCAACGGGGTCCCGGCAGTGACCCCGGGCGCCGGCAGCCCGCCCCGCACCCCCGCCGAGGTGCGCGCCGCCGCCGCCGCGTGCCGCGACCTCGGGGCCCTGGCGCGGGCCGTCGACGCCTGTCGGGCCTGCCCGCTCGGCGCGTCCCGCACGCGCTCGGTCTTCGCGGACGGCGCCGGCCGCGCGGGCATTCTCTTCGTCGGTGAAGCCCCCGGGGCCCAGGAGGACCAGAGCGGCGTGCCGTTCGTCGGCGCGGCGGGGCAGCTCCTGACCGACATCATCGAGAAGGGCATGGGCCTCGACCGGGCCCGGGACGTGGTGATCTGCAACGTCCTGAAGTGCCGCCCGCCGGACAATCGGGACCCCGAGCCGGCCGAGAAGGCGCTCTGCACGGGCTGGCTCGAGCGCCAGATCGAGCTGGTCGCGCCGCGCCTCGTGATCGCTCTGGGGCAGCACGCGGCCCAGCACCTCCTGGGCACCGACGCGCCCCTCGGACGGCTGCGCGGGCAGGTGCACCAGCGGGGCGCCGTCCCCGTGATCGTGACCTTCCACCCCGCGAACCTGCTGCGCGAACCGCACGAGAAAAAAGCCTGCTGGCAAGACATCCAGCTCGCCCTGCGGACCCTCGGACTGCCCCTGCCAGGCCGCGCAGCGCCCCCCCCGGGCGGCTGACGCCAGTCGCCCCGGGCGCCACGCTTCCGCAACGACCGTCGTGCGGTCGGTTGACCCCCCCGCCGTCGCCCCGTATCCTCCGGCCACCTTCGCGAAGTTCCGGCTCGGCCGGCCCCCCCACGCCGCGCCGCGGGCCCCCGCCCTCGGCAGGCCGAATCCCCCCAGACAGAGCTCCTCTCCGCCCCGCCTCCGGGGCCCATGGGGAGCTCCCACCCCCGAGACTCCTTCCCCCCAATGCGGACCCGTCTGCACACGTTCCCGCTGCTCCTCGCAGCCGCAGTCGCCACCCAGCTTGCGCCGGTCGCGGGCGCCCTCGCGCAGGACGACCCGAGCGCGGCCTCCGCCGCGGACGAAGTCGTTCGGCGGCGCGAGGCGCGGCAGCTCCTCGCGCGTGAATACGCGGCGCACGGCGCGGCGGCCTTCGACCGGGCCGACTTCAAAGCGGCCCTCGGGCACTACGCCGAGGCGCTCGAGCTCGACCCCGAGAACGAAGCTGCGCGCGCTGGATTCCGTTCCGCGGAAGACGCGCTCGGGATCAGCGCTTCGCAGGCCGCGGAGTCGTTCAAGGACAACACCGACGCGCTGCGCATCAAGCGCGAGTGGGCACGCATGGAAGCCGATCGCTTCATCGCGACCGGCGACCGGAAGCTCAAAGAAGGCGAGTACGGCGCCGCGATCGAGGCCTACCGCAAGGCCGAGATCGTGCTGCGCAACTACCCGCTGATCGTCACGGAGTCGCTCGACGAGCGCATCGTGCGCTCGAAGCTCACGGAAGCTTCGAAGCTGCGTGACGAGGCCGTCCTCGAGGCCGCGCGCCGCGAGCGCGAAGCCGCCGACCAGGCCCGCCGCGAGCGCGAGAAGGCCGAAGCCGAGCGCCGCGAGAACCGCCTGCGCAGCTACTACGAGAGCGCGAACAAGTCGTTCGTGCAGCAGGACTACGCGCAGGCCGAGAAGTGGGCCGACCTCGTGCTCGCCTCCGACCCGGGCAACCAGCTCGCGCGCGAGCTCAAGGGCATCGCCCGCGAAGCGCGCCACGACCAGACCGCAGCCCGCCTGCGCCGCGACTACCGCGAGCAGTGGCAGCGCACGTTCGACGAGCTCGGCACGATGAACGTGCCGCAGACCCAGGCGATCCGCTTCGACCTCGAGCGCTGGCGCGACGTCAAGGACCGCACGCCGCTGTCCGAGCTGCAGATCGAGAAGGCCGCCGATCCGAAGCGCGAGGAGGTCATGCGCATCCTCGACTCGAAGCTCATCACGCCGAAGTTCGGTGACGAGAGCGAAGCGGCGACCCTCGAGAGCGTCGCGGCCTTCCTGCAGGCGAACACCAACATCAACTTCTACATCTCGAGCGCCGTCAAGGAAGAGCTCGACGAAGAAGAGACCTCGATCCGCATGGACCTCAACGAGCGCAGCGTGCTCAAGGTCCTGCAGATCATCGCGGAGACGAAGGAGAACCTGCGCTGGAAGGTCGAGGACGGCATGGTGCTGTTCGTGACCGGTGCGGAGCTGACCGGCGGCCAGGTGCGCGCGACCTACTCGGTGCACGACCTGATCCACGCGATCCCGGACTACCCGGCGCAAGAGATCAACGTCGCGCCGTCGGGCGGCATCACTCCCGCCGACGAGGACATCGAAGAGCGCGAAGCCAACGTCGTGACGACGGGCCAGCTCGAGGGCCTCATCCGCAACAACATCGCCCCCGCGTCCTGGGACGCCGACCCGGGCAACTCGATCCGCATCACGGAGACGGGCACCCTGATCGTGACGCAGACCCCCGAGGTCCAGCGCCAGATCGCGGACCTCCTGCAGGACCTGCGCGAGGCGACCGGCATCCTGGTCGACGTCCAGTCGCGCTTCATGCGCGTCGAGGACAACTTCCTCGAGGACATCGGCGTCGACTTCCGCGGCCTCGGCTTGCCGGGCCTCGGCCAGAACGGCGTGGCGCTCAACGACTTCGGTGACGGTCAGTCGGAGTTCGGCCGCGTCGTCGGCCAGACCTCGGACCTCGGCGCGTACCTCGACGACGGCGGCGACGGCGACTTCCGCGCGCGCACCGAGGCGCTGTACGACCAGCAGCTCGGCACCGCGGACTTCAGCGGCAGCGGCGGCTTGTCCTTCCAGTGGGCCTTCCTCAACGACATGCAGTTGCAGCTCATCCTGCGCGCCGTGTCGAAGAGCGAGCGCGTCGAGCTCGTCACCGCGCCCCGCATCGTCGTGCACAACGGCGCGCGCGGGAACCTCTCGGTGCTGAACCAGGTCGCGTACGTCCAGGACTTCGACATCGAGATCGCGCAAGCGGCCTCGATCGCGGACCCGATCATCGCGGTGATCCAGGACGGCGTCGTGCTCGACGTGCGCCCGGTCGTCTCGGCGGACCGCCGCTTCGTGACCCTCGAGATGCGCCCGACGATCGCGAACCTGAAGCGCCCGATCCAGGAGAAGCCGACCTCGACCGGCACCCAGAACACCGTCAACATCCAGCTTCCCGAGGTCGAGATCCAGCGCGTGCGCACCTCGATCCCGATCCCGGACGGCGGCACCGTGCTGCTCGGCGGCCTGAAGGAATCCACGAACCGCGACCAACGCTCGGGCGTGCCGATCCTGAACAAGATCCCGGTGCTGTCGGCGCTGTTCGACCGCAAAGGCAACTTCGTGGCGAACAAGAAGCTGCTGATCCTGCTCAACGCGCAGATCGTGATCCCGAACGAGCACATCCCGAGCAACGCCGAGCTCGGCCTCGAGGACTGATCCTCCGAGCGAGCGCGGACCGGGGCGCGGGTGAAACCCGCGCCGCAGTCCCGGAATCACACGAGCGCGGGTCTTCGCACCCGCGCTCGTTCGTTCTATCCTGTGCGCCCCGCGCGCTGGCCGGCCCACGGGGGTTACCCTGCGGCCAGCGGCGGGTAAGGACCTCGGGCGGCGACCTCCGCGTCGCCCGGTGGGTCCTCCCCGACGCCGGTTCCCCCACCGGCGCCCCCCCAGAGACCCCGACCCTCCACCCCACGGCGGCCCACCGGTCGCCACGGCACCGCCCTGGCGCGCGCGACGCCGGCGGAACTTCGACATGCTGGAATCCCGTTCACCCCGTCGGTCGCCCCTGGCGACGTCGCTGCTCGTGTTCGGCGCGCTCACGTCCACGTGGGCCGCAGCCGCGCCGCAGAAGTCGGCCGCCAACGTCGAAGCGGACCTCGCGTTTGCGCGGGGCCTCGCATCGAAGTGGTCGTTCGTCGACCTGGCCGAAGAAGTGCTGCGCGAAGTGAGCTCAGGGCGCCTCGATAGCGACGAGGCCGCGACCCTCGCGCTCCTGCGCTGCGAGATCTACTCGGTCGGCGCGCGCAACGAGCGCGACCCGGCGAAGCGCAACCAGCTCTTCGACGAGGCCATCGCGTGCCTCGACTCGTACATCACGAGCAACAGCGGCGCGCCGACGGCCTTCGAAGCGAAGGAGGCCTTCGTGCAGGCGTCTCAGATCTACGCGCGCTCGCTGCAGATCGCGCTCGAAGACGCGGTCGGCGAAGAGGCGCCGGCCCTGCGCAAGAAGCGCTACGATGTGCTCAAGCAGGCGAAAGACCGGTGCGACGAGCTGATCGAAGCCCTCTCCCTCTCGAGCAGCGGCGAAGGCGGTCCGTCGGAGGCCGACATCGCGCGCCGCTACGAGCTCATGCTCTCGAAGGGCCAGATCGCCTCCGAGATGTCGACCGCGGACGGCGACGAGCCGGGCTCGCGGGTCCTCGCGATCGACACGCTCGAAGCGCTGATCTTCGAGGCGAACGAAGGCACCCCCTTCGCGCTCCGCGCCAGCGCGGCGCTCGGCGAGGTGTACTACGCGGGCAAGGACTACGAGACCGCGGCGGCCTTCTACGACAGCGTCGCGGACAACATCATCCCGTTCAGCCCGCAGCAGCGCGAGGAGCTGCTCGAGTGGAGCAAGATGGAGGCGCCGCTGAAGCAGCGGCGGTTCCTGTTCGTCGAGCTCGGCATGGGCGGCATCCTGCGCTCGTACCTGGCGCTCGACGACACCGCCACCGCGATCCAGCGCGCCCTGTACTTCTGGAACCTCTACCGCAAGGAGTCGTTCCAGCTCTCGCAGTTCGGCTATGAGTCGCTGCTCGAGATCGCGCGCGTGATGCTGGCCTCCGAGGGCACGCTCGGCGGCGACCTCGCCGCGGGCCAGGCCGAGTGGTTCGCGACCGCCGAGGAGGCGACCGCGAAGTTCCGCCAGGCGCGCCTGCGGACCAGCACCACGGCGTTCGCGCGCCAGGTCGCGGGTGACATCGCGCAGAACGCGCCGTCGAACGCGCTGAAGACCGCCGCGGGCAAGCTGCTGAACGAGATCGCGCGCCGGCCCGGCCAGACCATCTCGCTCGACGAGATGTTCAACGGTGCGATGGCGAAGTTCCGCGAGAAGGACTTCGCTGGCACCCGCGAGGCCGTCAACGCGATGCTCGTCCGCATGGACGCCCTCGAGGCCGCCGAGCGCGTCGAGTACGGCGCGCGGGTGTACTTCCTGCTGGGTGAAGCGCTGCGCTACGACGGGCGCAACCTCGAAGCGGCGTACGCCTACCGCGAGGGCGCCGTGAACTGGCGCGACGAAGAGTACGACGAGAAGAACGCGAAGTACTTCCAAGCGCTCGTCGCGCCCCTCGCCCGCGCGGCCGGGGACGACCCCGACATGCGCATGCTCTTGGACGAAGCCGAGAACGTGGTCGCCAACAAGGGCCCGGCCCTGCAGGGCGACGCGGTCTTCTTCAACCGCGGCAAACGCGCCCAGGACGCAGAGAAGTGGACGGACGCGATCACCGAGTACGAGAAGGTCGGCGAGAACGCGGTCGACTACGAGGTCGCCTACGTGAACATCGGCGTGTGCATGTTCCGCGCGGGCCAAGTGGCCGACGCGCTGAAGCGGTTTGACGCGTACCTGGACCAAGTCCGCGTGGATCCGAAGCGCGCCACGGAGAGCCCTGCTGCCCTCGCCAAGCGCAAGGGCGCCAGCGCGACCGCTGAGTTCTACCGCGGCTTCATCCTGCACGCCGTCGCCAGTAAGCGCTTCGACAGCTCGCAGGACGCGGCGGGCTTCCGCAAGGTGCTGGAGAACTACGACGGCTTCGACGTGCGCTACGAGGATCAGCCCTCGCTGTGCGCGATCGCGCTGAAGCTCGTCGTCGACAGCCACGCGAAGCTCTCCCAGGCGGACGAAGCGCAGGCGACCCTCGACAAGATGGTCGCGCGTTTCCCCGACGACAAACAGACCGCCGCGGCGGCCGTCACGCTCTTCAAGACGCTGACGACGCGCCTCGAGCAGCGCACGGCCGCCAACGCTCCGGAGGCCGAAGTGCGCGGAATCAAGACCAGCATGGCCCGCGCCATCGGCGTGTCGAACCGGATCTCGGCGTCGCCGGACTATCCGAACCTGAAGCAAGAGGGTGACCTCTGGTTCGAGCTCGGTGACTGGGCCCGCGCCAAGGACGCGCTCTCGCGCGTCGTCGCGAAGTTCAGCGACGACGACAAGCGCCGCTCGCAGGTCGAGAAGATCGTCATCCCGCGCCTCGGCCAGGCGATGATCGAGCTGCGCGAGCTGAACGACGCCAAGGACCTCCTGGGTCCGGTCGCGACGTCGAGCAGCGCCACGAAGGCGGCGCTGCAGACCTATGCGCGCGCGGTCACGGGCTGGCTCGAGGGCGGCACGGCGGGCATCACCGTCGTCCCCGGCGCCGGCGGCACCCCCGAGGAGTTCGCGTTCATCGCAGAGAAACTGACGGCCATCGCGGGCGTCGGCGACAAGTGGACCTCGTGCGAGTGGTACGAGGACAAGTTCGCCGAGATGTACACCTACTACGTCTGGGGCCAGATCGACGAGCGGCGCAAGGACAGCGCCAAGAACATGATCGAGGGGGTCCACACCTTCCTCGAGAACGACACGACCTTCAACGTGGTCGAGCAGTACTGCGCGGAGGACGGGGACACCCCGGCCGAGCTCCGGCAGCGCCTCGGCGGCGGGGTCCTGCGGGCCCGCTACCAGTGGCTCTGGAGCCGCACACGTTGAGCCCTATCGAGCCCCTTTTCGAGCCCCTTCTCACGATCGTCCCACCCCCAAGGGGTCGCGACGCGTGGCCGTCGCGCCCCTCCGCCGCTATCATCGAGCCCTACCCGAGTCCCTTGCAGGCCCAAGACTCCGCCCCCCTTCCCCCCCACCGGGGCCACCTCGAGGTGGCCGCCGGGGCGACGCCGGTCGTGCGTCCGAGCGCGCTGCGCTCGGCCCTCGCCGCATTCGCCGCGCTCGTCGCGTCGTCGGCCCTCACGCCGGGATCGGCCCTGGCCCAGGCGCCGCGCGCCGACCAGGTCTTCCGCCGCGACCCGCGCGGGTCGGGTGAGGTCGTCGCCGTCACGGGCCTGATCGAGTCGCACGGGCTCGAGCGGGTCGTCGTGGCGCGCAAGGACGGCAACCCGATCCGGATCGACTCCGCCGAGGTGCTCGAAGTGCGCCTCGGGGACGTGCCGCAGGCGTTCGCCGACGCGAACCTCCTGCGCGACCGCGGCGAGCTCGAGAAGGCCGTCGCGCGCTACCGCGTCGCCGCCGGCGATGCCTCGGCGCGGCCCGTCGTCCAAGCGAGCGCCCGGCTCGCCGCGGCGGAGACGCTGCTGCAGTGGGGCGCCGAGGACCCGACCCGCTTCCGCGAAGCGGCGGCCGAGGCCGACCTGTTCCTGGGCGCTTTCGCCCAGGACCGCAACGTGCCGCGCGCCCGCGCCCTCAAGGGCCGCGCCGAGCTGCTGGCGGGTGACGCCGCGGCGGCGGGGGCCACCTACGAAGCGCTCTTCCAGGCTGGCCAGGCGGGCACGATCGGGTACCCGCGCACCCTGACGCTCCAGGCGGGCTACGACGGCGCCCAGGCGTTTGTCGCAGCGCGCAAGATGGCCGAGGCCACGGCGCTGTTCGACGCCCTCGCCAGCGGCGTGACCGCAGCCCCGCGCGAGGGCCTCTCGCGCGCGGCGCTGGCGCAGCTCGACGGGCTCGCGGAGCTCGCGCCGCTCGGTCCGGGCTTCGTGCAGCTCGCGGAAGGCAAAGCCGACCGCGCGGAGAGCTTCTTCCGCGGCAAGGTCGACGGCGCCCAGACGGGCGCCGGCCGCTCCGCGGCACAGCTCGGCTACGGCGAGGCCCTGCTCGCCCAATCGCGGACCCGCCAGGCGCAGCTCGCGCTCGCGTCGGCCTCCGCCCTCAGCTACACGAGCGCGGACGTGGAAGCGCGCGCGCTCGTGGGTCTGGCCAAGGCGTACGTCGCCCTCGGGGATGCCGCCGAAGCCAAGAAGTCCCTCGAACGTGTGCGCCGGACCCTTGGCGCGACCCCCGCGGCGGCCGAGGCCGCCGAACTCCTGAAGACCCTCTGACACGGCACCTTGGGGCCCGGCACACTGTTGCCGGGCGCGCCCCCGCGGCGCCTCCCCCCCGGGGGTCCCCCGTTCCCCACAGCTCCCCCCAACCGGCTCACCACCTCCCCCCCAGCAGAATCCGGCCATGAATCCCACTCACCTCATCACGCGCGCTCTGTCGAAGGCGGCCCCGGTCCTCGCCGCGGGCCTCGTGCTCGCTGCATCGGCCACTCCGGCCCTCGCCGCGGAGACGACCAGCGTCAAGGACGTCTTCACGAAGTCCGGCATCGTCGGCATCGTGATCATCCTGCTCTCCGTCGTCGCGCTCGCGGTGATCATCGAGAACATCGTGTCGCTGAAGCGCGACAAGCTTGCTCCGCCGGAGCTGATCGACGAGATCCAAGCGCTCTTCGACGAAGAGCAGTTCCAAGAGGCGATGGAGCTCTGCGAGAACGAGCAGAACTTCTTCACCCGCGTCTGCGGCGCCGGCATCGCGAAGATCGGCCACCCGTTCGAGGCGATGGAGAAGGCCATGGAGGAGATGGGCGACGAGGAGTCGGTCAAGCTCCACCAGAAGATCGGCTGGCTGCCCGTCATCGCGAACACGGCGCCGATGCTCGGCCTGCTCGGCACGGTGTCGGGTATGGTCGCGTCGTTCAACGTCATCGCGTCCTCCGGCGGTCAGGCGAACCCGGCCGACCTCGCCGGCGGTATCTCCCAAGCGCTTCTGACGACCATGCTCGGTCTGATCGTCGCGATCCCCGTCACCGCGGTGTTCGCGTTCCTGCGCAACCGACTCATCAAGACGGTCATCGAGACCGGCGCGATCATCGAAGACCTCTTCGAGCGCTTCCGCCCGCAGAACTCCTGAGCGGTGCGGAACCGCGAGCTGCGCGGGATGGCTGCCGTGGCGGAGACCCCTCCGCCCCCGTCATCCTGCCCCTGCGCGGGCCCCGGCCCGCGCACCGCGACCGCTTCCCTGCTGATCCCGTGACCGCGAAGCGCGAGGAGCGCGACGCCCGATGAACCTTCAGAAGCACGACGCCGAGACCGAGATGCAGATGGACATGACGCCGATGATCGACGTCGTGTTCCTCCTGATCATCTTCTTCATGGTCATCACGGACCTGACCCAGCAGGACCTCGAGGACCTTCAACTGCCCCTCGCCCAACAGGCCTCCCCGGACAAGCCGAAGGCCGACGAGTGGCGCCCGATCATCAACCTGAAGCACACGGGTGAGATGATCATCAAGCGCAACAAGTACTTCGATCCCGAGACGAACACGGGCCCGAAGAAGTACGAAGAGCTGCGCACGCAGCTCCTCTCGATGGCCAACCGGATGAAGAAGGCCCCGCTCGCCGAAGGCTCCACCAAGTTGGTGCCGGACGAGCCCCTCATGATCCGCGCGGACGAAAGCACGGCCTTCCGCTACGTGCAGGACATCATGGAGCAGTGTGGCGACCAGTCGATCTCGATCTGGAAGCTGCAGCTCGCTGTCTCCGTCCCCGACCCCAAATCCAAGTGACCCAGGCAGACGGAGAGCGCAACCATGGCCAAGCGTAAAGGCAACATCCTCGTCGCCCTGACGAAGGAGGAGTGCAAGCTCGAGATGACGCCGATGATCGACGTCACCTTCCTGCTGCTCATCTTCTTCATGTGCACCCTCAAGTTCAAAACACTCGAGGGCAAGCTGGCGGCCTTCCTGCCCAAGGACGTGGGCGTGAACACGTCCCCGGCGGAGCCGAAGGAGAAGATCGAGATCAAGATGGAAGTCAAGAACCCGGGCAACCGGGTGCGCCCCGGTACCGGCCGGACGCCGTATACGAAAGAGGACGAAGAGAATCGCCTGCGCTTCGTGTACGACAGCAGCCGCGTCATCACCTACAGCATCGGTGCGAAGAAGACGACCGATCTGAAGGAGGTCGAGACCACCCTGCGGGCCTTCTTCAAGCAGGACCCGACCCGTCCCGCGACGATCGACCCGCGCAAGGACATCATCAACAGCGATGTCGTCGGGCTGCTCGACGTGGCACTGGGGATCGGTTTCACCGACATCACCTTCGTCGGTTCCTACGAGAAGTGATGCCACCGCGGGACAGGCGCAGCCAGCTCCCGCACCGGCTCCCCCACACTTCGGCCGCGAGGGCCCCCACGGACCGACCGTGGGGGCCCTCGCGCATTGCAGGCGGCGTCGGTCCTGCGCGGGTCCTGTGGATGCGGGGACCGGTGGGCCTACTCCGCGGGCTGCGGGTCGCTCCGCGGTCGTCGACCGGGGCTCGGGTCCTTCGGATCGGGCTGCTGGAGTGACCGGAACCCGGCTGCACAGCGGGGCGGAGCGCCGACGGGCGAACGGGCCCGGCCCGAATCTCGCGGGCCCGAATCTCCCGGGCCCGAATCTCCTCGGCCGGCAGCTCCTCGGCGCCGGTCGCTCTGGCCCGAATCGCTCGAGCGGGTGGACCTCCCGGGACGGCGCATCGGGTGCCAGGCGAGGTCCGGCGCCGCCTGGCCCGCGGCCCGAACCTAGCCGGTCGCTGAGCCTCTGCCGGCGCGACGCCGGCCCAGCAGTGCGCTCGCCCGTCGGGGCCGCGTGTGTCCACCGGCGCCCCCTTGGCCCACGGCGCGGGATCGTGTAGCCTTCCGCGCCGCGGGTGCCCCCAGCACCTGTCGCACCCCCACAGCTCCCCCTGCGGCGCGCGCGCGCGATCCCCCGAGAGCGCCCTCGCACCGCTACGACGTCACCTTCGGCCACGGTCTGGTGGTCACGCGCCCTGAAATGGGGTAGCGTGCGCACCCGAACCCGTCGCTTCCCCCCACCCCCCTCGACGAGTCTGCAAGAATGAGGACCGCCGGAACCGCCTTCTCCCTCATCCTCCTTGGCGCCTGCGCCAGCGCGCCCAACGGACAGCCCGCGGCCGAGGCCGGCGCGCAGGACCCCGCGTCCAGCGCCGAGCTCGGTCGCACGGACTCCGGCCCCGCGCGCGAGCGCGGCAACGCGCCGGTCACGGCCCGGCAGGACGGCGCGCTCGGTGAAGACGCGGCGCTGCTCGAGCTGCGCGCGCAGAAGGAGCGGCTCCTGTTCGACTCCGCCCTCGCGGAAGCGCAGGGCCTGTTCGATCGGATGCGCTTCCAGGACGCGCTGGCCCAGGTCGGGCGCGCCCTCGAGCTGAAGCCGACGAGCGTCGAAGCCCGCCGCTTGCTCGGCGACATCCAGAACGCGCTCGGGATCGAGGGCGGCGCGGTGAACGCGGCGCAGCTCGACTCGGCGAGCGAGCTCGCGCTGCGCTACGAGCAGTCGAAGCTCGACGTGAAGTCGAGCCTCACGGACGGCCGCCTCGCGCTGATGCGCGGCGACTACGACCGCGCGATCGGCGAGCTCTCGATCGCGAAGACGAAGATCGAGATGACGCCGTACAACGTGGCGTGGGACGGCATCGACAAGGAGGTCGACACGCTGCTCCAGCAGGCCCGTGAGGACCGCCGCGCGGCTCAGGACGCCGTCCGCCTCGCCGAGCGCGAGCGCGCGATGCGCGATGCGCGCGCCGAAGAGGCCGCAGCCCGCGACCGCGACCGCGCCGTCGTCGACACGATCGTCAGCCAGGCTTCGCTCGCGTTCGAAGAGGGCCGGTACGACAAGGCGAAGAGCCTCGCCGACCGCGCGCTCGCGCTGAACGCGCGCCACGAGCAGGCCCAGGACATCCGCGACGCCGCGTACCGCGCGGGCCGCGAGAAGGTGCGCGTCGAGTACATCGAAGCCAAGCGCGAAGAGTTCCGCGTGTGGCGCGAGAGCCTCGACCAGATGCGGATTCCGAACACGGACATCCTCACGCTGCCCAGCGCCAGCGAGTGGCGCGAGAAGGGTCTCGTGCGCGGCAAGCGCCGCGGCATCGACCTCGCGTCGAAGGTCTCCCCCGCCGAGGTCGAGCTGCGCGCGAAGCTCAAGTCGACGACGATCACGATGCCGGGCATCGAAGGCGAAGAGAGCCTCGAGCAGCTCGTGCGCATCATCCGCGACAACACGGGCCTGCCGCTGCTCGTCGATCCGGCCGCCGAGGCCGCCGTCGTCGACAACGGGGTCGTGTTCAGCTTCGACTTCGCGAACGAGCTCACGGTCGAGCAGGCCCTGAACCGCATCGTCGCGATCGCGGGTGAGGCCGTGACCTGGACCCTGCGCTACGACGCGATCTTCGTCACGACGAAGGAGAAGGCCGCCGGCACCCCGTTCGTGTACCTGCACGACGTGCAGGACCTGATCTTCGCGATCACGGACTTCACCGGCCCGCGCATCAACCGCCTGCGCCTCCTCAGCGAGCTCGAGGACGAAGACGGCGGCGGCCCGTGGGGCAGCGTGCTCGAGTCCCAGCGCATGCTGGAGATCGACGAGCTCGTGACCCTCGTGACGGACACCGTCGCCCCGGGCACCTGGGAGTCGACCGGCGTGGCGATCGAAGCGGGCGAGGGTTTCCTCCTCGTCACCCAGACGCCCGAGGTCCAGCAGCAGGTCAAGGACTTCCTCGAGGACCTGCGCCGCTTCAACTCGGCGCTCGTCACGATCGACGCGAAGTTCATGGAGGTCGGTGAGAGCTGGATCCAGGAGGTCGGCGTCGACTTCCGCGGCCTCGACAACCGCATCCTGGAGGACGTCACGAACGGCCTCGAGGACCAGGCGTCGCTCGGCCTCGACAACGGCGGCTCGGGCATCGACGGCACGAACGCCGCGGGTCAGCCCAGCGCCGGCTTCTTCTTCGACGACGGCGGCGACGGTGCGTTCGCGGCCACGGCGCAGAACTTCTTCACGACGGCCCTCGGCCAGCGCCTCTCCAACCTGGGCGGCCTGTCCTTCCAGATGAACTTCTTCAACGACGCGGAGCTGTCGATGGTCCTCCGCGCCGTCGAGAAGTCGGAGCAGTTCCAGATCGTCAACAGCCAGACGCTCTCGGTGCACAACACCCAGCGCGCCTACGTGACGGTCATCAACCAGCAGGCGTACATCCAGGACTTCGACGTGGAGGTCGCCCAGCTGCAGTCGGTCGCCGACCCGCAGATCAACGTGCTGCACGAGGGCGTGGTGCTCGACGTCCGCCCGACGATCGGCCACGACCGCAAGTGGCTCCAGCTCGAGGTGCAGCCGACCGTCGCCCGCGTCGTGTCGCTGCGCAACTTCTCGACGACCCTCGGTGGCAACACCTCCCCCGTCGAGTTCCAGCTCCCCGAGCTCGAAGTGCTCAGCGTCAACACCAGCGCGTACCTGCCGGACGGCGGCTCGTTGCTGCTCGGCGGCCTCAGCCGCGTGCGCAACATCGAGCGCCGCGCCGAAGTGCCGTGGATCGCGAAGATCCCGGTCCTGGGCTTCCTCTTCAAGCAAGAGGGTTACAACGACGAGCGCGAGTCGCTCATGATCCTGCTGCGCGCCACGATCTCCGACATCCGCGAGATGGTCGCGAAGGACCTCGAGGGCAAGTGACCTGACGCTGCGAGGCGTCACGGTGCGGCACGCGGGGGAGTCACTCGAGGGTGACTCCCCCGCGCGCGTCATGGGGAATTCCGAATCTGCGCGCGGCCCCTTGATCCGCGGCGTGCGCATGTTGCAATCCCCGTATGGCGCACCTGGACGCGGTCCTCTTCGACGTCGACGACACCCTCGTGGCCACGACGGACTTCGCCCGTCGTGCGCGCCACAATGCCGTGCGGGCCATGATCGACATGGGCCTGCACGTGCCCGAGGGTGAGCTCGTGCGCGAGCTCGACGCCGTCATCGCGGAGTTCGGCTCGAACTACGACCACCACCTCGACAAGCTGCTGCAGCGGGTGCACCCGCGCACGTGGGCGGGCATCAACCCGGCGCTGCTCGTCTCCGCGGGTGTGGTCGCATACCACGACACCAAGTTCCGCGAGCTGCGGCCGTTCCCGGATGTGGTGCCGTTCCTGCGCGCCCTGCGCGACGCAGGCCTACAGACAGGCATCGTGACCCACGGCCTGACAACCAAACAGGCCGAGAAGCTGATCCGCCTCGGGCTCGTCCCCCACCTCGGCACGAACTCGATCTTCATCTCGGACCAGGTCGGGATCTCGAAGCCGAACCCGCGCCTCTTCCAGCGCGCCCTCGACGAGCTCGGCCTGACCGCCGCGCGCACGATGTACGTGGGCGACAACCCGACCAACGATATCCAGCCCTGCCGCGTGCTCGGCATGCGCACCTGCTGGTCCCGCCGCGCCGCCAAACCCGGCCGCGGTGACCAATCCGCCGCCGCCGTCGCCGACCACGTCGTCGACGACTTCAAGCAGCTCGCGGGCATCCTGCGCTCGCAGTACGGCGTGCGGCTCGACATGGGCTGAGCCGCGCGAGCGCAAGGCGCGCGACGCAACTCACGATAACGACGTGACGGCGAGGCGCGGGCGCCTCGCCGTCACGTCGTCCCCACCGCTGCGGGGCCCTCGCCCGCTCGGACTCAGAGGGTGAAGGTGACCCGCCAACCGTTGGTCAGGTTGGAGGCGCCGCCGCTGCAGGGACCGCCGAGATCGCGGAACCAGACCTGGAAGCCCCAGGTCGAGCCGACGACGATCGGCGGGGGTGCAGGGAGGGTGCTCACCGCGCCCAGGATGCCCGGGCCATACACGAGGGTCCCCGAGGGTCCCGTGGGCGCCACTGCCGTGCGGTAGAGCCCCGAGCCTCCCCCACCGACGACACACAGGCGACCGTTGCTCGCCGGGGGGAAGACCGACGCGACGCCGGCCCCGAGGAACACCACGCCGAACGTGTTCGGGGTGAGCTGCGTGGCGGTCAGCACCAGGCTGTCGGTCTCCATGGAGCTCGTGCCCGTCCCCACGAGGCGCCCGCCGACCCCCGTGTTGTTGCGGCAGCCCTCCCCTGGCGCGCCCGTGTTGCCGCACGGGGCCTCGGCCTGGGTATCGCAGTCGCAGAACGCGTCGCCGGGGTCCTCGCACTCGTCCGGGATGCCGTTGCCGTCGACGTCGGGCGACGTACCGTTGGTGATGTCGTACGCGTCCTCGATGCCGTTGCCGTTGCAGTCCTTGATCGGGTCCTCGGTGTCGTCGCGCACGTCGAGGCCATCGAGCTCGTCGCCCGCGTTCTGCGCCTGGCCCCGCTGCGTGGCGAGGCCCAGGGCCTCCGCCGCGATCACGATCGCGGGCCGGGCTCCGGTGCTCCCGCCGCCGATCGGCGCGGCGAGCACGTCGCCCTCCGTGATCGGAATGCCGAGCAGGCTGTCGAGCTGCCCGATGACCGCCGAGCCCCGGCGCACGGAGAACAGGACGAGGTCGCGCGGGGTGGTCCCTTGCGCCGGCACCCAGTCGTACAGCGCCACGGACGGCTGGTACCCAGGCACCCCGTTCTCGACGACGACGAGGGCGTCGATGTCATCGAGCCCCGCGGTCGAGAGGCCGAGCTGCCCGGCGCCCGCGTAACGCAGCACGAGGCCCTGCACATCGACGACGAGGACGTCCGCGCCGTTGAACCCCTGACCCGTGGGGTCCGGCTGCAGCGCCGCGGAGTTCGTGATCGTCGCAAACGGCTCGCGCGGGTCGAAGAGCCCGCCCTCGAGCGAGAAGAAGAGCCGGGCGCCCGGCTGCGGCGGCGGCCCCAGGTCGAGCGCGTCGAGGTTGTCGCCGAGCTCGGGGACCGTGGGTGTGGGGCGTGTGGGCTCGGCGAGCCCAAGGCCTGGATAGAGCGCCCCGGACGAGCTCTGTTCGCCGTTGCCGTCGACCACTGCCACGTGCGGCCGCGGCTGGGGCCCGAACGGCAGCGACCCGCTGAAGCGCCCCATGAAGATGTCCGCGGCGGCGTCGTCCGCGAGGGCCTCGCGGAACACCGTGCGCGGCTGGGTCGTGGGGATCCCGGTCGCGTGTTCATCGACCGAATAGAGCACGTCGAAGCGGTAGGTCGCGACGGACCGCAGCCGCGCGTCCACGCCGAGCGAAAGCGCATCGATCTCGACCCCGCACGCAAATCCCGGCTGGTGGCCGACACACTGCGAATACCGCTGCAGGAACGACCCCGGGATGCGCGTCCCGGGTCGGCCGGGCCCGAAGCGCAGCTCGGGCTGGAACAGGAGGTCCGCTTCGTTGATCGGCGCGCCGGTCGTGCTGTTCGGCAGACCCATCAGAGGGCCCTGCCAGTCCACCGAGAACGTGAGCTCGGTTTGGACCTGGGCGAAGGCCCCCCCAACACAGACGGCGGCGGAGGCCGTGGACAGGACGCGGCGCACCAGGGGGCTCGGGGAGGGGCGGTTCATAAGAGGGGCTCCAGGGCGAGTCTAGGGGATCGGCGGCGGGCAGGCTGATGGAGGCGGGGGGCGAGGCGGAGGTTCCCCCCCAGAGACAAAGGGCTCGTCCCGACCCGAGTCACGGTGGTGACAGGGAAGGGGCCCGCCCGGCGCGCTGCGCGCCGGACGGGCCAGGGAGCGGGATCCGCCGGGCAGGCGAGCCACCCGGCGGGCCCCGGAGGCGTCAGGGCGTGAAGGTCACACTGAGCGCGCTCGAGAAGTTCGAGTTGCCACCGCAGGGGCCGCCGATGTCGCGGTACCAGGTCTGGAAGTTCCAGGTGGACAGGGGCAGGATCGTGATCGAGGGGAAGAGCCCGGCCGCGAGGCTCACCACCGGGCCGATCGTCGTCGTCCCGGTCCCGGTCGGGAAGATGCCCATGCGGGTGAACGTCGGCCCGACACACAGCTTGCCGTTCTGGATGAGCGCGGGACCGAAGCTCGAGAGGCTCATGATCGGGATGCAGAAGCTGGCGGGGTTCATCCCGCTCGTCGTGAGCATGAGGTTGTTCGCGGAGACGCTCGCGGTACCGAAACCCGTCATCACGGCGCCGGTTCCGGACGCGTTGAGGCAGCCGCCGCCAGCGAACCAGTTCCCACACGGCGCCGGCGTGCCGGGCGCGCAGAGGCAGAACGGCGTCCCCACCGGGCCGAGCTGGCACCCGTCCGGCACACCGTCGAAGTTGGCGTCCGCGACCATGCCGAGCGCGATCGCAACACCGTCCTCCATGCCGTCGCCGTCGCAGTCGAAGATCGGCTGAGGCAGGTTGTCCGCAGCGCAGAGGTCATCGTTGTTGGCGCCGAAGCGCAGCGTCGCGAGGCCCAGGTTCTCGGCCGCGATGAAGATCGCGGGGAAGGGCGAGAGGCCACCGAGCGCCGTCGGGATCGGCGGCAGCAGGAGGTCACCCGGCATGATCGGGATCCCGAACTGGCTGTCCGGCGCGCCGATCACCGCGGAGCCGCGGCGCACGGAGAACACCAGCATGTCGGTGTTCGGCGACATCCAGTCGTACGGCTGGAACGAGCGCTGGTAACCCGGCACACCGTTCTCGCGCAGGATGAGCGCGTCGAGGTCGTCCGAGTCGGCCCCACCCAGCAGGTCGAGGCCGAGCATCATCGCGGGGGCGTAGACGATCGGCGCGCCGCCGCCCGCTGGCGTGACGAGCACATCGCCGCCGACGAAGCCGTGGGCCGTCGCGGAGCCCGTGTTCGGCACGAGGTCCAGCGGGTCGGCGAAGCCGCTGTCGAGGCTGAAGAAGCGCCCGAAGAAGGCGGTCGCGGTCGGCTCGACGACATCGAGCGCGTCGATGGAGTCACCGCCGTTGAACGGCCCCGGCGCGGCCACGATCGGCTCGCGCAGGCCCACCGACGGCGCGGTGACCCCGGTGCCGGAAGCCAGACCGTCCCCGTCCTGGATGGCGACGTTGCGGCCCATCATCGGCGCGAGCGGCGCGGGCGGCAGCGCACCGAGGTTCACGAAGCTGTCGGCGGCCCCGTCCCCCACGGGCGACTCGGACCCGACGCTGGGCGTCGGCACGGGCGCGAACCCGACGGCGTATTCGTCGACGGAGAAGAGGATCTGCCCGGGCCGGAGCGGCACGTTCGGCTGGAAGCGGTGGTCGGCGCCGGTCGAGAAGGCATCGACCTCGACGACACAGGGGGTGCCACCGATGTGGCCCGCGCAGAACGGCAGGAGCCCGAGGCCACCGGGGCCGTGCGGGATCGCGATCGCGGGCGGCGCCGGCGCGCCGAGGGCCGGCAGCGCGGTGCCGGTGTTAGGCACGAGGATATCGCCCTCGGTGATCGGCACGCCAGTCCCCGTCGCTACGCCGACGGTCGAGCCCTGCCAGTCGATCGAGAAGAAGTAGCGGTTCTGGGCGGAGGCCTCGGCCGCCAGCACAGGCAGTGCGAGCGCGGCGAGGAACGTACGCGGGCGGAGGGTCGGGAACTGCATGGCTCGGGTCGTGGGTAGGAAGGTCGTTCAGGGGGGGCGCAGGGTGGGATCACCCCGCCGCACACCCCGAAGGGACACAGGCCGCCCGACCTGGACAAAAAAAGCCGCGCGCGCTTGGGATTCAGCGTCCCCCGAGCAGCGCGTCGAGCCGACGCGCCTCCTCCACCGACAGCCCCCGCGGGGCGATCTCCCGCGCGAGCGGCGTCGGATCGACCGGCCAGAGCGCCACGGTGCCGTCGGCGGAGGCGCTCGCCGCGCAGCCGTCGGGGCCGAGGTCCACCGCTGCGATCGGCCCGCGGTGCTGGACGAAACGGGCCAGCAGCTCCCCCGTGCGCGGCTCGAAGACGTGCACGGCGCCGTCCAGCGCGCCCGTCGCGGCCGCCGCGCCGCCGGGCGCTGCTGAGACGGAGGTCAACCCGAGGGTGTGCAGGCGCTCCCACTCGACGCGCTCCGCGGTGAGCCCATCGCCGTCGGCGGAGACGCGGAAGACCCGCGCGCTGCCGACCCCCTCGGCGAGGGCGAGCACGCCGCCGTCACCCAAGGGGCGCAACCAGCGCACGAGCGCCCCGCGCGCGCCTTCGCCCAGCCGCGTTGCGCGCGCGACGTCGATCAGGTCGAGGCGGCTCTGGTGGCTCGCGACGACGAGCCGCCCGGGGGCCACGAACGCGAGGTCGCGCACCTCGGGGTCCTCGCCGCGCCGCGCGGGCTCGCCTCCGTCGACGGCGCGCTGGACCCATGCGGGCGGGGCGTTCCCGGAAACGTTCCCGGACAGGCCGGGCTCGCCAGAGCCCTCGACCGCCGCGAGGGGCCCCTCGCACAGCGTGACGGCTCCATCCCTGAAGCCGAGCGCGACGCGGGCCGTGCCGACCTCGAGCGCGAGCGCCGAGACGCCGTCCGTCGCCAACTGCGCCACGCCCGCGGCACGCAGCGCAAACGCCCCGCCGCCCGCGCTGCGCACGGCGACGAGCGGTCCGCCGCCCCCCGCCGGAGCGTCCGCCTCCACCGCGAGGGCCGCCGCGCCTTCGACCGTCCACGTCCCGCGCGGGTCGAGGTCCCCGTCCCAGGCGTGCACCTCGCCGTCGGCTCCGGCCGCCGCGACGAACCCGCGGTCGCTGGCCGCCGCCAGGGCGACAGGCGGGCGCAGGGTCGCCAGGGTCTGCCAGGTCGGCGCCGTCGCGCTCGCCCGAACGAGCGCCAGCACGCGCCCGTCGTGCAGGGCCGCGACCGCGCGGCTCGTCCCGTCCGCGCCGCGGGCGCACACGACGGCGACGGCGCGCGGAGGCTCGAGCGACCTGGGTTCACCGCCAGCGAGTGAGGGCAAAGGTGACCGCACCGCGCGCGCCGGCGGCTCCTCGCGCCAGACGTAGAGGCTGCGCCAGACGCCGTACGAGACCCAGCGGCGCGCGCGCGGCTCGAAGAGCACATGGTCGGCGAGCTCTCCCTCGAGGTGGACGCCGCTCAGCGTCCCCGTGCGGGGATCGACGACCCGCAGCGCGCCGTCCGTGCACGCTGCGACGAGCTCCGTATCGGAGAGGCCGAGGCCGACCGCGCCGAACTCACCCGAGCTGCCGAGGAGAGGCTGCACGTCGAGCGTCGGCCCGCGCAACGCGACGACCACCGCGTCGACGCCGCGTCCGAGGGCGACACCCCACGCGGGTACGTCGGAGCTCGAGGGCAGCGCGACGAGGTCCTCGACGGGCGCTTCGCCGCGTGTGAGCTCGCGGACCGTCGGCCCGACGACATCGACGCCCGTACCGGCAGCTTTGACGCGGTAGAGCGCCACCGCGCCCTCGCGTGTACCGAGCGCCACCGCGAGCTCACCATGTGCCGACTCGGCGAGCGCGGCCCGCTGCACGGCGGCGCCCGCGGGCAGCTCCGCGAGGAGCGCACCGTCATCGAGCGCGACCAGCCACGCGCGTTCGGCTTCGAGCAACGGCCGGCCGCTGCGCGAGCGCGGCGCGAGGAGTGCGACGGGACGCGCACCGTCGGGTCCAACGAGCGCTGCGCAGATGGCATCACCGGCGCTGCGCGGAGGCAGCCGGAAGGTCAGCACCTCGGCGCCGGTCGCAGAGTCCAGCACCGACACGCGGCCCTCGGAGAAGACCGCGAGCGCGCGCTCCGGTGACTGCGGCAAGAGCTCGAGCGCCTGCACCGGCCCGTCGTCGCTGCTCGTCACGCTCAGCGTGTGTGTGCTCCACACGTCTTCGAGCGAAGGCAGCGCGAGTCGGCGCACGCTGCCGTCTTCGCAGCCGACGAGCACACCGCGGCCGCTGTCCACGACGAGCACGCGGCGGGCCTCTTCGCGCTGCGATTCAGGTTCGAGCTGACGTCGAGCGAGCGCCTCGCCGGTCTCCATGTTGAATACGCCGACATGTCGCCCGGTCGCACCAGCGACGAGATAGCGGCCATCGTCGAAGAGCGCGGCGTCCCACACGCGACTTTCGCGCAGATCGAGCTGGCGCTCGAGCGTCGTGTTCTCCAGCGGCCCGAAGAGCGCCGAGCGCGTCCACCACGCATCATGCCGCGCGACCGCGTCAAGGCCGAGCGCGAGCGCTCCAGCAGGCGAACGTGCGAGGAACTCGGGCACTTGGCCGACAAAGAGCCGCGCAGCGGCGAGGTCGAGCGCGCGCTCCTTGTCGGCCAGAGCCACGCGCGTTTCGCCCAGGGCCTGCTGACGCTGGGTCGCGAGCGAGCTGATCCGGCGCAGCGCAAAGAGCGCCGCGCCGAGACCCGCGACGAGCGCCAACAGCGTCACCGTGAGCGCAGCGGCCCACGCAGGCTCGCGCCTCCCCCAGCGCGCGATGCGCAACCCGAGCCCCGCGGGCCGCGCGCGCACGGGCTCGAACTCGCGAATCCGACGCAGGTCCTCTGCGAACTCGAGCGCGGTCGGGTAGCGCCGCGCGCGATCGCGCTCCAGCGCAGTCTCGAGCACCACTTTGACGTCGAGCGGCAGCGCGCGGTTGTACGTCCGCGGGTCGGGGATCGGCGCCGCGAGGATCGCCTCCGCCAGCGCGTGCGGCGAAGCGCCGACAAACGGCCGTTTGCCCGTCAGCGCTTCGTAGAGCGTCACACCGAGCGACCACACATCCGCGCGGCGATCGAGCTCTTCGGGTCGGCCCGAGAACTGCTCGGGCGCCATGTACGCCGGTGTGCCGAAGACCTCGCCCTCGCGTGTGAGCGCCTCCGCTGGCGCAGCTTCGTGGCCTTCGCCGCGCGCAAGGCCGAAGTCGAGCACGACGGGTACACCCGGGGCAGCGACCATGATGTTCCCCGGTTTGACGTCGCGGTGCACGACGCCCTCTTCGTGCGCCGCGTGCAGCGCGCGCGCCGCGCGCTCGAAGAACGCGAGGACACGCGCGAGCTCGCCCGAGCTCTGCGGGAGCAGCGGCACCAGGGGCGCCACACGGGGCGGCTCCGACGCCTGCGCCGCAGCGCGCGCCGCCTCGAGCGCAGCGCCGAGGTCCTGGCCCTCGACGTAACGCATCGCGATCCACGGCAGCGCCGCGTCGAGGTCCGCGTCGTGCACGCCGGCGAGGCCCGGGTGGTCGAGGCGCGCGATGCTCTCGGCTTCGCGCCGGAAGCGCGCGCGGCGTTCAGCCGTGATGAACGGCGTCGCAAGGAGCTTGAGCGCCACTTTACGTCCGAGGCGCTCGTCCTCGGCGAGCCAGACGGCCCCCTGACCACCGCGCCCGAGCTCGCGCACGAGGCGGTACGGACCGACACGCGCAGCGCTCTGACCGTCGTCGCTGTGCTCCGCGCGCGGCTCCTCGGGCGCTGCATCCGAGGTCAGCCGCACGTACTCACGAGCGATCGCCTCTTCGTGCCCCGGAAAACGCGCGAGGTACTCCGTCAGGCCGAGCTCCCGACCCGCCGCCCGGTCGTCGAGGAAGTCCGCGACGAAGTCGAAGACCGCAGCGCCCCGGTCTGCGTCGCCGGCAGCTCGGGCGACGTCGGGGGCGGTTCGGTCGCGGTGGTCCATTTCACGCCATGGTAAAGGGGTAGGGCCCCGCGCCGATGCCGGGTACGATCCAAGCTGTGGATGGGCCCCGGAACGAGCCGCTCGACGGAGTCACCGCGCGCTGGCTCACGGCAGCGAAGGGCGGCGACGCCGAGGGTTTTGCGCAGCTCTACGAGCACATCGCGCCCGCGCTGCACACGTGGGCGGAGCTGCGGCTCCGGCCGGAGCAGCGCGCGGTGCTGGAGCCCGGGGACCTCGTGCAAGAGGTCTGGTTCCGGGCTTGGCGCGCGCTCGAGGACTTCGACCCCGAGGTGACGCCCTTTCGCTTCTGGATCTTCCGCATCGCCAAGAACGTGCTGCTGGAGGCGACGCGATCCGCGCAGCGGCCCGAACGGGCGGGCAGCGGCTCGAGCGAGCGCCTGCGCGCCCTGGAAGCGCTCGCGGACACCGTCACGGGGGTCTCGCGCCGACTCGCGCGCGACGAGGGCCTCGCGGCGTTCCGCGCGGCGGTCGCGGCGCTGGACCCCGAAGACCAGAAGCTCGTGCTGCACTGCGGCCTCGAAGGGCTGCCGTACCGCGAGGTCGGGCCGCGCCTCGGCCTAGGCATCGAGGCCGTCGCCAAACGCTGGCAGCGGCTCCGCGCGCGGCTCGCGGAGACACCCGGACTGCAAGCCGAGCACCTGCTCTGCCCGTGATCAGGTCTCTTCCCGATTGCGCAGCGCAGCGGCGACGACGCGGTCGGCGAAACGCGAGAACGGCATCGTCTGCAGCCAGATCTTGCCTGGGCCACGGAGCCGCGCGAGGAAGAGGCCCTCGCCGCCGAAGATCTTCGAGGTCACGCCGCCGACGAGCTTGATGTCGTAATCGACCGTGCGCTCGAAGCCGACGAGGCAGCCCGTGTCGACGCGCAGCTCGTCGTCTTCGGCGAGCTCGCGCTCGACGATATGACCGCCAGCGTGCAAGAACGCGAGCCCGTCGCCCGAGAGCTTCTGCAGCACGAAGCCTTCGCCGCCGAAGAAACCCGCGCCCAGGCGCTTCGTGAAGGCGACAGAGACCTCGACGCCGAACGCACAGCACAAGAACGCATCGCGCTGGCAATAGACGGCGCCGCGGCGCAGATCGATCGCGCGGACATTGCCAGGATGCTCGGAAGCGAACGCGACCTCACGGCGCACGCGGTCCTCGTTCGTGAAGGTCGTCACGAAGAACCCCTCCCCTGCCAGCTTACGCTTCAGTCCGGCGATCAGCCCGCCGCCGATCGACGTGCCCATGTCGATACCGCGCTCCATGTACATGAGCGAGCCCGGCTCAGCGCGCACGGCTTCGCCCGGGTCCAAGGTGATGACGACAGCGTGGAAGTCCTCCCCGATGATGCGGTAGTCGATCTTGTCGGCCATGGCGGCGGGAGTGTACCGGGGCCAAGAGCGAGTTCCGCGCGCGACTTCTGACCGACGACACTACCATGCCCGGATGCCACTCGCTGAAACCCAGGGCCTCCTCGATCGAGCCGGCGCCGCCGTGCGCGAGGCGTCCGACTGGATCTGGGACCTCCCGTTGCTGGTGCTCGTCACGGGCGGCGGGCTCTTCTTCCTCCTGCGCACGGGTTTCGGTCCGTTCCGCCACCTGGGGCACGCGCTCGAGGTCTTGCGCGGAAAACACGATCGGCCGGGCGCGGCGGGGCAGGTCAGCCACTACGAGGCGCTCGCCGTCGCGCTCGCTGCGACCGTCGGCATGGGCAACATCTCCGGCGTCGCCGTCGCGATCGCGACGGGCGGCCCCGGCGCGATCTTCTGGATGTGGGTCGCCGCCATCGTCGGCACCGCGACGAAGTACTTCGAGTGCACCCTAGCCGTGCTCTACCGCGGCCGGGACTCGAGCGGCGAGCTGCAAGGCGGGCCGATGTACGTCATCCGCGAGGGCCTCGGACGGCGCTGGCTACCGCTCGCCTGGCTCTTCTGCGCGGCCGGGATCTTCGGCTG
>CAYOBN010000023.1:0-1934 GCA_964402175.1 uncultured Planctomycetaceae bacterium | reverse complement strand
GCGAGCCATGTCGAGGCCCTGCCGGGCCTCCTCGTCGACATCGTCCGCGACGCATTCGGTGCCGGGTATCTGGCCGAGCGCAGCCAAGGCGAAGCGATGTTCGGCGGCGCCCTCGGCGCGCTGATCGTGATCGGCGCCCGCCGCGCAGCCTTCTCGAACGAAGCGGGCCTCGGCACCGCCGCCATGGCCCACGGCGCCGCGCGCACGGACGAGCCGGTGCACGAGGGCCTCGTCGCCATGCTCGGGCCGATGATCGACACCTTGCTCGTGTGCACCCTGACGGCTCTGGCGCTCTTGGCGACCGGTGTCCTCAGCACGACCGATGCCCGCGGCGTCGCGCTGACCATGGCGGCCTTCCGCGAGGTCTATCCGCGCTTCGGAGCCGAGCTCCTGCTCGTCTGCGTGGTCTGCTTCAGCCTCTCCTCGCTCTTCACCTACGCCTACTTCGGCAGCAAGTGCCTAGGCTTCTTGTGCGGCGCCGACCGCGCGAGCTGGTACCGGTGGCCCTACGTCGCGAGCATCGCGGTCGGCGCGACCCTCTCCCTGGACACCGCCATCGCCTTCATCGACCTCATGTTCGCCCTGATGGCGATCCCGACCGTCCTATCCGCAGTCCTTCTCTCGGGCGCAGTCGTACGCGAGACCCGCCGTTACTGGTCGGAGCGCGCCGAGCGAGCCTCACGCTGAGCGAGCGCGCCTCGAGCCTCCACCGCGATTCGCGACCGCAGACCACTTTTGATTCGGCGGTCATCGCCGAGCCCACTCTAGGCTCCGTCAGGCCTGCGCCCGAGTCGCCCGCGACTCCTCCCGCGCCCGCCGCTTCATCGCCACTTGCCGTTTGCGGATGCCCGGAATGGGATCCCTGTAGGACAACCCGCCCCCTTCGAACGCCTTGTGCATCAAGTAGGTCCGCGCCGGCCGCACGACTCCAGCCCGGCACCCACCTTCCGGGACGTTCAGCACAGGATCACTCCAGCCACTGAACCACGCGGCGCTGGTCCAGCGATCCACCGTGGGCACTCCGTCCCCTGTCCGCCAGGGATGGCCAAGGCCATGGTGCTCCCCGTTGCGCAGCACGTACGCCACTGCGTTGCGCACTTGCTGCAACGACTGCAGCACCTGCAGGTCATACCGCCCGCGGATCACAGCCCCCTTGCGGCGCAGTACAGCGTTCAACACCTTCGCGATCCGCCCACCGAGCCCCTTCATCCCCCGCGCCAGCGCCTCCGGACCATCCGCCTCGCAGATCATGTGCAAGTGATTGGACAGCAACGCCAGGTGCACGACGCGGAAGTCCTCACGCTGATTGCCTGCTTGGATCGCGGCACACACCCGCGCGCCCAAGTCCGGGCGCCGCAGCGAAGGGAGCCCCTGCACGAAGTTCACGGTCACGAGCAACGGCCGATGCCGGGAGAAGTTAGGCCGTTTGGAGTGTGTGCTGTGTAGGCGCTTACCTCGCTCGTCGCGCTCGGCCTTCCGCCCAGCGCCTTTGCGGGCGCCGCCCCGCCCTTTAGGGAACGGGAGTTCGGGTGCAGTCTGTGAGCGCTTGTACTTTGCCTTCCGTGCCATGGACTCGCTCTCCTTCGAGTGGCCTATTGCGTGACCCAGGGATCTCCTCTGGATCTGCTTGCGGACTGCGCGAACGGTCGCTTGAGCGCAGGTGCGTAATTGTAAGCGCTCGTCGGTCATGAGTCGAGCACGAATGCGTTCGTGTTGCGTGAAAATGAGTGCGAAGTGCTCATCATCTTTGATTCGGCGGACCTTCTGGATCCGATCCGGAGATACGACTGTATCTCCGTCAGCACGTCCGCACTTCATTTGATTCGGCGCACACCGATGTCAGGTTCGTGTCGCTGTGCCACTGCCCAGACCCAAGGGAAAGAACGAGAGAAGGAGCCCGTCCGTCCCCGTGGGGCGACCGCGCCCGGGCACCC
>CAYOBN010000022.1:45259-67298 GCA_964402175.1 uncultured Planctomycetaceae bacterium | reverse complement strand
CGGCGTGCCCGAAGGGCGCGCCGGTTGCCCGCTCGCGGTCGCCCCTCGGGGACGGACAACTCCCCGCCCCCGCTCTTTCCCTTGGGTCCGGGCAGCCCTTCGATTCGGCGGACATTCCAGCCGCCATCCGATCGAGAGCGCTCACTCCCGCCCATTCGTCCTCGCCGGCCAAACAGACCTCGAGCCATGCCGAGCGAAAGAGCGAAGGACCTGATCCGCCCACCTCACCGACGCGGCTTGAGCGTCACCGTCACCGTCTGACTGGCCCCCTCGATCTGGACTTCCCCCCGGTGAACGCCCAGCGTCCCATGATCGACAGCAAGGCGCCAGGTCGTGCGTGGGACGTTCTCCAGGCGGTGGCGGCCCGGTGTGCGCGTCTCCGGGACGTCGAGGCGGCGGGGCAGTCCAGGGCGCGTGGCAGCGATGCGCTCCAGGCGGACTCGGGCGCCGCGCACCACCGTGCCGTTCGAGTCCTCGACGCGCACCGTCAAAGCAGTGGCCGGTCGCAGCGCGATGCGGCCCAGATCGACGGTGCGGTCGGCGACGACGTCGCACTCGGGCAGCGCTTGGGTCTCGAAGCCCGGTGCGGCCGCGACAAGGCGCGCCTTTCCGACCGGCAGGCCCACGGCGCGGAACAGCGCTCCATCGAGCAATAGCGCGCCATCGGCGAGGCCGTCGAACCTGAGGCCCGGGACAGGATCGTCGCTGCCGAAGACGACGACCTCTCCGGCCGCGGCGCCGCGCAGCGGGGGCGGTGTGGGCTGCAGCACGAGGCGCAGCGGCTCGGTCGCGGCCCCGACATCGACGATCGGCGCGCCCGAGCGCTCGTCGAGCGGCCGGAAGCCCTTCGCGCGCGCCGTCACGCGGTGCGGACCTGGCGCGAGGCCCTGCACGGTGAAGCGGCCGAAGCGATCGCTGAACGCGCGGCCGCCGCGGCGTGACTGCGAATCCGTGGGCGTGACCTGCACCGAGGCGCGGACGGCGTTGCCTTCGGGATCGGTGACGAAGCCGACGAGCTGCACGTCGGGGACGAGGACGATCGGCTCCGTCAGCACGAACCCGTCGCGGCCCGCGGCGCACGCGGGTCGCTCGAGCCGCTGCCCCCGGTGCCCGTCGGCGCGCACCGAGAGGCCCTCGGGACCGCCGTCGGCGCATGCGAGGCTGAAGGTGCCATCGGCCGCGGTCCGGACCCACGCGCCGCGCAGCGGCGTGCCCCTGCCGTACGCCGCTACGGCCGCGCCCGCGAGCGGCGCGCCCGCTGCATCGAGCACGAGGCCACGCAGCGCTGCGTGGGCGCGCAGCGTCACGCGCACGGGCTCAGGCGGCGCTTCGGCGCGCCCCGTGGTCACATCGGTGCGGCCTTCGCGGCGCGGCCAGGTGGGTCCTCGCGGGTCCGCAGCGAAGGCGACGAGCGCGATGCGCGCGTCCGCGGGCAGCGCGTCGAAGCGAAAGCGCCCGCCCACGTCGGTCGTCGCTCGCCCGAGGGTGCGGCCGCCGCCTTCGGCCTCGGCCGCGCCCCAGTCGACGCCGCGCAGGTCCCCCTCGCGGACGGCGACGACGAGCGCGCCGTCGACGACGCGCCCTGCGCCGTCGAACACGCTGCCAGAGACGGCGACCGGCGCGGCGAGCGCGAGCTCGATCGGCGGGGCGGCGGCATCGAGCAGGTCCACCTCGCGCTCGACGCGTCCCCCCCACGCTGCCTCTGCGCTGACGATCACGCGCCCCGGCGGCAGCGGCCCGAGCTGGAAGGTGCCGTCGGGGCCGGTCCGAACGCGCTCGCGCGCGAGCTCCGTGACGGGTCCCGGCGCCCCCTGCGCGACCGGGCGCGCATCGATGCGCACGTCCGCCAGCGGTTGGCGGCCTTCGGCGGCCACGACCCGCCCGGCGAGCATGCGCGCTGCGGGCACGCGCAGCGTGACCTCGGCGCATTCGCCGCCGCGGATCGCGATGCTCGGCTCGTGGACGGGCGCGGTGTCTTCGGCTTCGAGGGCCACCGTGACAAAACCCGGCGCGAGGTCGTCGAACCGGAAGCGCCCGGTGGGATCGAGCACGGTCGTGCGCTCCCCTCGGCCCCCGCGCCACGCGCTGCCAGTCCAGAGATGCACCTTGTGCTCACCCGGCCCACGGCGGCCCGCGAACTCGACGCGCCCGGCCAAGGAGCCGCTCGACACGAGCGCGACGGTGACCTCATCGCCCCTCTGCACGCCGGCGCGCGCTGCGTCAACGTGCTGGTCGCTCTCGATGCTGAGGTCGAGCGGCGAGGTCGGCGCGTCGAGGCGCGCGCGGCCTTCCGCATCGGTCTCGGCCCGAGCGACGACGTCGCGGCCCGCGGAGAGGCTGACCCGCGCGCCCGCGATCGGCGCCCCGCCGCGCTCCGCCGCGACGACGCGGACGGTGATGGGTGCGCCCTCGCGCTCGGCGGCGGTCTGCGCGGCCACCGCGGCGGGCACCGCCGCGCGCACGTCATCGAGCGGGAGCGCGATCCCGGCCGCCAGCGCCGCGGCCCCCACCGCGTCGGCGCGGGCCTCCTCGGGCTCCTCGCGCTCGAGCGCCGCGGGCGCCGCGAGCTCGGGCTTGCCGCCGATGCTCCAGAGCCCAACCAGCGCCGCCGCGCCGAGGGCGAGGACCGCGAGTAAAGGGCGCCGGACACGGGGCTGCATCCCCACTAAGATGCCGCGCCACACGGCCCTCCGCGCGCCGTGTTACGCAGGCCTTTCACACGGCGACCGCGAGCGGCGCGAGGGCGGCCGCAACGCGCTGCCCAAGGCGCTGGCGCGCCCGGAACACCACCATCTTGGTGTTCGAGAGGCCGAGGCCGAGGCGGGCCGCGGCGTCTCGGTACGAGAGCCCCTCGACCTCGATGAGCTGCAACGCGGCACGGTCACGGAGGGCGAGCTCCGCGAGAGCAGCCGCGTGCACCGCGAGCAGCAGCGCATAGGCCCGCTGCAGCTCCGCGTCGCGCTCGCGCTGGGAGAGCCGGTCGACGGGCCCCGGCCGCGGGTCGCTCGGCTCGGTGTGGGCCGTCACATCGAGGCGCTGCGTCGGCACCCCGGCGCGGCGCGTCCGCAGAGCCCGCCGCACGACGTTGCCCGCGATCGTGCGCGCCCAGCGGCGGAAGCTGGCGTCATCGTCGGCCCGGAACCCGTCGGCGTAGCGGAAGATGTTCACGAACGTGTCCTGGACGAGGTCGAAGGGGTCGAGCTGGCGCGCCTCGCGGCCCGCCACCTGCAACACCCAGGCCAGCACGCTGCCGCGCGCCGCGCGGTAGAGGGCCTCGAAGTCCCCCGCCGCGCGGGTCTCACGGAAGCGCAGCATGTGCGCCGTGAGGTGCGGGTCGGCGGGGGGGTCCAGACACGTTTGGGGGGAGGTGAGGGCGACCACGGCAGGCAGAGGCAAGCCCTGTGCCAAACCGGGGAGGCGGTGGATGCTCGCCCGCGAACCGACGATCGACTACCACCTGTAGTGCTACCTTGCATTGCGAGCCACAAGCTGTAGACACCGATGCCCCTGGCGCTGCCAGCTCCGTGAGAACCCGAGGAGCCCGTGTTACGCCTGCGTAACAGGCTCCGCCAGAGCCGGGGGCGCTGTAGAGTCTCGCAGGTGACCGCGACCCTCAGCGCACTCGCCCTCGCCCTCTGGCCGCTCGCCAGCCCCTGCCCAGCGCCCCAGGAGAGCCCCACGGCCGACGGACCGACCCATATCGGTGCCCCGCGGGCCACGCTGGCAGGCCAGCCACGGCCGACGGAGGTCGCGACGGGCCCCGGAGGCGCGCTCTTCGTCCTCTGCGCGGCGGACGGCGCGGTGGCCTCCTTCGGGCCCGACCACGCCCCTTTGGAGCTCGCCCGCCTGCCGGAGGCGTCCCGCCCCAGCGGCCTCGCGGCGCTGCCCCCGGGCGGCTGGGTGTGGTGCGACGCGGAGCTGCACCACGTGACCGCAGCGCCGATACCCGGTGGACCGACCCGAGCCCTCGCAGGACCGGGCAGCGGCCCCGGGCAGGTCTGGGCCCCAGAGGGCGTCGCGGTCGACGCCGCGGGCACCTGGGTCGCCGTCGCGGACACGGGCAACCGGCGGGTGCAGCTCCTGCCGCTCGGCGAGGGCGCCCCGCGTGTGCTCTCCGGGCGCGAGCTCGTGCGGCCGGTCGACGTCGGGTTCCTGCCGCCGTCGGCGGGGTGGCCCGAGGGCGCCCTCGCGGTGCTCGACGCGGACGCGGCCCGGGTCGAGCTCTTCGGGCTCGACGGGCGCTGGCGCACGGGTTTCGGCGATTGGGGGTACTTCCCTGGCCTCTTTGCGTCGCCCCAAGGCCTCGCGACGTGGCGCGCTCTGGTCTTCGTCGCCGACACGGACAACCACCGCGTGCAGGTCTTCGGCCCGTCGGAGGCCGACCCCGCGACGTACACGCTGCGCTACGCGTTCGGCCGGCACGCGATCCGGCCGGGTGAGGGCGAGGGCTCGCTGCACTACCCCACCGACGTTGCGGTCGCGCCGGACGGCTCGTACGCCGCCGTCAGCGAGCCGCTCGACGGGCGCGTGCAGCTCTTTGCGCGCGCGCCGGGCAAGGAGCCCCCGGAGGACCCGCTGCGCGTCGGCATCGGGCAAGCGGCGGCGCACTTCGGGCGCGTCGCCGACGCCGACGGCCAGTTCCTCGTGATCGCGGAGCCCGAGTCGCGGTCGGTGAAGCTCTACGACCTGCGGCTCGAGGAGCCCGCGGAGATCGGGCTGATCGGCGGGCACGGGCGGCGCCTCGGCATGTTCACGCGCCCTGCAGGCTTGGCGCTCGATGCGGCGCGGCGCGAGCTGCTCGTCGCCGATGCTGCGCTGCGGCGCGTCGCGCGCGTGCGGCTCCGCATCGACGAAGCAGCGCCCCTGAAGTACGACTACGCGCGCGAGACGTGGGTCGAGGCGCTCGACCTCGGCGCGCTCGGCGCGGGAGTGCTCGATCCGGCGGCGCGACCGATCGAACCGGGTGAGCTCGAGCACCTCGCAGATGGCGGCGCGGCGCTCGTCGACACCGCCAACGCGCGGGTGCTGAAGCTCGGCGCAGACCTCGCCCCCGAGCGCGTGCTGCTCGCGAGCGCCGACGGCGCCGTCGCGCCGGTCGACGTCACCCGCGACGGGGCGGGGAACCTCTGGGTCGCCGATCCAGGCGCGGGAGCGCTGTTCCGCATCGCACAGGGCGACTTCGCCGTACAGCGGATTTCGCTCGGCGCAGGAGCGCGCCCGGCCAACGTCGCCGTTGCACCGGACGGGCGTGTGTACACGTCGGACGTCGCGCACCACACCGTGCGGGTCGTGGAATGGATCGGCGCAGGCACAGCGCGAGAGGTCGGCGCGCTCGGACGCGGCGCGGGGCTCGCCTCGCAGGCCGCCGCTGCGCCCAGCGGCGACAGCGCTTGGCTGACCGGGCGCGGGCTCGCGCCGCTCTGGTTCCATGAGCCGGCGGACCTCGGGTTCGATACACAAGGGCGCACGCTGCTCGTCGACCACGGAAACCACCGCGTGGTGTTGCTGCGCGGCGACGAGGTCCTGCGCGGCTTCGGCTCACGGCTCTACATCGAAGCGCTCGACCCGCGCCGGAGGCGCTGAAACCGTGCGATATCCGCTCTTCCTGCTTCTCTCCTGCTTCGCTCTGCTCGCCAGCGGCTGCTCGCGCGCGCCGCGCGAAAGCGAGCCCCGAGTGAGCACCCCGGAGACACGCGGCGCGGCGCTGCGCGCGACGTCGAACGCGGGCCGCTTCGTGGCGGAGGTCACACCGCTCGCGTCGGAGGTGCCGCTGAACGAACACTTCGCGGTCGAGCTCGCGCTCTACCGCGCCGATGGGACGACGCCGTACACACCGCCGCTCGTGACGCTCGACGCGCGCATGGAAGAGCACGAACACGGCATGCTGCGGGATGTGGCGCTGCACGAGCTCGCGCCGGGCCGCTACCGGGCCGACGGGTTGCTCTTCCACATGGTCGGCGCGTGGCAGTTCCACGTGGACGTCACCGAAGGGGCGCGGACCGAGCGGGCCCAGATGGACTTCGTGCTGCGATGAGGAGCACACGCGCTCGGCCCGGCGCGCTCGCGGCGCTGCTGGCGCTCGTGTGCGCCTGCGGCGGACCGCCGGCGGCCGAGCGCCCGCTGCCTGAGCTCGCGATCGAGCTCACCCCCGCGCTCGAAACGGCGCTGCTGCGCGCGTCGCCTCTGCCGCCTGTGCCGCCGGATCCGACGAACCGGGTGGCCGACGATCCGCAGGCGGCGCGCTACGGGCAGGCGCTGTTCCACGACGCGCGGTTCTCGCGCGATGGCAGCGTCGCGTGCGCGACGTGCCACCAGGTCGAACACGGACTGAGCGATGGGCGCCAGCTCGCGTTCGGGCTGTCGCAGGGCAATCGGCATACGCCGACCCTCTGGAACGCCGCGTACCACCGCTGGCTGACGTGGGACGGGCGCGCGGATTCGCTGTGGATGCAAGCACTCGATCCGCCCGAGGATCCGCGCGAGATGGACGTCACACGGGCTGGCGTCGTGCGGATCATCCTGCGGGACCCGGACTACCGCGCCGCGCACGCAGCGCTCTTTGGACCGCTGCCCACGGCACTTGATTCGGCAGACATTCCCGAGCGCGCTAGGCCTGCGCGGCCCGGTGACCCCGAAGGCGCAGAGTCGAGCCCACCCGAAGTCCGCGCTTGGGCCGCACTGAGCGCGGACGAGCGCACAGCGATCGACCGCATGTACGTCGAGTTCGGCAAGGCGCTGGCGGCCTACCAGCGCCGCCTCGTGCGCGGAGACGCCCCCTTCGATCGCTTCGTGCGCGGGCTGCGCGAGCGCGATGGGCGCCTGGTCGCGGAGCTCTCACCCGCGGCGCAGCGCGGCGCGGCGCTCTTCTTCGGGCGCGCGAACTGTGTGCTGTGTCACAGCGGGCCGAACTTCAGCGACGGCGAGTTCCACAACAACTCCCTGCCGACGCTCGACGGACAGCCGCCGCGCGACAGCGGGCGCTACGCCGGCGCGGCGGCGGTGAGAGCTAGCCCCTACAACGCCGAGGGCCCGTTCAGCGACGCCCGCGATGGCGAGCGCGCGCTCGCTGTGAGACAGCTTCGCACGAGCTCCGAGACGTGGGGCGAGTTCCGCACGCCCAGCCTGCGGAACCTCGCTGGCCGCGCGCCGTTCATGCACGAAGGCCAGTTCGCCGACCTCCCCGCGGTGGTGCACTTCTACGACACCCTCGAGGGTCAGAGCGGGCGCAACCACCACCAGGAGCGACTGCTCGTTCCGCTCGGGCTCTCGGAGGGCGAGCGAGCGGACCTGCTCGCATTCCTGGGAGCGCTCGAAGGGGCGCCCCTCGATGCGCGCTGGCTCGGCCCGCCGCGCTGAGTTCGTACGGGGGTCCTTGCGTGGGGCGAAGATGAGACCGGACCCCGAGGTCGTTTGACATCCCGCGGCCCGCGGTAGGCTCAAGGGGCGAGCCGGGGCACCGCTTCCTCCCCGCCCGGGCCGCCACATCCCGCATGCAACGTCTCCCTGCGAGCTTCCTGGGCCTCGCCTGCGCCACTGCCCTCACGTCGGCGGTCATAGCCCACGAGGACGACCCGAAGATCCTCCACCGTCGCGCGCCCGTGCCCGGCAGCGGCTTCCAGCGCGGCCTCCCCGCGGGCGCGCTGCTACCCGGCGGCGGCAGCAACGGGACCGTGACCCAAGCGGCGGGCAACTTCGCGTCGCAGTCCGTGCGGCTGCGTTCGTGGCTCACGCTGGCGGACCTCGGCTCCCCGGGCTTCAACGGCAACGACTGCTGGGGCTACGTGTCCCCGTCGGGCCGCGAGTACGCCATCATGTGCACGACGAACGACACGGTCTTCGTCGAGGTCACGAACCCGGATCTGCCGGTGCGGATCGCCAACATCGACGGTCCCAACAGCACGTGGCGTGACCCGAAGGTCTACCAGAACCGCTGTTACGTGGTGAGCGAAGGGGGCAGCGGCATCCAGGTGATCAACCTGGCGAACATCGACAGCGGCGTCGTCACGCTCGAAGCAACGATTACGACCGGCGGCTCTGCTTCGACGCACAACGTCGCGATCGATGAGACCAGCGGCTTCCTGTACCGCTGCGGCGGCGGGAACAACCTCGGCCTGCGCATCTACAGCCTGGCGAACCCGAGCAACCCGACCTTCGTCGGACAGTGGGTCGATCGTTACGTGCACGACGTCCAAGTCGTCACGTACACGTCGGGCCCCTACGCTGGCCGCCAGATCGCGTTCTGCTGCAGCGGCTTCAACAACGGGAGTACGGACACCGGCTTCACCGTCATCGATGTGACGAACAAGTCGAACCTCGTAGTGCTGGCGCAGCTCGCCTATCCGTCGCGCGCGTACAGCCACCAGGGATGGCTCTCTGAGGACCGGACTCGGTTCTACCTCGGTGACGAGCTCGACGAAGACGGCTCGTTCGGCACACGCACCCACGTCTTCAACGTCGCCGACCTCAGCGCCGTCAGCTACGTGGGCGCGTTCGAGGGCAGCGAGTCGGCCATCGGGCACAACATGTACTCGAAGGACGGGATCCTCTACCAGGCGAACTACACGAGCGGCCTGCGACTGTTCGACATCGCGGCGAATCCGAACAATCCGCCGGAGATCGGCTTCTTCGATACGTCGTCCTTGACGGGGTCGAGCTTCAACGGAATGTGGAGCTGCTTCCCGTACTTCCCGAGCGGCACGGTGATCGGTAGCGACATCGAGGGCGGCCTCTTCGTGCTGACGGTGGACACCGCGCAGCTCGATATCCAAGTCGTCGGCGGCCCGCCGGCGTTGCTGTCGCCCGCCGGCGAGACGCTGACCGTCACGATCGCGGAGGGCGCCCCTGGCGACCTCGTCGCGGGCAGCGAGACGCTGTGGTTCGATGACGGCACCGGCTTCAGCTCGACGGCGCTGCAGTCCCTCGGCAACGGTCAGTACAGCGCGACGTTCCCCGCGACGACCTGCGGGACGAACATGCGCTGGTACCTCGCCGCGGGCACCCCTGCGGGCTCGACCATCACCCTGCCCACCGGCGGCGCGGGCGCGCCGTTCGAGACCCTCGTCGCAGCGGGTGCCACGACGGCCCGGGACGACGACATGGAAGCGGCGGCCGGTTGGGTCGGCGGACAACCGGGCGACACTGCGACGAGCGGCCAGTGGGTGCGCGTGAACCCCGTGGGGACCGCCGCGCAGCCCGAGGACGACCACACGCCTACCGGAACGTTCTGCTGGGTGACCGGCCAGGGCAACCCGGGCGGCTCAGTGGGCGCAGCCGACGTCGACGGCGGCTTCACGACGCTCGTCACGCCCGTGCTCGATCTGTCGGGACTGACCGATCCTAGGATCACGTACTGGCGCTGGTACTCGAACGACCAAGGCGCGTCGCCGAACGCCGACACCTTCAACGTTTCGATCTCGAACAACGGCGGTACCACGTGGACGACCCTCGAGGTCGTGGGCCCGGCGGGCCCCGGTACGGGCGGCGGCTGGATCGAGGCTTCCTTCCGTGTCGCGGACTTCGTGCCCCCCACCGCGTCCGTGCGCGTGCGCTTTGTCGCTTCCGACCTGGGCTCGGGCTCGATCGTCGAAGCGGCGATCGACGACTTCTCCGTCACCGACGTCACGTGCGGCGGCGGCATCGGACAGTCGTACTGCCAAGCCGTGCCGAACGCCTCCGGGTTCCCGGGGTACATCGATGCGACGGGCTCGAACGTGCTGGCGAACAACGACCTCGTGCTGACGGCGCGGGACCTGACGCCCAACGCAAACGGCTACTTCGTCGCGTCGTCGACGCAGGCGTTCCTGCCGAATCCCGGCGGTAGCGCGGGCAACCTGTGTGTCGGTGGTTCGATCGGCCGCTACATCGCGCAGCTCGCGAACAGCGGCCCGGGCGGGACGTTGACGCTGCTGGTCGACGCACTGGCGCTCCCGCAGCCGACGGGCAACGTGGCCGCGCAAGTCGGCCAGACCTGGTACTTCCAGGCCTGGTTCCGCGACTCGCTGGCCGGTGTGCCGACCTCGAACTTCACGAGCGGCTTCGCAGTGACGTTCCAATAGGCTTCCCGCGGGTCCTCGAAGCCCCACGGCGGACTTCGAAGGACCCGAACCCCAAGAGCGCGTGCCGCGCACCCGAGACGGCGAGTCTCTGGTGCGCGGCACGCGGCATTTCGTGGCATGGGGTATGGCTCCGTAGGCGATCAGCCGCCAGCATGTGGCGTCCCTGCTGGGCCTGGCGGGACGCTCGGTGAGACTCTTCCACAACGCAGGTCTCGCCAACAATCTCGACCCTGTGGGCCATATCCTCAGGCATGAAGTCAACGCAGATTCTCCTCGTGACACTGGCGCTCAGCGGCGTCCCAACCCAAGCGGCACAGGGCCCGTGTGGATTCCACAGCATCGCCGCCGCCGCCAACGCTCGGCGTGCTCCGATCGCGGTCAACGCCGAGCATGTCATCTTCGGCGGCGACAACCTCACGTCGCTGACGACCTACCGAAGAGATCCCGCGACCGGCCAGCTCATCCTGGGCGACGTGATCTCCGGGCCCTTTGCATTCGCACCGTTTGGGAGCGCCCTTTCGCTGGCCGGCGATCGATTGGCCGTATTGAGCGCCCACTCGAATGGCTCCGTCGAGACATGGCGCTTCGATGGCGCCCACTGGGTGCTCGAATCACGCCTTCCGCAGAGACCGTTCGCCTTCGACGGCTCGTACGGACTCGTGCTCGGCGACGATACTTTGGCTTTCTCCTCACCCATCGGGGTCGAGATCTGGGACTGGGACGGGGCAGCAGCGGTGTGGAACCAAGATCAGGTCGTACCGCGCCCGAGCGGCGGCAATCTGCTCTTTGCGCAGGACATAGCGTTCGATGGACGTACGTTGGCGATCGGGGATCCAGCCAACGAACGTGTCATGGTGTACCGGCGCCTCGTCGATGGCAGCCTCGAGTGGCAGCAGGCCATCGGTGCAGCGGTGTCGGGATTCGGCCGCTTCGGCACGTCCATCGAGCTCGATCGCAGTACGCTCGTGATCGCACGTGAGGGGATCCGTCCCCGCCAGTCCGTCGAGGTGTATCGCTTCATTCCGAGCTTGAACGGCTGGACATTCGCCCAGCGCATCGATTCGCCAGAGCTCGGTGGAGTCAATTCCGTGCTGCAGGAGTACTTCGGAACTCACTTGAGGCTTTCGCGCGGCACGCTCCTCGTCGGGGCGCCAGGCGCGAGAATGGGAACCTTCGAACCCGTAGGCGCGATCCTGGTTTACAAGGAGCTGGCTAACTCAGGAACGTTCCGATTGGAGCGCGTGCTCGATGGAGTGAGCGCCACGCCACCACTTGCTGGCCGCTTGTTGGGCCTGGAGATCGCGCTGCACGACGGCATCGCCGCAGTGGCACGCAGCGGTCCAGGGGCAACCGCGCTGAATCACGACTCGTGGCACATCTTCGCGCCGGGCTCGACCGACTGTGACCAGGATGGGACGGCGGACGCCTGCGAGATCCTGCGCGGGCTGGACTTCGACGACAACCGGAACGGTTTCGTCGATTCCTGCGAAGCGATCGGTATGCGGTACTGTGCGCCCGCGGCCGTGAACTCGGCGGGCTCGGCGGCGCGACTCTCCGCGTTCGGATCGCCCTTGGTGCTCCTCTATTCCGTGGACCTGGTCGTGACGGGACTGCCACGGAACGTGCTCGGGTACGTCGTCGCGAGCCAAGGGAACCAAGTCAGCGTTGACCCGGCCAACTGGCAAGGCAGCTTGTGTATCGGAGGCGCCCCGCAGTCTGGACCAGTCGGCGGACTGCGCAACAGCGGCCCACAAGGACGATTCGACATCTGGACGAACCGTCCCGTGCTGCCCCTAGGGGGCGGCTTGACGCCGATCCTGCCTGGCACCACATGGAACTTCCAATGCTGGTACTCGGACCCGGGTGCGATGCCGTCCGCGACCTACTCGGACGCGCTCGCAATCCAGTTCGGGTTGTTCTGAGCGCTCGTACGGATCGAGGTCGATGATGGCGCGGAACAGAACGGGTCGTACAGGTCTCCCGAGAGCTTGGCGCCCCGCCGCTCGAAGATGCCGCCAGCGCGCCGCTGGCCGCATCTTTGAAGAAAGGGAGGTCCCCGTCGATCTGCGCGAGGGCGCTCGCGGCGATCGACGGGGACCTCCCTGCTCCGGCTGGATCACCAGCTCACGACATCGACGATGCTCACCGCCATCGGCGTGAACGGCGGCAGGTTCGCCACGGAGTTGAAGAGGGTCTCGTAGAACCAGTTGCGCACGGGGGCGGTGTAGCGGTCGCCGCCGTGGACCCAGCCGCCGGTCGCGTACTGGCTCTCGTAGAGGTTCACGAAGGAGCCGCGGATGTTGCAGCGGACGCCGCTCCAGCTCTCGTGGAAGCGGGGCAGGTTCTCGAGTCCGCCGCTGTAGCTCGAGCCGGCCGTCGGCGTATTGCCGGTGACCATCGCGCAGTTGTAGGTGGTCTCCGAAGCCGCGGGCAGAGTCCCCGGGGCTTTGTTGCCCGTCCACGAGTTCGACAACAGATTGACGGCGTCGCCGATGACCGCGGCGCCCTTCTTGTTGACCGTGTTGTAGTCACCGCGGAGATAGACCGAGCCCTCGGTGACCGCTGTGAGCGGCGCCGCGAGCTCGCTGCCGTTGGTCAGCGTCAGGCCCTTCGCCGCCACGCCGGTACCCATCCCGTAGTGGGCGGCGTAGAGCAGACCGTTCGGAGGGAAGTACCCCGAGGCGTTCAGGGCCGCGACGTCGACTTGCACGCTCGGCACGCGGGTCGCGGTCGACCCCGATTGGCGCATGTCGGGCATGCTCGTCAGTGTCACGGCGCTCGCGACCTCGGAGGTCACATCGTTGCCCGAAGCGTCGAACGCCTCGAACGAAGCACCGTCCGCGGCGACGAGGATCACGAGCCCCGCGTTGGCGTGGTAATAACCGCGCTCGTGGGTCCCGTTGCCCGCGCCGACGTACTCGTACTCGCCCGACGCGCTGTCGAAGGTGAAGCTGCCCCCCTCGACGGCGTCGAACATGGCGATCGATCCGCTATCGGGGGTCATCGCCTCGGTGATCCCGTGCTCGCCGGTCATGACGGTCTGACCCGAACCAGCGTGACCCGAGGGAGGCCCCCAGTACTCGGCCGCACCCGGCGCGAACGGCAACCAGTCGCCGGTGTCCCAGAAGTCTCCGTCACCGTTGTGGTCGTAACCCTCCGTGAAGGCGCTGTCGTAACCGCTCGCCGTGGTGATGCCGCCCATCTGCGAGCGCGAGTTCATGCGGAAGAACTCACGCGGCGCGCTCGGATCGAACGGGTTGGCCACCCATTTCCGGATATCGACGTTGCCCGTCGATTCCGCGTTGTGCTTGCGGCGCCGGAAGATGTCCCCCACTGCGCGCACGTAGTTGGTATCGATGGTCAGCGTCGCGCCCGAGCCCAGGTACATGTTCCCGTTCGAGTGCACACGGCCGCCCAGCGTCATGTTCGGACCCGGGAAGACCTCGAGGTCGTTGGAGTAGAACACCGCGAACTGGAACAGCGGTGTCGAGGCGGCGTGGACCATGCGGTGCGCACGCGAGCGATACCCCTCGACCCGGCTCTCGGCGCGTACCTCGAATGGGCGCACGATCGTCTGGATCCCCGAGGGATCGACGCTGATCTGCTCCGTGCCGATTTCAGCGATGGTGTACGTCACCGTCGCATTCCCGACCGAGACCTCACCGGTCGCGGGCGGTTCATTCCAGTTGGCGATCGCAACGCGTACGTCCCGCAGGCCCGCCTCCACGCCCCCTTCGGCGAGGTAACGCGCCTGCAGCGTCGCACGTTTCACGGTCGCGCCCTTGTTGGACACGCCCGCCATGGTGAACATGACGGTCACCATGCTGGCGGCGACAAACGCGCCGAAGACCGCGTAGACGAGGGCGACCCCCTGTCGCCCTTGCTCCGCCTGTCCGAGTCTCTTGTCTCGATGCATCCCCCTGCCCCCCCTCAACCCAAACTGAGTTCAGCCGTTTCGCAGCCGAACCGTCACTTCATTGCGCGCGCGGTACAGGCGTCCATCGTCATCCGTCTTGCGGAAGAAGAGGCGGACGCGTACGGAACCGAGCGGGATCTGCCAGCCCGAGGATTCGGGCGTGTCGAACTGCACCCTTTCGACGTGCCGCGCCAGGACCCGCGCCGTTGCGGCGTCGTTGTCGACGCGCCGCTGTAGAACGCGCGAGCCGTCTGCAAGGACGACGACGACGTAGCTGACCTCGGCGTTCGACCAAACGAGGCCGTTGTCCTGGATCGTGTTCGCGAGTTCGTCCCACAGGCCGTCGGTGTCCGCCGGGTCGTCCGTGTGGACCCGATCTCCGTCACCATCCAGCTCGGGGATGCCGTCGAAGTCCGCATCGAGCTCGGGCCGGCCATCGCGGTCGAGGTCCGACGGCAGAGCGAGCACGATCGAGCGGCGCGGGCCGAAGTCGTTGTCCTCGGGCGCGGCCGTGAGCGGCGCGACGGCGTACGCCTGACTCAGGAAGGCGGGGTCATCGGGAGTCCCGTCGTCGAAGACGTACGGGAGGTCCTTGCCGTTGACCTCGACGAACCCCGAGCGGCGCAGGTCCTCGACGATCTGGCGCAGGGCCCGCTCGGCTTCGGTCTGCAGGACCGCCTCGATCGTGCCGGTGGCCGTGATGCGGCTCATGCTGTCGCTCGTCGTGACGAGCATCCGCGCGAGCACACCCAGCACCGTCACGACGATGACGAGCTCGACGAGCGTGAAGCCGCGGCGGTGTTGGTGGCGGTGCGGCATGTCAGCGGACCTTGAGAGAACGGAGCTCCATGCGGCGCGCGAGACCGCGCCCGTCACGCCACGTCAGCGTGAGGACGATCGGCAGCGGATCGGGGATCGCACCGCCCGGGGTGTAGCCGGGGTACGTGGCGACGATGCGCTGGTCGCGCAGGTGCAGCCCCTCGTACGCCGCGATCGGCGCGCCGTGGGCGAAGTTGCTGCCAGCGACGGGCAGGACGTCGGGAGTCCGCAGCAGGACCTCCTCCATGCACGCGGCGAGGTCCGCGATCGCGGTGTTGTCGTCGCGGCTCGCCGACATCAGGCGGAAGCTCGTGACTTGGCTGCCGAAGGCCGTCAACACGGCCACGAGCAACACCCCGACCGCCACCATGACTTCGACCATGGTGAAGCCAGCGCGCCGTCGCGTTCCCCCCCTTTGCCCTCGATCCCACCGTTGCATCGCACGAGGGCCCCTCGCCCTCCGAGACGCCCCGGCGGCTCACCCCGAGACGGGGCGAGAGCACGAGGCGGACAAGGATACAGTAGGAAGTCGCAAAGTCAAATCAAACGCCCGGGCGCAGCCGTAAACCCATGCCAGGCGCGAGGTTGGAGCGATATCTCGCTGAGGGACAGCCCCCACATTCCCGGGGAGCGCCTCAGGCCGGGGCGCAACAGGGGGAGCCGAGGGCGCTCGTCCGGCGAACGCACCGATCCACGCCGCTCGAGCGTCCGCGCGCGCCACGTCAGGCGTGTGACGCCCCCACCCAGCGCAAGCGCGCCGTCAGCGCTCGCTCGGCGGCACGTAGGCGGCGATCTCGAGGCGGGAGAAGCCGACCTCGCCGAGGGCAGAGCGCAGCGCGGCTTCGTGCTGGCGTGCGAAAGCGAGCTCTCCCGCGCCGACCTCGAGCCGCGCGAGCGCGCCGTGGTGGCGCACACGGAGCTGCCGCAGCCCGAACGTGCGCACGACCTCCTCCGCGCGCTCGACGACCGCGAGCCGCTCGGGCGTCACGACCGTGCCGACCGGGATACGCGATGCGAGACAGGCCGAAGCGGGTTTGTCCGCCACCTCCAGCCTCACCGCGCGCGCATAGCCGCGCACATCGTCCTTGGTCCAGCCCGCCTCTGCGAGCGGCGCGACGACGCCGAACTCGCGCGCCGCGCGCGCGCCGGGCCGATGGTCGTGGACATCGTCCGCGATCTCGCCGAACGCGAGCCACGGGATGCCTTCCGCGCGCGCGAAGCGCTCCATCGCGCGGAAGAGCGCCGCCTTGCAGAAGTAACAGCGATCGCCAGCGTTGGCTTGGTAACGCGGGTCGTCGCCTTCATCGGTGCTGAGCTCGACGAGGCGCGCGCCGATCGCGCGCGCCACGTCGCGCGCCTCGGCGAGCTCGCGCCGCGCGAGGCTGGCGGACACCGCGATGACACCGACCGCGTCTTCCGCGCCCAGGACGCGCACGGCGGCGTGCAAGAGGACGCTGGAGTCGACTCCGCCGGACACGGCGACCGCCACGCGGCCGAGGTCGCGGAGCCGCTGGTCGAGGACGGCTGTCGCCGGTCCGTCGTAGGGCGCAGGAGCGGTCTCGTTCACGGGAGGTACTGCCTGATCTTGCGCACGTAGCCCTCAGCGCTCGCGCGGATCGCGGCGAGCTGCTCGGGAGAGACCTCCCGCACGACCTTGGCCGGCACCCCGACGACGAGGGAGCGCGGCGGGACGACCATGCCCTCCTTGACGACCGCTCCGGCTGCGACGATCGAGCCCTCGCCGATGTGGCTGCCTCCGAGGAGGATCGCCCCCATTCCGATCAAGCAGCGGTCCTCGACCCGTGCGCCGTGCAGCACACACCGGTGGCCGATCGTGACCTCTTCGCCGATGACGTTGGGCACGCCGGTGTCGGCGTGGATCATCGTCAGGTCCTGCACGTTCGTCCGCCGCCCGATCGACAGCGGCGCGTCGTCCCCGCGCAGCACACAGCCGAACCAGATCCCGACGTCGTCCCCGAGGGTCACATCGCCAGTGAGGGTCGCATTGTGCGCCGCAAACGCGCCGCCCTCGAGCGCGCGGAAGAGGCCCTGCATCGGGAAACGGGTCATGGCCCCCATTCTGAGGGATCCGCACGCGGCCCGCCAGGCGCGTCGAGCGCGAAGTCGCCCGGCGACCCGAGCGTAAGAACGAGCCTCCGTCGCTCGATCTCGCCCACGACCTTGGACGACCGTGTCGCGGCCCGCACCCGACCCGACAAACAGCCCTGTCGATCGCCGCTGTGGACGAAGTGCGGACGTCATGGGCCGCCGGCCCCGGGAGCGCCCCGCGCCAAGGCTCGCCGCGGCCGCCAGCCTCGGTCAGAACGAGCACCCCCTCGGCCTCACTTCCCAGCTCCTCGCGGCGGCCCGAGGTGTGCAGAGCGACCAGGAGTGAGTTGTGCCTGGAGCTCCGCTCTTCGCTCGCCGTCAGGACCGTCGCGCAACGCGTGGACGTGGAGCTGCGGGTTCGCCATTCGATGGGGCTGCGGGCTGAGGCTCGTCGAGTTCGGAGAGGACTCTCGCTGCGCGTCGTCCGCCGGAACAAGAAAGAGAGAGCCAGGCTCGAGCTCGCGCTGGACGGGTTCGATCGGTTCGAGCTCGCGTCAACGCGCTGAGCGACTTGCGTCGTGCGCTGACCGCGAGCCCCGACCGATGCGCTCGAAGAGAAAGAGAACCTGTCGAGGTGTGACCACCTCGCCGAGCATCAGCGGACGGCGAGGCCGGTCGCGCTGGTCGGCAGTCCCATGTTGCTGCCCGGGATCGAAACCAGGTTCCCGTCGGCGTCGATGACGTAGTCGCCGATGGAGCCCGCATCGCGATTCAGCACGTAGAAGAAGCGACCATCCGGGGTGACGGCCATGTCCGTCGGTGCATCACCCGTCGTCGCGGAGACCGCAGAGCGCACGGAGAGGGTCCCGTCGAAGCCGATGTTGTAGGTCGACACCGTGTCATCGGCGGTGTTCGTCGTGAAGGCGAGTCGACCGTCTGGCGTAATCGCGATCCAGCACGCCGCGCTCTGGCCGGCGCCCAGGGCCGCAGTGACGACCTGAAGTCCGCCGTTCGGAAGCTGAACGTACGAGCTCGAGGTGCTCGCACCTGCGGCGCCGCCAGCGGCCTCGGAGACGATGAGCTGGCCGCGGCGGCCCAGGCCGAAACCGAAGGGGGTCGCGCCAGGCGAGTCCATCGAGGCCGACTGCGTCGGGAGGCCCGCGGCGTCGAGCGCGAAGCGGGTGATCCGGTTGGTCGCTTTCTCCGTCACGTAGAGGTGCTGGCCGCGCGGTCCGAACTGAATCTGCGCAGGAGCGGTCGTCTGGGCGCTCAGGCGAGCGAGCGAGCCCCACAGAAAGCGCAACTGGCCGTCGTGCTCGAGCGTGAAACCGGTGATGGAGCTCGTACCAGCGTTCACGACGTAGACCATGTCGTCGTGCTGGGTCACGCTCACGGGGCGCACACCGCGCGCCGCCTCGACGTCGATGAGGGTCAACCCGAACTCGTCGACACGGAAGACGCTGAGGTCGTTGCTGCCTGCGTTCACCGCCAGAAGGAAGCGCTGATCTTGGGTCAAGATCACCGCCCCTTGGTTGCCGAGACCGCCGCCGGTGCCGAGACCTCCGGTCGCGACGCGCTGCCGGAACGAGATCATCCCGTTCGAAGCGCGATCGAAGATCGCGATCTCGTTGCCGGTCGGAGCGTTCGTCTGGGTGTAGAGTTGGCCCGCGCCAGTCTGTGCGGCCGCCATCGGGCTGATGGCGAGCGCAAGCGCCCGAATGATGTGGTTCGTGTTCATGTTCTCGATCGGTGGCGATCAGCCACGCACCCCGAACTACGACCCAGATCCGCCTCGTGACCGGAATTCTCCGCCGGCTTCGGCTCGAGGGCGTCGATGGTCTTCCCTGTGGCCAGGGTCGATGCGCCGTCGTTGCGGGGAGCGCCTCGAAACGCTGGGGGTTGTACGACGGGCACCCCTGGCGCAGCTTCGGAGTTCGTGTCGAGCGCGCCGCGCCAGGTCGGTTGCGCTGACGCGCACACGCAGAGCGGCGATCCCGTTCCTCGACTGTTCCTGCTGGTACGTCGCGCTTCATATGCCCGTCGAACGTGCAGAGTCAGCCACCAGCGCAGCGAGGACACACGCGCCTTCGTCGATTCGGAGTTGCCGGAAGTGACGCAGAGGCACAAAGGGACGATGCAGTTCCCCGCGCGGGACTCGTTCGGACAGGACTTCTCGCTCGTGACCTCCAGCGAGTCGAGGTCTCTTGGTCGTCGACGAGGGGGCTCGTCCGATTCTCCGCGCGGCGGTACCGTGGGTGCATGTCGAAGTCGCAGCGGCCTCTTGCACGTTGGATCTGGCTCGTGCCCTCGGGTGTGGTACTCACGCTCGCACTGGCGTGGATCGCGAGCCAGCGCACGACGGACCGCGCGCGTGGTCTCGCGGGGCCGTCGAGCAGCGCGCCGGCCGACGGCGCATTCGCGCAAGAGAGGCCCGACCTCGCGGAGGTCGCAGGCCTCGACGATCGACGCACAGCGAACGCGCCCGCGAGCGACGGCGTTGACGGGCGTGCCACGCGTTCTGCGCCGACAGCGGCACATCCGCCGCGGCTGCGCGGCGTGCTCGTCCGCCCGGACGGCGGCTCGACGGGGACAGGCCATGTCGTGGCCCTGCTGGAGTTGGGCCCCGATGGCCTGCCGAGCGCGGATGGCGGGCGGGCCGTGCTCGCACCCGACCTCGACGGGCGCTTCGAGCTCCCGTTGCCGGATTGGGCCTTCACGTCCTCCGTCGCGCTCGTCGGGCGCGCGCCGGGCCTCGTGCCGGCGACACATGTGATGCGGCTCGTCCGGGGCGCGCCGGTAAAGGACGTCGTACTCACGTTGACGGCGGGCGAGCGGCTGCGTGGCCGAGTGACGTGGCGGGGGGAGGCGCTCCCGGGATGGTCGATCGACCTCGACCTGCGTTTCGGCGTACCGGGGGTCTTCGGCGCGAGCGAAGAGGCGTTCTGGCTCGGCAGCCGGCTCGTCGAGAAGGTGGCGACTACGGCGACGGATGCCGACGGGCGCTTCGAGTTCTCGGGCCTCGTGGCCGACCGGTACGACCTCTTGTGTGGGCGCCCGTCGCCATCGGCCCCGAGCATATACAGGCAATCCGTGCATGTCGGTGGCGCCGAGCTCTCGATCGACCTCGCGACCGCTGGCCTCGAGGTCGTCGTCCTCGGCGCAGGTGGTGCCCTGGCGGACGCCGACGTCCTGGCGACGTGTGCTGAGGGTGAAGTCCGCGTGCGGACCACGGGCCAGCCGATCTTGCTCGAGTTCCCGCCGTTCGCCGAAGTGACACTGCGGATCGAGCACCCGACCCACGCGACGCTCGAGGAGCGCCTCATCACCGGCGCCCTGGGCGGCGCCCAGCCAGCGCTGCTGGTCCTCCGCCCCATCGTGCGCCCGGCGCTCCGTGTCCATCTGCCCGGCGCACACGCGGCCCAGTTGGAGCGGCTCGACCTCGACCTCTTACCGCTCGCGGGCGTCAGCAGTGCGCGCGGCCTGCGAGCAGAACGCGCCGCCGAGTTGGACGAGTACTGGCTCGCCGCCCTACCGGCGTCACCGGGGCCCTATGCGCTCCGGCTCGCCAGCGTCGGCGCGTTCCGCTCCGAGGTCAAGGAGGTCGAGGTCCCCGAGGCCGGGATCGTCGACGTCGCGTTCAGCGGCGCACGTGGGGGCCGTTTCCGAGTCGAGGTCACGAGCGTCCTCGAAACCTGGAGCGCCGAGTGGCGGGTGCTCGACGACTCGGGGCGAGTCGTGCGACCCCCGGTGCAACACGTCGTCAACGGGCCCGGAGAGGCGTTCGCGTGGAGCATGTCCTCGAACGCCGAGGTCGCGCTCGCGCCCGATCACGAGGTCGTCCCCGCCGGTTCGTACCGCCTGGAAGTCGAGTCCGAGCAGCACGACCACGTGTCACGTGTGTTCGAAGTGCGCGTCGGCGACACGACCTCGGTCCAGGTCGCGCTCAGGCCGAAGTGAGGGCCGCAGGTGGCGGGTCTCTCCGAGCCCTGACACCGCTCGCCCTCCTGGGTCGTCCCACGTTCACTCCAACTGCAGGACGATCGCATCGGCGAAGTTCGACGACCCGCCGTCGCGATACCGACACTGGAACGTCCAGCTCAGTCCGCTCAAGAAGCCACCACCCAAGGCGGCCGGCTCGGGCTGCTGCGCGAGACGCCGACTGGCCCCGCTCGCGGGCAGAGGACCGAGGCGCACGATCTGCCCGGCGAAGGAATGTGCACCGAGGCTCTTCCCGATCGGCGTCGGAGGCCCCGGGATGGCGCTGGCGAGGTCGTCGGCCGTCGAGCTCTGTGGCAGCCCGAGCGCCGGGAAGCGCCCTGGCGCCGGCGCATTGTGTCCCTCGAGTCAGGGCGTGAACAGGATCCGCCACCCCTCGGTCGTCGCGAGGCCGCCCGAGGTCGGGTCGCGGTACACGGCCGCCGCGACGATCTGCGCCCCTGGGGTCCAGGCGAAGGGGCCGCTCGTCTGGGGGCCGGCGAGCGGGTCGATCGCGAGGGTGGCGCTGCCCTGAGCGTCCAGGGCCAACGGCGCGCCCAGGCGCCGCAGCGGTGGTGCGATACACAGAGCGCCGCTGCCGAGCGGGAACGCAGGGCCCTCGAGGCCCCACAGCACGAGCGCGACACCTTGCGGCGGACCGCTCGTCAGCGTGAAGCGCTGCTCCGGGTGTCCCGCGCGTAGCGGGCCGTTCCAGCCCAACGTCGCGGTACCAGCAGCCGTCGGTGTGCAAACCCGCTCCGCGTCGCCGGGGCCGCCGCGGAAGACGTTCAGGCGGCCGGCGCTGGCCCCCCCAAACCACCCGTCGACGTCCGCGAATGCCCACTCGGAGTCACCATCCCCGTCGAGGTCGTCGAGGAAGGCAGCATGCCAGAAGCGCGCCGCCGGGAACGTCGTCTCGCCCAATTCTGCGACCCGCGAACCGGTCCGCAACGAGTAGACCTCGACACTCTCACGGCTCGCGATTTCGCCTCCGCACGTTATGACGAGGTCGCCTATGCCGTCTCCGTTGACGTCGAAGCCCCCATCGAGCCAACGACCGCAACCGCGCCCGTTGGGAAGCCCCTTGCTGTCTTCAGCGAACTCGAAGAGGCGTTGGCGGGTGGCGCCGCTGTACACGTACACGCGCCCGATGTGCGGCGACCAGAAGATCGGCATCGCGCCGACCGCGAAGTCCGGCACGCTGTCGCCGTCGATGTCGCCGAGC
>CAYOBN010000022.1:29653-45159 GCA_964402175.1 uncultured Planctomycetaceae bacterium | reverse complement strand
CGTCACCGTTGAAGTCCCCGGCGCGGTCAAACCAGAAATTCCCCGAGACGGCCCCTGGCGCGACCACTGGCCCCAAGAGAGGCTGAAGGGTCCGACCAGAGACCACGACGATCGCGCCCGTGCCGACGAAAGGGCTCTGCAGCGCGAACCCAGTCAGATATCCAAGGAGGATGTCAGGAACACCATCGAGGTCCAAGTCACTGAAGCGCTCGACTCGACTGATCTGGTCGAGAAGCCCTCCATCAATGACCCCCAGAAGCTCCTGGGCGCGAACAGCGGTAGGCGACATCAACGCGACTGCGATCAGCACTCGGATTTGGTTCGATTTCGCCATGATTACTGTTCCGGCTCGTAGATTCGAAGGCCACTCCAACCGTCCGAGACGAGCAGGCACTTGGGCCCACCCGCAACCGCTGGCCGAATTTGCACGCTGAACGGGCTACCCGGAGTCTCGACCCACCGTTCCTGTGCCGTGTCGAAGCCCCAATTCGGTGCCGCTGGGGTACCGAGGTTGCGAAATGTGAGTCCCGCAATGCCGTACTCGGTCGCCGCTGCGTAGAGAACCACCCCCTCGGGTGAATAGGGTGTGTCGACAGCCAAGCCTCGGACGTTGGATAGCTTGCGACCAGCACTCGGCCCAGGATAGGGCCAGGTCTTCACGTCGTCGCGGAATCGCTCAGGGCAGACCCAAGTATCCAGAAGGACCGCAGGCGCATTCTCGGGCAGGCCAGTGATGTCGTACGCATGCACATGTCCGCAGAAGTCAGCCACAAACAGGACAACCACCGCAGCCTCACCGGCGTAGAGCGTCACAGCATCGAGTTCCCAGGCCATCGACCAGGCGTCGGGAAGAACGATGCGTGGCAGAGGAGTGGATCCCTCTGGTTCGTTCGGCGCAAAGTTGCCACCGAAGATGAAATCGTCTGGAGATGTCACATCCCAGAACTGCACGAGTCCATGCTCGTAGTTGGCATGCAGTGCTTGGACTGTCGACGACGCCCCAGCCTCCCAAGTGGCATAGGCGGTATTAATGGCGGCATCATCGTGTAGGTTGTGACTCGCCAGATCAGGCGGGACACCAAGGTAGCCGCACGGTACGGCGAGAAGCCACTTCTCCGGCGCGCTTGGCCCACGATCCGGGTAGTGGATCACGCGAGGGGACCAGGCGTTGGAGGCGCCAGCGTCTGCCATCACAGGGTTGAACTCCGACCACCAGGCCTTCGCATCGAGGTACCCCGGGCCGGGCTGGTAGGGCATGTGGTCATACTCGGGATGGCAGTTCAGGCGCGTGCGGCGCGTCAAAGGAGCCCAGTCAATTGCTGGGCTGCTCGTTCCGCCGTTGGGTTGCAGGAGGGTCACCCGCATCATCAATTCGTCTCGATCGCCGACAAAGAGACAATCTGGCATCCCCGGGACGTTGAACCAGGCCAGAGAGTTCGTTGTCGTCGACGTCTGCGTCTGCGTTGCCATCGCGAACGCCGTCAGGTCATCGGCGTGTGTGCCCCCACCGAGGTAGTTGCCCGCGCGGCCGTTGCGGTCCCAGCGATCATTCAGTCCCGTGAGCCACCACTTCGCTTCGCTGACCGAAACGAGCCCGACCCCCGGATCATCGACGATGGCGCGCATGACGCCTGTGCTGGAAGCGGCGCCGTTGCTGTCCGCGACCATGCCGAAGAACCACGACTCGTTGCCGCTGACCGATTGGCTTATGGGTCTCGGTGCAAGACCCACCTCGAGCGTGCGGTCGTCGAACGCCTGACCGGGGATCGGCAGGTAGTTCGGACGCACGAACTGCCAGTCACCCTGCACGAGCTCGGTCTTGAGCGCACCGTCGTGGCGCAGCCCCGCATCGTTGTGCGCCAACGCGAGTACGGTCGGTTCCTCCTCACAATACGAGGCGAAGAAACAATAGCGCCCGACACGCTGGCTCACGTCCCGGATCCAGTAGTGGGTATTGGCGCCTCCGACAGGCGGCGCGTTCAGATCGATGTAGGAGAGGCACGCCGCATGCTTGGCCGACGGGCCACCCGTCTGGAACTCGCCGACATCGTCGTGCAAGAACATGATCTTGTCGGGCCCGCCGCTGCGGCTCTGGTCCGGGGGCAGCCGAAGCTCTCCACCGCCGACCTGGATGAAGCCTCGCGCCCCCGCCGCGAGGTTCGTCGCATCGTACACCACAGTGTACGCGAACGACGAGGTGACGTGATGGAGCGACGCCAGCGGCACCGACGAGACCCGTGCGAAGGTGTGGTCGTAGATCGGCCGCGGCGAGCGGATGTCCGAGATCATCGCCCAGGGGCCAAGACCGTACGAGACAACGAGGATGGGCCCGGTCGCCGTGCTGCCCGGCGGCGGCTCACAGAGCTCGAGGGCCCGGGCGTAGGCGTAGTCCTGATCCAGCGGGATGTTCGGGAGGTTCGGGAGGTCGGCCGGCCGGAGGTGGACACGTCCGCCCCAAGCGGAGAGCTGCGGCCCGGTGCCCGCCCCGATGAACTGCCCGTTCCAGTTGGCTCGATCTCGCACGGGCACGGGTTCACCCGCATGCCAGTCGACGGGTGTGCTGGTCGACCAGGGCTGACCCAGGTCGAAGCGGCACCAGTTCAGGTGATCGACGGCGCAGTACAAGTGGCGCTGCGAGCCGATGCTGGCCAGGGCGACGTCGACGAAGGCGGGCGGATCGTCCAGTTGGAGCTCGTCGAACGTCGGGCTGCGCGTCACGTCGTAGAGGTGGAGGTTCTCGTACCACTGGGCGGGGTATCCGCCGACCGCATTGACCGTGCCACTCGGCACCGGCGTCGCATAGGCCGTTCCAGTTCCGAACATCGGCCCCCAGGTCTTGGTGAACGCCACCCCCCCGGCACCAGGCGTCAGCGAGACTCGCATCAGTCCGTGGGTGTTCATCGCCAGGTACACATGGGCGGTCGCCGAGGGCCGCTGCGTCAACTGGTCGACCGTCATGCCGAGCACGTAGCTCGAGCTCTGCGTCCGGGCCGAAGTGATCGCGGTCATGTTCGCGCCGGTGCGGCCGCCGATCATCGTGAACCCGGCGGGCTGGAGCTCGAAGCCGACCTCGGCCGCAGCGGTGGCGAACCGCGCGGTCACCGCAGCCAGCGAGTAGAGGCGCAGGTGGCTCTGGTCCTTCTTTCCGAAGGTCGCGGCGAGGTACGTCGTGTCGCCGACGTCGACGAGGGCGAGCTGGTTGCAGAAGCGGCGGCTGTTCTGCTCGCTGATCGGGTTCAGCGGGTTGCCCTGGTCGTCGATGCGCATCGCGCGGTTCGGCGCACCCGGGCGCGGATCGACCGCGAGCATCCAGAGGCCGAGCTGGCCGCCGGCGACGAAGAGCACGTCGACCACGTCGTTCTCCGCGATCCCATCGCCGTCCGTGTCGACGTCGAAATCGAGCTCGGGGTGAGGCAACAGCGCTGCGCTCACGACGCCTGGCCTCCCAACCTGCACGACCTTCGCCGGCGGCAGCGACGGGCCACCGGCAGCTCCGGCGTAGGTCGTCGCGCGCGCATCCTGGATGGCGACGGTGCCCCCTTCACCGACGAACAACCAGCTCGCATCCGGCGTGCTGGCGACCGCTCGTACGAGGGAGTAGGGGTGCGCACCGGTCGGCTGCGTGAGGTACGTCTGTGCGGAGGACTCGACGGTCAGGGCCGCAGAGAGAGCCAGGAGCGACGCCGTCGCGAGCAACGGGCGCGCTTGTTGCGGGGGGGGGGCGAGGGTAGGCATGGCAGTGGTTCGGTCTCGAACTGAATCGAACGTACTCGGGAGGGTCGGATCCCGCAACACGCTGCGCGTCACGGGCCAAATCCGAGGGGCAGACGTGCAGCAGCTCGATCCGCCATGCGGCGCCCTGTGCAATTTGGTTTGCGTGGCGCCGACTCGTGGGTGGGTAGGGCAGCGGACCGGGTATCGTCCTTACCCCGCAATCCCGCCCAGCGGGGCGGGTGCGCGCGTGGTTGAACGTCCCTCTACCTACCCTCCGCGCCGAGGCCTCCTTGCTCGCGCGCCTCGCCTGGCCGATCGTCCTGACGAACGTCGGCTGGATGTTGCTCGGGACGGTCGACACGTTGATGCTCGGGCGCCTGTCGAAGGACGCCCTCGCGGCGGCGATCCTCGGGAACGTCTGGATCAACCGGACCCAGATCGCCGCGCTGGGGATCGTCTTGGGTATGGACCCGCTGGTCACTCCGGTGCACGGCGCGGGCGACGGGCGGAAGCTCGGGCCCTTGCTGCGACGCGGGCTCGTGCTCGGGCCCACACTGTAGGTGGCGCCGTGGGGGTCGCGTTCCCTCACGGCCGACTTGCTCGGGCTCTCCTGCGCGGCGGCCGCGGCCGCTCCCCCTCGAACACGACGGACGCAAAAGGGCACCAGCGAAGGTGCATACGGAAGGAATGAAGGCGCTGGGACCGACGGTGCGAGCGCACGGCTCATGCGGGGATCGACCCTGACGGCCGGCGAGCGAGTAGGTCCTTCGCCCGGCTCAGATGCTCCGCGCTCGTGCGCTCCGCAATGGCGGGCGCGCGCGGGCTCAAGGCGGGGTCAAGGTCACCGTGACCGACTGCGTCGGGCCGTCGACCACGAGATCATCCCGGTAGCGGCCCGCGGTCCTGTGGTCGACGACCAGCTGCCAGCGCGCGCGAGGCACGTCGCGCAGCAAGTGGTATCCGCCCGTGAGCGAGGGGACTTCGAGCTCTTGGGGCAAGCCGCCGCGACCCGCCCGGGCCTCGGGCAGGCGATCGAGCCGCACGACCGCGCCTTGCACACTGTCGCCCGCGGCATTCACCACGCGCACGATCAGCTTGGTGGCGGGCCGAACGGCGGAGCGGCCCAGCTCGACCGTGCGGTCCGCGAGCACCTCGAACGTCCGCAGCGTCGTCGTTTCATAGCCCGGCGCCGAGACCACGAAGCGGCCTTCGCCGACGGGCAGGCCCACGGCGCGGAAGCGCCGGCCTTCCACGAGGAGCGCCCCTGGGCCGAGCCCGTCGAACAGAGCCCCTGGTACGGGATCGTCCGTGCCGAACACGACCAACTCGCCGACGACCGAGCCGCGCGGGGGCAGCGGCTCTGGGACGAGCACGAGGCTGATGGGCTCTTCCATCGGGGCCTCGACCCGCAGCGGCCGCGCTCCGCTGACGGATGCGCGGTAGCCGGAGGCGCGCGCGCTGACCTCGTAGACCCCGGGCGCGAGGCGCGCGAACGAGAAGCGCCCGAGATGATCCGAGGCGGCATGTACCGGGTCGGTAGGTGCGCGTGTCACGCGTCGCGCCTTCACCGCAGCGCGCACGGCGTTGCCGGCCGGATCGAGCACGATGCCGGTGAGGCGCGCCTCACGCTCGAGCACGATCGGCGCGAGGAACCGAAAGCCCTCCGCGGCTGGTGTGGCAGCCCCGGCCGACACCTCCTGCACGAGGAACCCCTCGCTCCGGACGTCGAGGGCGGGCGCCACGTGTAGAGCGCACGCCGCGACGAAGGTCCCATCGGCGGCCGTGCGCGAGCCGACCCGCACCAACGGGAGATCTGCCCCCCCGCGGAGTGACCTCCACTCCTGCGAGGGGCGCCCCCGCCCCATCGACGACCAGGCCCGAGACCGTGGCCGCGCCCTTCAGAGTGATGCGGACCCGATCCGCCAGGTCCGCTGCGCTGCGGGTCCGGACCTCGACGCGCCCGTCGCGGGGCAGCCCGAGGGTGCTCGAAGGGTTCTCCGCGAAGGCAACGAGGACGAGCCGCGAATCCGGGGGCAAGGCGGCGAAGCGGAACCGCCCCGCTCCGTCCGCCACCGTCCGAGCGAGCACGAGCCCGTCAGGCTCGCGGCCTGCGCCGTCGGGGCCGGCCTCGACGCGCCAGTCGACGCGCCCGGCTCCGTCCGCGCGCACCGCGACGATCCGCGCTCCCGGTACGGCGCTGCCCGCGATGTCGACGGCATAACCCTCGAGCGAGACCGCCGCGGGGATGGCGAGCTCGAGCGGCGGCGAAGCGGAGTCGAAGAGGTCGAGCTCGAGCTCCGCGCGCCCGCCCCATGGAGCCTCGGCCGAGACCACGACCCGGGCCGGCGCCAAGGGCTGCAGGATGAAGCTCCCGTTGCGGCCCGTCACGGTGCCCTCGCGACCGAGCTGGCTGACCTCCCAACTTCCCTGGATCACCTGCCGTGCGCGGACCGTCACGCCGTCGAGCGGCGCGCGGGACTCCGCAGTGACGACGCGGCCGGTCAAGCGGCGCGCCTCGGGCACCTGCAGCGTGACCCGAGTCTCTTCGCCCGAGCGGATGCGCAAGCTCGGTTCGTGCACGAGCGGCTCGTCATCCGCCGCGAGCGCGATCGTCACGTAACCCGGCTCGAGGTCGGTGAACTGAAAGGCACCGCTCGGTCCGACGGCCGCTGTACGCGCCCCGCGGCCCACGCGAAAGCCGGTGCCGGTCCACAGGCGCACCTCTTGCTCGGCGAGGACGCGCCGCCCGGCGTACGCGACGCGACCGACGAGTGTGCCGCTCGGCACGAGCACGACGACCAGCTCCTCGCCCGCGCGCGCGTTCGGACGCGCGGTGTCGACGTGTTCGTCGCTCTCGATCACGAGGTCCGCCAGCGAGAGCGGTGCTTCGAGGCGCGCGCGCCCGAGCACGTCGGTCTCCATCCGCGCGAGCACGTCGCCCCCGCGCTGCAACGTGACCCGCGCGCCCTCCACCGGCCGCGGTACGGTGTGATCCTCCAGGACCAGCACCTGGAACGTCTCGAGCTCTGGGCCCGCCGCCGCGACGTGCGTCAAGTCGAGCGGCGCGAGTCCACGCGGGCGCAGCGCGTCGCCCGGCGCGCGGGTCTCGGCCTCCAGCCGCGTGTGCGCGTGGTCACCGCCCGTGGAGCCGGGGGCTTCGTCCGCCGACGACGGGTCCAGCACCTCGACCCCAGGCGAGCCCGACTCTGCGTCGGTCCAGAGCCCGAACAAGATGGCGCCCGCCAGCGCCACGGCCACGCACAAGCCTGCCGTCGCAGTGCGCGGACCTGATCCGCGCGGGAGCCAGGTTTGAGCCATGACACAGAGGATGCCAGCCGACCGCGAGCACAGCAGCCGAGAAGTTGCCTAGACCTTGTATTGAAGACCCGCTGGCCACGAGCTTCAGGCCCGCTGATCACGCGGAGCAGGGTCGCAGGAGTTCGCGGCGCGAAGTCGGCGCGCAGTGTCTCGGACAGGCGGTCTGCGCGCCCCTTCGGCACGCAAAACCGCGCGCGTAATTCTCGGCGCCCTCCACACGCAAACCCGCGTGCGCTCAGCCGCCCAGCATGTCCGGGAAGAGGAAGAGAAGGCCGGTCGTGAGCCCGTTGTGCAGGCCGTGGATCGCCCAGCACGCGAGCAAGCGACGGGTGTGCAGCATGACGATGCCGAGGATGACGGACAGGCCGAAGATCGGGACGAACGCGGCGGTGCCGTGCAGGGCGGCGAAGATCAGCGAGGCGAGCGCGACGGCTGCGACGCGGCCCACGCGCGCTTCGAGCGCGGTCTGGAGGAAGCCGCGGAAGATGAGCTCTTCGCAGAACGGGATGACGAGCGCGGCCAGCGCGAGCACGAGCAGGCGCTCTGCGCCGGTCGCGCCAGCGATCAACTGGGCCACTTCCTGGGGCTCGTACGGCACGTCGAAGAGCACCTCGACCAAGAACGGCGCCGTAGCCATCAACGCGAAGAGGAAGGGCCACCAGCCGAAGTAGCGGACGAGCCCGTAGGCGATCGACCACGCGCCCTCACCCCGGCGCAGGCCGAGCGCGGGGAAGCCGTGCCGACGCTTGGCGGCTAGGCCCAGGATCGCGGCACAGGTGATGAGCTGGGCCAGCGCAGTCAGCGGCAGCGCGACGAGGACCGCCTCCAGGTCGAGGCCGAAGCCCGCGGCGATGCCGCCCGCGAGCACCTGTGACGCGATGAAGACGAGCGCCACGGCGGCGAGGTCGCGCCACTCGAACGTCACGCCCGTGGCGCGCGCGGCGCGCGGGAACGCCCAACGCGCGGCGCGCTGCCCGAGCGGCGCGAGCAGGAGCCCGACCGCAACGGCGACCCCCGCGACGGGGCCGAAGAACGACGGGTCGGTCAGATCGGGATCGGCAGGCATCGTCGCGAAGGGAGGAGCGCAGGTGCGGGGGATGTGACCTGCGTCAGCAGGCGCGCGAGCGGGCGATCAGCGCTTGGGGCCGGCCTCTTCGATCAAGCCCTCTTCGGGCGACGAGGCGTTGGCGTAGCGCTTCTTCGGGATCCGCCCCGCCAGGAACGCGTTGCGCCCCGCGCGGCAAGCGTCGCGCATCGCGACCGCCATCCGCAGCGGCTCCTTCGCGCCCGCGATCGCCGTGTTCAAGAGCACACCCTGCGCGCCGAGCTCCATCGCAAACGCGACATCGGACGCGGTGCCGACGCCCGCATCGACGATCACCGGCACGTCGACCAGCTCGAGCAAGATGGAGAGCGCGTTGGGGTTCAGCACCCCCTGACCCGACCCGATCGGCGAGCCCGCAGGCATTACGGCCGCAGCGCCGAGCTCGGCCAGACGCACGCCCATCCGCGGATCGTCGGAGCAGTACACCATCACGGTGAAGCCCTCCGCGACGAGCACCTTCGTCGCTTCGAGCGTACCGACGGGATCGGGCAGCAGCGTCTTCGGGTCCCCGAGCACCTCGAGCTTCACGAGCGGCGTATCGAGCAGCTCCCGCGCGAGCCGCGCGGTCCGCAGCGCGCTCTCGACATCGAAACAACCCGCGGTGTTCGGCAGGATGTGATAACGCTGGCGGTCGATGTGGTCGAGCAGCGACGGCCCCTGCCGCGGGTCGAGGTTCACGCGCCGGATCGCGACCGTCACCATCTCGGTGCCGGACAGCTCGAGCGCGCGCGCAGTCTCCTCGAACGAGGCGTATTTGCCGGTGCCGACGAGGAGGCGCGAGCTGAGCTCGATGTCCCCCACGCGGAGCTTCGTGTCGGTGCACGGATCGACGGTCATAGGATGTGCTCTAACCCCCTCCGACGAGGGTCACGATCTCGACGCGGTCGCCGGTGGAGAGGAGGTGCTCCGCGTGCCGCCGGCGCGGCACGAGGGCCTTGTTGACCTCGACGGCGACGAGCTCCGCCCGCAGCCCGAGCGAGGCGACGAGGTCCGCGACGGTGGCCCCCGCCGCGAGCGCGCGCGGCGTGCCGTTGACGGTGAGCTGCAGGTCGGTCTCGGGCATGGCTGGTCCGCGGCGCGCGCTAACCGACGTCGAGGAACGCGCACTTCAGATAGTCCGTCTCGGGCAATGTCACGAGGTGCGGGTGATCTGGCGCAGCTTTCGTGAGCTCCTCCAGCCACACGTCGCGCCCGGTGAGACGCGCCGCCGAAGCGATGAACCCGACGAAGTCGGCCGAGCGCACGTTGTGGCTGCACGACGCGCTGACGAGGTGGCCCCCCGGCGGCACGAGGTCGATGCCGCGGCGGTTGAGCTCGACGTAGCCGCGCTCCGCGCCCTCGACCTCTTTCTTCGAGCGGGCGAACGCGGGCGGATCGAGGATGACGAGCTCGTAGCGCTCGTCGCGCTCGGCGCGCGCGCGCAGGTCCTTCATGCAGTCGACGCGCTCGACGCGCACTTTGCCCGCGAGGCCGTTGCGCTCGGCGTTGGCGAGGATGCGCTCACATGCAGCGCGGTTCTGATCGAGGCACAGGACGTCCTCTGCGCCCGCATGGGCCGCGTGCAATCCGAAGAGCCCGTCGTACGCGAACGCATCGAGCACCCGCCCGCCGACGCCGAGCTGCGCGGCCTTCCGCCGATTCAAGGCTTGATCGAGGTAGTGGCCGGTTTTGTGCCCCTCGACGACGTCGACGGTGTAGTAGAGCGCGCCGTCGCGCACGAGGATCGGACCGTCGAGCGCGCCCTTGACGACCTCGAAGCGAGTCAGGAGGCCCTCGAGCTTGCGCACGCTGGCGTCCGAACGATCGACCACCGTCGCGAGCTCGAACGGCAGCGCTTCGTGCAGGAGCTCCAGGATGAAGTCCCGCATGCGGTCCGCCGCTTGAGTGCCGCACTGCACGACGGCCGTGCGCGCGTAGCGGTCGATCACGAGGCCAGGGAAGCCGTCGGCGTCACCGGCGATCAGGCGGCAGCCCGAGTCGGGGTCGAGCAGACCGAGCCGGCGCCGCCGCTCGATCGCGCGGCGCATGCGCGCGGCCCAGAACTCGCGGTTCGGCTGCTCGGGCGCGCGTGTGACCATGCGCACGGCAATGCGCGAGTGCGTCGAGAAGAGGCCCCAGCCGAGGCTCTCCTGGTTCGGCCCTTCGACGGGCAGGAGCTCGCCGGGTTCACCCCGCCCGCTCGCCACGTCGTCCAGATAGAGCCAGGGGTGGCCGCCGAGCAGCCAACGCCGCCCCTTTCCGCTCGCGATGATCTTGCCCATGTGCAACCGTTCTCGAAGCGGAAGAGTGTACCCGAGGAGCCCGGGCCACAGGGCGCGGCTCGGGCGGGCCGGGGATCCCAGCCAGAAGCGCGGGTGCCCGAACGCTCAGCGCCCAGGGCCCGCGCCCTGCCAGGTCGCGGGATCGGTCAGGTGCTCGAAGCGCGGGTCGCCGCGCAGGCTCGCGAGGTCGGGGTCCGCCCTGGCCCACTCGAGCTGGCGCGCGCGGGAGCCCGCGGAGCCGTGGTTCTCGCGCAGCTCGCGCTCGAGGAAATCGAGGGCCTCCGTCGCGTCCCCGAGCAGCGCGTGGGCGCACGCCAGGTTGTACCAGGTGCCCGGCCCCGGCCGGACGCGGCGCAGGAGCGCCCGCGCTTCGGCCTCGCGCCCCGAGCGCGCGCGGTAACACGCGAGCAGCGCGGTCATGAACTCGTCCTGCCGCAGCGCGTAGGCCTGCTCGTAGTACGCGAGCGCCTTCGGCTGGTCGTCGAGGCGCACGTTGGCGTTCACAGCGAGCGACACGAGCGCGGACGCCCGCAAGCGGCGCAGGTCCGCGAGCGCCGCCGCGCCCGCGCCGCGCTCGGCGAGCTGGCGCTCGACGTCTTCGATGCGCGCGACGGCCTCTTGCAGCGTCGCTTCGGCCTCGACGGCTTTGCCTTCGTCGGTGAACGCCGCGCCGATCTGCATCAACGCGCGCACGACCCGCTCGTGGCCCGCGTAGAACCAGCGCCGCGAGATCCCGACGCGCTCGAGGTCCTGGCGGAAGCGGCCCGCGAGGATCCGCGCCTCGGACGCGCGCCCGTCCCCCGCGAGGTCGCTGGCGAGCGACAACGCGAGCGACGCGGGGACCCGCAGTTCGAGCCGCGCCGTGGGGCTCTCGTCTTCGAGGTCCATCAGCGCGAGCCGCAGCCAGAGCTGCGCGTCTTCGTTCTCGCGCAGGAGCGCTTCAGGCAGTACGAGCGAGCCGCGCTGACGCTCGCGCGCCGTGCGCTCCTCGCCCGCGGCGAGCGCGCGCCGCGCCCCTTCGACGCCCGCATCGAGCACCGCTGCGAGGAGCGCCGAACGGCGCGGATCGGCCTCCGGATCCGTCCATTCGGGCCCGAGCGCCAAATCTGCCAGCGGCTCGAAGCCCGGCAATTCGCGCGGCGCCACGGTCGCGAGCAGCGCGCCCAGGCGCGCCTGGTGCGCGAGCAGGGACTCGACGTCGAGGCGCCCCGGCCCGAAGCCGCGGCCCTGGTACACGAGCCGCAGCGGCGACAGGTCGTCCTCCAGCAACGGGTCGAAGCCGCCGAGGGCCTGGCCCAGCACATCGGCCGCGAGCACCTGCGCTTCGAGCAGCAACGTGTGCGCGGTGCGCGCGCGCGCGACGAGGGGCAGCGGACCGTCGGGCTCGCCAGCAGCGAGCTCGGCGAGGATCGCGGTGACCTCGACGAGCGCGCGCGCGACGAGGGCCTCCATGTGCGCTGCGCGCGCGCGCTCGCCGCTGCGATCGAGGCGCAGCGCGAGGAGCGCATCGAGCGCCAGCGCCGCGCGCTCGGTCGCGCGCCGCGCGCGCGGTGCGTCCGCCGCGGCGAGCGCGACGGCGGCTTCGAGCTGCGCGGCCCGGTAGGCCCACAGGCGCTCGGGGTCGCCGTCTTCATCCGGTCCTGCGGCCGCGGCGCCGCCGACGCCGCGGCCGAGCGCGACGGCGAGCGCTGCGAGGCCGGCTTCGGCCCGCGCGAGGTCCGCCCCGGGCGCGAGCGCGATGCGCACGGACTGGAACGCGGCCACCCGCGGGTCGAGCCCGGCAGCCGCGAGGTCCGCGAGGAGCGCCGTCGCGGCGGCGGTGTCCGCTTGTTCGGCGAGGCGCCGCAGGAGCGCATCGAAGCCGCGCGCCGCAGCGCGCGCGACGAGCGGGTGCGGGTGGGCCAGGGCCAGCAAGAGCTCCGCGCGCTCCGCCGCGGTCAGCGCGCCGGCCCCGCCGGTGAGGCGCGCGTCCGCGAGGATGCGCCCGTGGGCGGCGAGGGCGAGCGCCAGGACCTCCGGGGCCACGGGCGGGACGCCGCCGTCCGGGTCCGCCGCGGGGCCCAATTCGGGTAGGCCCAGTTCGGGTAGACCGAGCCCGGCTCGTACGAGGCCGCGCACCGCGGCCGCGCTCCGCGGGGTCGCGGGCAGCGACGCCGCGGCGTGCTCGCGCTCCCCGGGCCGCCCGGTGCGGGCCAGCCGCGCGAGGGCGGCCGCGGCCCCCGCGTCGTCGAGGTCGCCGAGGGCGCGCCGGGCCGCGTGGCGCGGGGCGGGATCGGGGTCGCTCGCGGCGACCTCGCCGAGGCGCGCGACCCGCAATGGGAGGCTCACCGCGGACCCGCTGGTGTCCCCGTCCGGGTCGAGGTCCGGCCGCGCGAGCAAGGGCACGAGGGCCGCCCGCACCGCCGGCGCGGGGTCGGACAGGTGGACCAGGGCCGCCGCGAACGCCTCCGGGGGCAGGGCGCGGACCAGGAGCTCGGCCCGCGCGAGGCGCTCGGCCTCGGGCTGGTCGGCAAAGCCGTTCAGCGCGGCGAGCGCCGCGGCGGCTTCGTCCCTCGGGCGGACGGGCGCCGGGGCCCGGGTCGCCGCGACGGGGAGTGGGGCCACGGATGGGGCCACCACCGGTCGCGGTACCACCGGCAGGGGCACTGCGGACAGCGGTGCGGCGCTGGCGAGGAGCGTCCAGACGACCCCGACGCGCACGCCGCCGACCGCGCGGGGGCGGCGCCGGGCGCGGGGGTCGCGGCGGACGGGCCTCGGATCACCCAAGGGTTCGAACATGGGATCGCGGGGGGAGCGCCGGGGCGCTCTGGGGCCGTCAGCGTAGCGGAACGTCCAGGCGCGGGAATCCACGTAGGTCGCGGGCCCATTTCCTTTCCCGGAAACTCAGCCCTGCGCTAGCCTGGCGCAGGGCGTGTCGACTCGCCTTTCTCCGTTTCTCATCCCAGGCTCACCTCGAACACCTCCCCGATGCACCGTTTCTTCCTTCCCGTCCTCGCCGCCGCCCTCGCGGGCGCCGCAGAGGCACAGATCGTCCTGCAAGCGAACCCGGCCCCCGCCAACAACGGCGGCGCCGTCAACTGGGGCATGTTCTTCGATCTGACGGCCGGCACCAGCGCGGTGACCGTCACCGAGCTGCGCACCGCCAGCAGCGCGGCCGCTGGCGCTCCGCTCGAGTTCGAAGTCCTCACCTTCGTCGGCAGCGGCCTGGGCGGCCCCGTCGCGAGCGGCCCGGGCAGCGACCCGACCGGCTGGACCTCCCTCGGCACCGCCTCGGGCACCCAGGGGCCGCTCGGGACGGCCGACATTTCGGACTCGATCGACATCCCGGACATCCTCGTCCCCGCTGGTCAGACCGTCGGCGTCTGCCTGCGCTTCACGGTCGCTGGCCCGCGCTACAAGACCGGCACCCTCGGGACGTACAACACGTTCGCGGACGCCAACCTCACGCTGACGACCGGCGAGGTCCGCAGCACGCCCTTCCTGCCGTCGGGCTCGTACTTCTTCCCGCGCGAGCTCGTGGGTGAGCTGACCTACGTGCTCGGCAGCGGCGGCGGCGTCGGTACGGCGTACTGCGGCCCGGCGGTCGCGAACTCGACGGGCAGCTCCGCGACGATCGCGGGCACCGGTTCGGCCATCGCGGCGAACAACAACCTGGGCCTGACGGCGAGCGACCTGCCGCTCAACGCGTTCGGCTTCTTCCTCGCGAGCCGCACGCAGGGCGTCGTGAACCAGCCGGGCGGCAGCCAAGGTGTGCTCTGCCTCGGCGGCCAGATCGGCCGCTACGTCGGTCCGGGCCAGATCAAGAACTCGGGCGCGACGGGCTCGTTCTCGCTCGCGATCGACAACACGCAGCTTCCGACGCCGACCGGCCCAGTGGCTGGCGCCGTCGGCGAGACGTGGAACTTCCAGGCCTGGTACCGCGACGCCGTCGGCGGCACGGCGACCTCGAACTTCACGAACGGCCTGGCGGTCACCTGGCTCTGAGGTCCGGCGCGGGCGCCGCAGCCGCGGCGCCCCGCTCAAGGCGCATGAACCGACGGCCGAGCGCGTGCGCTCGGCCGTCGGGTCGTTTTGAGCCCCACGCTCGCGGAGCTCAGCCTGCGGCTCCCCCATCCGCGCCGTTCGGGCGCCGCCGCTCCACCACGCGGCGCGCCACTCCGAGCCGGCGTGCGGCCGCGGAGGCGTTGCCGCGCTCGAGGGCGAGCGCCTCGTCCACGAGCGCAGCCAGCACCGCGTCGGCGTCGAGGCCGTGGGCGAGCGCGGAGCGGGCGAGGGACGCCGCGACACCGGCGATGGCCTCGTCGAGGAAGTCGAAGGCCGCCGGAGCGAGGGGCCCGGGGCCCGGCGTGAGGACGGCGGCGCGCTCGAGGGCGTTCTCGAGCTCGCGCACGTTGCCGGGCCAGGGGTGCGCGGTGAGCCGCGCGAGGGCCTCGCGCGTGAGGTCGGGCGGCGGCGCGCCCACGCGGGCGGCGACGGCGGCGGAGAGCTCGGCGACCAGGGCGGGGAGGTCCTCCGGCCGCGCGCGCAGCGGGGGCACCGTCAACGTGACCACGGCGAGGCGGTAGAAGAGGTCCTGGCGGAAGCGCCCTGCTGCGACTTCTGCGGCGAGGTCGCGGGCCGTCGTGGCGACGATGCGCACGTCGACCGGCACGGGGGCGTCCGCGCCCAGCGGCTCGACGACGCGCTCCTGCAGGACGCGCAGGAGCTTCACCTGCAGTCCGGGCGCCAGGGCTTCGATGCCCTCGAGCACGAGGGTACCCCCATCGGCGGCCACGAAGCGCCCCGGCCGGGCTTCGCGCGCGCCCGTGAACGCGCCGGCGGCGTGGCCGAAGAGCTCGGCGTCGATCAGCGTCTCCGCGAGGCCGGCGAGGTGCACGGCCACGAACGGGGCCGCTCGCCGCCGCCCGAGCGCGTGCAGCCGCGCGGCGGCATGGGACTTGCCCGCGCCGCTCTCGCCGGTCAGCAGGACTGTTGTGTCGGTCGCCGCGGCGCGCTCGAGCTGGCGCTGGAAGATCTGCCACGGGCGCGGCGCAGCGTCGCCGTCGGACGGGGGTGGGGCGGACGGCACGGGGAACTCGGTCGCGGGGAACTCGGTCGCGGGGAACTCG
>CAYOBN010000022.1:0-29553 GCA_964402175.1 uncultured Planctomycetaceae bacterium | reverse complement strand
TCGCGGGGAACTCGTTCGCGGGGAGCGGGGCGGGTCGCGGGGCAGGCTCGGGCGGCCAATCGGCGGGCTCCGCTCGCTTCATGGGCCGTCGCGGTTGACCTTTGGCGCTTTCGAGACCACACTACTCCGTCCGCGAGCCTCCCTCAATCCCTCCTCGATCACAGCGTGGCCACGGCTCCCCCCGTCGGCCCGCGCCGACAGGAGCGGGGCCCAGCCCCGCTCCTTTGCTTGTACCGACCGGTTCCCGCACCCACGAACCCGGAATGAACCCGCAGAACCTCCTCCAGACCATCGACGCGCTCCACGCGATGAAGGACATCCCGAAAGAGGTGATCTTCCGCGCGCTCGAGGAGTCCATGGCCGCCGCGGTGCGCAAGAAGTTCGGCGCGGACGAGGACCTCGTCTGCACGATCGACCGGAAGAGCGGCGAGGTCACGATCGAAGACACGGAGGGTGTCTACGAGTTCGAGTTCGACGAGCTCGGCCGTATCGTGGCGCAGACCGTCAAACAGGGCTTCACGCAGCGCGTGCGCGAAGCCGAGCGCGAGGTGCTCTACGAGGAGTACGAGGGCCGCGTCGGACAGCTCGTGCACGGTGAAGTGCAGCGCTACGAAGGCCAAGACCTCGTGATCTCGCTGGGCAAGGTCGAGGCGCACCTCTCGAAAGAGGACCGCGTGCGCGGCGAGGCCTACCAGGCCGGCGACCGCATCCGCGTGATCATCGTCGAGGTCCGCAACGACGGGAACCGCGTGAAGATCCTCGTCAGCCGCACGCACCCCGACCTCGTGCGCCGGCTCTTCGAGCTGGAAGTGCCCGAGATCGCGGACGGCATCATCGAGATCAAGCGCGTCGTGCGCGAGCCCGGTTACCGCACCAAGATGGCGGTCATCTCGAGCGACCCGAAGATCGACTGCATCGGCGCGTGCGTCGGCGTGCGCGGCTCGCGCATCAAGGCGGTCATCGACGAGCTGCGCGGCGAGCGCATCGACATCATCAAGTGGAGCGACTCGCTCGAGACGCTGGTCATGAACGGCCTCAAGCCGGCCGTGATCAACATCGAGAGCATCTACCCCGACATCGAGCGGCACTCGGTCACCGTCCTCGTCGACGAGGAGCAGCAGTCCCTGGCGATCGGCAAGCGCGGGCAGAACGTGCGCCTCGCCAGCCGGCTCTGCGGCTGGGAGATCGAGATCAAAACCAACGAAGAGTACTTCGGCACGGGCGGCGGCCGGGCGCGGGATGGCCAAGGGGCCCCCGCGAACGCCGACGCTGCGGCACAACACGCCGGCGCGAGCCCGGATGTCTACGACGGCGGCGCGGACGACGCCGACGAGTCTTGAAGCTGCTTCTCCCCGGGCCCGCGGTGACGCGGATCCCGAGGCCACGCACACGCTTACCCTGAACCGACGACGGAATGGCGCCACGTGCGGCGCTGTTCACCCCTCAACACCACCCCTCGGATGAGCTCGAGCGACAAAGTTCGCATCCACGACCTGGCGAAGCAGTACGGCATGCCCGGCAAGGACCTGGCGGCCAAGCTGAAGGACTTGGGCTTCAGCAAGGTCAAGAGCCACATGTCGGCTCTCGACCCCTTCGACCTCGTGACCGCGCAGGGGGTGCTGGAGGCGCACGGTATCATGCCCGTGGGCGAAGGCGCACCCGCTGCTGAGGCGCCGGCCTCCGCAGGTCTGAAGGTCGTCAAGCGGCGCAAGAAGTCGAGCCTCGACGGGGACGATGGCGGGGGCGACCAGGACGCCGAGCACGAGGTGCACGGGGACGTGCACCCGACCGAAACCTCGGACGAGGCTGCTGGCGAGGAAGACACAGAGGTGGCCCCGGCTGTGCCGCAGGCGGCGTCCTCGACCCTCCCCACATCGTCCGCCCGGGCAGCGGCGCCGCCGCCTACTGCGCCCAGCGTCGCCGAGGCCCCTGCGCGGCACGAGCCGCCGGCGCAGCCGACCCAGGCCGCTGCCGCGAGCGCTCCGGTAGACGTTCCGAGCGCGGCCGCGCCGACGGCACCCGAAGCGTCGAGCCCGAATACGGCTCCGCCCACAGTCGACCATGCACGTTCCAGCGCGCCCGCCCCCGAGGCGGTCGCACCGGCTGTATCCCAGCCGGACTCGACCCCCGCCGAGCCGGCGGAGGTCGCACCGGCGGCCACAGCGCCGGATGAACCTGCGGCCCCGGGCGCCCCCGTGAAGACCTTGGCGGCCGCCGCCAGCGTGGGAGTTGGAACCGCGAGCGCCTCCGGCAGCGGTACAGCGCCTTCGGCGAGCGCGCCAGCCCCAGCGCCAGCGCGTCCCGTCGCTTCGGGTCCCGCGGGCGTTCGCCCAGGGCCGACGATCGTGCCGCCGGGCAAGTCGACCCTCCCGAAGCCGGTCGTGACGAAGACCCCCGCCGCCCGCACCGAGGCCAAGGATTCGCCCCGGCGCGGCAACGTTGTCGGTTTCGTCGATCCGTCGACGTTCCAACAAGCGCCGCAGAAGAAGAAGGCCTCGTCGCGCCGCATCCAGTCGCGCGATGAAGCGACGCCGGACGTGCGCCCGACGCTGGGCGGCGGGCGGCGCGGTGCGCCGACTTCGCCGCAGCCCGCGGCGACGGGCCCCCGCGGCCAACTCACCGCGAACGAGCTGCGCGAGCGCGAGCAGAACCGCTTCCTGCGCCACAACCGCACGTCGCAGACCGGCCACACGCAGGGCCGGCGCGCGGGCGGACCGCGGCGCACCGAGAACGCCAACGAGTCGCCGTACGCCGGCGACGTCGTCGGCATCTCCGAGCCGATCACGATCGCGAAGCTCGCCGAGGCGCTCTCGCTGAAGGCGGCGCTCGTCGTGCAGAAGGCGTGGAGCCAGAAGCTCGGGATGTTCACGATGAACCAGGTCCTCGACGCCGAGACCGCGACCCTGATCGCGGCTGAGTTCGGCGTCGACCTGGAGATCAAGGAAGACATCACGGCGGAACAGGCCCACCTCGACGAGGTGCGCAGCAAGCGCAGCCAGCTCGAAGAAGAGGACCTCGTCCCCCGCTCCCCCACGGTCGCGTTCCTCGGGCACGTCGACCACGGCAAGACGACGCTCATCGACAAGATCCGCTCCACGCGCGTGGCGGCCGGCGAGTCCGGCGGCATCACGCAGCACGTGGGCGCGTACCGCGTGAAGACGTCGAAGGGTCACTTCGTCACGATCATCGACACGCCGGGCCACGAAGCCTTCACGTCGATGCGCGCGCGCGGCGCACGCGCCGTGGACATCGTGGTCCTGGTCGTCGCCGGTGACGACGGCGTGAAGCCCAGCACCGTCGAGGCGATCAACCACGCCAAAGCCGCGAAGACGCCGATCGTTGTCGCGCTCAACAAGAAGGACAAGCCGGACTTCAACCCGAACGCCGTTATCCAGCAGCTCATGGGCCAGGAGCTGGTCCCCGAGCAGTACGGCGGCAACACCGCGATGTTCCAGACGTCTGGCATGACCGGCGAGGGCATCGACGAGCTGCTCGAGCACATCTTCCTGATGGGCGACATCGAGCTGGGTCTGAAGGCGCACCCGCGCGGTCCCGCGAGCGGGGTCGTGCTCGAGGCCGAGATCCAGCAGGGTCGCGGCATCGTCGCGCACCTCCTCGTGCAGGACGGCACCCTCTTGAAGGGTGACGTCATCCTGGCTGGTGAGGGCTACGGCAAGGTGCGCCAGATCCTCGACGACCGCGAGGCCGTCATCGCGGAAGCTGGCCCGTCGATGCCCGTCGCCGTGACGGGTCTCGACGCGCTGCCGGGGGTCGGCGACGCGTTCTACGTGGTCGACTCGCTGGCCAAGGCGAAGCAGATCGCCGCGGAGCGTGAGCGCACGAACCGCGCCAAGTTGCTGGCCGAGGGCCGCGACGCGCGCAAGCGCTTCGAGGCCGTGCTCGGCCGCGAGGCCGGGACGGAGGCCAAGGTCCTCAACCTCATCGTCCGCGCGGACGTGCAGGGAACGGCCGAGGTCATCAAGAGCGAGATCGCGAAGCTCGGGCACGACGAGGTCGAGCTCAAGGTCATCCACTCGGGGGTCGGTCCGATCACCGAGAGCGACGTGGACCTGGCGACGCCCTCCGAGGCGCTGTTGCTGGCCTTCAAGGTCGGGGTCAACGGGAAGGCGCGTCAGAACGCCGACCGGGCGGGCCTCGAGATCAAGCGCTACGAGGTCATCTACGAGCTGCTCGACGACCTGCGCGCGCTGATGGAAGGTGCGCTCCGGCCGGAGTTCGAGGAGGTCATCACGGGCCACGTCGAGATCCGTGCGCTCTTCAAGTCGTCGCGGATCGGCCTCATCGCGGGCTGCATGGTGCAGGACGGCTCGGTCAAGCGGAACTCGCTCGTGCGCCTCATGCGCGACGGGAACGTCATCTACACGGGTTCGATCGGCTCGCTGCGCCGCGAGAAGGACGACGCCAAGGAGGTCCGCGAGGGCTTCGAGTGTGGCATCGTGCTCAAGGACTACCGCGACATCCAGACGGGCGACATCATCGAGTGCTACGAGATGAAGGAGATCAAGCGGACGCTCTGAGCGCGCCGCGCGAACTCTGCGAGCCGCCGCGGCGAGGCCCCCTCGCCGCGGCGGCTGCGTAAGACGCCCCCACCGACCATGGCCAACCCGAAGACGATCGGACGACTCCAGGCGCAGATCCAGCGCCGGGTGGCGTACTGCCTGCAGTTCGAGATCTCCGACCCGCGCGCGAGCTTCGTCACCGTGACGAAGGTCGAGCTCTCGAAGGACTTGGCGCGCGCCAAGGTGTTCTATTCGGTGCTCGGCAGCGATGCCGATCGCTCGAAGACCGCTCACATGCTGGAGAGCGCAAATGGCTTCGTGCGGCGTCAACTCGGGCGTGTGCTCGAGACGCGGACGATCCCGCTGCTGTCGTGGGAGTACGACCCGTCGGCGGAGGACGCCGCGAACCTCGCGCGCGTCATCGCCGAGGCGCGCAAGCGCGACGAAGCGATCCGCAGCCGCAGCGTTGCGCTGGAGCTCGCGGAGGAAGAGCGCGCCGCCGAGGAGCTCGAAGGTGAGCTCGACGACGACGAGCTCGAGGCCCTCGCCGAAGAGGCGCCGGGCTTCGACGAAGATGCGCCGCCCGCGAGCAATTCGGGCGAGCGTGAGTAGGATCGCGGTCCGTCGGTAGGACCTCCACCAAGGCCGCGGAGAGCCCCGCGAGCCGCGCCGAGAACGGGTCGCGCTCCGCGCGCGGACTGTGTTCAATAGGGCTCGAGGGGCACAGCTCGTCCGTGCGAGGGGCACGGGCCCTCCCCCACGCATCGCCATGAGCGCACCCGACTTCGTCCACCTGCACGTCCACAGCGAGTACAGCCTGCTCGACGGTGCGAACCGCATCGGGGACCTCGTCAAAGCCTGCAAAGCGGACGGCCAGACCGCGGTCGCGCTGACAGACCACGGCAACATGTACGGCGCCGTCGAGCTGTACCAGAAGGCGCGCGGTGCCGATGTGAAGCCGATCCTCGGCTGTGAGGTGTACATCGCGAAGCGCTCGATGCGCGAGAAGCACTCGAAGCGGGATGGCAACGGGTACAGCCACCTGACGCTGCTCGCGCGCACGAACGAGGGCTACAAGAACCTCGTCAAGCTGACGTCGGCGGGTTTCGTCGATGGCTACCACTTCAAGCCGCGGATCGACCTGGCGCTGCTCGAGAAACACGCTGCAGGCCTGAGCTGCCTCTCCGGGTGTCTCGCGGGAGAGATCAACCAGCTCACGCGCAGCGGCAAGGAACGCGAGGCGGAGGACCTCGCGGTGAAGTTCCGCGATCTCTTCGGTCCGGAGCACTTCTGGCTCGAGCTGCAGCGCAACGGCATTCAGATCCAGGCGGACGCCAACGAAGCCCTGGTGCGAATGCACCAGCGGACGGGGATCCCCCTCGTCGCGACCAACGACATCCACTACCTGCGCGCCGAGGACTGCCACGCGCAGGATGTGCTCCTGTGCATCAACACCGGCGCGAAGAAGAAGGACAAGGACCGCTTCAAGTTCGACTCGGACACGCTCTACTTCGCCACGCGCGCCGAGATGGCGCACATGTTCCGCGACCTGCCCGAGGCCGTCACGGCGACGATGGACGTCGCGAGCCAGGTCGACGTCACGCTGCAGTTCGGCAAGTACCACGTCCCCGAGTTCCGCCCGGACACGGGCGAGAGCGCGGACGAGCTCTTCGACCGCCTCCTCGACGAGCGCCGCGCACGCCTCTACGGAGCAGAACACCGCGCGTCCCAGGAGCGCCTCGCGCACGAGAAGAAGGTCATCCGCCAGCTCGGGTTCGTCTCGTACTTCCTGATCGTGTGGGACCTCATCCGCTGGGCGCGCGACAACGGTATCCCGGTCGGCCCCGGTCGCGGCTCGGCGGCGGGCTCGATCGTCGCGTACCTGCTCGACATCACGCGGCTCGATCCGCTGAAGTACGACCTCCTGTTCGAGCGTTTCCTCAACGCGAGCCGCGTGTCGATGCCGGATATCGACATCGACTTCTGCAAAGAGGGTCGCGAGCGTGTCATCGAATACACGCGGCGCCGCTACGGATCCGAGTGTGTGACCCAGATCGTCACGTTCGGGACGATGGCGTCGCGGACCGTCGTGCGGGACGTGGGGCGGGCGCTCGACCTACCGCTGCGAGAGATCGACAAAGTCGCGAAGAAGATCCCGGCGGGGCCGAACGCTCCGAGCCTCGCCGACGCGCTCGAGACCGATGCGGACCTGCAGGCGTTCCGCGCGCAGGGTCCCGAGTGGGCCGAGCTCTTCCAGTATTCGACCGCGCTCGAAGGGATGGCGCGACACGTCTCGACCCACGCCGCAGGGGTCGTCATCACGCCGGGCCCGACCGTCGAGTTCGTCCCACTGAGCCGTAACGGGGACGACATCACCACGCAGTACCCCGCCCCCCAACTCGAGGAGCTCGGGCTCCTCAAGATGGACTACCTCGGGTTGCGGACACTGACGATCATCGACAAGACGCTCGAGAACATCGTGCGCCTCGGCGGGCAGGCCCCTGACATCGACAATCTGCCGCTCGACGACAAGAAGGTCTTCGAGCTCTTGATGGCGGGCGACACTCTGGGTGTGTTCCAGCTCGAATCCGAAGGGATGCGCAAGCTGCTCGCACGTCTGCGCCCCGACTGTTTCGACGACGTCGTCGCGGTGTTGGCGCTCTATCGACCGGGCCCGCTGGAGTCGGGCATGGTCGACATGTTCTGTAACCGCAAGCACGGCCTCGAACCGATCGTGTACCCCCACGGGAGCCTGAGCGACATCCTCGGTAACACGTACGGCTGCCTCGTGTACCAGGAGCAGGTCATGCTCGCTTCGGTGGCCCTCGGCGGTTTCTCGCTCATCGACGCAGACAACCTGCGTAAGGCGATGGGCAAGAAGAAGCCGGAGATCATGCAAAAGTTCTCGTCGCAGTTCCTGGACGGCGCCGAGAAGAACGGCTGCGCGCGCAGCGCCGCGCAGGAGATCTGGGACAACATCATCAAGTTCGGTGGCTACGGCTTCAACAAATCGCACTCTGCTGCGTACGCGCTGATCACGTACCAGACGGCCTACCTCAAGGCGCACTACCGCACTGCGTTCCTCGCCGCGAACTTCTCGTGCGAGATGGGCGACTCGGACAAGGTGAAGGACTTCATGGACGACTGCCGGCGCGCGCGCATCGATGTACTGCCGCCGAGTGTCCTCGAGTCCGAGTGGAACTTCTTGCCCTTCGAGGGCAACGGCCAGCGCGCGATCCGCTTCGGCTTCGGTGCGGTGAAGGGCACCGGGCAGAAGGCCATCGAGGCGCTCGTGCGCGCCCGTAAGGGACTCGTGGATCAGGGGATCACACGCCCGGGATTCCACGAGCTCGTCACCTCGGTCGATCCGCAGGAGATGGGCAAGGTCGCGTGGGAAGCGGTCATCAAAGCTGGCGCCTTCGACGAGCTCGGCCATAACCGCGGGGCGGTGCTGAAGGCCCTCGAGAAAGCCCTCCGGGATGCCGCAGCCGCAGCTGCCGATCGGCGGTCGGGTCAGGCGTCGATGTTCGACGCGTTCGGCGCTGGCGAGCCCAAGAAGTCGAAGGGTGATGGCGCGTCGGGCATCGATCCGCGCGACAACCTCTCGAAGGCCGAGGTCCTGGCACTCGAGTTCGAATCCCTCGGCTTCTACATCTCGGGGCACCCGCTCGAAGAGCGCGCGGGTTTGATCTCGCTCCTGTCGAGCTCCCCCATCGCGCGGCTGAAAGAGACTCCGGGTGGCACGGAGGTGCGCCTCGCTGGCCTGGTGCTGCAGAAGGCGGAGCTGATCGTGAAGTCCGGCAAGATGGCGGGCTCGAAGATGTGCCGCTTCCGCCTCGAGGACCTCTCGGGTTCGATCGGCGTCACCTGTTTCCCCCGCACCTACGAGGAGGTCAAGCACCTGCTCGAGGACGGCGCTGTGTTGCTCGTGCGCGGCAAACTGGAAGAGGGCACCGAAGAACCGGCGCTGCTGCTCGACGAAGTCTGGAACTTGGTCGACGCCCTCACCCAGTTCCGCGGCGGCCTGTCGGTCCAGGTGGGCCCCGAAGACAAAGGCCTGCTCCCGCGCCTCGTCGAGACGTGTGAGCGCCACCGCGGCGAAAGCCCCCTGTTCCTGCAAGCGCGGGGGCAAGACGGGCTGACCCGGCGCATCCGCGCGGGCAAGGAGCGCGGCGTGAAGATCTGCGAAGAGCTCGCCAAGGAGCTGATCGAGCTCCTCGGCCGCGACCGGGTCGGGCTGGTGCGGGTCTGAAGCGCGCGGGCGCGACCGCTCAGCGACGCGCGCCGACAGCGGCGCGGATCCGCGCCGTCACCTCGTCGATCGAGCCGACGCCGTCGATGCGGTGCACCGGCACGGCGCCCGTTTCCGCGTAGTACGCGAGGCAAGGCTCGGACTGCTCGCGGTAGGTCGCGATGCGGCGCCGGATGACGACCGGGTCGGCATCGTCGGCGCGCCCTTGCTGCTGGGCGCGGCCCGCGAGGCGCCGCTCGAGCTCGTGCTCAGGCACGTCGAGGGCCACCACACCCGCGAGCTGCGTCCCCTTCGCAGCGAGGTACCCGTCGAGCCAGGCCGACTGCGCGACGTTGCGGGGGAAGCCGTCGAGCAGCACCCCCTGCTGGGCGTCTGCCTCTGCCAAGCGTGCAGCCACCATGCGGTTGGTCATCGAGTCCGGCACCAGCTTGCCGCTGGCGAGGATCGACTCGACCTCTTTGCCGAGGGCCGTACCACCTTTGAGGTGCGCACGGAACATGTCCCCCGTGGAGACGTGCGGGACGCCGAGGTGCTGGGAGAGGCTCGTGGCCTGGGTCCCCTTACCGGCCGCCGGCGGGCCGAAGAGCAGGAAGAACGCGGTCATGGCTGAGTGCAAGGCGGGGATAATGCATCAGGGCGGAGCGGGGTGGCCCCGCTCCGCCCATCGTGGTCTGGACCGCAGCCCGTCAGGCGCTGACAGCGGGCTCGGGTGAACCGGGCCGCGGCTCGCGCTCGGTCACTCGGCGTTCGCGAGTTCGGACTTCGGCGTCCGCTCGACGAACTCGATGATCGCGCGCTCGCCGGCGTCGCCGAGGCGCACCTTGAGCAGCTTCATGATGCGGCAATAGCCGCCGGGACGACCCTCGAAGCGCGGGCCGAGGATGTCGAACAGCTTCTCGACGGCGTCCTTGCTCCGCAGCATCGCGAAGGCGCGGCGGCGGTTGTGCATGTTCGACGTCTTGCCGAGCGTGATGAGCTTCTCGACGAACGGACGGAGGGCCTTGGCCTTCGGCGTCGTCGTGATGATGCGCTCGTGCTCGATGAGCGAGACCGCCATGTTGCGCGTCATGGCCTGGCGGTGGCTGGTGGTACGCCCGAGTTTGAATCCGGCTACACGGTGTCGCATGGGAGGAAGGTCAGCGTTGAGGGAGCGACGGGATCAGGGATCAATCGACGGGCATGCCCAGGGACAGGCCGCGCTCTGCGAGCTTGGCCTTGATCTCCGTGAGGCTCGTGCGGCCGAGGTTCTTCAGGTTCATGACCTCGTTCTCGGAGAGCCGGACGAGGTCGCGGAGGGTGCGCATGTTGGCGCCGTCGAGGCAGTTCCGTGCGCGCACGGAGAGCTCGAGGTCGGCGATGGGAAGGTCGAGCTGACGGGTCAGCTCGGTGTTCTCGCGGTTGTGCTCGTGGAACTCCGAGCGCTCCGGCACGTCGACCAACGGCTCGGAGTCGTAGGACGACTCGAAGAGCACGAAGGGGTTGAGGTGCTTGCGGTAGATCTTGGCGGCCTCGGTCAGCGCGAGCTGCGGGTTCACCGTGCCGTCGGTCCAGATCTCGAGCACGAGGCGGTCGTAGTTCGTGAACTTGCCGACGCGGGTCGCCTCGATCGAGTAACGCACGCGGTGCACCGGCGAGTAGAGCGCGTCGACCGGGATCGTCCCGAGCTCCTGCTCCATGCCGTCGCGACCTTCGTCCGCAGGGACGTAGCCGCGGCCGCGCTGGACCGTCAGCTCGATGTCGAGCTCGGTGTCCATCGTCAGCGTGCAGATGTGCAGGTCCGGGTTGGTGACCTGCGCACCGGCCTCACAGATCACGTCCGCGCCCGTGACGCGACCCGCGCTGGAGCGCTGGATGCGGCACTTGATCGGCCCGTCCGTCTCGAGCTGCACGCGCAGCCGCTTGATGTTCAGGATGATGTCGGCGACGTCCTCGTAGACACCCTCGAGGCTGTCGAACTCGTGCTGGGCGCCCGTGATGCGCACCGACGTCACCGCCGCGCCCTCGATGGACGAGAGCAGCACGCGGCGGAGGCCGTTGCCGATGGTGTGGCCGAAGCCACGCTCGAACGGCTCGATCGTGAACCGGCCGTAGTCCTTGCTCAGGGTCGCCTGGTCGGGCGTGACCCGCGACGGCAGTTCGAAGTTGCGCCAGCGGATTCTCATGGGTGGTCCCCTGTGCCTCGGAAGGGCAGGGTGTGCGGAATGAGGAGGGCTCGAGGAAGGCGGACGGGCAGGCCGGCCGCGGGGGGCGCGCGCCGGAGAACCGGTCGCGGCGAGGACGAACCCCACAGCGGCGCGTGTGCGCCGCCGTGGCGAGGGTCACTTCGAGCAGAGCTCGACGATGAGCTGCTCTTGGATCGGGAACTGGAAGTCCTCGCGGCGCGGGTTGCTCTTGACGGTGATGCTCATGGCGTCATCCGCAACGAGCAGCCACTCCGGCTTGAAGCCCGACTTGTTGAGGTCGATGAACTCGGACACGATCTTCTTCGTGTTCTCCTTGTCGCGAGGCGTGATCACGTCGCCCGGGCGAACCCGGTAGGACGGGATCGTGACGCGCCGGCCGTTCACGCGGAAGTGACCGTGGGCGACAAACTGGCGCGCCTGGGCCATCGTGGTCGCGAAGCCGGAGCTCATGACCACGCTGTCGAGGCGACGGGAGAGCAGGCTGAGCAGGTTCTCACCCGTGTTGCCCTGCATGCGCTCGGCCTCCTTGAAGTACAGCATGAACTGGCGCTCGAGCACGCCGAAGACGCGCTTCAGCTTCTGCTTCTCGCGCAGGCGCACGCCGTACTCGGTGATCTTGCGCCGGCTCTGTGCATGCACACCCGGGGGGTAGTCCCGGCGCTGCAACACAGCGACCTTGCCGCTGGAGGTGTTCTGCCCGAGGAAGAAGAGGTTCATCCCCTCGCGGCGGCACTGCTTGACCTTGGGTCCGGTGTAACGGGCCATCGTGGATTCTCGTCGGTCCTGGCTTCGGAGCCTGGTTCAGGGCGTGGGGATCAGACGCGGCGCTTCTTGGGAGCGCGGCAGCCGTTGTGCGGAAGGGGGGTGACGTCCTCGATGGTCGTGATGCGCAGCCCCGAGTTGGACAGCGCGCGGATCGCGGACTCGCGGCCAGAGCCGGCGCCCTTGACGCGCACCTCGACCTCTTTGAGGCCGTGGCGCATCGCCGCCGACGCCGCGGTCTCCGCAGCGCGCTGCGCCGCGAACGGCGTGCTCTTGCGGGTGCCCTTGAACCCCTGGCTCCCGGCGGTGCCCCAGGCAATCGTGTTGCCTGCCAGGTCCGTCAGGGTGACGTGGGTGTTGTTGAACGAGGCCTTGACGTGCGCGACGCCCTTGACAACGTTCTTCTTGACCTTGCGCTTCGTGGTCTTCGCCATCGCGTTACTTCATCCCCTTGACGGACTTCTTGCCGGCCACGGTCTTCTTCGGACCCTTGCGCGTGCGGGCGTTGGTACGCGTCCGCTGGCCGCGCACCGGCATGCTGCGCCGGTGCCGCAGGCCCCGGTAGCACCCGATGTCGCGCAGGCGCGACACGTTCTGCGCCAACGTACGCCGGAGCTCGCCCTCGACCAAGTACTCCTTCTGGAGGTGGTTGGCGATCTCCGTGAGTTGTTCTTCGTTCAGATCCCGGGGACGCATGCCCGGGTCGAGCTCGAGGTCCTTGCAGACCTTCATCGCGGTGTGACGCCCGACCCCGTAAAGGTAGGTCAAGGCGATCTCCAGCCGCTTGTCGTTCGGAATGTCGACGCCGATGACGCGTGCCATAGTGGAGCGGTGCTGCTAACGCTTCGTTTCGAGCGGGAGGGTTCGGTGGGAGCTCGGGTGGGATCCGGGCCGGGGTTCAGTGGTTCGGTGGGAACAGGTGGGGTCGCCCCTCACTTGCCCTGCCGCTGCTTGTGGTTGGCATCGGCGCTGCAGATCACCCGCAACACGCCGCGCCGGCGGACAACTTTGCACGAGGCGCACATGCGCCGGACGCTGGTACGTACTTTCATCGCCTTCTTCTCCTGCGGGCGCCACCGCCCCCACCACGGCGCCGCTCACCGCGGCAGGTGATGCGGCCCTTGGTCAGGTCGTACGGTGACATCTCGACGGTGATCTTGTCGCCAGGAAGGATGCGGATGTAGTGCATCCGCATCTTGCCGCTGACGTGCGCCAGGATCTCGTGACCGTTCTCCAGACGCGCCTTGAAACGCGCGTTCGGGAGGGCCTCGGTCACGATGGCCTCGACGCTGATGGGCTCTTCCTTGGTCATAATGTGCTCAGGAGGTGGCCCCCTTGCCACCGCCCGGTCGGGTCCAAGAGGTGGAGCCGCCGGCGCCCTTGGCTGCCGGCGCGCTGCCCCCCTCGTAGGCTTTCATGACGAGCTGAGCGTTCAGCTTGTCGACGAGCTCCAGCGCGACGCCCACCACGATGAGCACGCTGGTGCCCCCGAGGAAGTACTGCATCTGGAGCGTGAGGTTCGAGTCCTTCGTGATGAAGCCCGGCAGCACCGCGATGACGGCCAGGAAAGCCGCCCCCGCCAGGGTGATGCGCGTCAGGACCCCAGAGAGGTACTCCGCCGTCTTCTGGCCCGGGCGGATGCCCGGGATGAACGAGCCGTGCTCGCGCAGGTTCTTCGCGATCTCCTCCGGCTGGAACATCAGGCGGTTCCAGAAGAAGCAGAACGAGAAGATCATGACCAGGTAGAGGGCCGTGTGCACGAAGCCCGTCGTGTCCTGGAACACGCGCTCGAGGTACCCGAGGCCGAGCCACTTGAAGATGACGCCCGGGATCACGAACAGCACCGAGGCGAAGATGATCGGCATGACGCCGGCCATGTTCACTTTGAGCGGCAGGAAGTGGCGCTGGCCGCCGTACACGCGGCGTCCGCGCTGCAGGCGGGCGTACTGGATCGGGATCCGGCGCGCGCCCTTGTGCATGTAGACGACCACGAAGATCGTGACGATCCAGACCAGGGTCAGGAACACCATGATGTTCCAGAAGTCCGGGCTCTCGCTCACGATCATCACGTTCGAGGGGATCTCGGAGATGATCCCCGCCATGATGATCAGCGACGCGCCGTTGCCGACCCCGTGCTCGGTGATGAGCTCGCCGATCCACATCACGATCATCGCACCGGCGATCAAGCCAGCGATGACGATGAACGCCAGCGCGATGTTGCCCTGCATCGACGGCGCGACCATGTTCGGGGTCGTACGGAAGATGCCGAGGTAGATGAAGAGCGACTGGATGAGCGCGATCGGCACGGTCGCCAGGCGCGTCCACTGGTTGATCTTCTTCTGGCCCGCCGCGCCCTCCTTGGCGACCGCCTCGAGCGTCGGCGACACCTTCGTCAGCATCGAGAAGATGATCGACGCCGAGATGTACGGCATGATGCCGAGGGCGAAGACCGTCGTCTGACCGAGCGCGCCCCCCGAGAGGGCGGAGAGCATGCCCACGACCCCCCGGTCGCCCGTCTGCTGCAGGAACTCGGCGCTCATGCCGGGCAGCGGGATCTGGAACCCGAGCCGGTAACAGATCAGGAGCGCCAGCGTGCGGAAGATCCGCTGCCGGGTCTCCGGGATCTGGAACAGCTTGAGGAAGTTGTTCTCCAAAGGGGGGTTCCTGGTCGTACGGGGGGGTGCGGGGGGAGTACGGTGCGGGGGTCGGTCCAGCCAGTGCAGCGTGCCGTGGGGCGCGGTCGCCCGATCAGGCGCCCGCGACCTCGCGGCCGAGCTTGTCCAACTCGACGACAGAGCCGCCGGCGGCCTCGATCTTGGCCTTGGCGCTCGCGCTGAACTTCTGGGCTCGGACGACGAGGCGCTTGGTCGGCTCCCCGTTGCCGAGGACCTTCAGTTGGTCACCCGTCTTGCTGGTCAGACTGCGCTCCAGGATACCCGCCATGTCCACCGTCGCGCCATCTTCATACGCCGCGAGATCGCCGACGTTGATGATGGTGAACTCGGTCTTGAACCGGGCGTTCGTGAAGCCGCGCTTCGGCACCTGGCGGTAGATGGGCATCTGACCGCCCTCGTAGCCAGCCCGGCGGCTGCCGCCCGAGCGGGCGTTGCGGCCCTTGTGGCCCTTGCCGGAGGTCTTGCCGTTGCCGCTGCCGATACCGCGCCCCACGCGGTGGCGGGTCTGGCGCTTCGTGCCCTTCGAGCAGATCGTGTTCAGGTCCATGGCGATCGGGCGGTGGTCAGCCCGGGTTGTGCGCTGCGGGGGTGGCTCGGCCTGGGCCGAGCGGAGGAGTCTTCGACGGGGGGTGCTACGGACCGGATCAGAGCTGGACGCCGCGGAGCTCCGCGACCTGCTCGTGCGTGCGCAGCTTCGACAGGGCGTCGAGCGTGGCCTTGACGAGGTTGATGGGGTTCGTGGAACCGCCGGACTTCGACAGGAGGTTCTTGATGCCCGCCTGCTCAGCGACCGCGCGCACCGAGGTGCCCGCGATGATGCCCGTACCGTCGGCGGCCGGGATCAGCTTGATCTTGGCGGCGCAGAACTCACCCTCGACCTCGTGCGGGATCGAGCCCCAGGGGGTCAGCGGGACGCGCAGCATGTGCTTGCGGCCGTCGCGGTTGGCCTTCTCGACCGCGTTCGGGACCTGGCGGGCCTTGCCGTGGCCGTAGCCGACGGCGCCCGAGCGGTTGCCGACGACGACGAGGGCCGCGAACGAGAAGCGCTTGCCGCCCTTCACCACCGCCGCGCACCGGTTGACGGAGATGAGCGCCTCGCTCAGCTCCTGCATCTCGCCGACCTCGGAATGGTCGAGGTAGTTGATCTTGTGCTTCATGGGATCAGAACTTGAGACCGCCCTCGCGCGCGGCGTCGGCCAGCGCCTTCACGCGGCCGTGGTACTTGGCGAACCCGCGGTCGAACACGACGCGCTCGACGCCCTTCTCGCGGGCGAGGCGGGCGATCTCCGCCCCCACGACCGCCGCGCGGGCCGTCTTGGTCTTGCCCTCGAGGGCCGCGCCGAGCTTCTTGCTCGTCGAGGTCGCCGCGCAGATCGTCTCGCCCTTCACGTCGTCGATGAGCTGGACGGAGATGTGCTTCGAGGACCGGAAGACCGACAGGCGCGGGGCAGTCGCCGCCGCGCGGATGCGGTTCCGGAGGTGGAAGGTGCGCCGACGGCGACGCGCCTCTTTCAACAGGGTGCTGGCTTTGGACACGGGGGCCTACCTGCGGCTCGCGTTCGGGGTTCGGGGGTGGGGCTTCGCGCTCGCGCGGGACTGCTGGGATCGCTGCGGGATCAGCTACCGAAGGACTTGCCGGCCTTGCGCTTGACGACTTCGCCGGCGTAGCGAATGCCCTTGCCCTTGTAGGGCTCCGGCGGACGGACCGAGCGGATGCGGGCGGCCATCTGGCCGACAGCCTGCTTGTCCGCGCCCTTCAGGATGATCTGCGTCGCCGCGGGGGTCTCGACCGCGACGCCAGCCGGCATCGCGAGCGGGACTTCGTGGCAGAAGCCGATGTTCAGGACGAGTTTGCTGTTGCCCTGGGCCTTCGCGTTCCAACCGACGCCGACGATCTCGAGCTTCTTCTCGTAGCCCGTCGTGACGCCCTTGACCATGTTGTTGACGAGGGCACGGGTCATGCCGTGGTAGGCGCGCGCCGCACGGCTGCCGCCGCTGCCCGAGAGGGTCACGGAAGCGCGGTTGCCCTGGACCTCGAACTCGACTTCGGGGCGCAGCGTGATGGCCAGGGTGCCTTTCGGACCCTTGACGACGACCTCGCGGCCCTTCTTCTCGATCGTGACGCCGCTGGGGACGTCGATCGGTGCTTTTCCGATGCGGGACATGGTGGCGTGCGTGGGAGCGCTGGGGTGGGCGGGCGCGCAGCGATGCGCGCTCGCAGCGGCTGGATCAGAAGAGCTTGGCGAGGACTTCGCCGCCGACGTTGAATTCGCGCGCCTTGCGGTCGGACACGATGCCACGCGGCGTCGAGAGGATGTGGATGCCCTGGCCGCGGAGGACCGGGTAGAGCTCCGACACCGACGCGTACACGCGGCGGCCGGGCTTGCTGATGCGCTCGATGTGGCGGATCACGTCCTCGCCGTCCAGGCCGTAGCGCAAGGTGATCTCGAGGGTGCTCGAGGGCTTGCCTTCGGTGACCTGGTAGGCGTTGATGTAGCCCTCGGACTTCAGGACCTCGGCGATCCCCACGCGGATGCGCGAGGCGGGCATCGAGACCTTGTGGTCGTGGATCCGGATCGCGTTACGGATCCGGGTCAGCATGTCGGCGATCGGGTCGGTCATCATGGCGGCGGCCCTCAGTTCTTCTTGGTGCGGTCGACGAAGGGCATCCCGAGCTCGCGCAGGAGCGCTTGCCCCTGCTCGTCGTTCGGCGCCGTGGTCACGAACGTGATGTCCATCCCCTGCTGGAACTCGATGCGCTCGAAGGGGATCTCGGGGAACACGGACTGCTCCGAGATGCCGAGCGTGAAGTTGCCGCGGCCGTCGAGCTTGTCCTTGACCCCGCGGAAGTCGCGGATACGCGGGAGGACGACCGCGATGAGGCGGTCGGCGAACTCCCACATGCGGGCGCCGCGCAGCGTCACGGAGACGCCGATCGGCATGCCCTCGCGCAGCTTGAAGCCGGCGATCGACTTCTTGGCGAGGCGCACGGTCGGCTTCTGGCCGGTGATCGACGCGAGCTCGCGGGCCGCGGTTTCGACGCGGGCCTTGGACTCGACGGCGCCCTTGACGCCCATGTTCACCACGATCTTGGTGAGACGGGGCATCGCCATCGGGTTCTGGATCCCGAAGCGCGAGGAGAGGGCGGGGACGACCTGCTCCCGGTACTTCGCCTTGAGGCGCGGCTCGGTGACGGTGGACGATTCGGACATGACGCTCAGTGCTTGCTCTCGAGGACTCGTTCTGGGCTGGGGCCCACCGTCACTGCGTGACCGGACGCTTGCGCGTCGGCTTTCCGTTCGCGGGATCAACGTGCATCACGTTGCTCGCGTGGATCGATTGCTCGCGCTCCAGGCGCTCGCCTTTCGGGTTCTGCTGGGTCGGCTTGACGTGCTTGGTGCGCATGTTCACCCCAGCCACGACCACCCGGTTGCGGGTGCGGTCGACCGCGATCACCTCGCCGGTCGTGCCTTTGTCGTTGCCGGCGATGACGATCACCGTGTCTCCACGCTTGACGTGCATCACACCACCTCCTGGGCGAGGGAGACGATCTTCATGAAGTTGCGGTCGCGCAGCTCACGGGCGACGGCGCCGAAGATGCGGGTGCCCTTCGGGTTGCCTTCCGCGTCGACGAGCACGAGCGCGTTGCGGTCGAACCGCACATAGCTGCCGTCCTCGCGGCGCGTCGCGTTGCGCGTGCGCACGATGACACCCTTGACGACGGAGCCGGGCTTGACCTCGGACCCTGGGATCGCCTTCTTGACGGAGGCGACGATGATGTCACCGAGGCTGGCGTAGCGGCGGTTCGTGCCACCGAGCACCTTGATGCACTGGACTTGCTTCGCGCCGGTGTTGTCGGCGACGTCCAGGTATGTCTGCATCTGGATCATGCTTCACCTCCCTGGGAGCGGCGACTGCCGTCCATGTTCATCGGGTCGAGGGCCGCGGCCGCGGAGAGCGCGGGGCGCTCGACGATGCGGACGAGGCGCCAGCGCTTCAGCTTGGAGAGCGGGCGGCACTCCATGATCTCGACGCGGTCGCCGACGCGCGCCTCGTTGAGCTCGTCGTGGGCGTACACCTTCGAGTGGCGCCGGATGTACTTCTTGTACTTCGGGTGCTTGAACATCCGCTCGATGCGGACGCCGATGGACTTCGCCATCGCGTCGGTCGAGACGATGCCCTGCACGACACGGCGACGGTTGCGCGGGGCAGCGTCGCCCGCGCCTTGGTGCGGGTTCGATTGGGGTTGGCTCATGACGGCGTCGGTCGGGCTCGGGGGTGGAGAGCGTCGAAGGGAATGGATCAGCGGACGACCTGCTGGCCGCGGACGCCGTGCTCGCGCTCGTGGAGCACGGTCAGGATCCGCGCCACGGTGCGGCGCAACTCGCTGGTACGGGACGTGTTGGACTGCGACCCCGTCGTCGCGCCGAAACGGAGCTCGAACAGCTCGCGCTTCGTCTGCTCGAGCGCGGTCTCGAGCTCGTTGTTGGTCTTGCCGCGGATCTCTTCGGTCTTCATGGCTCTCGCGCCCCGCTGAACTGGGGCTGGCTCTTGGGGGCCCCCTCGCGGGGGCTCGCTCTCGGGGCGGGTTCTGGGCTCTCGAAGCTGGGTTCTAGGGGCGCGGAGTCGCGCCTACGGGTCTCGCCTCAGTGGGTCGCCACGCGGCGGACCATGCGGACCTTGATGGGCATCTTGTGGGCGATGCGCTTGAAGGCGAGCTTCGCCTTCTCCTCGGTGCAGTTCCCGAGCTCGAAGAGGATCGTGCCCGGCCGCACCTCGGCCGCCCAGAACTCGATGTCGCCCTTACCTTTACCCATTCGGGTCTCCGCCGGCTTGGCGGTGACGGGCTTGTCGGGGAACACGCGGATCCAGACCTTCGCCGCGCCCTGGGTGGCGCGGTTGGCCGCGATGCGGCCGGCCTCGATCTGACGCCCTGTCAACCAAGCGGCGTCGAGGGCTTGGAGTCCGAAGTCACCGAAGGAGACGCGGTTGCAACGGGTCGCGAAACCCTTGATGCGACCGCGGAACACCCGGCGGTGCTTGAACCGTTTCGGCATGTACGCCATTAGCGATCACCTCCACCACGCGGACCACGACCGGAACCACCACGGCGACCACCGCCGCCACCACCGCGACGGCCACCGCCGCCACGACGCGGACCACCGGGGCCGCCCGGACCACCGCCCGGACCGCCGCGCTCGAAGCGCCCACCGGCGGCCGAGATCACGCGGTAGTTGACCTTCTGGCCGCGGTCGATCTCGCCCTTGTAGATCCAGCACTTGACGCCGATCACACCGTACGTCGTGCGGGCTTCCGCCGTGCCGTACTCGATGTGGCTCTGCAGCGTCGAGAGCGGGACGCGGCCTTCGCGCTCGGCGAGGACCCGCGACATCTCCGCGCCGCCGAGGCGGCCCGAGATCTGGACCTTGATGCCCTGGGCGCCGGCCTGGATCGTCGTCTGGATCGCCTTCTTCACCGCGCGGCGGAAGGCCATGCGGCGCTTGAGCTGGTCCGCGACGACCTCGGCGACGAGGCCCGCCGAGAGCTCGGGGCGCTTGATCTCGTGGATCGTCAGGTGCACGGTCATGCCGGCGAGCACCTGCAGCTCGGTCTTGAGCTGGTCGATGCGCATGCCTTTGCGGCCGACGAGCACACCCGGACGGGCCGTGAAGAGGATCACGTTGACCGCATCACTCGTGCGCTCGATCTCGATGCGCGGGATTCCGGCCGAGCCGTAATCCTTCATGATGTGGTCGCGGATCTTCTTGTCCTGCAGCAGGAGGCGCGCGAAATCGTGCTTGCCTCCGTGCCAGCGGGACGCCCAGGGTTCGATGACGCCGATCCGGTAGCCGGTCGGGTGGATCTTCTGTCCCATATGGATCGAGCCTCGGCGTCAGACGCCGGCGGCCACTCCTTTCGCGCTGCGGAGCTTGGAGGGGTCGGCGACGATCACCGTGAGGTGGCTCGTCTTCTTGCGCCACGGGAGGGCGCGCCCTTGGGGGCCCGGTCGGAACCGAAGCCGGTTGTTGACGAGGGGGCCGTCGTCCGCGCGGGCGTCGAGGATGACCAGGTTGTTCACGTTGGTCTCCTCGTCCTGCGCGGCGTTGGCGACAGCGCTCTCCACCACCTTGATGTAGTAGGAGGCGCCGCGCTTCGGCGAAAGGGTCAGCAACTCGAGGGCTTCGTTGGCGTACCGGCCGCGGATCATGTCCGCCACCAGGCGCGCCTTGCGCGCCGTGATGCGTGCGTACCGGTGGCGCGCCACAAAGCCGCCCTGCTCGCGGATGAGCTCATTCTTCATGATTCACTCCCGGGAATCACTTCCCGGCCTTCTGGCCTTCCTTCTTGTTGGTGTGGCCACGGAAGACGCGCGTTGGCGCGAACTCACCCAGCTTGTGCCCGACCATGTCCTCGTTCACGTAGACCTTCACGTGCCTACGCCCGTCGTGGACCATGAACGTGTGCCCGATGAAATCGGGGATGATCGTGCAGGAGCGCGCCCAAGTGGTGATGGGCGTCTTCTTCTCCCCCATGGCGTCGACCTTCTTCAGAAGGTTGTGATCGACGTAGGGGCCCTTTTTGACACTGCGGCTCATGGGCGTCGTCCTAGATCAGCGCTTGTGGCGGCGACGGATGATGAAGCGGTTGGTCGGGTGGTTGGGACGACGGGTACGGCCGCCCTTGGCGAGGACGGCAGTCGGCGAGCAGGGGTGACGCCCACCCGCGGTGCGACCTTCGCCACCACCCATGGGGTGGTCGACGGGGTTCATCGCGGTGCCGCGGACACTCGGGCGGACGCCCATGTGACGCTTGCGGCCGGCTTTGCCGAGCTTGACGTTCTGGTGGTCGGTGTTGCCGACCCGGCCGATCGTGGCGCGGCACGTCACGTGCACGCGGCGCACTTCACCCGAGGGCAGGGTGAGCACGGCGTGCTCGCCCTCGCGCGCGGTGAGCTGCACCGACATCCCCGCCGAGCGGGCGAGCTGGCCGCCGCGGCCGGGCTGGAGCTCGACGTTGTGCACCTGCACCCCGATCGGGATGTCGCGCAGCTTCTTCGAGTTGCCCGTGTTCGGGTCGGCGGACTCGCCGGACAGGACGGTCATGCCGACCTGCAGGCCGATCGGTGCGAGGATGTAGCGCTTCTCGCCGTCCGCGTAATGGAGCAGCGCGATGAAGCAGGTGCGGTTCGGGTCGTACTCGATCGTCGCGACCTTGGCGGGGATCCCGTCCTTCTCGCGCTTGAAGTCGATGACCCGGTACTTCTGCTTGTTGCCGCCACCGAGGTGGCGGGTCGTCATGTGACCGTGGTTGTTGCGACCGCCCGTCTTGGGCTTCGGGCGCAGCAGCGACTTCTCGGGCTTCGTCGAGGTGATCTCGGCGTAGTCGAGCACGCTGCCGTGGCGGCGTCCCGCTGACGTCGGGTTGTACTTACGGATGGCCATGGTTCAGGTCCGGAGCTGTGTTCTCGAGGTGGTTACGCTCGCAGGGAAACGGCTGTGGCGTGCGGCGACATCAGAAGATGTCGATCGACTGCCCCTCCTGGAGGGTCACCATGGCCTTCTTCCAATCCGGCCGATGTCCGGCCACCCAGCCGCGCCGACGGGTCTTCCCGTTCTTGCGCAGTGTGTTCACGCTCGTCACGTTGACCTTGAACAGGGTCTCGACCGCTTTGCGGATCTCGATCTTGTTCGCGTCGACCGGGACGCGGAAGTGGTAAGCGTTGCGCCCCTCGTTGTCGCGGGTCGACTTCTCCGTCAGGTGCGGACGCTTGATGATGCTGTAGAAGCGGTCGAGGTGTTGGCTCACGGTTCAGCTCCTTGATGCTCAGGTCGTTTGCCAGACCTCACTGGGCCTCGGACTTCCCGACGCGCCCCTTCAGGCGTTCGAGGGCCCCTTGTTCGGCGATGATGATGCCGCCGTTGGCGACATCGAAAGCGCACAGGTCGTCCGCCGTGCGCACCGCGACCTTCGGGAAGTTCCGGAAGGAGCGGTAGACGTTCTCGTCGCGCTCGGCGAGCACGATGCAGGCGCGGGCGTGCGCGTCGCACGCGGTCAGCACCTTGCGGGCCTCCTTGGAGGACGGCGCGGTGATCTGCGTCAGGTCGGCGACGACCACTTGGCCATCGGCAAACTTGCCCGCCAGCGCGGTGCGGAGGGCCACACGGCGCTCCTTCTTCGGCAGGTGGTACGAGTAGTCGCGGGGCTTCGGCCCGAAGACCGTACCGCCACCGCGCCAGATCGGCGACTTGCGGTCACCCGCGCGCGCCCGGCCGGTGTGCTTCTGCTTGTACGGCTTCTTGTTCGAGCCGGAGACCTCGGCGCGACCGCGGGTGTTCACCGTGCCCTGGCGCTGGTTGGCGAGGTGCGAGAGCACCGCCTCCTTCAGCGTGCGATAGAGGACGCGGTCACCGAACGCCGTCGTGTCGACTTCGACCTGGCCGACCTGTCCCGCCTTGTAGCTCTTGACGTTCATGGGGATCAGCCTTTCTTCGCGGCGCCCTTCGGCATGCCGGTCTTGGCGGTGCGGACTTGGACGAAGCCGTTGTTGTGCCCGGGCACCGAGCCCTTGATGAGCAGCAGGTTGCGCTCGCGGTCGACGCCGACGATCTCGAGGTTCTTGACCGTCTGGCGCTCGTCACCGTAGTGACCCGACATGCGCTTGCCCTTGATGACGCGGTTCGGGAACGCGGACGAACCGACCGAACCCGGCTGGCGGTAGTTCATACAGCCGTGGGTCTTGGGACCGCGGTTGAACTTGTGCCGCTTGATCGTGCCGGAGAAGCCGCGGCCCTTCGTCGTGCCGATCACGTCGACGAGCTGACCGACCTCGAAGAGCTCGACCGTGAGCACCGCGCCGACCGCGTGCTCGGCCGCAGCCTTGAGGCGCTGCTCGCGCAGGAAGCGCTTCGGCGCGAGGCCGGCCTTCTCTGCCGCGGTGCGCACGGGCTTGGAGACCAGCTTGTTGCGGATCTCCTCGAAGCCGAGCTGGACGGCGTCGTAGCCGTCGCGCTCTTGGCTGCGGACCTGCATGACCGTGCACGGCCCGGCCTCGACAACGGTCACCGGGGTGACCTTGCCGTCGGCGGCATAGACCTGCGTCATGCCTCGCTTGCGTCCTAGAAGCAGCGTCATGTCTTCAGAACTCGTTCAGGGTGGAGGGTGCAGCGACCGCCGGCAACGGGCCGGCGGGGCTCACCCGGCGCCGGTTCGACCCCCTTGACCGACCCGAGCGAGCTCGGGCGCGGCGACCTGGGGCCACGCGGCGGGGTTGGATGGTGCGAGAGAGCGGAGGGACGACCGGAGCTGACGATCAGGCTTTGATCCTGATGTCCACGCCGGCCGGCATGTTGAGGGACGACAGCGCGTCGATCGTCTCGGCGGTGGGCTCCGCGATGAAGATCAGGCGCTTGTGGGTGCGGATCTCGAACTGCTCCCGCGACTTCTTGTCGATGAAGGGCGAGCGCAGCACGGTGTACTTCTCGATCCGCGTCGGCAGCGGGATCGGCCCCATCACGCGGGCACCCGTGCGCTTCGCGTGCTCCACGATGTCGGCGCTCGACTGGTCGAGGGCCTCGTGGTCATAGGCTTCCATCCGGATTTGGATGCGGTCGCTCATCCCGGGTGCGGGTGACAGGGTCAGGGGTTCGGAGGGAGGCGCAGGGGTCACGGCGCCGGGGACTCCCGGGCGCGGCGACCACTCCGCCGAAAAAAGGCTGCATCCCGTCAGGTCGGCTGGTCTCCAGAGGGCGTCGGGCGACGCGGAGGTGGGTGTGCCTCCGGAGGGGCCTTCCTGCGGGTTGGGGCGAGGATGCTACGGGAGGCCCCACGCCAGGTCAATCACCGACCCACGAACATTTTTCTTTTCCGTCGCCGCACCTTCACCAGCCCCCCAGTCCGCGGGCCCTGAGCTCGCCCTCGGGCACCGGTCCGGAGCCCGCGGGGGCCAGGGTGCCGACCGCGCGGCCCTGGGAGAGGGAGCGCAGCGCCGTCGTATACCCGAAGAACCCCGCCAGGGGCCCGCGGGCGTGGATGCGCCGGAGACCCGGGCTCGATTCCACCGCCCCCAGAGCCGCGCGGCGTGCCTGCAGGTCGCCGATCACGCTGCTCGAGAACGCCTCCGGTGTCTCGACCACCACCTCGACGAGGGGTTCGTGCACCGCGACCCCGCCCGCCGCATCCGCGGCGCGCAGGGCGTCGCGCAGCGCCGCGACCGCGGCCTGGGTCCAGGCCGCCTCGGCGTCGCCCCCGGGCCGCGTGCGCCCGGCCGTGACCGTCACCGACGCGCCGACGAGCGGCAGCCCGAAACGCGGCCCCGACGCCGCCTCCGCGACGAGCGCTGCGGCGATCGCCGCGCGCCGCGCCTCCGGCACCGCCGCGTCGGCGGCGAACTGCACCGCCGTCGTCGCTGCGGGAGCGAGCGAGAGCTCGACCTCGGCGAACGCCTCTTGGCCATGGACCGCGCGCTCGACCGTGCCGCGCCCCTCGGCGCCGCGCGTGAGCGCTTCGCGGAACGTGACCCGCGGCCGGCCGATGCGGGGCGCGAGCCCGAACTCGCGCGTGAGCCGACCGAGGGTCACCTCGAGGTGCAGCTCCCCCATCCCGCGCGCGGTCCATTGTCCGCTGTGCGGATCCTCGTCGGCGTGGAACGAAGGGTCCTCACGCACGAGCTGTGCGAGCGCGCGCCGCAGCGGCTCGCGTTCGTCGCCATCGTGCGGCTCGACGGCGAGCGCCAGCACCGGCGCCTCCTCTGCGAGCGGCGCCAGCACACCCGCGAAACGCGGCGCGCCTTCAGCGCCAGCGACCAGCGTGTCCCCCGTGGCCGCGGACCCGAGCCCCGCGAGCGCGACGATGTCCCCCGCGCTCGCGAAACCGACCGCTTCGGCGGTGTTGGCGTGCAAGCGCAGAACCTCGTGAACGCGCTCTATTTGGCGAATGCGTGGATTCCAGAGCGGATCCCCTGCACGCACCGTACCCGCGAGGACACGCACGAACGCAAGGTCGCGGTGCCGCGAAACCTGCACCTTGAACACAAACGCGACCAGCGGCGCGTCGTGGGTCGGCGGCGGCAGAGCGAGCGTCGTCGCGGCGCCGTCCACGAGCGTGAACGCGCTCGGCCGCGAGCCCTCGCGCGGCTCCGGCAAGTACGCGACCAGCGCATCGAGCGCTTCGTACACACCGACGCCGCGCAGCGCCGCACCGACGACGACGGGCACGGCCTCGCGCGCGAGGGTCGCGGCACGGAGGGCCCGCGTGAGCTCCGCCGCGCTCGGCTCGCGGCCCGCGGCGACGACCTCGAACAGGCGCTCGTCGCGCGCGGCGAGCGCCTCCGCGAGCTCCGCGCGCAGCACGAGCACCTCGTCGCGCAGCGCCTCCGGTAGCGCCTCGCGGACCGGCACGGCGTCGGGCCCGTACCGCGCAGCGGCGAGGCCGATCACATCGAGCACACCGAGCAGCGCGCCCTCCGCGTCGTACCACGGGTACGCGATCGGCAGCGCCGCCAAACCGAGGCGCGAGCGCAGCGTCGCCGCCGCCGCGAGCGCGTCCGCCCCGGGCCGATCGCACTTGTTCACGAACGCCACGACGGGCACGCCGGCGCGCGCGAGCTGACGGCCGATCGTCTCCGTCTGGGCCTGCACCCCCGCCACCGCATCGACGACCAGGACCGCCCCGTCGAGGGCGCGCAGGCAGCGCTCGACCTCGAACGTGAAGTCGACGTGCCCGGGGGTGTCGATCAGGTTCACCTCGACCTCGCCCCACCGCACCCGGGTCGCCGCGGCCGTGATCGTGATGCCGCGCTCGCGCTCCTCCGGCATCCAGTCGAGCACCGTCGTGCCGTCGTCGACGCGGCCCGCGCGCCGCTCCCGGCCGGTGGCGACGAGGAAGCGCTCCGACAGGGTGGTCTTGCCCGCGTCGATATGGGCGAACACCCCCACGTTGCGCAGCCGCGCGAGGTCGACGGGGGCCGGGTCCACAGGGAGGGTGCGCACAGCCGCGAGCATAGCGCGCGCGGGCGCCGCCTCCGCCCTTCCCCGCCGGCGCCCGAACCCCTACCCTCCCCGGTCCCATGATCGACCCCGCGGACTACGAGAAGCTCGCTGCGTTCTACCTGGGCCGCGGCGTCGACGCGGAGGGCGCGCTCGCACCGGCGCCCCTCCTCTACGATGCAAAGGACCTCTGCACCCACGCCGTGATCGTCGGCATGACGGGCAGCGGCAAGACGGGCCTCGCCGTCGGGCTCCTCGAAGAGGCCGCGATCGACGGCATCCCGGCGATCGTGATCGACCCGAAGGGCGACATGGGGAACCTGTGCCTGACGTTCCCCGAGCTCAGCCCGGGCGACTTCGAGCCCTGGGTCGACCCCGGCGAGGCGCTGCGCAAGGGCCAGACGGTGCCCGAGTTCGCAGCGCGCACCGCGGCGACATGGCGCGATGGCCTCGCGGCCTGGGGCCAGGGCCCTGAGCGCATCCAGCGCCTGCGCGCCGCCGCCGAGGTGCGCCTCTGGACCCCGGGCAGCGCCGCCGGCCACGCGCTGACGGTCCTCAAGAGCTTCGACGCGCCGAGCGCCGCGGTCCTGAACGACAACGAAGCCTTCTCCGAGCGCGTCCAGGCGACGACCGCGGGCCTCCTGGGCCTCGTCGGCATCGAAGCCGACCCGGTCCAGAGCCGCGAGACGATCCTCGTCGCGAACATCCTGCAGGACGCGTGGCGCAAGGGCCGCTCGCTGTCGGTCGCCGATGTCATCCTCGCGATCCAGGACCCGCCCTTCACACGTCTCGGCGTGCTCGAGCTCGAGGCGTTCTACTCCGCGAAGGACCGCGGCGCGCTCGCGATGCGCCTCAACGGACTCCTCGCGTCGCCGTCGTTCGCTTCCTGGCTGCAAGGCGAGCCGCTCGACGTGCAGCGACTGCTCTACGCCCCGGACGGCCGGCCGCGTGTCAGCATCCTGTGCCTCTCGCACCTGTCCGATCAGGAGCGCCTCTCGTTCGTGACCGTGCTGCTCGGCGAGGTCCTCGCATGGGTCCGCACCCAACCCGGGACGAGCTCGCTGCGCGCGCTGCTCTACATGGACGAGATCTTCGGCTACTTCCCGCCGAACGGGAACCCGCCGACGAAGCGCCCGATGTTGACGCTGCTGAAACAAGCGCGCGCGTTCGGCCTCGGGATCGTGCTGTCGACGCAGAACCCCGTCGACCTCGACTACAAGGGCCTCTCCAACTGCGGCACCTGGTTCCTCGGTCGCCTGCAGACCGAGCGCGACAAGCTGCGGGTGCTGGACGGCCTCGAGGGCGCGCTCGCCGGCGGCTTCGACCGCTCGGAGCTCGAGCGGACGCTGTCGGGCCTCGGCAAGCGCCGCTTCCTGCTGCACAACGTGCACGACAAACACCCCGTCGTGTTCGAGACCCGCTGGGCGATGTCCTACCTCCGCGGGCCCATCACCCGTGCCGAGATCGAGCGCCTCGTCCAGCTCGACCGAGCGGACCCGCCCAGCGCCGCGGAGGTCGCCGCCGAGCGCCAAGTGCGCGCGAACTCCGCCGCCGAAGCCCGCGTCGCCCGCGCCGCCGCGACCGCCGCCGCGCTACCGACACCGCCGCCCGCCCTGCCCGAAGAGGCGCTGCAGCGCTTCCTCGCGATCGAGCCCGCGGTCGCAGGAGCGCTCATCGAGGGTGAGCGCGTCCTCTACCGCCCAGCCCTGACCGCGACCGTCAAGCTGCACTACGTGCAATCCAGCGTCGCCGTGGACCTCTGGCGCACGGTCTACGCCGCGACGGCGCTCGAAGAAGAGGAGCCCGCCGTGCAATGGGCCGAGGGCGAGCTCGCCGAGGCCAACGCCTACGAAGGGCGCGGCGGCCCGGCCCCGCGCGACGGCGCCAGCTTCGCCGGCCTGCCCGCGCGCGCTTCCAAGAAAGCGACCTGGGCGAGCTGGCAGCGCGAGCTCAAGGAGCACCTCTACCAGTCCGAGCCGCTCGTCGTCTTCCGCAGCAAAGCGCACAAACTCAACGCCGCCCCCCGCGAGTCCGAGGCCGCCTTCCGCGCACGCGTACGCCAAGCGGAGGTCGAAGCCCGCGACCTCGAGCTCGAGAAGCTGCGCGCGCGCTTCGAGAAGCGCATCGACGCCTCGGACGAAAAGGTCCGCAAAGCCGAAGAGGCCCTAGGCCGCGAAGAGTCCGAGCTCGACGCCAAGAGCGGCACCTCCTGGGTCGCGGTCGGCTCGTCCCTCCTCGACGCCCTCTTCGGGCGCAAGAAGACCGCCCGCTCGGCCGCGAGCGCCGCCTCGAAACGCGCCCAGGTCGCCAAGAGCAAAGCCGACGTCGAGCGCGCCGAACGCGAGCTCGAAGTCCGCAAACGCGAACGCGCGGAGCTCGAAGCCGAGCTGCGCGACGCCCTGGCCAGCCTACCCGCCGTCCCGCCCGCCGCAGAGCTCGACATCGAGACGGTGACGATCCACCCCAGGAAGTCCGACATCGACGTGTCGACCCTGACCGTCGTGTGGGTCCCCTGGATCGTGGGCGTCGATGGCGCGACACGACCGGGTTCTGCGCTGCGCTGACCCGCAGCGGTCAGCTCTCGGCTCGGATCGGTGGAGCGCCGACGCAACGTTCGCACCGACGTTTGATTCGGCGCACACCGACTCCGGAAGCGTGTCGCTGCGCCATTGCCCAGACCCAAGGGAGAGAACGAGAGAAGGAGCTCGTCCGTCCCCGAAGGGCGCGCCGGTTGCCTGCCCGCGGTCGCCCCGCGGAGACGGACAACTCCCCGCCTCCGCTCCTTCCCTTGGGTCCGGGCAGTCCCTAGCCTCGCCCCGACCTCGGGCTTTGATTCGGCGGTCATCAACGCGCCCACCTCAGGCGAAGCTCAGATCTGGACCCGAGTCGCCCGCGCATCCTCCCGCGCCCGCCGCTTCGTCGCGACGTGTCGCTTGCGAATACCCGGGATCGGATCCCTGTAGGACAACCCGTCCAGCTCGAACGCCTTGTACATCAGGTAGGTGCGAGCTGGCCGCACGACCCCAGCCCCGCACCCACCTTCCGGAACGTTGAGGACGGGATCGCTCCATCCACTGAACCACGCGGCGCTCGTCCAGCGATCCACCGTGGGCACACCGTCTCCTGTCCGCCAAGGATGGCCAAGGCCATGGTGTTCTCCGTTGCGCAACACATACG
>CAYOBN010000021.1:31797-69840 GCA_964402175.1 uncultured Planctomycetaceae bacterium | reverse complement strand
GAGCGCGCGCTCCGCGCGCGCCCTCGCCGCCAAGTCGTACCTGGTACCGTTCGACACCAACGCCCGCAGATCGGCAGTTCTGATCTCGCCCGCAAATCGGTCGCCCGATTCCTTCCGCAGAACGGGCAACCGCGACCCACCGCCACACATTTTCTGGAGGGATCGATCCAGATCTGTTCCCATCTGGACGAACCTCTACCTGGAAGGACGATCGAGGGCCGGCGCAGCCGGGCCCCCTCGCTCCCAGGAAGGGAAGGAACGTCAGGCGGAGTCCGGGGGGGCAACCCCCCGGGCTCCGCGCTGTTCCCGCCGCTCAGCGGTCGCAGTCCCCGTCAGGGCTCGCCGCTGCCACCGTCGACTGCGTCCGGGTGACCAACACCGACGCGACCGCCCCGTCCCGCGAACCCGGGCCAAGCCACAGGACCGCCGAAAGGTCCGCGCCCGCGCCAGCGAGCCAGCGTTCGAGGCGCGTGACCGTCGCGGCGTCGCCGAGCTCCGCCGCGCCGACCACCCGGCCGATGCGCGCGGCGAGGTCGACCTCTTCCGCGCCCGTGCCGAGGCCGATCGGCTCGAAGCCGCCGCGGCGGACGTGCGCGACGAAGCTGCCGATCGCGGAGGAACGGCTCACCCGCGGGTCGACGTGCACGAGCACCCGCCCCACGCCGCGCGCCGCCTCGGGCGAGTGCCACTCCAACTGGACCTCTGCCGCTGCATCGGCCGCAGCGCGCAGTGCCGCCGCATGTTCGCGCTGCGCGAGGGCCTCCGCGTGCACGGTGCGGAGGCGCAGCTCCTGCACGACCGCGAGTCCGCCGCCCACGATGCACGTCACCATCGCGACGAGGGCCAGCGACGCGAGCACGCCCCGGCGCGTGCGCCGCCGCACCGTGCTCGCTGTGGGGGGGCTGACCGACCCGACCGCCGCCGCCTGCGCCTCGGCTGCGCGCGAATCGTGCGGCTGTGCCGCGCGCAGCGCTCGCTCGGGCTCGGCGTGGGCCTGGAACGACGGGAGCTCCGCCGGGCGGACCTGGAACGGATCCGCCGCCGCGAGCACCACCGCGAGGTCGCGGCCCATCATCCGCGCGCTCGGGTACCGCTGCTGGATCTCACCCATCGCGCGGCGCACGATCCAAGCGAGGGCATCGGGCACCGGCCGCGTCAGACGCGACAGCGAGCCGTGCGCAGGGAAGCTGTTCTCGAGCATCGAGAACAACACCGCGCCCGCGCTGTAGACATCGAACTTCACGCCGTCGACCTCGTGCACCTTCACGCCGCGCAGCGCGAGCCGCACGAGCTCCGGGTCGCGGAAGTACTCGGTCCCGTGGGTCGTCAACGTCAACGCCGACGACAGCGGCGTCACGAGCCCGAGGTCCACGACCTGCAGCCGATCCCCCGAGACCAGTAGGTTCGCGGGTTTGATGTCCTTGTGCCACAGCCCTTCGCCGTGGAAGCGCTCGAGCGTCGTGCAGAGATCGCTCGCGTAGCCGACGACCTTCTGCAGCGCACGGCGATCGAGGCCCGCGTCGCCCGCCGCCGCGTGCAAGCGGCGCGTCACGACATCGAGGTCGTCGCCGGGCACGAACGGCATCACGTAGTGGAAACGATCCCCGCTCAGCTCGTGCTCGAGCACATGCCCGAGGCGCTTGGCCGCCTCGAGCGCGCGGCTCTCGCGCACGATCTGCGGCAGCGTCGAGCCGAAGCTCTGGTCGAAGCTCTTGATGACGACCTCACTCGGCGCACCGTGCCCGCGCTGTGCGAGCTCGCGCGCTTTCTCCGCGTTCGGCCGCGCGAGGTAGAGGCGCGCGCCCGAGCCGCCCGCGGGCAGCTCGCGGACGACGTCGTACCCCGGGAACCCCGGCCGCGCAGGGCGGCGCGCAGGCACCGCACCGGTGCGCGGCGCGCGCGCGACGAGGTCGGGCAGCTTGCGCTCGAGCCCGTGGGTGAGCGCGCCGAGGCCCAGGAACCGCACCGGGTGGCCGAGCGCCAGGCGGTAGAGGCTCACGAGGCTGCTGACGAACTCGTCCTCGAAGGCCCGGCCGTAGTGCCGCGCCGCCGACAGGCGCCCGATCAGCACGTTGGCGAGCGAGAGGGGCAGGAGCACCCCGCCGGTCACGAGCCCGCCGCCGAGGTGCAGCGCATCGACCGCCATCGCGCGCACAAAACGCACGGCGTGCCCCACGATCCCGGCGACCCCGCGGCCGAGGCCCCCGAGCAGCGCAAAGAGCCCCTGGAACAGCTTGAACACGAGCCAGACGGCGAGCACAGGCACGACGAGGGTCACGACGGTGCCCACGACGAAGGCAGCGAATCCGGCGCTGAGGGAGGCCATGGCGGGTGGGGGCTCGGTGGGGGACGGGTCGCTCGGGGGCCCTATCCAGGGGTGCCCGTCGCGCGGCGTTGGGTGAGGCGCGCGTAGGTCTCGGCGATGGCCTCGTCGAAGGCCAGGTCGTCGGGGGTCGCGCCGTCCTCCTTATTGGGAGACGGGCCGAGCCCCTTTCGCTCGGCTTCGCTGCGCTCGTCGGGGCCGAACGCGTAGCGCTCGAACACGGTCGCGAGGTGCCGCTGGAGCGCGCCCCGGGCCCGGGCGAGGCGCCGGCTGACCGTCGGCTCGGAGGTGCCGAGGGCGCGCGCGACGTCGCGGCCCGGGCGCCCCTCGAGCACGCGCAGGCGGAACGTCTCGAAGTCGACCAGGTCGATCGAGCGCTCGAGGTGCCGCAGCGCCGCCTCGACCTTGGCATCGAACACGAGGCTCTCGTACTCCTCGTCCGGGGAGCTGCCGGTCCCGGCCTGGTCGATCCCCTCGAGGCTGGCCGTCGCCTGCCCCCCGCCGCGCTTCTGTGCCCCGCGGCGGTCGAGCTCGTCGCTCAGCGTGTAGCGCGCGATCGTCAGCAGCCACGTCGAGAAGCGCGCCCCGCGGCTCGGATCGTGGCGATCGATCGCGCCCGCGAGGGCCGCCATCGTCTCCTGGGACAGGTCCTGGACGGTCTCCCGACCGATGCGCCCGGCGCCCCAGCGGCCGAGCTGGCGCTGCAGGACGGGCCCGAAGGTCTCCCAGAGCTCGAACCAGGCGGCGTCGTCGCGGGCGCGCAGGCGGCCGACAAAATGGGTGCTGAGGTCGTGCACGGCGTTCACCCCACTGTATGCGTCGTCCGCGCGGAGCATTCGCAGGGAGACTGGGCAAAACCCGCGTGAAACCGCGCCGAGCGCTTTCCCAGGAAGGGGGTGTGCCGCGCGGGCGCTGTCCCGGCGGTCGCCACCTTCCCCCGCGCTGCCCCCTGGGCGGCGCACCGACCCGAGACCACACCACCTTCCATGCGTTGCCTCTTCAAGGGACTCGTCCGCACGACCCTCTTCGGTGCCGTCCTCCTGGCCGCCATCGCCGGCGGTGCCGCGCTGGTCGTCGGCCCCGCGCGCGTCGAGGCCGCCCTCGACCAAGCCACTGGCCGGATCGAGCAGTTCGTCGACCAGCGCATCGACGACCCGGTCGCGCTGCGCCGGAAGCTCGCCGACCTCGAACGGCGCTACCCGGAGCGCATCCAACACGTCCGCCGCGACCTCGGCGAACTGAACCAGGAGATCGCGCGCTTGCAGCGCGAGCAAGCCGTCAGCCAGCGGGTCGTCGAGCTCGTCGACCAGGACCTGGCGGCGCTCGCTCCGGCGGTGCGCGAGGCCCAGGAGCAGAGCGGCGGCCGCGCCGCCCTGGCCGCGGTCGCGTTCGACGACGAGGTGCTGAGCCTCGGCCGGGCGAAGTCGAAGCTGAGCCAGATCGAGCGCACGCGCGCCGCGCACCTGGCGCGGGCGGCCGATGCGGCCCACAACCTGAAGTACCTGCGCCAACAGGAAGGCCGCTTCCACGAGCTCCTGGAGCAGCTCGAGAGCGAGCACGTGCAGCTCACGACGCAGCTCGTGCAGCTCGAGCGCGAGGTCGAGTCGATCGCGCGCAACGAGCGCCTCATCGAGCTCTTGAAGCGCCGCCAGCGCACGCTCGACGACCACTCGCGCTACGAAGCGGTGAGCCTCGGGCAGATCACCGCCGAGCTCGCGCGCATCAAGACGGAGCAGGAGGCGCGCCTCGATCAGCTCGCGGCGACGCGGGAGCTGACGAGCTATGAAGATCTTGCGAGCAGCCAGCTCGGGGAGGAGCTCGCGGGTGCGAGCTCGGACAAGGGCCACGACTGCGCCTCCCGCGTCGAAGTGCTGACGAGCTCGCACTGAGCCGCCCCGGCGGCCATCCGAAGCGACGCCCGTAACGGGTTGGAGCCCGGCCCCCTCGAACGAGGCGGCCGGGCTCCGGAGGTTTCACAGCGGTACGCGCGGCGTGCGCGCCCGTCGGGCGCACGCGTCAGGGACGCGTACCTCCAAGGAACAAGAATCCGTCACGTTGCATTCGGATCACCTCCTATCCAGCGGCCTTCCCGTCCCGGCCTGTGACTCAGCCGGGGTAGGGCTCCGGGTCAAGCCCCAGCGTCCTGGGGCCACGATGAGGAGAATGTGACCTACCCGAGCGACTTGTGCAAGTGCACATGGCGAGGGCGCTCGACCTGGGGCAGACTCGTGGTCGGTCTGGGGCATTGTCTCCCCTCCACGACACCGCTCACCCATGTCACACGCACGCGTCCTCCCGCTGCTCCTCGCGCTGGCGCCGTCGGCCCTGGCCCAGGTCTTCACCCCGCCGTCCGCGCTCGTCCCACACGGCCACGACACCGGCTTCGCCGCGGCCCCCGGCAACGGGAACCAGCGGGTCGTCGTACACCAGTTCACGGTGACCCAGGCGGGCGCCGACTGGCTGCGCCTCTACTTCGGCGATGTGGTGCTCGCGGGGGACCTCCTCGCCGGCAACGGCGCGCAGCTCCGCTTGACGAGCCACCGCGACGCGGCGGAGCAGCTCCTCGATGCGCGCAGCCTCGAGCAGTGGGGCCGCTCCAGCGCGTACTTCAACGGCGACGCCGTCGAAGTCGAGGTCCTGGCGTTCCCCGGCACAGGCACGAGCCGCGTGCAGCTCCGCGCGCTGGAGCTCGGGCTCGCGATGCCGCACTTCAGCCAGTGTGGGCCGGTCGACGACCGCATCCTCTCGAGCGATCCGCGCTCGGCGCGCCTCCTGCCCGTCGGCTGCACGGGCTGGCTCATCGCGGACTGCGCGGGCTGTTTCCTGACCGCGGGACACTGCGGCAACACGCAGACCGTGCAGTTCAACGTGCCGCTGTCGACGTCGACGGGCGCGCTCGTGCACCCGCCGCCGTCGGACCAGTACGCGGTCGATCAGGCGTCGATCCACACCAACGGCGGACAAGGGGTCGGCAACGATTGGAAGTACTTCGGCACGTTCCCGAACAGCACCACGGGGTTGACCGCGCGTGAGGCCCAGGGCGTCGGCTTCACGCTGGCGAATCCGCCGGCGGCCGGCGGCGGCAACCAGATCCGGATCACGGGTTACGGCACCGACAACACGCCCTCGTCGCACAACCAGGTCCAGCAGACACACGTCGGCCCGCTCGTCACGAGCAACACGACGACCGTGCAGTACCAGACCGACACGACCGGCGGGAACTCGGGCTCGCCCGTGATCTGGGAGCAGACGGGTTTTGCCGTCGGCATCCACACGCACGGCGGCTGCCAGACCTCGGGCTCGGGCCAGAACTCCGGCACGGCGTACACCCGCCCGGAGCTCTTGAGCGCCCTCGCCAATCCGCTCGGTGTGTGCTCCGGCGGCATCAGCGACGCCTCGGCTCCGGCGCTGCTCGCGCCGGCGACGGCGACGACGGTCTCGATGTCGGTCGCCGGCGCCATCGTCGCCGGCACAGCGACGCTGCACTGGCGCGCGGACGCGGGCCAGCTCTTCCAGTCGGTGCCGATGGCGGCCGCTGGCGCGGGCCTCTACAGCGCCAGCCTGCCCGCGTTCGTGTGCGGCGACGCGCCCGAGTTCTACTACAGCGTCCAGTCCACGGCCTGCGGCCAGCTCACGTCGCCCGCAGGTGGCCCCGCGGCGCCGTTCCGTGCGAGCGTCGGCGTCGCCGAGATCGCGTTCGCGGACAACTTCCAGCAGGACCTCGGCTGGACGACCGCTGCGACCGCGACGTCGGGAGCCTGGCAGCGCGGTGTGCCCGTGAACGATCCCTCTTGGGCGTACGACCCCGCGACCGACGGCGACGGCAGCGGTGCGTGTTTCCTGACGGAGAACGCGCCGGGCAACACGGACGTCGACAACGGCAGCGTCACGCTGACGTCGCCGCGGCTCGATCGCAGCGGCGCGGGCGACCTGGCGTACTGGTACTACCTGGAGCTGACGAACTCGAACGGCGTCGATGCGTTGACCGTGGAGGCCTCCACGGACGACGGTGCGACGTGGCGCCAGGTCCGGCGCCACACGGCGAGCTCGGGCGGCTGGCAGCGCGTCGTGGTCGCGGGCAGCGAGCTCGCGGCGCTCTCGGTCCCGCCGAGCGCCACGACGCGTGTGCGCTTCATCGCCAACGACGACAGCCCGCAGTCGATCGTGGAGGCGGGCGTCGACGGCGTCGAGATCGGGGCGATCACCTGTGACCCGACCGTCGTCGGTTCGAACTACTGCAGCGCGAACCTGAACTCCACGGGGAGCGCCGCGACGATCCGAGCGAACGGCAGCGCGCTCGCGAGCCTCAACGACCTCACCCTGACCGCCGAGCTCCTGCCGCTGCAGAGCGTGGGTTACTTCGTCGTGTCGCCGGCGCAGGGTTTTGTGCCCAACGCGGGCGGGAGCTCGGGCAACCTGTGCCTCGGCCTGCCCGTGGGGCGCTACGCGGGCAACATCCTGAGCTCGGGTGCGCAGGGCTCGTTCCAACTGCAGCTCGACCTGACGGCGATCCCGCAGCCCGCGGGCAACGTGGCAGGCCAGGCGGGCCAGACCTGGAACTTCCAGGCGTGGTACCGCGACGCGTTCCTGGGTGTGCCGACGTCGAACTTCACGAACGGTGTGACGCTGACCCTGCAGTGACCCGAGCGGGAGCGCGAGCAGAAGAGCCCGCGCCGCACCGCGCCGGCAGAGAACGAGAGGCCGAGCGATCCAGTGGATCGCTCGGCCTCTCGCGTGTGGGGCGCGCCACGATGGGCACGCCGAAGAACAGGCCGTGAGCCTCAGTCGACGACGCGGTAGTAACGCACGACGAAGTCCAACGCGTCGCCGTCACCGTTGAGGTCGTTGCCGCTCGGGCCGAAGAGCGACTCCTGGTAGAGGTGCGCCGCGAACTTCACGCCGTCGAGGCCCGTACCGAGCGCCGGCGTCGTGACGTTGTTGAGCGAGCCCATGAACACTGGCGCCTGGCCGCCCGTGAGCAGGATGCGCTGCAGGACCTGGTCGTTGGTGTCGCCGTCGTTGTTGCGGTCCCGGTTGCCGTCGGCGCTCTCCGAGACGCGGTAGAACGCAAACGCGCCCGCAGTGGCGATGCCCGCGTTGTTCGCGACCACCGCGACCCCGACCCCCGGGAAACCGAGGCGGTTCGCGGTGAGGACCACGGGGAACGTGGGCAAGGAGTCGAGCGTATCGCCGTCGCCGTTGCGGTCGTCGCCGAGGTTCTCCTCGGTGATGGCTGCGAGGAAACGCGAGGTGCTGCGCGCATCCGCGGCCATCCACGTGACGCCGATCGGGGTCGTCGTGCCGCTGCCGTGTTGGAAGTTCCACGCCTGGCCCGACGTGGCCGGAGCGTGGGCCGCGATCAGGATGCGATCGACTGTGGGGGCCCCGTCGTGGTCGCGCCCGTCGGCGTCTTCATCGACCGCGATCGCGATGACGTTGCCGACGGAGACGAAGCCGCCGCTGCCGCCCGGGAGACCCGCCGCGACAGCGAGCAGGCGCGCCGAGTCCGTCACCGGCAGGACATTGGCCGTCGGATCCGACGCTGCGACCCAACGGAAGATGTTGTCGGTGAAGTCTGCGTCGCCGTTGAGGTCGCAGCCGCCGTTGCCTTCGCTGGCTTCGTTCGACACGACGCCGACGAACGCGCTGGAGTGCGCCAGCACCGGCCCAGCTTGTGCGCCCACGAGGCCCGTGTTGACGATGCGGGCGTTGGCGACGAAGTCGCTCAAGCGGAACCAGTGCAGGACGTGGTCCAGTTGGTCTGCATCGGCGCGGCCGCTGCAGTTCGGCGGTTGCCACGTCGGCACGAACAGCGTCGGATCGTTGAGGTTCGCCGACTGGGCGGCTTCGTCGACGAGGAACGCACCGAGCCAGTCGCCCGAGCCGACGGCGACGGCGGCGGTCGCCGTGGCGCTGCTCAGCGCGCGGCCGGTACCGAGCAGGGTCGGCGTCGTTTCACCGACGTCGAGGAGCGCGAGGATCGCGGTGTCCGTCGCGTCGCCGTCGCCGTTGAGGTTGCCGTCGGCGGTCTCGTCCAGCGTGCAGAAGACGACATCGCCGACCGCGCGCGCGATGCGCACGGTGAGGCCGTCGTCGTTCGGGTCATCGATCGTGCTGACGATGGCCTGGGCTGCGCTCGGCGCGGCTCCGGGCGGGGTCACGCGCGCGAACGCGAGGTTCGTCTCGAACTCGGCCGTCGCGGCGGTCGTCGAGGCGTAGACGACCGTATCGCGGACGGCGGTCCAGCTCTGGCCGCTGCCGCTCGCGAGCTCGGCGAAGAACGTCGGCGTGATGTCGCCGTTGCGCGCGAAGAGCAACACGCGGTCGGTCTGGTCGCTGTCGCCGTTCCAGTCGCGGCCGTCGTTCGCCTCGAGCGTCTCGATGAACAGCGTGCCGTTGCACCACGCCGCCGCTTCGGCGTCCACCGACAGCGAGCGGGCCGAGCCCGTGCGGGTATCGACGCGGATGACGACGGAGTCGCTGAGGTCGGAGTCGCCGTTCAGGTCGCGCCCACCGTTGCCGGTCGTGGCCTCGTCGGCGAAGAAAACGAGCCACTCGCCGCTGCCGAGGATCGGGGTCGAGGCGGCGACGGCGTGGGAGGTGTTGCGTTGGGCGAAGGCGGGCAGCGTGTCGTCGTCGTCGTCGTCGGTGCAGGCGCTGAGGCCCGTGGCGAAGGCGAGGGCGACGCACCAGCGCACGCGGGCGGTGGGGGCGGCGGGGCGCCGCAGGAGGCTTGGGGTCATGGTCGGTCTCGGAGCGAGTCCTGTCGAAGGATGGATCGGGGACTGGCCCGACATGGTACGGACGCGGGATCGAGGTTCGTTTCCGAATGGGGGCGAGGCGGCCCAGAGCGGCCCACCGGGGTAGGCTCTGGGGATGCAGCCCAAGGACTCGACCCCGCGTGGCCCCGTCCTCGTCGTCGGCGGCGCCGGATACATCGGCAGCCACTGTGTGCAGCTCCTCGCGCGCCGCGGGGTCGAGGTCGTCGTCTACGACGACCTCTCGACGGGGCACCGGGAGGCGCTCCAGGCGCCCCTCGTGCACGCGAGCCTCGGCGACCGGGAGGCCCTCGCGCGGGCCCTCGCCGAGGTGCGGCCGGCGGCCGTCGTCCACTTCGCAGCGAAGTGCTACGTCGGCGAGTCGGTGACGGAGCCCTCGAAGTACTACCGGGAAAATGTCCAGTACACCTGGAACCTGCTCGAGGAGATGCGCGCGGCGGGGGTGCGGGACATCGTGTTCTCCTCGACGTGTGCGACCTACGGTGAGCCGCAGGTGGTGCCGATCCCCGACGACCACCCGCAGAACCCGATCAACCCCTACGGGCGCACGAAGCTCCACATGGAGCACATGATGAAGGACTTCGCGCGCGCGTACGGGATCCGGTACGTGGCGCTGCGGTACTTCAATGCCGCGGGCGCGTCGCGCGACGGATCGATCGGGGAGGACCACGACCCCGAGACCCACATCATCCCGCTCGTGCTGCAGGTCGCGCTGGGCCAGCGCCCGCTCGTCAAGGTCTTCGGCGACGACTATCCGACCCGCGACGGGACGTGTGTGCGCGATTACATCCACGTCGAGGACCTCGCGGACGCGCACCTGCGGGCGCTCGTGCACCTGCAGTCGGAGCGCGGGAACCTCGAGTGCAACCTCGGCACCGGCCAAGGGTTCACCGTGCGCGAGATCATCGAAACGGCGCGCCGCGTCACGGGGCACCCGATCCCGTACGAGGTCGCCCCGCGCCGCGAAGGGGACCCGGCGGTGCTCGTCAGCGGCGGCACACGGGCGGGTGAGCTGCTCGGCTGGCGCCCGGAGCGCGGCGCGCTCGAGGACGTGCTCCGCGACGCCTGGGCGTTCTTCTCGCAGCACCCGCGCGGCTACCGGACCTGAGCGCGCGCTCGCGCTTCGGCCGAACTGGTACCGCGCGAGGCGGAGCGCTACCCTCTCTCGGATGATCCACGCCGGCAGAGGCTCCGTCGTGCTCGCGCTGTGCGGCGCGGCCCTCTCGGGCCTCCTCGTCGGGGACCCCATCGGAGTACCCGCCGCAGCGCGCCCCGCGAGCGCGACCTCGCAGCCCCGCCCCGATGGCCCCCTGGGCCCCGTCGCGGCGCCCGCCACCGAGGCGCTGGCGCGCATCGCGGTCGCGGGGGTCGAGGCCCACCTCGCATTCCTCGCGTCCCCGGCGCTGGAGGGCCGCGACAGCCCGAGCCGGGGCCTCGAGCTCGCGTTCGAGCACGGGGCGCGCGCCCTCGCGGCGGCCGGCTTCCGGCCCGCGCCCGACTCGGCGGCCGCGTGGCGCCGCGGGGCGGGCGAGGCGGCGCCGCCCGCCTGGGCCGCCGTCGGCCAGCCGGACGCCGCAGTCGAGCCTGCTGGCGCGGGCTCTTCGGCCGCTCCGGCGGGGCTGTGGCTGCGGCCGTACCAGCGCGAGAAGCTGCTGTTCGACCGCGTCGTGCTGCACACCCCGGTGCCGGAGGCGACGTCGCTCGAACTCACGGGCCCCGACGGCAGAGCGCGCCTCTTGACCTACGGCACGGACTTCGTGCCGCTCGCGGAATACACCGGCAGCGCTGCGGGTGAGCTCGTCTTCGCCGGGTTCGCGATCGACAACGACGGCGAGCGCTACGACGACCTGGCGGGCCTCGACCTCGCGGGCAAGGTCGCGGTACTCGTGTCGGGCGAGCCGCGCCACAAGCGGCTCTTCGGCGGCCCCGATGTGACCGCCGAGGCGTCGGTGTGGAACAAACTCGACACCCTCGCGCGGCGCGGCGCGGCGGGGGCGCTCGTCGTGCGGCGGCCGCCCGAGCTCGCGCGCGGGGAAGCTGCGCCCGAGCTGAGCTACCGCTGGACCCGCGCGACGTGGCTGGCGCCGACCAACGACCGCGTGCGGGCGACGCTGCCCGCGCTCGAAGTCTCGCCCGCCGCGGGAGAGGCGCTGCTCGGCTTCGATCCGCTCGCTTGGGCGGAGAAGGTCGATCGGTCGGGGAAACCGGCGAAGGCGACGGTGAAAGGGCGCACGGTGCGCCTCACGGCGACGACGCGCACGGGCCCTGCGGTGCTGCACAACCTCGTCGGGTACATGCCGGGCCGCGACCCGGAGCGCGCGGGCGAAGTCGTCATCGTCGGCGCACACTTCGACCACATCGGCGTCGATCCTCGCGAGCGCGTCGGCCCAGGCGCCGACGACAACGCGAGCGGTGCGGCGGCGCTGCTCGAGGTCGCCGCTGCGCTCGCGCTCGCGCGCCCGGCGCGCTCCGTGTTGATCGTCGGCTTCAGCGCCGAAGAGGACGGGCTGATCGGCTCGCAGGCGTTTGTGGCCGACCTGCCCTTCCCGAAGGAGCAGGTCGTCGCGATGGTCAACCTGGACATGATCGGGCGCGGCGATCCCAAACACGTCGTCGCGCTGGGTTTCCGCGAGACCCCCCTCATGGGGCGCGTCGTCGAGCGCGCGCGTGCGCTCGGCCGCACTGGCGTGACACGCATCGAGGACTGCGGCGACACGGGCCTCTTCCAGCGCTCCGACCACCATTCGTTCCACGTCGTAGGGATCCCGACGGTCTTCTTCTTCGAGAACTATCCGATCGAGGCCAACCGCGACTACCACACGTGGCGCGACACGCTCGCCGAAGTCAGCGCCGAGAAGGTCTGCAACACCGCGCGCCTCGCGTTCCTGACCGCTTGGACCCTCGCCGAGTCGCCCGAGCGGCTGCCGCGCACGCGATGAGAACTTTGGCTGTTTGGCTCGTAGCTGCGGTCCTGCCGCTGCTCGGTGCATGCGGGGGCGAGGTCGCCGCGGTGGAGACGGAGCGCGCAGAGCGGCCGCTCGCGAACGAGGACGACCTGGACCTCGGTCTGCCCCGCGAGCGGATCGCGTCCGAGGACGTCTTCGTGGAGCCGCGGATCCCGAGCCTCAGTGCGCACTCTGCCGCTCAGGCGGCCAGCGCGCCGCCGGTGGCTCGCGCGGAGGCGCCGCGTGAACCGCAACCCGGTTCGAACTCCAGGTCGAAACCCGACCCGAGGCTCGCCGCTCGGGTCCAGGCCCTGATCGATGCCGCCGGGCGCACGGCGCACAGCGCATCGAAGGGCCGCGTGCACGGCGGCAACGCGACGGTGGCGGTGCACCTCGCGGAGGTCGGCGGGGCGGAGCTGTACGCGCGCGATGCGAGCGCACCGCTGATCCCAGCGTCGAACTTGAAGGTCCTGACCGTCGCTGCGGCGCTCGCGCTGCACGGCGCGGAGGGCGCGTTCACGACGACGTTCGAGGCCCACGGTAAGGTCGTCGACGGGCGCCTCGCGGGCGACCTCGTCGCACGCGCGGGGGGCGATCCGCTCTACGCAGTCCCGATCGAAGGCAGCGCGCCCGAAGGGGCCTCGACGGGCGCGGGGACGGAGGCGTGGCTCGAGCGGCTCGCCGAGGCGCTCACCGCGAGCGGCATCCGCGCGATCGACGGGCGCCTGGTATTGGACGACAGCGGCTGGGAACAACCCGGCATCCCGCCGGAGTGGCCCTCCGCGAACGATCACTGGCAAGCCTACTGCGCGCGCAGCGGCGGCTTCACGGCCAACGGCGGCTGCATCACGGCGAGCGTGACGCCGACGCGCTCGGGGCGCCCCGCAGAGGTGCGGCTCACGCCGCGCGATGTCGGGCTGGACACACGGGTCGGCGTGACGACGGGTCCGCGCCGCAGCGGCAACGACGTGCGCGTCGGTGCGACGGCCTCGACGGCGACGGTGCGCGGAGCGCTCGCCGAGGGCGAGCTGACGTTCCACGCGGACTTCGCCCATCCGAGCCCCGTGGACCTCTTCGGCAGCGCCGTCGTGGGTGGCCTCGCACGCCGCGACCGACCCGTCGCGCGCGGCTACGAACGCGCCCGCTGCGAGACCCGTGCGCCCGTCGTCGCGACGCTCTCGACGCCGTACACGAGCTTCCTCGAGCCGATCCTGCGCGACTCGAACAACCCGGTCACCGATCAGCTCTTCTTCGCGTCCGCGCACCGCTTGCTCGGTTCGGGTACGCGGGCCGATGGCGCGAACGCCGTGCGCGAGGGCCTGCGGCGCCTCGGGGTCGATCCTACGGGTTACACCGCCGTCGATGGCTCGGGCCTCTCGAAGGCCGATCGTTGCACCGCGGCGCAGCTCACGGGAGCGCTTGCGGCGCTCGCGAGCGGGCCCGCAGCAGCGTTCCTGCCGTTCCACGCCGCGCTGCCCGTGGCAGCGATGCCGGGCAAGCTGCAGGGGCGCATGCGCGGCACTCGCGCTGCGGGTTGCGTGCGCGCGAAGACGGGATTTGTCAACGGCGCGAGCGCCCTGTGCGGCTACATCGACTGCGCGGACGGTCGGCGGTATTGCTTCGCGATCCTCGTGAACTACCCGCAGGTCTCGGGGCTCAACAACGCCGCGTGGAAGCCGCTGCAGGACGACCTCTGCGCGCTCTTCGCCGAAGAGGTGGGCGCGTGAGCGCTGGGTCGCGCTCCAGCGCAGAGCTCGCCGAGCGCCTCGCAGGCGCGAGCGTCGAGCGAGCCCTCGCCGAGGCGGTGCTGGGCGCCGCACAGGCGGCGGGGGAGCTGCAGCTCGCGCGGCTCGGGACGGCGCGCCCGCGCTCGAAGTCGATCGCGCGCGACCTCGTCACCGAGGTCGACGTCGCTTCGGAGCGGCTCATCGTCGAGCGCCTGCGCGCGGCGGCGCCGGGCACGGCTATCGAAGCCGAAGAGGAGACCCGCGACGCTGCGGCGCCGGGGCTGCGCTGGTTCGTCGATCCGCTCGACGGGACCGTGAACTACGTGCACCAGCTCCCGTGTTTCGGGGTCTCGATCGCGCTGTACGACGGGCTCACCCCCCTGTTCGCGGTCGTGCACGCGCCGCGGCTCGGGGAGACCTTCGCCGCGGCAGCGGGCGCGGGCGCGTGGGCGCAGAGCGTCGGCTCGGGCGGGCCGCGGCGGCTCGAGGTCGCGGCGACCGAGACCCTCGCCGAGGCCGTGCTCGGGACGGGATTCCCGTACCGGCGCAGCGAGCTCGCCCACTCGAACCTCGAGAACTTCCAGCGCTTCTTCCACGACGTGCGCGACCTGCGGCGCATGGGCTCGGCGGCCCTCGACCTGGCGTTTGTCGCCGCGGGGCGCCTCGACGGGTTCTGGGAGCTGCACCTCGCGCCCCACGACGTCGCGGCGGGAGCGCTGCTCGTGCGCGAAGCCGGCGGCGAGGTCACGGACGCGGATGGGGGCGAGGACTGGTTGCGCGGCGGACACATCGTCGCGGCGCCCGCGCCCCTCGCGGCGCTCATCCGGCCCCGGCTCAGGCACTGAGCGCATCCGGACCTCGAAGTCCAGACCCACGAGTTCCGGGGCCGCCCCTTGAGCCTGCGCGCGCGGCCCCAATAATGTCCGGCCTGATCTTCGGGCGCCGTGGGCCGTTCCCCGGCGACCGCCCCTCCGCCCGTTCACCCCAGAAGCACGAGGATCCCTCCCATGGCCGTCCTGGTTGGCAAGGAAGCCCCCCTGTTCTCCGCCCAGTCCGTCACCGCCGACGGTGAGTTCAAGACGCTCGCGCTCAAGGACCTGCGCGGCAAGTACGTCGTCCTGTTCTTCTACCCGCTCGACTTCACCTTCGTCTGCCCGTCGGAGATCATCGCCTTCGACAACAAGGTCGCGGAGTTCGAGGCGCGCGGCGTGCAGCTCATCGGGGTGTCCGTCGACAGCCACTTCTCGCACGCGGCTTGGCGCAACACGCCCCGCGACAAGGGCGGCATCGGCGCCGTGAAGTTCCCGCTCGTCGCGGACCTCACGAAGTCGATCGCGCGCGACTACGACGTGCTCACCGGCGACGGCGCGGTGGCGTTCCGCGGGCTCTTCCTGATCGACAAAGAGGGCAAGGTCCGCCACCAGGTCGTCAACGACCTCCCGCTCGGCCGCAACGTCGACGAGGCGCTGCGCATGGTCGACGCGCTCCAGTTCCACGAGCAGCACGGCGAGGTCTGCCCGGCGAACTGGAACAAGGGCAAAGAGGGCATGAAGCCCAACGCCGAAGGCGTCGCGAAGTACCTCGCGGCCAACGCGAGCAAGCTGTGAGCGCGCGGGGGCCGGCCCCTCGCTGCGCTCCGCGGTCCAGCGCCGACTGTCGCCGGCTCCCTCCGCGGGAGCCGAGCTCCGCCAGCATCGGGCGGCTGCTCCCTGGTCGGGGGCGGCCGCCCGGTGCATTGTGCACGGGGGCCGACGTGTGCTGCGCGGTGGCAGAGGGGGCCGCGCCGCAGCGGAGGGCCCGGGAGGCGCGCCACGTTCAGGGCCGTGCCTCGGACTGGATCGTTTTCCACGGCGGACGCGCGGCTGGTATGCTCGACGGGTTCGAGTCGCGAAGACGGAACACCGAGGGACCATGACGGCGGAGGGAGACGCAGGCACGATCAGGATCCGCGGCGCACGCCAGAACAACCTGGTGGGCGTCGACGTCGAGCTGCCGCGCCAGGCGCTCGTCGCGGTGACCGGGGTCTCGGGCTCGGGCAAGAGCTCGCTCGCGTTCGACACGCTGTTCCGCGAGGGGCAGCGGCGCTTCCTCGAGACCCTGTCCGCCTACGCCAGGCAGTTCTTCGGCGGCCTCTCGAAGCCCGACGTCGAGAGCATCGAGGGGCTCTCGCCCGCGATCGCCGTCGACCAGAGGAGCGTCGCGCGCTCCGGCCGCTCGACCGTCGGCACGCTGACCGAGATCGTCGACCACCTGCGGGTGCTCTTTGCGCGGGCAGGCGTCGCGCACAGCCCGTGGTGCGATCGGCCCGTCGAATCCCGCACCCCCGAGTCCATCGTGCAGGAGCTCATGAGCGACCGCGCGGGGGCGCGGGTCACGCTCGCTGCGCCGCTCATCAAGGACCGCAAGGGCGCCCATCGGGCGCTCTTCGAGGACCTGCAGAAGAAGGGCTTTGTGCGCGCGCGTGTCGACGGAGTCGTGCACCGCCTGGAGGAAGTGCCCGAGCTCGAGCGCTACAAGGCGCACACGATCGAGGTCGTGCTGGACCGGATCAAGCCGGACCCCGCGGAACCTTCGCGCCTGCGCGAGGCGATCGATCAAGGGCTGGAGCTGGGCTCGGGAGAGGTCGTCGCGATCTTCGACGATGGCGAGCGCACGTTCTCGACATCGCGGGTGTGCCCCGAGACCGGCCGCGAGCTGCCGCCGCTCGAGCCGCGCCTCTTCTCGTTCAACTCGCCCCACGGCGCGTGTCCGAAGTGCAGCGGCCTCGGTGTGCTGCGCCGGCCGAGCGTCGCGGCGGTCGTGAAGGACCCTGCGCTCTCGATACGCGAAGGCGCGCTGGCGGTCACCCGCGCCAGCGGCGGGGCGCTGCTCTTCCCGCAGGTCGACTTCAAGTTCCTGGAGAAGGTCGGGGAAGAGGCGGGCTTCGACCTCGACACGCCGTGGTGTGATCTGACCGAGCGCGGACGGCGCGCGGTCCTGCACGGTACGGGCGAGGCGCGCTTCGCCGACTCGTTCGAGTGGAACGGCGCGAAGTCGAAGGGCACCGCGTCGTGGAACCGCCGCTTCCGCGGAGTGCTGCCCGAGCTCGCCCGCGCCTACGAGCGAGGCTCGCGCAAGAAGCTCGTCGAGCGCTTCCTCTCCGATCAGGTCTGCCCTGATTGCGAAGGATCGCGCCTCAACGTGTTCGCGCGCCACGTGCGCCTCGGCCAAGGCGAAGTCGGCCAAGGTTCGGCCCGCCTGCAAGAGCTCGTGCGGCTGCCCGTGTGCGAGCTCTTGCCCGCGCTCGACGCGCTGCGCTTGACCGAGCGCCAACTGCGCATCGGCCGCGACCTGCTCAACGAAGTCCGGCGGCGCACCGAGTTCCTGCTCGAAGTCGGCCTCGGTTACCTCACCCTCGAACGCGCCGCTGACACGCTGTCGGGGGGCGAAGCGCAGCGCATCCGTCTGGCGGCGCAGCTCGGTGCGGGGCTGCAGGGTGTGCTCTACGTGCTCGACGAGCCTTCGATCGGCTTGCACGCCCGCGACCACGATCGTCTCCTCGGGGCGCTCGCGCGGCTGCGCGATGCGGGCAACACGGTGGTCGTCGTCGAACACGACGAGAACACGCTGCGCAGCGCCGATTGGCTGATCGACGTCGGCCCCGGCGCCGGGCGGCGCGGCGGCCGCATCGTCGCGGCGGGGCCACCCAGCGAGGTGGCGCGCGCGGACAGCCCGACAGGGCGCCTCTTGCGCGATGAGCTCCTGATGCCGACCCCGACGGCGCGGCGCACGGGGAACGGCAAGGCGCTCGTCGTACGCGGCGCACGCGGCTTCAACCTGCGCGGCGTCGATGCGCGCTTTCCGCTCGGGACGCTGACCGCCGTCACGGGTGTGTCGGGCTCCGGCAAGTCGACGCTCGTCGAGCGCACCCTGCGGCGCGCGATCGAGCGCCACCTCGGCCGCGAAGCGCCCGACCCGGCGCCGTACGCGCGCATCGTCGGCTTGGAGCACCTGGACGACCTCGTCGCGATCGATGCCGCGCCGATCGGGCGCACGCCGCGCTCGAACCCTGCGACGTACACCGGCGTGATGGGACCGATCCGCGACCTGTTCGCGTCGCTGCCCGAAGCCAAGGTGCGCGGCTACGACAAAGGGCGCTTCTCGTTCAACACGGCTGGCGGTCGCTGCGAAGAGTGCGGCGGCGCGGGAGTGAAAGAGCTCGAGCTGCAGTTCCTCGCGCCGGTCACCGTGCCGTGCGAGGAGTGCGGCGGAGCGCGCTTCCAGACGGAGACCCTCGATGTGCGCTTCCGCGGCCTCTCGATCGCGGACGTGCTGGCGTCGACCGTCGAAGACGCGGCCGAGCTCTTCAAGGATCTGCCGCTCATCGCGCGGCCGCTCGCGCTGATGAACGAGATTGGGCTCGGTTATCTGACCCTCGGTCAGCCGTCGCCGACGCTGTCGGGCGGCGAAGCGCAGCGCATCAAGCTGGTCACGCACCTCGCCAAACGCGCGCGCGGGCACGTGCTGTACCTGCTCGATGAGCCGACGACTGGCCTGCACATGGAGGACGTCGGGCGCCTCGTCGGCGCGCTGCAACGCCTCGTCGACATGGGGCACAGCGTGCTCGTCATCGAGCACAACTTGGAGCTCGTGCAGGCCGCGGACCACGTGATCGACCTCGGCCCCGAGGGCGGCGCGGCGGGTGGGCAGATCCTCTTCGAAGGGACCCCAGAGGAGGCGGCGCGCGCGGAGACTCCGACCGGGCACGCGCTGCGCGGCCTCGCGCGCAAGCGGACCCACATCGCTCGGCCCTTGCCGCGCGACCGCTCGCGCATCGAGGACCAACGCACGCTGCGGGTCTTCGGCGCGCGCACACACAACCTGCAGAACATCGACGTCGAGCTACCGCACCGCACGCTGACGGTGATCACCGGGCCCTCGGGCTCGGGCAAGAGCTCGCTCGCGCTCGACACGCTGCACACCGAGGGTCGGCGGCGCTTCGTCGAATCGCTGTCGACGTACGCGCGGCAGTTCCTCGGCACGAAGGACCGCCCGCCCGTCGATCGCGTCGAGGGCCTCGGGCCGTCGATCGCCGTCGAGGCCGGTGGGGGACGCGCGCACCCGCGCTCGACCATCGCGACGAGCACGGAGCTGCACGACCAACTGCGGGTGCTCTGGGCGCGCGCGGGCACGGCGTACTGCCCGGAGCACGGCGAGGCGCTCAAACCCGCCGACGCGGGCCAGGTGGCGAAGCGCATCCTGGCCGACGCGGAGGGCGACGGGGCGAGCCCGAAAGGCTGGATCCTCGCGCCGGTGCTGCAGGGCGACGACGCGGGGGCTCGCGCGGAGGCCCTGGCCGCATCGTGGGCCGCGGGCGGATTCGTGCGGGTCCTCGTCGACGGCGTCGAGCAGCGCTTGGACGCCGGGCCGGCGTTTGCGGGCGCGAAGCGCGTGGACCTCGTCATCGACCGCGTGTCGTTCCACAGCGAGTCGCGCGCGCGCATCGCCGACGCCGTCGAACAGGCGGCCGCCATCGCACACGGGCGCGTCAGCGCGCTCGTGAAGGGCGGGGCGCGCCGCGAGTATTCGACCTCCGGTGCATGCACCGTGTGCGGGTTCCAGCTCGGCCAGCTCCTGCAACCGCGGCACTTCTCGTTCAACACCCACGTCGGTGCCTGTGGACGCTGCCACGGCCTCGGCGCGGTGGTGCGGGCGGACGCTGCGAAGCTCGTGGTGCGGCCCGAGGAGCCGATCACCGAGGACGCGCTCGCCCCGACTCTCGCGCGTTACCTCGTCAAGGGCAAGGGGTACTACGAGCTCCTCCTGCGCGAGGTCGCCCGTGTGCACCGCATCAACCTCCAGCGTCCGTTCGAGGACCTCTCCGAGGCGCACCAGGCGCTCCTCCTGCACGGCACCGGCGCGCGCGCGGAATACACCGTCTCGGTCGAGCGCACCATGATGAACATGGAGCTCGCGCAGGAGTTCAGCGCGGCGTGGACCGGGCTGTGCGGCCACATCGATGCGTGGCACGCCAAAGCCGATGACCCCGCTTGGGTCGTCGTGTTGGAGCACGTGATGACCCGCAGCGTCTGCCCCGCGTGCGCGGGCGAGCGCCTCGCGCCCCAGTACCGCCACGTGCGCATCGGCAAGGTCCGGCTGCCGGAGGTGCTCGCGCTGACCGTCACCGAGGCCCGCGCATGGGCCGACGGGCTGCGGCTGCCGAAGGCGCTGGGCGAAGCGCTCGCGCCTGTCGTGGGCGAAGTGCGCTCGCGCCTCGGCCTCCTGGAGCGGGTGGGGCTCGGTTACCTCGCGCTCGATCGCTCGACGGCGACCCTCTCCGGCGGCGAGGGGCGGCGCGTGCGGCTCGCGGCGAGCCTCGGCTCGGAGCTCGTCGGGGTCACGTACGTGCTCGACGAGCCGACCGTGGGCCTGCACCCGGCGGACATCGACCAGCTCGCCGGAGCGCTCGAGTCGCTGCGCGACCGCGGCAACACGGTGCTCGTCGTCGAACACGACCGCGCCCTCATGGAGCGCGCGGACTGGATCGTCGACATGGGCCCCGGCGCGGGCCGCCTCGGCGGGACGGTGGTCGCCAGCGGTCCACCCGCGACGGTGAAGCAGCACCCGACCTCGGGCACGGCGCGGTACCTCCGCGGCGAGCTCGACCTGGCGGCGACGCTGCGCAGCGACGCGGAGGCGGAGCGCGCAAACAGCGCACCTCCGGCGGTCGCGAGCGAGCCGCCTCAGGCGAAGGGCGTGAAGCGCGCCCGCGGCGCGGCGTTGTCTTCGGTCGAGCTGGTCCCGCCGCCGGCGCCGATCGTCTTGACGGGCGCGCGGGTCCACAACCTGCAAGGGGTGGACCTCACGGTGCGCTTCGGCGAGCTGCTCGGCATCTGCGGGCCGTCCGGCTCGGGGAAGTCGACGCTCGTGCTGGACACCCTCGTCCCCGCGGTCCAGGGCGAGGCCCCCCAGGGCCGCTGGCGGAAGATCGAGCGCGCAGAGGGCCAACGGGTGGTCGTCGTCGACGCGGCGCCGATCGGGCGTACACCGCACAGCATCCCCGCGACCTACACGGGCCTCATGGACCCCATCCGCGAGCTCTTCACGCGCACCCCCGACGCGCGGATGCGCGGCATGACGATCGCGAACTTCTCGTTCAATTCGACCAAGGGCCGCTGCCCGGCCTGCGAAGGCCTCGGCGCGACCCTCGTGGAGATGCAGTTCCTCGCGGACCTGTGGCTCACCTGCGAGGAATGCAACGGCAAGCGTTATTGCCCCGAGACCCTCTCCGTGCAGTGGCGCGGGAAGTCGATCGCGGACGTGCTGGAGATGAGCGTCGGCGAGGCCGCCGCGTTCTTCGACGCGCAGCCGGCGATCCAGAAGATCCTGCGGGCGCTCTGCGACGTCGGGCTCGATTACCTCGCGCTCGGGCAGAGCTCGACGACGCTCTCCGCGGGTGAAGCGCAGCGCGTGAAGCTCGCGACCGAGCTGCACGGGCTCGACACGCTGCACAGGCTGCCCCCGACGCTGTTCGTCCTCGACGAGCCCAGCACGGGGCTCGCGGCGACGGACACGGTGCACCTCGCACGCGCGCTGGCGCGGCTCGCACGGCGCGGGCACGCCGTCGTCGTGATCGAACACGACACGGACCTGCTGGAGGTCTGCGATCGCCTGGTCGAGCTCGGGCCGGGCGGCGGTGTGCACGGCGGGCGCGTCGTGGCCACAGGCGCTCCGCGCGAGCTGACGGCGGAGGCGCACAGCGTCACGGGCCGCTGGCTCTTCCGGCGCCCTGCGCACAGCGCGCAGGCGGACACCAGCACCGATCCAACGTCCCGCGGCTCCGCCGCCCGTCGCCGCAAGGGGGTGAAGCCGTGAACTTTCCGCGCCCCGACAACCCGCTGATCGTGCAGAGCGACCGCACGCTGATGCTGCACACCGTGCGCGTCGTCCTCGGTCCCGATGGGCGCCCGGCCAAGGACGCGGAGGGCCGACCGCTGACCGAGGAGCACCCGCGGTTCGCCGAAGCGCGCGATGCGCTCGCAGCGTTTGCGGAGCTCGAGAAGAGCCCCGACTACCTGCACACGTACCGCATCACGCCCATCTCCGTCTGGAACGCCGCAGCGATGGGGGTCACCGCCGAGGAGATCGAGGCGCGGCTGTGGGACCTCTCCTGTGTGCCCGTGCCGCCCGCGCTGATGCACGAGGTCCGCGGCTGGATCAGCCGGTACGGGCTCTTGCGCATCGAGCGCAGCGGAAGTGAAGGGCGCCCGTTCGAGCTCGTGTCGAATGCTCCCGAGACGCTGCGCGAAGTGCTGGGGCACCGCGCGGTGCGCGACGTGTGCACCGTCGACGAGAGCGGGCGCATCTGGCTCGACGACCTGCAGCGCGGCGCGGTCAAACAAGCACTGATCAAGCTCGGTTTCCCCGTCGACGACCGCGGCGGTTACATCGAAGGAGATCGATTTGCGATCAAGCTGCGCACGGCGACGCGCGCGGGCGCGCCGTTCGGGCTGCGCAACTACCAGGAGTCCGCGGCGGCGGCGTTCCACGCGGGCGGGACCGTGCTCGGTGGCAGCGGGGTGATCGTGTTGCCGTGTGGCGCGGGCAAGACCGTCACGGGTATGGCCGTGATGAGCCTCGTGGGCACGAAGACGCTGATCCTGACGACCAATACCGTCGCAGTGCGGCAATGGCGCGACGAGCTGCTCGACAAGACCGAGCTCTCGCCCGACGACGTCGGGGAATACACGGGCGACGGCAAAGCCGTGCGGCCGGTGACGATCTCGACCTACCAGATGCTGACTTGGCGCCGCGACAAGGACGGCCCTTTCGAGCATTTCGAGATCTTCCGCCGCGAGAATTGGGGCCTCGTCGTGTACGACGAGGTGCACCTCCTGCCTGCGCCCATCTTCCGCGTGACCGCCGACCTGCAAGCGCGCAGGCGGCTCGGGCTGACGGCGACGCTCGTGCGCGAGGACGGGAAGGAGGACGAGGTCTTCTGCCTGATCGGTCCGAAGCGCTACGACGTGCCGTGGAAGGTGCTGGAGGCCCAAGGGTTCATCGCCGAGGCCCGCTGCGTCGAAGTCCGTGTGCCCTTCGACGACGAAGGCCGCGTGCGTTACGCAGCCGCTGCCACGCGCACGAAGTTCCGCGTCGCCTCCGAGAACCCGCTGAAGGTGCCCGTCGTCGAGCGCCTCGTCGAGCGGCATCCGAACGAGCGGGTGCTGGTCATCGGTCAGTACATCGAGCAGCTCGAAGCGCTCGCCGCGCACTTCGGTGCGCCGCTGATCACGGGACGCACCCCCAACCCCGAGCGCGAGCGCCTCTACGAAGCGTTCCGCGCGGGTACCTTGAAGCTCCTGATCGTGTCGAAGGTCGGCAACTTCGCCATCGATCTCCCCGACGCCTCCGTCGCGATCCAGGTCTCCGGAACCTTCGGCTCGCGCCAAGAGGAGGCCCAGCGCCTCGGGCGCATCCTGCGCCCGAAGTCCGATGGGCAAGGCGCCACCTTCTACTCCGTCGTGACGCTCGCCAGCCGCGACCAGGAGTTCGCCGAGAAACGCCAGCTCTTCCTGACGGAGCAGGGTTATGCCTACGACATCGTCGAGGCCGAGTCCCTGCTGTCGTCGAGCCCTGACCGCCGCACTTCACCGTGACACCGAAGCGAAACACGCACGACAGCTCGCAGTCGGCGCCGCCGCCGCGCTCGTACCGGACCTCGCGCATCGCGACGCCCGGACCGCTCACCGTGGCCGCGCTCCTCGGTGAGCGCGGCCTCGAAGACCTCGAAACTCCATTCCGCTTCTGGGCCGACGAAGGCACGGAGCGGCCGAAGGGCACCGCCGAAGAAGTCCGCGGTCGGATCCATGCGTGGATGAGCGAAGCCGAGCGTTTGCGCGTGCGGATCGACTCGTTGCCGCGCAAACAGCGCGAGGTCCTCGATGCGCTGCTCGCAGCGCCGCGCCACGAGCTGTCGCTCGAGGAGCTGCAGAGCTCGAAAGAGCTCGGTTACCTCTCGCGGTTCGACCTGGAAGCCGCGGTGGCGCAGCTCGGAGAGCAGGCGTTCCTGGCGGAGACCTCCACGGGTGCGCTCGCGATCCCCATGGACCTGGCGGAGTCCGTCCTGCGCCAGCGGCGCGGCACGGCGCGCGGTGTCTTCGACGTCTTCACCTTGCGCGGGCACTTGGAGCGCATCTACGGTGAGGGCGCTGAGAAAGCCGTCGCCCCGGCGCACCTGCGGCGCATGTTCAAGATGTACTCGGGGGAGCCCGCAGCCGTCGCGCGCATCGAGCGCCTGCCCGAAGGTCTGCGTGGCCTCGTCAGCAAGGTCGTCCAGGAGTTCGGCGGACTGTTGCCGCGGCAGCTCTTCGAGCGCATGGAGAGCGAGCTGCCGCACTGGAACGGCCGCCGTTGGCGCAAGATCTTGGAGGAGTCCTTGGTCGGTACCGTCGAGCGGCTCGACCTCGGTCGCTTCGGCATCCAACACGACGACGAGACGCTGGCGGTCTTCAACGAAGTCACGCTCGCGTGGTTCCGCCGCGTCGCGGTGCCGAGCGACCCGGACAAACCGCATGACGAGGCCTCGCTCGGCGTCGACCTCGTCGCCAACATCTCGCGCTTCTTGGCGTACATCATCGATCACTCCGTGCGCTTCACGGTGAAGGGCGAGATCTTCAAGACGACCGAGAAGCGCATCCTGCAGGACCTCATCCCGAACCCGGGCCGCGAGCTCGAGCGCGGGGACGTGCTGCAGTTCATCTACCGCTTCGCCCACGCCGCGGGCATGCTCGAATCGACGGGCGAGCGCACGTTCGCGCTGACGCCGCGCGGTCGCGACTTCGAGGCGCAGGACCTGGACGCGAAGCTCCAAGCGCTGCTCGATCACGTGCTGGACGAAGCGGAGGACAACAACCTCTCCTTCCACCAGCCGCGGATGCGCCGCATCTTCCTGCGGCTGATGAAGCGCATCGAACCCGGGGTGTGGTACGACCTGATGTACCTGCCGTTCCTGGCGCGTAATGCGTACTTGGCGCAGCTCGAAGAGCTGGGCGTCGCCGAGCGCCTCGCGAGCCAGCCGCCGGGCTCGTTCGGACCGAGCGAGGACCTACAGCGCCTCGCGTGGACCCTCGTCGGTTGGGTCAAACAACGCCTCTACCTGCTGGGCATCGTCGACCTCGGCTACGACCGCCACGGACGCCCTGTGGCCATGCGGATGACCCGCATCGGCTCGCGTTTGCTCGGGCTCGTCGATCCGTCGACCGCGCCGCCGGTCTTCGGCAACCTCGTCGTCACCGCAGACTTCGAGGTCGTGCTCTTCCCGACCGGCGACGACGCGGAGCTGATCCACGACCTGGACCGCTTCTGCGACCGCGAAAAGGACGGCGCCGTGCGGCACTTCCGGATCAGCGACCGCTCCGTGCACCGCGGCCTCGTCGAAGGTGTGGGGCTCGCACGGATGTGCGACCTCCTCGAGCAGAACGCGCGCACGCCCGTGCCGCGCAACGTGCTGCACTCGATCCGCGATTGGGCGCACCAAGCCGGTTTGCTGTACCTGGACGCCGAGCTGCGCGTGACGGCGCCCCTCGCCGATTCCCTCGCGCGGTTCTCGCGCGACCCCGGCGTGCGCCCCTACGTGCGCAAGACCATCGACGAGCGCACGGTGCTGCTGCGTGCCGGGACGAGCCCCGCCCGTTACCGCTCGCTCTTCCGCGACCTGGACTACCTCGTCGAGCTGTCGTGACCGCGCCGCTGCCGGACCTTCTCGCGATCACCCCGGGCCGCGCGCTCGACCGCTCGGCCCAGGCTGAGCTCGTGCGCGTCGTCGGCGCGCTCGGGTCCGCGTGCGGAGCGCGCCTCGGGCTCGTGCTGCGCGAGCCCGCATTGACGGACGGTCTGTACCTCGAGCTGGCGCGGCAGTGCCGAGCCCATGTCGCTTGGCTCGCGCTGCACGACCGGCCGCACCTCGTCGGCGCGGCCGGTGCGGACGCGGTGCACCTCGGGTTCCGTTCGCTCGCGCCCGACGACGCGCGCCGTGTGCTGGCGCGCGCCGGCGCGGAACACGCGAGCATCGGCTTCTCGGGCCACGCCCACGATCCGCTGACGCTGTGCGCGGCGGCGGACTACTCGACGTTCAGTCCGATCTTCGCGACCGCGTCGAAGCACGGCGTGCTGGAGCCGACGGGCCTCGCGGCGCTCGCGGAGCGCTGCGCCGAGCTCGCGCGGCCCGTCTTCGCGCTGGGCGGCATCACCGCGGAGACCGCGGCGGCGTGTGTGGCCCACGGCGCGCGCGGCGTGGCTGCGCTCGGAGCGATCTTCGACGCGCGCGCTCCAGTGGCTGCGGCCCTCGATTTGCTCGCGGCGCTGCCGCGCACGGAGGGTGCCGCATGACGCGCCGAACGAAGTCCGCAGAGGGGCTCCCCTGGAGTGAGCGCGAGCTGCACCGCTGGCTCGCGCGCGGGCCCCGACCGCGCGGACTCGCGGGCAGCGCGATGCACGATGCCGCGGTGCTCGACACCATCGCCGGCAAACCTGTCGTGTGTGTCGACCAGTGCCTCGAAGGTGTGCACTTCGACCCGGGCACCGCGCCGGGCTCCATCGGGCGCAAAGCCGCGAACCGCGCGCTCTCGGACCTGGCGGCGACAGCGGCACAGCCGATCGCGGTGACGCTCGCCATCGCCGCACCGGCCGAGGCCACCGACGCGACGCTGCGCGCGCTGATCTCGGCCGTGCGGCGCGCCGCGCGGGCGGTCGGTGCGGACCTCGTCGGCGGCGACCTCGCGCGCACCCCCGGCCCGCTGGCGCTGACGGTCACCGCTCTCGGTGAGCACCCGCGGCGCGCGGCGCCGCCGGGGCGCGACCGCGCGCGGCCCGGGCAGGTGCTCCTGGTGACAGGTCCGGTGGGGGGCTCGCGCGCCGCGCGCCACCTGACGTTCCGGCCGCGGGTCGCGCTCGGGCAGGCCCTGGCCGCCGCCGGTGCGACGGCGCTGATGGACGTCTCCGACGGCCTCGCGCTGGACCTCATGCGCCTCGCGCGCGCCAGCGACGTCGTGTTCGAGGTCGACCTCGAGGCGGTCCCGATCCACCGCGACGCGCGCGCTGCGGCGCGGGCGAGCGGCCGCTCGGCCATCGCCCATGCGCTCGGCGATGGCGAGGACCACGAGCTCATCGCCACCCTGCCGCGGGCGGCGGGGGAAGCCCTGGTGGCGGACCCCGCGCTGCGCCGCGCCGGCGCGCGCCCGACGCTGCTCGGGCGGGTCGCGCGGGTGGGCGGCGAGACCCCGGGGGCGGGTCTCTGGCTCCGCGCTGCGGACGGCCGCCGTGAGCGCTTCGACCCCGACCGGGGTCCCTGGGCCGGGGGGGGGTATCAGCATGGGCGCCGTTGACGGCGGGGGACCTGGCGCGGTCTGGCCGCTCGAGCTCGAGCTCGTCGGCGTCGCCGCGACCGAAGCGCTCGGCGAGGCCCTCGCGGAGCTCGCGGTCGCAGGGGACGTCCTGGCGCTCGAGGGCGACCTGGGCGCAGGCAAGACGGCGCTCGTGCGGGGCCTCGCGCGCGGCCTCGGGATCGACGACAGCGTCGCGAGCCCGACGTACGTGCTGATGGACGCGCTCGAAGGCGGGCGCCTGCCGCTGTACCACTTCGATGCGTGGCTCGAGGGGCGCGAGAAGGCGCTCTTCCTCGACGGCGGGGACGACTGGCTGCGCGGCGGCGGGCTGGCGGTCGTCGAGTGGGCGGGCCGGGTCGCCGCGTGGCTGCCCGTGCCGCGGCTCGAGGTGCGCCTCGCGCACGTCGATCTGGGGCGGCGGCGGGCGCTCCTCTCACCGCTCGACGCGCCGGAAGGCGAGGCCGGGGTCGCGCGAGCGGGCGCTGTCCCCGGTTGGTCCGCGCGGCTCGAGAGGGCGCGCGCCGCCCTCGCGGCCCGCGTCGCGGTGGCCGCCGCAGCCGGGTCGGAGGACGATTCCGGGCATGGATCCGAAGTCGGGTGAACCGGAGCGGCGCCCGCGCGTTGTCCCGGGAGTGCAGGCTCCAGAGGACCGCGATGGTGACCCCCTCGTAGCCCTCCAAGCCGGCGACCCCGCGCCCTTCGAGCGCTTCGTCGCCGGGGAGACCCCGCACCTCTTGGCTTACTTCCTCCACCTCGGTGCCGCGCGAGCGGAGGCCGAGGACCTCGTCCAGGACACGCTGCTCAAGGTGTTCCAGAGCGCCGCACACTACCGCCCCGATGGCCGCTTCCGCGGCTTCGCCTACCGCGTCGCACGCAACGCGTGGTTCGACCGCGTGCGGCGCCAGCAGCGCGCTCCGCGCACCGGCGCCGGGTGGGGCTTCGACCGGGGCGCCGACGTCGATCAGGCGCTGCTCGAGGAGCTCGCCGACCCCGCGCAGCCCGCGCCCAGCAGCGCCCTCGCCGAGCGCGAAGAGGGTCGGCGCATCGCCCGCGCGCTCGCCGCGCTGCCCGAGGGCCAGCGCGCGGCGTTCGAGCTGGGTGTCGTGCGCGAGCTGCCGTACGAAGACGTCGCCGCGGCGCTCGAGATCCCGGTGGGGACCGTGAAGTCGCGGGTCTTCCACGCGGTGCGCCGGCTGCGCGAGCTGCTCGCCGAGCGGCCCCGCGGCACCGCAGGAGAGACTGGGGGGCGCCCGTGACACACCCTGACCGAGCGGGCTCGCCCTTTGACGGGCCCTTTCCCCCTGGGCCCTTTAACTCTGAGCCCGAGCGAACGCCGGACGAGGCGCTCGGCGCGGAGCCGATCGACAACACCGAGGCCCTCGCGCTGGCGGCGGCCCTCGCGGCCCCGGGTTCCGAGCGCGCGGCCCTCGCGGCCGAAGTCGGCCCCGATGCCGCCGAGGCGTTCCTCGCCGACCCACAGCACCTGGCCGAGATCGCGGCGCTGCGCGGGTTCCTCGGCGGGCTGCGCGAGGAGCTCCAGGCGGGGCTCCCGAGCGGCGCGGCGGCGCGCGACGGGGGCACGGCCCCGGTCGAGCGCGACGCCGCCGCCGCGCGACGTATCGCGCGGCGCGTGCTCGCGCGCACGACGCGCCTCGACCGCGGCTGGCGCGGGGACCTGCGGCTCGTGCTCGACTTCACGGCGGACCGGCTGCGCGATTCGGCGCTCCTGCGCGCGGCGGCGGCGCTCTTGCTCGTGCAGGTGACGGTCGTGCCGCTCGTCGCGTGGCACCTCTGGCGCGCGCCCGAGCCCCACGGGTTCCAGGTGCGCATCGAGCGCCGCGCGCCCGCGGCGCCCGCGGACGCCGCTGAAGCGCACGAGCCGATCGAGGTGCTGGACGACGCGTCGCTGCCAGCCCTCGCGTCGGAGGAGCACGCGCCCGCGCTGCGCGCCCTCGGCGCGGCCGTGCGCGCCGCCCATGCGGCCGCAGGCGCCGGGCGCCCGGAGGTCGGCGCCGAGCGCCTCCTGCGCGAGCGCGCGGAGGCCCTCGCGGGCACCCTGCCCGAGGGTTACGTGCCCGCCGCTCCGACGACGCCGCTCGAGCGCCTCCTCGCGCTCGACCTGGCGCTCGACCGGCGGCTGCTCGTGGGGCACGCCCGCGAGCTCGGCGCGCTCCTGGATGCGACCGCGGCGGAGCTCGCGGCCGCAGCCCCGGGGAGCTACGCGGCGGCCGTACGCCGCCGGGCGGCGGCCCTGCACCTGGTGCCGTCCCAGGCCGAACCGGCGGCTCCGGTTGGGGTGGATGCGCGCGGGGCGAAGGCGGCCCTTACCTTGGCAGCGGATGTCCCGGCCCTGCGGGCGGCGCTGGCCGCCGAGGGCGCTGCGGAGGGCCCTTGGGCCCGGGCGTGGCTCCAGGCCCTGGCCGACCGCAGCGACCAGGCGGACCGGACTGGGCGGTGAGCGGGCAGAAGCCCGGTGGGGGTGCTGCGTAAGGGATGCTGCGGCCCCCTTGGCCGCGCTCCCCGCTGTCCTCTACCCTGCGCGGTCCCATGCGCCTCACCCCCCTGTCGCCGCCCACCGTGTGGGCGGCGGTGATCGCCGCAGCGATCGCTTCCGCACATGCCGCGCCCCAGGAGGGTGCCGCCGCAGCCCCCCCGGCCCTCGACACCGATGCGCCGTGGGAGCTGACCCTCGAGCACGCCCTGCGCCTCGCCCTAGCCGACAACCTGGGCCTCGAGCGCGCGCGGGCCGAGGCCGAAGCCGCGCGCTTCGACGCCCGCTCGAGCTGGGGCGCCTTCGACTGGACCTTTGCGGCGACGACGTCCTACCGGGACGCGGAGGTCGAAGGTGCGACGGCTCTGGCCGGTGGTCGTGTCATCGAGACCGAGTCCGCGGACGTCGCCTTCGACCTCACCCGCCCGTTCTCGTACGGCGGCCGCTTCGAGGCGCGCTTCGACAAGACGCAGAGCGAGACGAACAACGCGTTCTTCAACGCGCCGCGCCTCTTCGAGGACAACCTGCGCTTCACGTACATCCATCCCCTGCTGCGCGGGGCGGGCTTCGAGGTCGCGTCGTCGCAGCAGCTCGTGTCCGACCTGCAAGCGGTCCGGTCACTGGAAGCCGCGCGCGGCGCCGAGCAGACCCTCGTGACCGACGTGGCGAACGCCTACTGGGACCACGTCGCGGCCCTGGACCAGCGCGAGGTCCGGCGCTCGGCCCTCGAGCTCGGCCGGAACCAGCTCAAGATCGAAGAGCAGCGCTTCGCCGCGGGCGACGGCACGGAAGTTGATGTCTTGCAGGCGAAGACCCAGATCGCCACCCGCACCGAGCAGCTCCTGCAGAGCGAGAACCAGGTCGCGACCGCCGCCGACGCGCTGCGGGCGCTCCTGCTCGACGACCAGGACGCACCGGGGTGGCGCCGCGCCCTCGTCCCCATGACCCCCCTCCCGCCCGTCGCCGACCCGGCCGCGACCCCCACGTGGGAGGACGCGTGGCAGCTCGCCCAGGAGCGCCGCAGCGAGCTGCGCCAAGCGCGCCAGGACGTCGAAGCGGCGCGGGTGCGGCTGCGCCGCGCCTCCGCGGATCGCCTGGCGGGCCTCGACATGACGATGTCGCTGGGGGCGGGCGCCAACGATGAAGTGGCGCGGGTGTCCTCGCGTGACACCTTCCAGTTCGACTTCCCGACCTGGAGTGTGCAGCTCCGCTACGAGGTGCCGCTGGCCAACACCGCGGCGGTCAACGCGGAGCACGCGGCGCGCGAGCGCGTACGTTCCGCCCTGATCCAGCACGCCGAGCGCGAGCTCGAGGTGCTCGCCGACGTGCGCCGCGCCGTGCGCGAAGTCGAGTACCGCGCCGCCGCGGTGCAGGCCTCCCAGGAGAGCCTCGACCTCGCGCTGCGCCAGCTCGAAGCCGAGCGCGCGCGCTTCGAAGCCGAGCTCTCGACGACCTTCCGCGTGCTCGAGTTCCAGCAGTCCTGGATCGAAGCGGCGAGCAACGCTCGCCGCGCCCGCGCGGACTACGCCAAGGCGCTCTCGGACCTCGAGCGCGCGATGGGCACGGCTGGCGAAGGCCGCTGAGCCCGGACCTGAGACCATGACACCGATGCACCCTGCAACTCCCCCGAGCTCCGACACTCCCCGAGCCCCGCGCGCCGTGCTGCTGGGCTCGAACCGAGCGCGACTGGGCGCGCGCCCTGCGAGCGACGCCGAGGGCCGGCGGGGGCAGGTTCAACGGGGGCAGGGCCGAGCGGGGCTCGTGCTCGCGCTCGCGGTGCTCGGCGGCGTCGGTTGGTTTGCGCTGCGCCGCTCGGCCGTCGAAGCGCCGCGCGAGCTCACGCTCGCGGAGCGCTACGCCGCGGACCAACGCATCGAGCCGCTGCTGGCGGGCTGCACCTACGGCCGGCCCTTCGAGGCGGACACGTCCGCGATCGTCGAGCTCCTAGCCGCCAAGCTGAACGACGGCGCGCAGCTCGAGCCGATGCGCCGCGCGAAGCAGGAGCTCGCGAACATCGGCGCGCCGGCCGCGCGCCCCCTGCGCCGCTTGTTCGACGAAGCCTCGCGCGATATCTGGCGCGTCGCGATCGTGCTGAACGTGCTCGACGTGTGCGCGCTGTCCGAGGACCCGTTCGGGCTCCCGCTCGCGCGCGAGGCGCTCGTGTCGCCGCGCGAGGACGTGCGGCTGCGCGCCAGCTACGTCTTCGCGAAGCACGGCACCCCGGAGGACTACCCCGCGCTGCGCGACGCGTTCTTCGCGACGTCGAACCAGGAGACCGCGCAGAAGATGGTCCCGGCGATGCGCCGCGCGGACCTCGGGCTCTTCCACTTCGAGGTGCCGAGTTACATCGACAAGGTGCGCGTCGAGGTCGGCGGCCTCGCCGTCTCGCCGCTGGCGGACACGCTGGCCGCCGAAGCCGCCGACGCCGTCGATCCGATCGTCGTCGACCAGCTCTACGAGCTCTCGGCGGGGCTCGCGCCGCGCCAGCGCGCGTACATGCTGGCGCCGAGCGCCGCGGCGCCGGACGCCAAGCACCACACCGCCGCGCTGGAGGAGCTGCGCGGGATGCTCTCCGACGAGCTCGTCGGTCCGCGCCAGAACGCGGCCAACGCGTTCGCGCGCGCGGGCCTGCCGCGCGAGATCTTCCCGGTCCTCGAGCTCGACGCCGACCCGCGCCTGCGCACGCTGGCAGCGACGCTGCTGGCTGCGGCGGTGGAGAAAGGGCACATCTCGGCGGACGAGGTGCGCGAGCCCCTGCGGCGGGCGCTCGCGACCGATACGGACGACGCGGTGCGCTCCGAGTGCCTCGCCGCGCTCGCCAAGCAGGGCGACCCCGAGGCGTGGGACCAGGTCCTGCGGAAGTTCGAGGGCTCGATCCCGGACCGCGACCTCGCGATCCGCGTCGCGCGCGAGGCGTGGAGCGCGCTGCCGGCCACGGCGCCGGCGCAGGCGCGCGCGCGCCTCGTGCAGCTCCTCGAGCGCCGCCAGGGCGAAGGGGCCCCGGGCCACGAGATCGTCAGCCTGCTCGTCGCCCTCGGCGCGGTGCCCGGGCGCGAGTCGGCGGAGATCCTCCTCGACATGGGGGCGAAGCTGGGCACGACCGAGGTGCGCGGCATCGCGGGCCACTGGTGGTGTGTCGGCCAGGCCTACAACGCGGGCCCCGAAGCCCGCACCGTGCTGCGCGAGCGCCTCGCGGTCGAGACGGATCCGCTGCGCCGCTTGGACCTGATCTCGTTCGTCTGGCAGGACATGCGGCCGGAGTCGGTGCAGGCCCTGCTCGACATCGCGGGCGACACCGCGCGCGACCCGCACGAGCGGCTGTACGCGGCGGAGCGCTCCCTGCACATGCACGCCTCGGAGCGGGTGGCGCCGTTCCTCAAGGCCGTCTACTGGGAGACCACGGAGCCGGTGCTGCGCCAGGGGCTGCAGTGCCTCCTCTGGGTGTGGTTCGGCAACAACGCCAGCTAGTCGAGACTCCGATCCACAGGGCGGCGCGCCTGCGCGCCGCCGCGGCGTCGAGGCGGGCACCGTGGGAGCGCGAGTGGGTCGCGCTCCGCGGGCGGACGCGGGGGCTCAGCCCCGCTCGAGCTCCTGCACGATCCCCTCGAAGGTGCGGCGCACGAGCGCCTGGCTCTCGCGCAGCGCGGCGCGGCGCGCCTCGGCTTTGCCCCAGAGCTCGGCGTTGTTGTCGACGGCGGCGCCCTCGCGGTCCATCCATTCGGACCAGCGCGCGCCATCCGGAAGGGTCGGCGCGAGCGCCGCGGGGTCCGACGCGACCCGCTCCCAGAACGCGTGCAGGCGGCCCTCGGCGGGGCCGTACGCGTCGCGCTGCACCGGATCCGCCAGGATGAAGCTGCGCGCGAGGGCCGTGCGCAGCCCGCGGGCGCGGTGGTAGGGCAGGAAGCGCTCGCCGATCCACCCGTACAGCGCCCGGTGTTGCGTGGGGGGCACCGGGGCGACCCAGCGCTTCCAGTCGTCGGCCAGGTCGTGCACGATGCCGAGGCACTCGACGTCGGGCATCTCCATGTCCGCGCCGGAGGCCCACGCGTCGTACAGCGTGACTTCGCGGTAGGCGTTGCCGTCGCGGTCGGAGTACGCGTGGCGGAAGGCGCCCGCTTCGGCGCGGTAGCGGCCGTCGTCCAGCATCTGGGTCACGAGCGCCTCGATGAGGTCGAGGCGGGGCTCGATGCCCCGCACGGCGTTGCGCGCGACGCGCCGCGGATCGAGGTGTTCGACACCGGGCAGCTCGACGACGCTGCCGAGGCCCCAGTCGTAGGTGTGCGCGGGTTCGAGCTCGCGCGGCGGGACCTTGCGCAGGAGGCGCTCGACGACCGCGCGGTGCGGGCCCTGCGCAGCGTCGACGAAGCGACGCGGGATGACCTGGGCGGGGGCGTGGCGCGCGGGGTCGTAGGTCGCGGGTGCCGGCGCTTCCGGCCAGCCGTACGTGGCGCGGCCGAGGCTGCGCACGACGTGGTCGATGAGCTGGCGCTGGAAGGTCGGGACGCGCTCGCACTCCGCGGCGAACCACTCGACCGCTTCGCGCTGCAGCTCGGGCGCCAGCGCTTCGAAGCGCGCGAGCAGCGCTGCATCCGCAGCGGAGAGCGCGTTCGCTGCGGGGCGCACGGCGGGCGTCTCTGCGGCGGGCTGGCGCGTCGCAGGCTGACGGTTCGCGGGCGCCTTGGCACCCGGGGACTGCGTCCATGCGGGTGCGACCAGAGCGAAGCTGAGCGCGATCAGGGTCCGAAGCATGTGCATAGGATGCACGCGAAGCGGCCACGAAAAAAAACGGGGCGGCCCTGAGGCCGCCCCGCGGGAGGGAGGCGAGGACAGGAGGGGCGTCCCCGCCGCGCGCCAGCCGAAGCTGACGCGTTGGAGACACTGGAACTGGACCGGACCTGTCGCCAGCAAGGGTCCCGCGATCACCGCACAGCCGCGGGTACCCAGGAGGGAGGGGCGCTGGACGACGGGCGACCGGGGTTCCGGTGCCTCACCGCACACAGAGAACACTACCCGCACCAGGCTGTCGCGGGGTGCCCGGCCGCCAAAAATCTGGGCCGAGGGGGTCGATGTCTCGGAATGAGGCGCAACCGGGGCGCTCAGCGCCGGCGGCGCCGCTTGCGCCGGCGCCGGCTGCGGGTCCGGCGCCGCTCGGACTCGAGCTCGTCCGCGGGGGCCTCCATGGCCCTGGCCTGGCGGTCGCGCCAGGCTTCGACCTGGTCGCGCCCGACGCCGCGGGCCTGGGCGAGCAGCGCGAAGAGGTCGAGGGCCTCCGGGAACTCCTCCGAGCGCGCGAACAGCACCGGGGAGAAGCGCTCCGGCGGGTGGGTGAAGCGCGGCTGGGCGGTCAGGATCCGGCGCGCCGCATTGAGGTCGCGCCGGGCGAGCCGCGCCCGCTCCGCGACCGGCTCCAACACGTCCCAGGCCGCCCGTTGCGGGTCGCGCAGGGGATCCTCGAGCTGGCCAGGATCGCCGAGGCGCGCCTCGAACGGGTGCGCGAAGAGCGTCGCGAGGAGGAACCCGGTCGAGGGCTCGCGCTGGGAGCGCTGGACGTGGCCGTCGAGGGCCGCGAGCAGGTTCCAGAAGGGCTCGGCCCGGTCGGGGTCGTCTTCGTAGCCGCCGAGGTAGTCGTCGAGCTGGGGGAGGAGGACCTCCAGCGCGCCCGCGTCGCGCATGAGCTGCACAGCGCCGAGGGCGCTGCCGGAGCGCAGGAGGCGCAGGATCTCTTCGAGCACCCGCGGCGGCGCGCTGCGCTCGAGCTGGGGCGAGAGCTCGCACATCGCATCCCACGTCGCGTCGTCGATCTCGAAGTCGAGGCGCGTCGCGAACTTGATCGCGCGCAGGATGCGCACGGGGTCCTCGGCGAAGCGCACGAGCGGGTCGCCGATCGTGCGCAGGACGCGGCGCTCGATGTCGGCGAGGCCCGCGACGTGGTCGACGAGCTCGTGGGCGGAGGGGTCGAAGAAGAGCGCGTTGACGGTGAAGTCGCGGCGTTGGGCGTCTTCTTTCGCCGTGCCGTACTCGTTGTCCTCGACGATGAGCAGGTCCTCGTCCTCGTCGCCCGGGCGCGGGGCGGCGCGGAACGTCGAGGTCTCGATCACGTGGTCACCGTAGTACACGTGCACGAGGCGGAAGCGGCGGCCGATGATGCGCCCGTTGCGGAAGAGGCGCTTGATCTCCTGGGGCGTCGCGTCGGTGGCGACGTCGAAGTCCTTCGGCCGGCGGCCGATCAGGAGGTCGCGCACGCAGCCGCCGACGAAGTACGCCTCGTAGCCGTGGGCGTGCAGGCGCGCGACGACGCGGCGGGCGTCGCGGTCGAGGTCTGCGGCGTCGATCTGCGTCGCGGGCAGCCGCACGCCGCCGTCCTCGGGGCGCGGGCGGCGCCGGCGCGGGGCGCTCGGGCCGCCGTCCGGAACGTCTTCGGCGGGCACGTCCCGCCGCGCGCGCCGCGGGCGGTCGCGCTCGCTGGAGGACCGACCGGACTGCCGCGCGTCGGAGGACGTTCGGCGGCGGGGCTCCCGCTCCGCGGAGACCGGCGCCGGAGAATCGTCAACCGGCTCGGGGGAGTCGGCGAAGTCCTCGTCGGTGAAGTCGAGGTCGGCGAGCTCGTCCTCGAGCAGCTCGCCATGCTCGGAGTAGGCGACGTCCGGCGCGGGCTGCGCCCGCTCCGCGCCGCCGCGGTGGCGCCCGTGCGTGGCGCTGCGGCCGCGTTTGGACCCCCGGGACCCGGCACCGGCTGCCGGTGCACCGCCGGAGCGCGCGCCTTGGGCGGCGCCGCCTTTCCCGGATCCTTTCCCGGAACGGCGACCGGGGGCGGACCGCTGCCCGCCGCCCTGCCCGGGGCGGGACTTGCGAGGGCTCGATCCGGCGGACTCAGGGCGACTCATGGGGTGCGGTGCTCGGGTGGCGCACACCCAGGGACCGGGGCGGACGCTGCGCCGCGCATGCTAGCGCCGCCCCGGCGGGCGAGCCAAGGGGCCAGTTGCGCGGGCCCGCGCCGCTGCCCCAGCGCAGGAAACGGCCTTGTGTGTTGCGGGGCGGGGTCCCAGCGGGTACCTTCCCCGCCCTCGCACGTAGGGCAGTAGCTCGAATCGGTAGAGCGACTGATTCCAAATCAGTAGGTTGGGGGTTCGAGTCCCTCCTGCCCTGCCACCCCTCGCGGGCCTGGCACCCGCGGAACGTCCCGGAGCGCATGTTCGAACACGCAGACGACGAAGGGCCGCGCAAGTCGGCCGGCAGCTCCGGACCCCCTGACGAGCCCGCCGAGGGCGCCTCGGCTGACCCCAGCCGCGGGCTGGACCCAGGCTTGGCGGACATCCTGAAGCCGGGCCTGCTCCCGCCCGACCTCGCCCTGCCCGCGGCCGGTGCGGAGTTCGACGACCTCGGGCCGGTGCTCGACGACGACTACGTCGATGACCTCGAGGGCGACGACGAGGACGAAGCCGAGGACGACGACGCCGGCGACGACGAAGACGGTGGGGGGGGCGGCGGGGGCCGCAAGGCCCCTGCGGCGAAGAAGCGCAAGGTCGCCGACGAGGACGAGGAGGTCGCCCATCCGGACACCCCCGTCCCGACCGAGAAGAAGATGCTGAAGGCCCTCGAGGAGGCCTTCGCGGGCCAGGAGGACGTCGACGCGGCGCTGCTCGCGCAGTTCGCCCGCCACGCCCTCGCGGTCCTCGAGACGAACCGGGTCATGAACCTGACCGCCATCGTCGACCCGAAGGAGATGGCGGTGAAGCATTACCTCGACTCCTGGCGCATCACCCGCATCGTGCCGCTGATGGCGCGCCGCGTGCTCGACCTCGGCAGCGGGGGCGGCTTCCCGGGCATCCCGATCGCCCTCGCCGAGCCGATGTGCTCGGTGGTGCTGTGCGAGTCGATCCAGAAGAAGGCGAAGTTCCTCGAAGAGGTCGTCGCGAAGCTCGGCCTGCGCAACGTGCGCGTCGTGGCGGAGCGCGCCGAGGACTTCCTCGCGCGCGAGCGCGTCGACCTGGTCGTCATCCGCGCCGTGTCGTCGATCCGCGAGAACATCCGGACGCTGCGTAAGGTGCGCCACGCCCTGCAGGACCTCGTGATGTACAAGGGCAGCTCCTGGGGCCGCGAGGTGCGGGCGGCGGAGCGCGAGGCCGAGCGCCTCGGCTTCAAGCTCGACACCGTGATGGAGCACGAGCTCCCCGACGAGATGGGCAAACACGCCATCCTCGTCTACCGCGCGCCGGGCGGCGCCGGCTTCTGAGCTCGGCCCGGGAGCCCCTGCGGGGGGGCCGGAGCACGAGATCGTCACGGGATGCGTGGGCCCGCGCGCCCATGCGCGCGGTTTGCAGCGCGCCGCGGGCGCGCAGAGCAGTTCCGTGGGCTCAGGCGCGCGCGGCAGCGCCCTGCGCCCTCGAGGCTGCGCTCGAGCAGTGCCCTGTCCGAGC
>CAYOBN010000021.1:21177-31697 GCA_964402175.1 uncultured Planctomycetaceae bacterium | reverse complement strand
GCGCGGCAGCGCCCTGCGCCCTCGAGGCTGCGCTCGAGCAGTGCCCTGTCCGAGCTGAGCCCTGCAGCAACACCAGGGCCCCGACAGCGCTGCGCGCCGGCGGGGCCCTGCTGCCGACACGGTCAGCGACCGTGGTGCCCGGGGGGGGACTCGAACCCCCACTTCCTTAGCGGAAACAAGGACCTGAACCTTGCGCGTCTACCAATTCCGCCACCCGGGCTTCGGGGCGAGGATCGTATGGGCCGGCGTACGGCACGTCAATGGGGTGGGGGAGAGAAATCGGGCGGCCCGAGTACACTCCCCGCCCCCCTGCATGCCCCAGCCCAAGTCCGACGCTCCGCGCTCGATCGCGAAGAACCGCCGCGCGCTGCACGAGTTCGAGGTCCTCGAGCGGCTCGAAGTCGGCATCGTGCTCACCGGCACCGAGGTCAAGAGCCTGCGCGCAGGCCGGGTCTCGCTGCAGGAATCGTACATCATGGTGAAGCGGGGCGACCTCTGGCTGCTCCAGGCGCACATCCCCGAGTACACCCACGGGAACATGTGGAACCACGAGCCGACGCGCGAGCGCAAGCTGCTGGCGAAGCGCCGCGAGATCGGGAAGTGGGAGAAGCTCGTCAAGCAGCGCGGCACCACGATCGTCCCCCTGGAGATCCGCTGGCAGGGCAGCCTCGTGAAGCTCGAGATCGCGCTCGTGCGCGGCAAGCAGCTCCACGACAAGCGCCAGTCCGAGCGCGAGAAGCAGGACCGCCGCGAGATGGAGCGCGCCCGCGGGCGCCGCACCTGAGCCCGAAGGCACCGGCTTCAGGACTTGTGCCCGGCGCCGGATTGGGCGATACTGCCCGTACCTGAGTGGGGGCGTACTGGATTCGACCGGTTCCGTCCGCCACCGGGCTGCGTGTCGGGGATCCCAGGTCACCCCGTAAAACCCTCCCGGGAAGGCAACTTACTTGCCAACAACGATTTCGCTCTGGCGGCCTGATTCAGTGACCGCCACGTTCCCACGCGGAGTGCCCGCGGCTGCGTGGGAACGCCATCAGCGGGCTGGTCGGCGAGCTGCGCCACGGGGCAGACCGACGAGACCTTACCTTGGCTGGCGCCGGAACCACTGTCCCTGGGGGACCCCGGCGCGAGATCCAACCAGGAGACTACACACGTAGACGCCCGGCACGCGCCGGCTCCGGGACGGGGGTTCGACTCCCCCCGCCTCCACCACTCTCTCGACCACCCCATCTCGGGCTCAGCCCGCAGCGCGGGGGAGGGCGCAGCCCGCACCGCGGGGTTGTCGCCGCTGCCGCCGGGGGCGGCGCGCCTCGGCGGTTCCAATCGACCGGGGCGGGATGGTACCGTCCCGGGGATGCCGTCTCTCTTCGGTGCCGCGCCTGCCGCTCGCTCGGCTGGATTCGTTCTCTCGCTCGCGCTCTGCGCCGCGGTCGGCCCGGGGTGTCGGAGTGGGGAGCAGGTGAGTCGGAACCTCGACACCCTGATGACCTCGGACGAGCGCCTGACGTACGTCGGGAACCTGCAGTCGCCGCTCGAGTTCCTGTTCGCGGGGCTGTTCCGGAAGGTCGGGGTGGGCGGGGAGAACTGGCTGACGGGCAAGCGCACCGATCCGATCCCGGATCCGACGGACGAGGCGGTCGAGAACCTGCTGGCGCTGGCGGAGACGGGGGATGGGCCGCGCGAGTGGCGCGAGGCCGTCGAGGTGCGCCACTTCGCGCGCTACGCAGCGGAGTGCCCGGCAGCGCTCGCTCGGGAGCGCGCGCTGCTGCAGCTCGGGGAGCACGGCCGGCGGCTCGGGCTGACGGAGCCCCACGTCGCGCCGGCCCGGCCGGCGAACGCGGAGGAGCTGCGGCTGCGCATCGCGTCGCTCGTGGACGGCGCCGAGGGGCTGCGCGCGCGGGGGGCGGACGCGACGGCGCTGGCGGACTTCCAGGCGGCCTGCGAGGTGCTCGCGGCGGCGGAGGTCGACCTGGCGGGGGGGCGGCGGGCGCTCGCGGCGCTCGCGCCGTTCCTGCGCGGGGGACGGCTGCCGTCGGCGGAGGCGCGTGAGCGGCTCGCCGAGGTGTCGGTGGCGCTGCAGCGCCAGGTCGTCGGCGAAGCGCTGGCGCGCGGGCTGCGCGACCCCGAGCCGTTTGTGCGCGCCGCCGCGTACGAGGCGTGCATCGCGACCTACGGCGAGCCCTTCCTCGTCGAAGCCGCGCTGTGCCTCGGCGTGCGGCCGACCCAGCCGTTCCTGCCGGGCGGCCACGGCGAGCCCTATACGCAGTTCGGCCTCGTGAGCGAGCCGCCCGACGTCGGCGCGGTGCGGCGCGTCGTGTGCCGGACGCTCGCGGAGGGCGGGCTGCCCCAGGTCGCGCGGGAGGACGACGCCCGCGGCCTCGCCCTGCGCTTCGGCGTGCTGGTGACGCTGATGCAGGTCGCGACGCGCTTCGACGCCTTCGACTCCGAGGCCCGCGCCCAGGCGATGCTGGCCCTCGAGGGGCTGACGGGTGCCGGCCTCGTATCCCTGCGCGAGGAGGTCTGGGACCGCTGGTGGCGCGACGTCGGACCCGAGCTCGAAGAGCGCTACAAAGCCGCCGCGCGGACGGCCGCACCGACGGACGAGCCCGAGTCCGAGACACGCGGGCCCCGCGCCGCGCCGCCGGTCCCGGCGCCGATGGAGCCGCTGGGGTGAGCCCGTCGATAGGTCCGACCGTGACGGAGGTGCAACCTGACGGCGGGCCGCGGCGCGGCCGCGCCCTCCTCGTGCGACTGCTCTCGCTGCTGGTCCTGGCGGCTGCGGTGTGGGTCGTCGCGCGCAACGTGTCGTGGCACGACACGCTGCACGTGGGCGCCCACACGCTCCACGGCGAGCTGCAGGGGGATTGGCGCGCCGAGGAGGTCACGTTCGTCGTCTCACCGCAGGAGCCACGCGAGCCGCTGCCGCTCGCCCCGCTGGCGGCCCTGGCGGCGGCGGGCGGGACGGTCGCGGCGACGGCCGCGGGGCTCGCGCAAGGGGGCGCGGCCCTCGACGTCGGCGGCCTCGCGGTGAGCTGGACCCCAGGCATCCCGCACACCCTCGACCGCATCGAGGCGCGCGCGCTGATCGCGCCGTTCCTGTGGCTCGTGCTGTCGACCCTCTTCGTCGTCACGCGTTGGTGGCGCCTGCTCCGCTTCGAGGGCTGCCGCGTCTCCTGGGTCACGGCGTTCCGCTTCACGTACATCGGGCTCTTCTTCAACAGCTTCATCCCGGGCCTCAACGGCGGCGATGTCGCGCGCGCGATCGCGGTGGTGCGCGACCAGCCGGAGAACCGCACGTCGGCGCTGATGACGGTGCTCGTCGATCGCGCCCTGGGCCTCGTCGCGATGGTGCTGATGGCGACGGCGGTGGTGCTCATGGGCGACCACCGGCTCGATCCCCTGAAGGTGCCCGTCGCGGGGTTCTGCGCGCTGATGCTGGCGGGGCTCGCGCTCTACGTCACCCCTTGGGCCAGGCGGCTCGTGCGCTTCGACGCGCTGCTCGCGAAGCTCCCCGGAGGGGAGCGCCTCGCGCGCCTCGACGGGTCCGCGCGGCGGTTGCTCGGCCACCCGGGCGAGGTCGCGATCGCGCTGCTCCTGTCGTTCGGCAACCACGCCACGAACGCCGCGGCCGTCATCGCGTCCGCGCGGGCGCTCGGCAGCGCGCTCGGGGTCAGCGACTGGCTGACGGTGATGACGATCTCGAACACGCTCGCGGCGGTCCCGATCTCGCCGGGTGGGCTCGGGGTGGGCGAGGTGCTCTTCGGCAGCCTCGCCGCGCTCCTCGGGGGCGCCTACGTCGTCGGGGTCGCGACGAGCATCCTGTACCGCATCGAGCTGCTCGGCCTCGCGGCCCTCGGCGGCATCGTGATGGTGGTGGGGGGGCGGCGGCTGCGCGAGGGCCTCGCGGAAGCGCGCCGCGAAGCGCTCGCACCCTGAGACAGGCTGTCCCGGGCGTTTGACCCGGAGCCCTCTGGCGTGGTCGCATAGGGGTTCTCGCGTTCCCCGCTCCAACCCCAACTGCGCGCCCCATGTCCCTCCTCGCCATCGGCACCCTCGGCTACGACGACGTCGAGACCATCCACGCCAAGCGCCTAGGGGTGCTCGGCGGCTCTGCGGTCCACTTCGCGGTCGCTGCGGCGCCGTACGGCACCGTGCGCCTCGTCAGCGTCGTCGGCGCCGATTGGCGCGCGGCGGACTCGCAGCTCCTGACCGCGCGCGGGGTCGACCTCGCCGGACTCGAGGTCCAGGCGGACGGCAAGACGTTCCGCTGGGGCGGTCGGTACGAGCCGAATTGGAACAAGCGCCACACGGTGTTCACGGAGCTGAACGTGCTCGCCACGTTCCAGCCGAAGCTGCCGACGGCGTACCGCGACTCGCGCTTCGTGTTCCTCGCGAACGCGCACCCCGGCGTGCAGATGGCGGGCCTCGCGCAGGTCGAGTCCCCGCGGTTCGTCGTCGCCGACACGATGAACCTCTGGATCGACATCGCGCGGCCGGAGCTCGATGCGCTGCTGCGGCGCGTCGACGGCGTGATCTTGAACGACGAAGAGGCCTCGATGCTGACCGGCGAGGCGAACCTGATCCGCGCGGCGCGCGCGGTGCTGTCGCTCGGGCCGCGCTACGTGATCGTCAAGAAGGGCGAACACGGCGCATTCATCATGGGCCAGGACGTGCACTTCTCGCTGCCGGCGTACCCCGTGACGGAGGTCGTCGACCCGACCGGCGCGGGCGACAGCTTCGCGGGCGGTTTCATGGGCTCGCTCGCGCGCGCCGGAGAGGCGAGCGCCGCGAACCTGCGCCGTGCGATGCTGCACGGCACCGTGACGGCGTCGTACTGCGTCGAGGGGTTCAGCGTCGAGGGCCTCGCGGGCCGCGGCCTCGAGGACTACCAGCGGCGCTACGACGAGCTGCGCGAGATCGTGTCGATCTGACCGTGCGCGCCAGGCGGCGCGCGCGTGCTCTCGGGATTTTTCCCCGCTTTCCTGCCCTGCCCCCGACGGGCCGCGCGGATGCCCCTCCGGAGTCGGTTGCGAGCCCGACTCCGATCGGGTTGAACAGGAGAGTCATCAGCCCCGGGAGGGGCCCCGCCGCGCGAGTGGACGGGGCCCCTCCTCTTTTGGCGGCCTGGACCGATTTCTTTCCATCTGTGGTCCGGGGCGGTTAGGGTGCGCCCATGGCGCGGCTCTTCATCGGGATCACGGTCCCTGCGGCCGTGGCCAACCCCCTCGCGGCCCTGGTCGGCCAGGTCCTGCCCACCCAGCCGGGGGTCCAAGGCCTGCGGGTGTACCCGCCGCGCGACCTGCACCTGACGCTGTGTTTCCTCGGCGAGCACGAGGGCGGGGAGCGGCTCGAGCGCGCGCTCGTCGACGAGACGCGGGGCCTCGCAGCCCCGGAGCTGAGCCTCTCCGGGGTGGGGGGCTTCCCCGACCTCGACGGGCCGCGCGTCCTGTGGGCGGGGGTCCGCGAGTCACCCGGGACGGAGGGGCGCCTCGCGGCGCTGCGCAACCGGGCGCTGACGGCGGCGCTCGGGGTCGGCTGGCGCCGGCCGGCGGCGGACCTCGCGCGGCCCTTCCGGCCCCACGTCACCGTCGCGCGGGTGGCGGAGGGGGTCGCGTTCGACCGGGCGGGGTTCGCGGCCCTGCAGCCCCGCGGCACGTGGATCGCGGCCGACGTCGTGCTCTTCGAGAGCGACCCGGCGCGCCCAGAGGAGCGCTACCGGCCCGTCGCCGACGCCCCGCTCGCCGTGCGCCCGGGCTGAAACCCGCGGCGCCTCGGCGCGGTCTCTCCGTGCATAGGCGGCTCCGCCCTTCCAACCGTCCCCCGCGCCCCCTACGATCCCCGCGGAAGGCCGGGACCCGAACCCCATTCCTGCGGCATCCACCGCACCGCGACGCGGCGTCAGGCACCGCGTCGAGAAGCCGAATCCTCCGATGACGACCAAGAGCTCCCGTGGACCCTCCCGTCCGGCCGCCCCGGCCGGCCCCGAAACCAGCGCGCGCGACAAGAACCTCGGCGCGGCCCTCGCCGAGATCGAGAAGAGCTACGGCAAGGGCTCGATCATGCGCCTCGGCGACGCGAGCTCGCTCGTGAAGCAGATCGAGGGGGTCTCGACGGGGTCCCTGAACCTGGACCTGGCGCTCGGCGGCAAGGGCTTGCCGAAGGGGCGGGTCGTCGAGATCTACGGCCCGGAGAGCTCCGGCAAGACGACCCTGACGCTGCACGTGATCGCCAACGCGCAGAAGCAGGGCGGCATCTGCGCCTTCGTCGACGCGGAGCACGCCCTCGACCCGGCCTACGCGCGCAAGCTCGGCGTGAAGCTCGAGGACCTCTTGGTCAGCCAGCCCGACACGGGTGAGCAGGCGCTGGAGATCGTCGAGACGCTCGTGCGCTCGAACGCCGTCGACGTCGTCGTCGTCGACTCGGTGGCGGCGCTCGTGCCGCGCGCGGAGATCGAAGGCGAGATGGGCGACAGCTTCGTCGGCCTCCAGGCGCGCCTGATGAGCCAGGGCCTGCGCAAGCTGACCGGCGCGATCTCGAAGTCGAACTGCCTGGTGATCTTCATCAACCAGATCCGCGAGAAGATCGGGGTCATGTTCGGCAGCCCCGAGACGACCACCGGCGGCCGCGCGCTGAAGTTCTACAGCTCCGTGCGCCTCGATATCCGGCGCATCGGACAACTGAAGGACGGCGAGGACGTCGTCGGCAACCGCACGAAGGTGACGGTCGTCAAGAACAAGATCGCGCCGCCCTTCCGCAAGGTCGAGTTCGACATCCTCTACAACCGCGGCATCAGCAAAGAGGGCGAGCTGCTCGACCTCGGCACGAAGGCCGGCGTCGTCGTGAAGTCGGGGACGTGGTTCTCCATGAAGCACCCCCAGGACGGCGAGATCCGCCTCGGCCAGGGTATGGAGCGCACGCGCACGTTCCTGGTCGACAACCCGGACCTGGCGCAGGTGATCGAGGCCGCCGTGATGGAGCGCTTCTCGCCCCGCGAGGACGGCTCCGGTGGCCCGCCGCCCGGGATCGCCTCCGGCGACGACACGGAAGCCAGCTCCGGGTCCAGCGAGGAGTGAATCCTCGGCCGGGCCGACGGGTGATTCCCGCCGGGCGGCTCGCATAGAATGTTGCGCCCGCGCGCCCCCTGGTCGGGGCGCGCGGGCGCCACCTTTCCCACGCTCTGCGCCGTTCCCGAGCCCCACAGGCAGCCATGACCGCCGGCGATCCGACCCGCCACACCGCCGCCCGCGTCCGCCAGGACTTCCTCGACTTCTTCGCGGCCCGCGGCCACCGCATCGTGCCGTCGTCGCCGGTGTTCCCGTCGGACGACCCGACGCTCCTGTTCACCAACGCGGGGATGAACCAGTTCAAGGATGTCTTCCTCGGCACCGGCAAGCGCGACTACACCCGCGCCGCCGACACGCAGAAGTGCATCCGCGTCCAGGGCAAACACAACGACCTCGAGGAGGTGGGCCGCGACACGTACCACCACACGTTCTTCGAGATGCTCGGCAACTGGTCCTTCGGGGACTACTTCAAGGAGGACGCGATCGTCTGGTCGTGGGAGCTCCTGACGAAGGTGTGGAAGCTACCGAAGGAGCGCCTCTGGGTGACCGTGTTCGCGGGTGACGCGGAGGACGGGCTGCCGGCCGACGACGAAGCCGCGCGCATCTGGGCCGAGAAGACGGACATCGACCCGAGCCACATCCTGCGCTTCGGCCGCAAGGCGAACTTCTGGGAGATGGGCGACACGGGCCCCTGCGGCCCGTGCACCGAGATCCACATCGACCGCGGCGGCCCGGGCTCCGATCCGCGCGACGGCGCGGACCCCGCGATCGGCGTGAACGCCGGCAACGAGCGGTTCATGGAGCTCTGGAACAACGTGTTCATGCAGTTCAACCGGCAGGACGACGGGCGCCTCGTCGAGCTGCCGGCGAAACACGTCGACACGGGCATGGGCTTCGAGCGCGTGCTGTCGGTGCTGCAGGGCAAGAGCTCGAACTACGACACGGACCTCTTCCAGCCCATCTTCCGCGCGCTCGAAGAGATCTGCGGCGTGCGTTACACCGGCGGTGACTCCGAAGCGGACGTTTCGTTCCGCGTCTCGGCGGACCACGTGCGCGCGGTGACGAGCGCGGTCGCCGACGGGGTGACCCCTTCGAACGAAGGCCGCGGTTACGTGCTGCGACGCCTGCTGCGGCGCGCGTCGCGCTACGGCAAACAGAACCTCGGCCTCGAAGAGCCGTTCCTCTGGCGCCTCGTGCCCGCGGTGGCCGAGGTGCTCGGTTCGGCGTTCCCCGAGATCGCGGAGCGCGCGGCGCACGTGCAGCTCGTGATCCGCACGGAGGAAGAAGCGTTCCGCAAGACCCTCGACCGCGGGCTCGTGCAGTTCGAGAAGCTGGCGAAGGGCCGCAAAGCGGGCGACGTGCTCGACGGGGCGGCCGCGTACGACCTCTATGCGACCTACGGCTTCCCCGAGGACCTCGTCGACCTGATGGCGCGCGAGCGCGGCATGGGCGTCGACAAGGACGCGTTCGAAGCCGCGCGCGCGCGCCACTCCGACGCGAGCCGCGGTGAGGGCACGTTCAAGCAGCTCCTCTCCGCCGAGCAGCTCACGGGCCTCACGCGCACGAAGGCGCTCTACCACGAGGACCTCGGCGCGCGCACGGAGTGCGAAGCGACCGTCGTGCGCGTGCTCTCGGAGGCGGGGCGGCCCGACCGGGTCGTGCTCGATCAGACGACGTTCTACGCCGAGGCCGGCGGCCAGGTGGGGGACACGGGTGTGCTCGAAGCGCTCGACGGCAGCTTCCAGATGGCGGTCGAGGACACGCAGAAGGTCGGCGACGTGCACGTGCACCTCGGCCGCGTGACCGGTGTCGCGCGCGAGGGCGCGCGCGTGCGCTGCCGCGTCGACCGCGGGCGGCGCGACGCCATCCGCGCGAACCACACGGCGACGCACCTCCTGCACCAGGCGCTGCGCGACGCGCTCGGTGAGCACGTCGCCCAGCAGGGTTCCTACGTCGGCCCCGATCGCCTGCGCTTCGACGTCAGCCACCCGAAGGGCCTCAGCGAAGCCGAGTTCACCGCCGTCGAAGACGCGGTGAACGCGCGCATCGCGCGCGATCGCGAAGTGCGCACGACCGTCGACACTCCCGAGCGCGCGAAGGCGCGGGGCGCGATGGCGCTCTTCGGCGAGAAGTACGGCGACGAAGTGCGCGTCGTCGCGATCGACGAGGGGGCCGGCGCGGGCCGCGCGTGGTCGCTCGAGCTGTGCGGCGGCACGCACGTCGCGCGCACGGGTGAGATCGGTCCCTTCGTGCTGCTCTCCGAGCGCGCGGTCGCCGCGGGTGTGCGCCGCATCGAAGCGGTCACGCAGCGCGAGGCGGTGCGCGCGTTCCAGGAGCAGCGCGCGGTCCTGCAAGCGCTCTCGGCCCAGCTCAAGGCGAAACCCGCCGAGCTCGCCGACCGTGTGCAGCAGCTCCAGCAGCAGCTCAAGGACGCGAAGAAGCAGGTGAAGGCCGCGGCGGGCGCCGACATCAATGCCGCGTTCCAGAAGGCGAAGGAGACGCTGACCGAGCGCTGCGGCGTGCAGGCGGCGGCCATCGACCTCGGCGAGCTCGACCAGGAGGCGCTGCGCCAGGTCGGCGACCGGCTGAAGGGCGCCGTCCCGCACCTCGCGGTCGTGCTCTTCGGGCGCGCGGACGGCAAGGTGCCGTACCTCGCGCTGTGCCAGGGCGACGCCCAGGCCCGCGGCCTCGCGGCCGGCGAGCTCGCGCAGGTGGTCAAGGCCCACCTGGGCGGCGGCGGCGGCGGCCGCCCCGATTCGGCCCAGGGCCGCGGGGAGCACCCGGCGGGGATCGTCTCGGCCATCGAGGCCCTCCGCGAGCGCTTCATCGGCTGCCTGCGGGCGTGAGGCCCGCCGGCGGGGCTGGGCTCGCGTCCCCGAGCGGGCCCAGCACTTCGCCATTGACCTGTCCCCCCTGTCCCCGCTACCTTTTTCCGCTCACATCTCTCCGCCCGCCCCGGGCGGGGACCTGGATCCCGCGAGTCCGTCATGCCGAACCCGAAGCGCCGCCACTCCAAGGCCCGCAAGAACAAGCGCCGCTCCCACCTCGCCCTGGCCGCGCCGCAGCCGCACCGCTGCCCGCACTCGGGGGTGCTCACGCGCTCGCACCGGGTGAGCGAAGAGGCCACCAAGTACGGCTTCGAGAAGGGCGGCTCGAAAGGGCGCGTCGTGTTCGAGAAGGACGACGCCACCGAGGCGTGAGCGCACGGGCTCACGCCCGTCCGTCCTACGGCTGACGCCGTGCTGCGGCCCAGGCAGAGGGATCCCGAACCAGGGATCCCGAACCAGGGATCCTGACCCGAGGGCCGCGCCCATGGGATCCCCCGGAGCCGCTCCAGGGGGCCCCTCAGCCGGGGCTCATTCACAGGGTTTCCGCTTGATGGCGTCCGCGCTCGGACGCCGGCCGACGGGCTTCATCGAGGGCTCAGTACTTGCAAGCTGCATCGCGCATCGCGCT
>CAYOBN010000021.1:0-21077 GCA_964402175.1 uncultured Planctomycetaceae bacterium | reverse complement strand
GCCGACGGGCTTCATCGAGGGCTCAGTACTTGCAAGCTGCATCGCGCATCGCGCTCGACGTGATGGGGGGCGACCACGCCCCGGGGATCAACCTCGACGGCGTCGCCCAGGCCCTCAAAGCCGGGCTGCCGGCGGAGCGACTCGTCCTCGTGGGGGACGAAGCCATCCTCCGCGCCGGGCTCGCCGAGCGCGGGCTCACGGGCCTCGAGATCCTGCACGCTCCCGACGTGATCGGGATGGACGAGAAACCCGGCGTCGCGCTGCGCGCGAAGCCGCGCTCGTCGATCGCGGTGGCGACCGGCGCCGTGAAGCAGGGCCTCGTCGGCGCCCACGTGTCGATGGGCAACACCGGCGCGGTCGTCGGTGCGGCGACCGTCGGCTTGAAGACCCTCGAGGGGGTGCGCCGGCCGGGCATCGCGATCACCGCCGACCTCGGCGGGCGGCCGCTGACGCTGCTCGACATGGGCGCGAACACCGCCCCGAAGCCCGAGCACCTCGTGCAGTACGGCGCGATGGGCACGGTGCTGGCCCGCGAGGTCGTCGGCGTGGTGAACCCGCGTGTGGCGCTCCTCAACATCGGCGAAGAGGCCAGCAAGGGCACCGAGTTCCTGCGTGAGACCTACGACCTGCTCGCCTCGAGCGGCCAGAACTTCATCGGCAACATCGAGGGCAAGGACCTCTTCCACGGCGCCGCGGACGTCGTCGTCACCGACGGCTTCACCGGCAACGTGGTGCTGAAGCTGATGGAGGGCTTCGCGGAGTACCTGCTGAAGCTCTTCGGGGCGGAGCTCGCAAAGCGCGGCGCACCGTGGGCCATGGAGGCCCTCGGCGGCCTCAGCCGCAAGGTCGACTACGCCGAGTACGGCGGCGCGCTGCTGATCGGTGTGCAGGGGGTCGTCGTGATCGGCCACGGCCGCTCGGACGGGCGCGCGGTGGCGAACGCGCTGCGTTTTGCGGCCCGGGCCCTCGACGCCGACGTCAACGCGGCGATCGTCCGCGGCCTCGCGGGCTGACGCCTGTCCCACGCCGTTCGAAGTCGGGGTGGAGGCCCTCGGCGGTAGACCGCCGAGCAGCCGCCGGCCCCACGCGTGCTGGCCGCGCCCGGCGGGGGATTCCCGCCCCCTCCGCCCTGGATCCGGCGTCGGACCGGATCTACCGTCTGGTTTCGAAGGCCGCGACAAGTAACGATGAAGGCCCGCGGCCGCGGCACCCCCGTCTCCGCCCCCTCCCCAGAGATCGAAGCATGCCCGTCACCCTGACCCGCGTCGGCATCGCCGGCACCGGCTCCGAGCTGCCGCCGCGCATCGTCACCAACGACGATATGGCGCGCCTCGTGGATACGAGCGACGAGTGGATCACCCAGCGGACCGGGATCCGCGCCCGTCGCTGGGTGGAGGAGGGGCAGAACTGCTCGCACCTCTGTGAAGGGGCGGCGCGCAAGGCGCTCGAGGCGGCGAAGGTGCGGCCGGAGGAGGTCGACCTCGTCGTCGTGGGTTCCCTCACCCAGGACCACCTGATGCCTTCGGTGGCCTGCCTCGTGCAGACCCGGCTCGGGCTCGTGAACGCGGGTGCGTTCGACGTGCTGTCGGCCTGCACAGGGTTCTTGACCGCGCTGCACACCGCGGAGGCGTTCGTCGCCGCGGGCCGCGCGCGCACCGCGCTCGCCATCGGCGGCGAGACGCTCTCGCGCTACCTCGACCTGACCGACCGCACGAGCTGCATCCTGTTCGGCGACGGCGCCGGAGCGGCCGTCGTGCGGCGCTTCGAGGACTGCGGCCAGGGCGAGATCCTGCGCCACGAGCTCGGCGCGGACGGCAGCGGCTACGACTTCATCCACATCCCCGAGGGCGGCGCGGAGCACCCGCACAACCACCCGCAGTACGACGCGCAGAACCACTTCATCCGCGTCAAGGGCCGCGAGGTGTACCGCTTCGCGGTGACGAAGATGACCGAGATGATCAAGCGCGCCTGCGAGGGCCACGACCCCGAGGAGATCGCGCTCGTCATCCCGCACCAGGTCAACCTGCGCATCATCGAAGGCGCGCAGGAGCGCCTCGAATGGCCGATGGAGAAGTTCTTCGTCAACATCGACAAGTACGGCAACACGTCCGCCGGTAGCGTGCCGATCGCCCTCGACGAGGCGGTCCGCGCGGGGCGGGTGAAGAAGGGCGACAAGATCGTGCTCGTCGCTTTCGGTGCAGGCCTGACCTGGGGCTCGACCCTCATCCAATGGTGAACGACTCCTCCGCGACGCCCGCCGCGGCGCTGCTCTTCCCGGGCCAAGGGGCCCAGTTCGAAGGCATGGGCCGCGACTGGGCAGAGGCCCACGCCGTCGCCCGCGAGACGTGGGAGGAGGCCGACGCGGCCCTCGGCTTCCGCCTCAGCGAAGCCTGCTGGTCGCGCGGCGAGGACGTGAACCGCACGGACATCGCCCAACCCGGCATCTACACCGTGGGCGTCGCGATCGTGCGCGTCCTGCAGGCGACCCAGGGGCTCGACCTCGGGCGCGCGCCGCTCGTCGCGGGCCTCTCGCTCGGTGAGTACACCGCGCACTGGGCCGCGGGCACGTTCACGTTCGCGGACGGGCTGCGCCTCGTGCGCCTGCGCGGGGAAGCGATGCAAGCTGCGTCGGAGGCCCGCCCGAGCGGCATGGCCAGCCTGATGGGGGCGACCCTCGAGCAGGCCGAGGCGCTGGCTGCGGTCGGCGCCCGCCACGGCATCTGCCAGGTGGCGAACCTGAACTCGCCCGGCCAGATCGTGATCTCCGGTGAGCTCGCGGCGCTCGACGCCGCCGAGGCTGCCGCGAAGGAACATGGCGTGCGCCGGGTGCGCCGCCTCGTCGTCGCGGGCGCCTTCCACTCCGAGTGCATGCGGCCCGCGGCGGAGCGCCTGCAGGCCGCGCTCGCGGAGACCGCGCTCGCTGCGCCGCGGGTGCCCGTGCTCTCGAACGTGACGGCCGCGCCCGTCACGACAGTCGAGGGTGTGCGCGCGACGCTCGGCACGCAGGTGTGCGCCCCCGTGCTGTGGGAGCGCTCGATGCGCGCCGCGCTGCAGCAGGGTGTGCGCGCGTTCCTCGAGCCCGGGCCCGGCAACGTGCTGACGGGCATGCTCGGCAAGATCGTCGAAGCCGTCGAGGCCGAAGCCGGCCCCTTGCAGCCGCCGTACAGCGCGCGCTCGATCGCGAAGCCGGCGGACCTCGCCGTCGCTCCGGCCTGAGCGCACCCCCAAGGCGTTTCGGGCGGGAACCACGGTTCCGGCCCGGAGCGCGGTTGAACCCGACCGTCCCGGCGGCTACCCTCGCGCCGATTCGCCCCAGGCGATCCAATCGTCCCACCGCCCTCCCGAGCCCCGTCACTCGCTTGACCGGAACCCCACACCACCCGACAGGATCCCCGCTGGCCGGCAAGGTCGCCCTGGTGACCGGCGCGAGCCGCGGCATCGGCCGGGCGATCGCCGAGCGGCTCGCCCGGGACGGCGCGCGCGTGGCGTGTGTCGCGACGAAGGTCGAGAACGCGGTCGAGACGGCTGCGGCGTGCGCGGCCCTGACGGCGGGCGCCAAGGCCTACGGCGTCGACGTCGCGGACAGCGCGGCGGTGGCGGCCCTCGTCGAGGAGGTCCGCAAGGACCTCGGCGGCCTGGACGTGCTCGTCAACAACGCCGGCATCACCCGCGACCAGCTCCTGCTGCGCATGTCCGAGGAGGACTTCGACCGGGTGGTCGAGGTGAACCTCAAGGGCACCTGGAACTTCGTCAAAGCCGCGGTGCGGCCCATGATGAAGACCGCGGGCCGGATCGTGAACATCACCTCGGTCGTCGGGGTGATCGGCAACGCCGGGCAAGCCAACTACGCCGCCAGCAAAGCCGGCGTGATCGGCCTGACCCGCTCGGCCGCGAAGGAGCTCGCGGGCCGCGGAGTCACCGTCAACGCGGTGGCCCCCGGCTTCATCGAGACCGACATGACCGCCGGTATCCCGGACAACGAGCGCGAGAAGCTCACGGGCTCCATCCCGCTCGGGCGCATCGGCGCGGTCGCGGACGTGGCCGAGGCGGTCGCGTACCTCGTCGGCCCGGGCGGCGCTTACATCACCGGACAGACCCTCGTCGTCGACGGGGGCCTCTCGCTCTGACCCCTCCCCCCTCAGCTTCCCCCTCACCTTAGCCGAGGGCAGGGACTATCCTCTCGGGACCGCGGCCGTTCGCGGGACCCGTCCCCTGCGGCCGAGCCCAGCGCGGCCACCCCCCAGCACCCTTTCGGAGACTCGAACACCGTGAGCAACGCTTCCGTCGAAGACCGCGTCAAGAAGATCGTCTGCGATCAGATGGGTACGACCGCAGACAAGATCAACCTCGACACCTCGTTCATCAACGACCTCGGCGCGGACTCGCTCGACACCGTCGAGCTCGTGATGGAGTTCGAGGACGAGTTCGAGATCTCGATCCCCGACGAGGACGCCGAGAAGATCCAGACCGTCGGCGCGGCCGTCTCGTACATCCAAGGGAAACTCTCCTGAACCCCTAGGCGCCCGCGGACGCGGGGGCGGACGCCTCGAGCGCGCGCCCCGCGGAGCAGGCCGAAGGAGATCCGCATGCGTCGAGTCGTGGTCACGGGCCTCGGGACCGTCAACTCCCTGGGCCTGAACGTCGAGTCGTCCCTCCCGCGCATCCTCGCGGGAGAGAACGGCATTTCCACCGTCGACCGTTTCGATACGACGGGCCTCGCGGCGACCATCGGCGGCATCATCCGCTGGAACCCGGAGGAACACGGCTTCGACGAGCGGGAGCAGCGCAAGCTCGACCCGTTCACCATGTGGGCGCTCATGGCCTCCGACGAGGCGCTGCGGGACGCGGGCCTCGAAGGCCTGCGCGACGCGGCCCCCGAGGTGCGCCAGCGCTGCGGCACGATCATCGCCACCGGCATCGGCGGCATCACGGGCATCCTCGAGCAGCAGGCGGTGCTGCTCGAGCGCGGCGCGCGCCGCGTGAGCCCGCACTTCATCCCGCGCATCATGTCCAACGCCGTCAGCGGCCAGGTCGCGATCCGCCAGGGCTTCCTGGGCACGGCGTTCACGACCTCCAGCGCGTGCGCCTCCGCCGGGCACGCGATCGGCATGGCTTGGCGCGCGATCCAGTGGGACGATTGCGACATCGTGATCACCGGCGGGTCCGAGTCCGCGATCACGCCGCTGTCGATGGCGGGCTTCGCCTCGGCGAAGGCGCTGTCGACGCGCAACGACGACCCCGGCGCGGCCTCGCGGCCGTTCGACAAGGACCGCGACGGCTTCGTGATGGGGGAGGGCTGCGGCATGCTCGTGCTCGAGGAGTACGAACACGCGAAGAAGCGCGGCGCCCGCATCTACTGCGAGCTCCTGGGTTACGGCTCGACCGACGACGCGTTCCACATCACGGCGCCGGAGGAGTCCGGCGACGGTCCGGCGCGCGCGATGCAAGAGGCGCTGCGCCACGGCAAGCGCAACGTCGACGAGGTCGACTACATCAACGCCCACGGCACCAGCACGGAATACAACGACGCGACCGAGACGAAGGCCATCCGCCGCGTCTTCGGCGCGCACGCGGACAAGCTCGCGGTGAACTCCACGAAGTCGATGGTGGGGCACCTGCTCGGCGCAGCGACGGGGATCGAGCTCGTGTTCACGGCCCTCGCGGTGCATATGGACACGGTGCACCCGACGCGCAACTACACGACCCCCGACCCCGCCTGCGACCTCGACTACGTGCCCGGCGCGGCGCGCAAGATGCGCGTGCGCAATGCGCTGTGCAACTCGCTCGGTTTCGGCGGGCACAACGTGTCGATTCTGGTCGGCAAGATCTGAGCTCCGTCGAAGCGCGGGGCGCCCGCTGAACAGACCCCGCGCAGTGGAGCTGCTGAGCGGGCCATGGGTTGACCCCGGGGCATTGGCCCGGATCCTGACGCCGGCTCGACGGGCTTTGCGCGGCCGACCTTCGCGCGCCCGAAGTGCGCAGCGGATCTGCCAGCTCAGAGGCTCGGAAACGGCCCTCCTGTCGTACAATCGGGGGGCAGAATTCGCTGGGCCGCGCGTCTGCGGCCCCTCCCCAAACGACCCCGAACAGGACCGGCGCCCCGTGCAACAGAAATTCAAGGATCTCCTGCACGCCTACAAGCTCGAGGTGTTCCGCAAGGAGCACGACAAGAAGAGCATGGAGGAGATCTCCAAGGAGTGCATGCACACGACCGAGGACATCCTCCGGGCGAAGTTCGACTACCACTTCCACAAGCTCCCGGACGCCAACCGCGCCGAGATCATCAACATGATCAACAACTACGTGCGCGAGGCCGTCCTCCCGCCCGTGGTCGAGCGCATCGTCCAACGCCAAGTGCGCCTCGAGAACCGCCTCGACGCCGTCGTGCACCTGATCGAGCAGATGCTCGAGACGCTGTCCCAGGACAGCCCCGCCCGCGACGCGGCCAAGCAGGCCCACTGAGCGGAAGGCGCCCCGTTGCCTGCCCCCGGGAGGACCGGGAGCAGGCGGTTCCGTGAGCGAGACGAGCCTTGCAGCAGCCGCCTGACGCCCTCCGCGCCCGACTCCACCTCGCCGGGCAGGACCACGTGTTCGACCACTGGTCGCGCCTCGACGGGGCCGGCCGCCAGCGGCTCTTGGACGAGCTCGACGCGCTCGATCTCGACCAGGTGGAGCGCCTCGCTGCGCTGCTGCGCCGCGAGGGCGCAGCAGGCGCAGCGGGCGCGGCCGACTTCGCGCCGCCGGAGCTCTTCGCGCTCGACCGGCGCGCCAGTGCCGACGCCGAGCGCGCGGTGGCCATCGGTCAGCGCCTCCTCTCCGAGGGCCGCGTGGGGTTCATGCTGGTGGCGGGCGGCCAGGGCTCGCGCCTCGGCTACGAAGGCCCGAAGGGGTGTTACCCGATCGGTCCCTTGACCGACTCGCCGCTCTTCGCGTGGCACGCGGCGCGCATCGTCGCCGCCGGTCGGCGCCACGGCTTCCGGCCGACGTGGTACGTGATGACCTCGCCGGCGAACGACGCGGCGACCCGCGAGTTCTTCGCGGCCCACGGCCACTTCGGGCTCGCGGCCGAGGATGTGTTCTTCTTCGCGCAAGCGATGCTGCCGGCGCTCACCGCGGACGGGCGCATCGTTCTGCAGGGCCCCGACCGGCTCTTCCTGGCGCCCAACGGGCACGGGGGATCGCTCGCAGCGCTCGCGACGTCGGGCGCGCTGGCGCACATGGAAGCGCGAGGCATCGACCAACTCTCGTACTTCCAAGTCGACAACCCGCTGGCACGGCCCGCGGACCCGCTGTTCATCGGCCTGCACGCGCTCGCCGAAGCGGGGATGTCCAGCAAGGTCGTCGCCAAGCGCGATGCGGGCGAGAAGGTGGGGGTCATCGGCCGCGCCGACGGCAAACTCGGCTGCATCGAATACTCGGACCTGCCGGCGGCCCTGCGCGATGCGCGCGGCGCGGACGGCGAGCTCGTGTTCCGCGCCGGCAACATCGCCGCGCACATGCTGGCGCGCGGCTTCGTGCAGGACCTCAACCGCGGCGGGCGCCTGCACCTGCCGTGGCACCTCGCGCGCAAGCGCCTCGATTCGATCGACGCCGAAGGACGACCGAGCGCCGTCGAAGGGGTGAAGTTCGAGACCTTTGTCTTCGATGCCCTCGGGGAAACGGCCGCGAGCGTCACGCTCGAGGTCGAGCGCCGCCACGAGTTCAGCCCAGTGAAGAACGCGAGCGGGCTCGACTCGCCCGCGAGCTGCCGCGCGGACCTCGTGCGCCACTTCGCGGCGCTGGCCGCGGAGGCGGGCCACCCCGAGCCCCCGCTCGGCGCGGACGGGCTGCCGCGCATCGAGATCGATCCGCGCTGCGCCGAGACGGTCGCGGAGCTGCGCGGCCAGAGCGCCGTCCCGCGCGAACACGCGGACGGGCACCTCTACGCCTGACCCCGCGAGCCGCTTTGAACCAACAGAGTGCCTGGCCAGTGACCTGGCCCCGCGTGGCCGCGGCCCTGGCCACCCGCCCCATCGTCGTCCTCTCGGGGGGCAGCTCGACCGAGCGTGAGGTCTCACTCGCGAGCGGCCGCGCGATCTCTGCCGCCCTGTCGGGTGAAGATCCCGCGAGCCTCGCCGCGAGCGCGACCGCGGCGCTGCGCCCGCCGGTGCACGCGGTCGAGCTCGATACCGAGGGGCGCTGGGTGGTCGCCGGGCGCGCGCTCGCGCCGACGGCCGCGCTGGAGGCGCTGCCGGCCGATGCGCTCTTCTTGCTGGCGCTGCACGGCGGCGCGGGCGAAGACGGCCGCATCGCGGCTTTCCTCGAGGTCGCCGGTCGGACGTTCACGGGCACGGGCCACGCGACCGGCGCGCTCTGCATGCACAAGGGCCACACGCGCCTCGTCGCGGCCGAAGCTGGCGTGCGCGTCGCGCCGGGGTTCTGCGCGCTGCACAGCACGCTCGTGCGCGACCGCGACCGGCTCGTCGCACGGGCGGCGCAGTTGCCGGGCAGCGTGCGCTTCGTCAAACATGCGACGGGCGGCTCGTCGGTGCTCGTGTTCCGTTGCGCCTCGGACAGCGAGGTCGGCGCCGCCCTCGACGCGATCCACGCGGCCGGCGGCGATGCGGTGGTCGAGGCGGCGGTGACGGGGCTCGAAGTGAGCGCGGGCCTGCTGGGTGACGGCGCTGCAGCGAACGCCCTGCCCGTCGTCGAGATCCTGCCGAAGGGCGGGCGCTTCTTCGACTTCGCGGAGAAGTACGCGGCGGACGGCGCGCTCGAGCGCTGCCCCGCCGAGGCGCTCGGGGCCGAGAACGAGCGCCGTGTGCAGGCAGCGGCGCGGGCGACCTGGGGCGCGGTGGGGGGCACGGGTTACGCCCGGATCGACTTCATCGTCCCGGGTCCGGCCCCCGGTGTCTCAGAACCGGACGCGGTGCCGGTGCTGCTCGAAGTGAACACGCTGCCGGGGTTCACGCCGCGCTCGCTCTTGCCGCGCGAAGCAGCCGCAGTGGGCATGGATTACCGGACGCTGTGTTTCGAAGTGCTCGCGCGCGCCCTCGAGCGCAGTGCGGCGCCCAGTGCGGCGCGCTGAGCGGCGCGCTGAGCGGCGGGGCGCGCCCCCCCGGCGGCTCGCTCACGCAGGACACAGCTTGCGACTTGCCCTCGCGGCCAAAGCGGGGGAAGCTTTCCCTAGAAGCGGATTCCTCCCACCGCCTCGCAAGCCGGCACCACTCACGCCCGATCCACGCCATGCGCCACCTCCATCTCCTCGCCCTCGTCCCGGCCCTCGCCGCCAGCGCCGGAGCCCAGGGCTTCAACATCGACTTCGGGAGCGCGGGCTTCGGCTTCGGCGTTCCGGCCAGCACGTTCGGAGCCGCAGGCAACCAGCCCGGCACCTGGAACGGGGTCGATACGGACCTCTTCGGTACCGGCCCGTACATCACCAGCCTCCTGCGCCTCGACGGCTCGCCCTCGGGAGTCACGCTGAACCTGGACCCGCTCGGCAGCGGCGGCTTCCTGCCGCTCGAGTTCGACGGGCCGACGACGACCGGTGACGCGCAGGCGCTGTTCGACGACTGCTTCTACAACTCGGCGCTCTCGACCTTCACGATCAGCGGGCTCACCCCGGGTGAGTACCGGATCTTCACGTACGCGATGGCCCCGGACTCGAACGCGTTCTTCACGTCGGTCGAAGTCACGGGGTCGCCCGACGGGATCCAGCTCGTCGGCGGCGACTTCGCCGCGGGCTTTCAGTCGGGTGTCACGCACTCCGAGCACCGCATCACGGTGACGGCCGGCGGCAGCGTCACGATCAACACCGACGTCGGCACGTCGTTCGACTCGATCAACGGCCTGCAGATCGTGCCGCTCGGGCCGGGCGGCCTCGGCAACGCGTACTGCACCGCCAACAACAACTCGACGGGTGTCCCCGCGGCGATCAGCGCCCAGGGCAGCTCGCTCGTCGCGCAGAACAACGTGACGCTGACGACCTCGTCGTTGCCGCTCAACGCCTTCGGCTTCTACCTGACGAGCCTCACGCAGGGCAACATCCCGAACCCGGGCGGGAGCCAGGGTAGGCTGTGCCTCGGCGGCCAGATCGGTCGCTACGTCGGGCCGGGCCAGATCCGCAACTCGGGCGCAACGGGCTCGTTCTCGCTGGCGCTGAACCTGACGCAGCAGCCGACCCCCAGCGGGTTCGTCGCGGTGGCAGCGGGCCAGACCTGGAACTTCACGACCTGGTACCGCGACGTCATCGGCGGCTCCGCGACGTCCAACTTCTCGAACGGCCTGTCGATCGCGTTCCAATGAGCGCGGGCGGCGCGTAGGCGCCGCGTGAGTACAGCCATGAGGGCGCTCCGGTCCACACCGGGGCGCCCTTTGTTGTCACTGGGGACTTCTGCGCAGGACGCTCCGGCGCTATCCTCTGCGCCGCACAGCGGCCGGGCTGGCGGAATGGCAGACGCGGCGGATTCAAAATCCGCTTCCCGATAAGGGAGTGTGGGTTCGACTCCCACGCCCGGCACCACCTGGAACGAACACGCCGATGCAGCCGACGATCGCCGACCCGAGCGCGCCCCAGCGGCTGCAGCTCGATCCTTGGGTCGCGGCGCTCCTGCCGGTCCTGTTGCACGAGTTCAACAACCAGACGCAGCTGTTGACCGGGATGCGGGCGGTGCTGGAGCTCGGCGGAGCGGACGAGCTCTTCGTCGCGCGCGCCGACGACTTGGCGCGCGCCGGCGAGCGCGCGCGCGACCTCGGCTACGTGCTGGCGGTCCTGGGCAGCGCCCTCGGCGCCAACGCGCTGCAGGCGCGCCGGGAGCCGCGCGGCCTGCGCCTCGTGCTGGACCTCGTCGCGATCGCCGCGCGGCGCCGCGAGGTGCCGTTCGACCTCGAGCGCGAGCGCACGCCGCGGCTGCGGCCGTCTGCGCTCGATGGCTGGCAGCCCGCATGGGCGGTCGCGTGTTTTGCGTGGCTCGCGGTCGAACGCGCGGCGCGCGAGCGCTGCACGTGCAGCGGGCGCTGGATGGTGGCGGACGACGGCGCGGTCGCGCTCGAGCTGCGCCCGTTCCACATCGAAGCGGAGAGCGCGGGGCGCCTCCTACAGCTCGCTGCAGGGATCGAGCTCGAGAGCGCGCCCGGTGGGGCGCGCCTCGTACTGCCCGCGGCTTGGATCGAGCACGCGGAGTGAGCGCCTCGCGCGGCGGCGCAGGCCGTGCGCCCGATCCGTCCGTGGAGTGGCCTCTGGACGTCAGCGCACGGCGCGCGGCGTCGACTCGACGGGCACCACACCCTGGCGCGCGTTCTGCTCGACCGCCAGGGCGCGCTCGCGCATCTCGCGGCCCTTCTGCAGGTCGTACTGCTGCCCCCAGGGGCCGACGATGCGCTCCGCGGCTTGAGCGTTGAGCAGCACGTTCGACTTGCGCGCCAAGTTGTCCAGCAACACGGCGCTGCGTGAGCCTTCGAAGGTCGAAGTCGTCCAGCGAGTGCTGCCGACGGACATCAAGAGCACCATCAGCGCGGAGTGCACGACCATCCCCGTGAGCGCGCCCGCTAGCGCGCCGCCGGTGCGGTCCATCGGGCCGAGCTGCACGGCCTGCAGCGCGCGCTTGCCGATCATGCCGATGCCGGAGGCGATGAGGAGGCACGCCACGAAGGTCAAGAGCCACACGATGCCCTGGCACGCGCGCTCGGGCAGCTCGAGGGCTTGCACGAACTTCGGCACGAGCTCGGGCGACACGCTGCGCGCGATCGCCACAGCAATCAACATGCCGAGCAGGCGCGTGACCTGCCACACGAGGCCGTGTTTGATGCCGAGGCCGAGGAACGTCGCGACGATGACGAGGCCGACGATGTCGATCCACGGCGTGCCACGGATCCAGTTGCCGAGCAGCGTGCCGCCGCCGCCGGGGGCCGCGGCTTCCTGAAGGGCGAGGACGAAGGTTCCCATGGTTGCAATGCTCCAGGGGTCTCATCGGCCGGATCGCCCGCGAACGAGACCGGTTCCGGGCGCGATTCCGCGGGAGGGCCGAACCGACGAGCGCCGGCGAGCGCCTCGAACTCTGCCGCGCGGCGAGGCTCCGCGGCCCGGCACGGCTTACGATAAGGGGGTGAACGCCACCCCGTCCGAGCTCTTCGAAGCCGTCGAGCGCGCCTTCAGTGCGCTCCTCGGCACCGTCCGCCGCGACCCCGCCGTGCAGCGCGAGCTCGCGGACAGTGTGCCGCTGTACTTCGGTACGGCTGTGGCGCTCGATGACCCGGCGGCAGCAGAGCTCGCGGCGCGGCGCCACGCGGAGTGGTTCCTGCTCGAGCGCCACAGCCCGAGCCTGCTCGGGGCCCCCGTCGAGCGCCTGCTCGGGCCGCTGCGCGAGGCCCTCGCGGCGGGGTCGAGCGACGGAGACCCCGAGGCGCTGGAGCTCGCCCTGCAGGGCCTCCTGACGTCGACGACCGGCTGCTTCGAGGTGGAGGACATCCACGCTGGCGACGGCGCGTGGCTGCGCGATGTCACGGGCCTCGCGCGCTACGCGCTGCACGGCCCGGAGCTCTCGCTGCGGCTCGCGCCGGGGGACCTGCTCGTCGGTCGGTTGCACCCGGTCGGTGGGGGCCTGCACTGCGCGTCGCCGGCGGCGGCCGTCTTCCGCGGCCCGGGGCTCCTGCAAGCGCTGGAGCGCGACCTCGAGCGCCTGCGCACCGGACCGGGCGCGACGATCCTGCGCCTCGGCCAGGCCGAGCTCGAGCGCATGTTCTTCGGCGCGCGCGCCGCCGACGCGACCGTCGCCGAGGACCCCGAGGTCGCGCTCGACGAGGCCAGGCGCTGGCTGCTCGAGCACGGCGTCACACCGGCACACGTCGAGGCCCTGCTCGACCTCCTCGCCGCGGCGCCGCCCGCCAGAGAAGCGCTGGCGCTCGGTGGGGGGGACGCGCTCGGGGCGGCGCTCGACACCCTCGCGTTCGAGTCCGACCTGGACCTGGAAGCGGCGCGGCGGGTGCTGCTCGCGGCGTGGCGTGCGCTCGACGCGCGCTCCGCGTCCGAGCGCGGCGGTGCGGGGCCCGCAAAGGGCGGCACGGGCGCGGGCGCGGCCGAGGCGCCGCAGGCCCGTGCGCGGGCCGCGGGTGAAGGTTCGGAGTTGCCGGACGAAGCGCGTATCCGGGCGGTCGAGGAGTTCACGCGCAACCGCGCCGCGGGCCGCGACGCGGCGAGTGAGCTCGCTGCGCTGCGCGCGGCGCTCGGGCTCGATGGCGCGGACGATGACACCGATGACGACGAAGAGAGCCCCGCGCCGGACTTCCCGGGCGTCGTCGGAGCCATGGTGCACGAGCTCGTCTGGGAGACCGGAGTCACGGAAGGCGAAGACGCCGCGCGGGCGCTCGCGCCGCTCGCGCACCTGGCGAACTACGGCGCGCACATCGGGGTCTTCGAGGAGCTCGGCGGCCGCGAGCTCGTGCGTTTTGCGAGCTTCTGGGTGCTGGAGCGCGGCGTGCTGCGCGACGCCGACGCAGCCACGTCGCTGATCCAAGCGCTGCGGCGCTTCGGCGAGTGGTGCCGCGAAGCGCACGACCACGACGTGATGGAGGTCCTGGAGCCCGCGCTCGCGGGCCTCGCGTCGTCCTTGCCGCGGGTCGTCGAAGCGAACCGGCTATGCCCGCGCAGTCGGAGCGCAGACACGGAGACGCTGGAGGACCTCGGCGAGGTCTTCGAAGTCGCGGACGACGCCGCGGCGACGCTGCTCGGGCGCGACGGCGAACCGTCGGGACTGAGCCTCGATCCGCGCCTCGCGCGGCTGCTCGCGCGCGGCGATCGCCTGCGCGGGACGGTCTCGGGCGGCGTGCTGCAGGTGCTGCGGGTCTATCCGCCCGAGGCGGCGGCCGCGACCTGATGGGCGCTCAGTTGCGCGTCGCGACCGGGAACTGGATCTCGCACAGGAGCTGGCTCGGATCGCGGATCCCGCCCGGCGGAACGACGTAGATCTCGCGGATCGGACCGGCGAGTTCCCAGTCGTAACGGTCGAGGTACGCGTTGAGGTGCGGGTAGGCCTCGGGCACGGCGATGTACGAACCGCTGACCGCGGCGTAGGCGACGTTGGCCTCCGGGAGCACGTCGTAGCGCAGCGGCGAGCTCGGTGAGCGCTGGCCGGCGATCGGCACGCAGACCCGCGCGACGAGCTCGCCGACGGGTTTCTGGGCCGGGTCGTCGAAGAACAGCACAAACGGCGGACCGTCGACTTGGATGCGTTGGGCGTCGATCTCGCGCATCAGCGTGCTGACGAGCGCGCGCGCGTCGTTGTAGTGCCCGCGGTGCTCCAGATAGGCGTAGGGTACGCTCATGCGCAACTTCCAGCTTGCGTGGAAGGTCGCGAACGGCGGATGGGACGTCGGCACTCCGGGCGCGTAGACGCCGGTGACCGCCGGCGCAGCGGCGGCCGAGGCCCGTGCCGCGGAGCCGCCGCCACCGAACGCAGCGCAGCCGGGTCCGAAGACGAGCGCCGTGAGGACCGCCGCGAACAACGACAGAGCGGCGGTCGAGACCCGAGGGAACACACGGACGGAGGACGGGACGATGTGGGAGCGCATCACAGGGTTGGGATCGGCAGACCCGGGATGGGACTGGATCACGGAACCCGCGAACGGGGCAACGCGCGCCGCCGGAGCCCCCCCGAGGCGCCTCGTACGCAACTTCGGATAATGTACGTTATGTCGCTCTCCAGGTGGTACACTGGGCCGCGCATGGAGCCCGCCGTCCCGGGCCCGTACACTCGCACCCGTGGCTGTCAAACACTGCTTCATCGACAAGACGCGCCCGTGTGACCTGACCTGCAAGGCGGCTTTCCCCGTCGACGACGCGGTCGATCCGGTGGACTGCTACTTCGTGTGGCTCGCCTCGCACCTCGGCGAGGGTGCGTTCGACTTCCGGCGCATGCTCGAGCTGCGCCTCGGGTTCGATCCCGAGGGCGACGGCCCTGCGGGTCCGCCCCAGAAACCAGGGTTCGGCCCGAAGGACGGCGGCGCGCCGGGCGGCCCCGGTGCGGGCCCGCGCAGCGGGCCGAAGGGCGGGCCGTCGGCCAACTGAGCAGCGCGGGCGCCTCGAATCCTCGGGGCTTCTTCAGAGCCCGAGCCGAACGAGGCTCGGGCGCCGGTACGGCTGCGCCGGACGCTCTGCGGGCCAGTCGAGGGCCACGATCCCGCCCGGGGCGACCGCCACCTGCGGGGTGCGCTCGGGCGGCAGGCCGAGCGCGTGCCCGACCGCGGCCCGGACCACCCACAGGTGCGCGACGACGGCGACCGCGCCCTCGGGGTGCTCCGCGGCGAGCTCCGCCAAAGCCGGCACGACCCGGGCTGCGAGGGCCGCCACGGACTCACTGCCGGGAGGCCCGGCGACGCCCCGGGTGGTCTCCCAGAGGGCCAGTCCCGCCGGGTCCTCGGCCCGGAGCTCGCGCTTCGAGCGGCCGGCCCAGGGGCCTCGGTCGAGCTCGAGGAGCGCGGGCACGTCGCGCCGCGCGAGCCCCGGCCGCGACGCGCGCAGCGCCGCCGCGGCGGCCTCCGCGCGGCTCAGCCCCGAGCTGACCACTGCGTCCAGGCGCACCCCGGCGAGCGCTGCCGCGACCGAAGCGCACTGCGCGTGGCCCCGGTCCGAGAGCGGCACGTCGAGGCGGCCGTAGATCCGGTCGCGCCACGCGTCGTCGACCTCGCCATGGCGGATGACGTAGAGGCGCGTCCTACCCGACACCGTCGCGCCTGCATAGGTTTTCGGGGGCGTGCGGCTCGGGGTGCTGTCGTGCGGGAGATCGGTCACGGCAAGTCCGGGATTGCGCGGCGGGTCGCGTCAGCGGGCCGCAGTCCGCGCGCGGGAATGGGGGCTCTGCGCATCCTCTCGCGGGGTGCCGAGCGATACCATCTTCGGCCACGGTTTCCGAAGGTGAACCCATCCCCCACTCCACCGCTCCCCCACCCGCGCAGCCCGCGGCGGGGCGACCGACCGCTCCCTCGGCCCGAGGGGCCAACCCGATGAAGAACTGGCTCGGGAGGTTCTTGTCCTCCTCGCTCGGACGCAAGTACGTGATGGCCGTCAGCGGCCTCGCGCTCGTCCTGTTCCTGGTCGCGCACCTGGCCGGCAACTTGACGCTGTTCCTCGGGAACGACGTTTTCAACGCCTACGCCCACGCGCTCGAGTCCAACCCGCTGCTCCCGCTGGCCGAGGCCGGCCTCGCGGGCTTGTTCTTCGTGCACATCGCCATGGCCTTCGTGCTGATGGCGAAGAACCGCGCGGCCCGGCGCGACAAGTATCAGTCCGAGCTCGGCAAGGGCGCGAAGACGCTCGCGTCGACGACGATGACGCTGACGGGCCCGCTCGTGCTGGTGTTCGTGCTGGTGCACCTCTACGACTTCCGCATCTCGAAGATGTTCGCCGGTGAGGGCTACGACCTCGCCGTCGCGGTGCGCGCGCGCCTCGGCTCGCCGCTCGGCGCGACCATCTACATGGGCGGCCTCGTCGTGCTCGGTGTGCACCTCTGGCACGCCTTCCAGAGCAGCTTCCAGTCCCTCGGTCTCGGGCATCCGCGCTGGCGCCTCGTCGCCCACTGGGCCGGGCGCCTGTTGACCCTCGGTCTCTTCGTCGGCTTCGTGTCCATCCCTTTCTGGCTCTTCATCCTCCGCGGCTGACACCATGGCGCAAGACACCCGTATGCGGCCCGAAGGCGGCTCGTCCGTCCTCGACTCCAAGGTCCCGAGCGGCCCGATGGCCGAGCGCTGGTCGAAGCACAAGTTCGACCTGAAGCTCGTCAACCCGGCCAACCGGCGTAAGTTCGACGTGCTCGTCGTCGGCACCGGCCTCGCCGGTGCGTCGGCTGCCGCGACGCTCGCCGAGATGGGCTACAACGTCAAGGCGTTCTGCATCCACGACAGCCCGCGGCGCGCGCACTCGATCGCGGCGCAGGGCGGGATCAACGCTGCGAAGAACTACAAGAACGACGGCGACAGCGTCCACCGTCTGTTCTACGACACGGTGAAGGGCGGCGACTACCGCTCGCGCGAGTCGAACGTACACCGTCTGGCCGAGGTCTCGGTGCAGATCATCGACCAGTGCGTGGCGCAGGGCGTGCCTTTCGCCCGCGAATACGGCGGCCTGCTCGACAACCGGTCGTTCGGCGGCGCGCAGGTGTCGCGCACGTTCTACGCGCGCGGCCAGACCGGCCAGCAGTTGCTGCTCGGCGCGTACTCGGCGCTGAACCGGATGATCCACTCCGGGCGCGTGTCGATGTACACCCGCCGCGAGATGCTCGACCTCGTCGTCGTCGACGGCGTCGCGCGCGGCATCATCACGCGCAACCTGACGACGGGCGCGGTCGAGCGCCATGCGGGCCACGCGGTGCTGCTCTGCACGGGCGGCTACGGCAACGTCTTCTACCTGTCGACGAACGCCAAGAACTCGAACGTCACGGCCGCGTGGCGGGCGCACAAACGCGGCGCGTACTTCGCGAACCCGTGTTACACGCAGATCCACCCGACGTGCATCCCGCGCTCGGGGGATTACCAGTCGAAGCTCACGCTGATGAGCGAGTCGCTGCGCAACGACGGCCGCGTCTGGGTCCCGCGCAAAGCGAAGGACACGCGCCCGCCGGCCGACATCCCCGAGGGCGAGCGCTACTACTATCTCGAAGAGCGCTACCCGAGCTTCGGCAACCTCGTCCCGCGCGACGTGGCGTCCCGCAACTCGAAGGCCGTGTGCGACGAGGGCCTCGGCGTCGGTCCGTCCGGCGAGGCGGTGTACCTCGACTTCCGCGACGCCATCCAGCGCGATGGCCGCGCGGCGGTCGAAGCGCGCTACGGCAACCTCTTCGAGATGTACGAGCGCATCACGGGCGACGACCCGTACGTCACCCCCATGCGCATCTACCCCGCCGTGCACTACACCATGGGCGGCCTCTGGGTGGACTACAACCTGGAGAGCACCGTCCCGGGCCTCTTCGTGCTCGGTGAAGCGAACTTCTCGGACCACGGCGCCAACCGCCTCGGCGCGAGCGCGCTGATGCAGGGCCTCGCCGACGGTTACTTCGTCGTCCCCGCGACGATCGCGAGCCACCTCGCCGGTCGCAAGCTGGGCGCGGTCACGACCGATCACCCGGCGTTCGCGGCAGCCGAGGCCGATTCGCGCCAGCGCCTCGACGCGCTGCTCGCGATCGACGGCTCCCGCACGGTGGACGACTTCCACCGCGCGCTCGGCAAGGTCATGTGGGACAAGTGCGGGATGGCGCGCAACGAAGCGGGCCTGAAGCGGGCGCTCAGCGAGATCCGCGACCTGCGCGAGTCCTTCTGGCAGGACGTCAAGGTCATCGGCGATCCGAACACGATCAACGCCGACCTGGAGAAGGCGGGCCGCCTCGCCGACTTCATGGAGTTCGCCGAGCTCAAGGTGCGCGACGCCCTCGAGCGCGACGAGTCCTGTGGCGGTCACTTCCGCGAGGAGCACCAGACGGAAGAGGGCGAAGCGAAGCGCGACGACGAGCGCTTTGCCCACGTCGCCGCGTGGGAATACCGCGGTGACGGCCAACCCGAGGTGCGCCACGAGGAGCCGCTCGTGTTCGAAGAGGTCAAGCTGACGACGAGGAGCTACAAGTGATCCAACACGCGAACCACGGCGCGATGCGCGTCACCCTGGACATCTGGCGCCAATCGGGCCCCGGCGCCCAGGGCCACTTCGAGACCCACACGGTCGACGGGAACGAGCACATGTCGTTCCTGGAGCTGCTCGACGTCCTCAACGAGCAGCTCGTGCGCGAGGGCAAGGACCCGGTCGCGTTCGACCACGACTGCCGCGAGGGCATCTGCGGCTCCTGCGCGCTGACGCTGGACGGCAAGCCCCACGGCCCGCGGAACCGCACGACGGTGTGCCAGCTCCACATGCGCGAGTACCGCGACGGCGCCCACATCCGCGTCGAGCCGTTCCGCGCTTCGGCGTTCCCGGTCGTCAAGGACCTGGCGATCGACCGCAGCGCGTTCGATCGCATCCAACGCGCCGGCGGCTACATCTCCGTCAACACGGGCGCGGCCCCCGACGCCAACGCGATCCCGATCAAGAAGGACGACGCGGACGCGGCCTTCGACGCGGCGGCGTGCATCGGCTGCGGCGCGTGTGTCGCCGCGTGCCCGAACGCGGCGGCGATGCTGTTCACCTCGGCGAAGGTGAGCCAGTTCGCGCTCTTGCCGCAAGGCCAGCCCGAGCGCGACAAGCGCGTCGTGGCGATGGTCGAGCAGATGGACGCCGAGGGCTTCGGCAACTGCACGAACCACTACGAGTGCGAAGCGGCGTGCCCGAAGTCGATCTCGGTCACGAACATCGCTCGGATGAACCGCGAGTACATGCGCGCGATGCTGCGCGTCTGAGGTAGCGGAGGGCGCTCGGCCGAGGAGAGCGAGCGAGGCGCGCCGCGCGGTGGTCCCCCACCGCGCGGCGCGCGCCGTTGCGGCGAGATGCTCGCTGGGCCCGCGCCGGAGCGCACTTCAGAGCGCCACCCACTCGCGCGCGGAGCGACTGACGACGGGCACCCCGACCCGCGCCGCGGCGCGCACGAGCTGGCGCCGCCCGGGCCCGAGGGCCGCGCGGTGCAGCTCGACGCGCGCCGGAGCGAGGCCTTCGAGCAGGGCCAGCGCGCGCAGCGGACACGCGACCGTGACGTGCCCGGGGGCCGGACTGCCCGGCTCGACGGTCGGTGTGACGACGAGCACCGTCTCACCGCCCGCGGGCGGCGCGCACCAGAGCTCGAGGCGCACGCGGGTGCCCTGTCCGCGGGCGCTCGCGACCTCGATGCGGCCGTCGAGGCGCTCGAGCGCCTCGCGCACGCTCGCGGTGCCGAAGCCGGTGCCGCCGGTCGAGCGCCCCGCATCGAGGTAGCCCGCCAGGGCTTCGGCGTCCATGCCGAGGCCGTCGTCTTCGATCCAGAGCGCGACGCGCGCGCCGGGGAGGCGCGCGACGTCGACGGTGAGTGCGGCGCCGCCCGGGCGCGACTCCGCGGCGTTCAGGAGGAGGTTGCGCACGAGCCGACCGAGCACGGTCGAGTCGCCCAGCACCTCGATTTCAGCAGAACAGCGGGCGCGCACCCGCGCCCCCGCGGCTCGGGCCGTCGCGGCGAGCGCGCGGGCCTCCTCCAGCAGGAGCGCCCGCAGCGGGACGCGCCGCAGGCCGCGCACGTCGTCCCCGCGGTGGCCGCCGAGGCCGTCGTCGGCGCTGCGCTGCAGGCTGATGCCGTCCGCCGCGAGCTCACGCGCGCGGCGCAGGTCCTCGACCAGCGCCGCGGCGGCTTTCGCCCGGCGGGCTTCGTCGCCGCCTGCGCCCGCGGCGCCAGTCTGCAGGACCTCGTCCGCACGGAAGAGCGCGAGGGTGAGCTGGTTGCGCAGGTCGTGCAGCCGGCCGCCGGCGCGGGCGCCGAGCCGTGCGAGGGCCTCCTGGCGCCCGCGCTCCTCGGTGGCGGCCGCGACCCGCAGCGCCGCGCGGCCAGCCTGCAGCGCCTCGCGCAGCGGGCCAGCGAGGGCGCCGAGGGGCAGCGCCCCGAGCGCGGTGTCCGGCTCGAAGACCGCGACGAGGCGCGCCCCGCCATCGGCGACCGCGACGGTCCGCGCCCCGAGGGCGCCGAGGCGTCCGGCGCCCGCCTGCAGCTCGGCCACGGCAGAGGTGCCAAGGCTGGACCCCAATCCGGCCCCGAGCCCGGCCCCGAGCCCAGCCAGCCAGGGCTCGTCGATCCGCCGCGCGAGCTCCCGCGGCGCCGCGAGGGGGCTGCCGCAAGCCGGCGCCCGCAGCTCGAGGTGCAGCGCCCCGAGCCCCCGCCGGAGGCCTTCCCAGCGCTGCCCGAGGGCCGCCCGGTCGAGGGCCTCGGCGTCCAGCAGGTGGCGCTCGAACTGCCGCAGCGCAGCCTGGGCGGCGCGCGGGAAGGGACCCGGCTGGTCCTGCCCCACGGGGGGGCCCTCCGCTGCGCGCGCCAGGTCGTGCACGCCCCCAGTGTGCCGGACGGCTGGCTGCGGTTGAAGCCCCCAGCGGAATCCTCCGCGCGAGGCTGCGGGGCTGGGTACGAACGGTACCAGGTACGAGTTTGCGGCGGAGGGCTCGCGAGCGCGCG
>CAYOBN010000020.1:15080-70026 GCA_964402175.1 uncultured Planctomycetaceae bacterium | reverse complement strand
GAGCCGAGCCCTGTGAGCCGAGCCCTGTGAGCCGAGCATAGGCCGACCTGTGGCGACTCGCCTTCAGCCAGCGCCGCGCCGGAGGCCGCAGTCATCGTCGCGCCCTCGAGGGCCGCTGGCAGCCAAACCTTCGAGACGCCGAGCAATCCACCCACCACTTGCTGGTGACAACATCAAAACAGACCGCGCCGCGCGCGCCGGCAATCGGGGGACCACCGGGCGACAGGACCGTCGCCGCAAGTCCCTCCTCGCCGCGAGCGCAGTCGAGGGATGAACAGGCCATGGTTCTGAACACGCGAATCCGCTCGCCGGGCGAGCATGAATTCGGGGCGGAGCACAGGGGTCGCCGCCAGAAGTCGCGTGACGAAGAATAGAGCAACGCGGTCAGGTCGCCGCGCCCCGAACGCGACGAACACCGGATTCGTTCGGAGCTACGTCGCGGTCAATAACTGGTCAATATCTCACAAATATAGCTATGGAAACTATACCATTTCGCACCTTCCAGATCGCACAATAGCGTGTTCGCTCGCCCCATCGCGAGCAATCTTCTCGAGACGAGTATTGCAGGAATCCGTGCTCAATCAGGATTTTGCCTCGAACTAGAACACTGGCAGTTTCAAGAGCAACCAATAATCCCACAGCGCGAACAGAGGCAAACACATCAATAAGCAATTCCCTGCCACTCACCCCATCCGTGCCACCCTCTTCGGAATAATACTCCACATCCCGATCAAATATTGACGCGAAATCCGCGATACGCCCCTCTTCAAAAGCAATCGCCGCCAGGCGGTGCATTTCACGAATTGCAGGCTCGGCGCTTAATGCATCTAAGAGACTTGACTCGCCACGCCCGAGACCAGAATTCGGCCCGTACTGCCTAGCCATGAGAGCCGAACGAAAGGCCACTACATCGACACCCGATAGATCCACATCAAGCTTCAAGTCCGGAATCTGAAGCATTGCAAGCAAGATGTGCTCGGGCTCGACGAATGGATGATGAAGGCGCTCCACCACACTTTGCGCAAGCTCAATAGCGAAACGCGCCAGTCCCGACACCGGCAGTCCTCGGAGCGGCACACCACCGCCACCATTGTCATCAGGACCTTCGCCATACCAACCATCAATCACGCCATTAGATAAACCCCCATCAGCATCCAGACCGAGCTCCTTAATGAACTCCCTAACAGAGTAATCAGCCACTATTCCGCGCAAGAGAACAATAGGTCCGATTTCTGAGGCACCTGCTGCTAGAGCTGCTGCTTGAGCTCGGACCACCGCCATCATCGACCTCGGGGAGAGCTGGACGTACATAAACCTTCAACGACCTTGGTAGCTCAAAGTCATGAAGAAGCGGGGCTACTCCAAAAACTATTGCCTTTAGCCGCAATCAGCTTTGGCCGACGGACGAGGATCTTGGAATGTGACGCCGACATTGACAGCGACGCTCCTTTACGTTTCAACAGTGAGAAATCGGCGAATCGCCTCGATCCGCATGGCTTCAAGGACACTGTGGTCAAGACTCCGTGCGTCACGGTGCTTTGAGGGGTCGAGCATGCCCATTCGACGCACGAATACTCCGGAATGTTCCGCTATCCCACGCAAGGGTCAGTATGGCTACGAGAGTGACGCCCCCCTCAATACTGAAGCAACTTCAACAAGTCCTCAATGAAGCGGCGTCGCTCAGCGCCGTTGCGGCTGAAGAACAGCTGGGGTGGCCATATTATGGGGACAACGAGGCTTGCAATACGAGGTTGGCGCATCGCCTCTTCGCTACGACCTATGGTGGCGAGACACTGATGCCATCCCTCCAGTAGCGACAGATCCAAACGCCCGATAGCACTTTCTGTATCGCGGAGTCGAGCAGTCAGTTCAGCGGCAACGGTTGCTCTGCCAGCACGCTCGAGCGAGAGTGCCACCTCTTCAACACGCAATTGAAGTAGCTGTAGCAGAATACGCTTCCGTGCAGCACGAAGCAATGCCATTCGCGCTCGCTTGTACCAGACCGCGCCCCACAAGAGAATGAGCGCCAAAGTCGACACGAAGAACGCATTGTCGCCCGCGCTCAACACAAGCACAAAGGCGATCAGTGAACCCCACAGAAAAGAGAGTTCACGGCCTACGCGAGCACATCCATGAACGAGTTGACTTGAAGACACTGCCATCCCACATCGAGAAGACACATTAGGACGCCACATATAAGAATCAAACCAACTACAAAGCCAGGAAGAGCAAATAACGACACCCCAGCACCATCACCTCACCAAGAACGTAAACACGAACAAGCAAGACTAAACACACTCAGCAACGTTCTGCCCCTGAAGAATCAGAAAGCCGCACTCTTGAGCGCTCGAAGCCCCTGCACAAGACTTCTGCGCCTACGCAACCAAGGAAGTAGCCACGGTTGACATCCGTCTATGACAGAAGCCAGATTTGCCGCCAAAGAAGCGACGGTCGGTTCGGGAAAGCGCCTCCGAAGGTCAAGAAGAAGACGGTGCAGCTCCCAGACCGCTGCCGGATCTGAATGACAGACCGCCGCGCGCAGTTGACGCGCAACATGCTCAAAGTCGACTCCGATCTCGGCGCATTGCCGACCTTCAAGCACCCTAAATAGACACCGAACGTAGTCGACCATTAAGTCTAAAGTACTCTCGCGGAGCTCGCGAGCACCACGCATGCTCTCCCGCAAGCGATAGGCCGCCCACTCAATGTAAATGTACCCTGTTACTGCAAACCAAGCCAAACCCAGGTTGCAGTCACGAATGAACACGAGCAGACACCAGAGAGCAGCAGCGTTGACAGGAATAACCCAAACTGGACACATCTAAAGGGACCACGTCATAACAATGCAAATATTGGAGGACCGAAGCACCAGTTTACGCACTTCGAAATCGAGGGAACTCCGGGCTCTGTGCGACGCCCTCGTGGCCGTCCGTGCGAGCCTGGCCATCCAACTCCCAATCACAGGGCGAACACATCCAGCTCTCCACTATTTCGTGGCAGCTTGACCACCGCCCCGACACGTCACCTCCCCGGAGGAGCGTAGCTCATTAAACTTCTGTACGTCGGCCAGATTGCATTTAGCTGGCTCCTTCTTTTCCACTCCATCGACTTGGTACGTCTTTGCCTGTGCACACGCATCAAGATCGTTCGAGAGGGTGGTTTCTGCATGGCTCAATGCCAGGTCCGTCACGAGCGCAGTACCCAGCCACGTGGCAATAGCACCTACTCCAAATAGGAAGCGCTTGTGCCGCTGTGCTCTCTCAATTACCCGTAGCTTCTTCGCCAAACTACGTTTCGCGCGATGCCAGCCGCTTCGACTCTCTATCGGTGGCTCCGCTGCCAGAGCGCTATCGACAGCTCTAGCATACTCATCAGGTTGCGTGATTAGCAAATCCACCATGGGAATAGCCGAAGCGACCATAGTGAATACAAGGCCTTTAAAGAGGATCTCATTTGTATTGTTATAGTCGGTGCATGCCTCCTTGATGCACTTGTAACAGCAGCGCGACCCATTGAAACCCTTTTCCTTTAACTTCTTATACTTTTCCTCGTCCTCCTTGCTCAGGACACAGTCAGCTACAGAACGTGGAGTCTTCGGAGGACTTCCGCCCGCGGGTCCCCCGTTCCCAGGTTTGGGGGGGTTATTAGATTCCTCTAAGCGATCTTCTCGACCTCCCGCATTAAGGGCATGGCCTAACCAGAAGGAGTCTTGGCTGGACTTGAGCCCAGACCCCGCGAACTCACTCCATGGCATACTCGGATCTGCAGCTAGCCCTGGTGCAGAGCGAAGATCGAGCGCAAACCCAATCACCGAATCATCCGCACTCAACTTCCCTGGCCCACCCTCGAACGGTTCAAACCCGTCCAGGTCCTCCTCGTCGATGTCACCATCTAGGTCGAGGTCGCCGCGCACGTCGTAGTGCTCGGCCAGCCACCACGCATTGATGATTTCGTGGTCGTCCGAATCGGCGACGCCGTCCGCGTTCACGTCCCCCGACGGGTTCAGGTACGGCTGCTTGTTCTCGTTGTACCGCACCCGCTCGACCTGCAGGCCCTTCTTCGCGCCGTACAGGCCCATCACCGAGCCCGAGCGGTCGATGAACAGCACGCTCGTGCGGTCCTTCGAGCCGTTGTGGTCGTCGTCGCGGTACTCCAAGGCGGCCACGGCGCCGCGGGTGGCGGTGCCGGAGCCGAGGTTCGGGTCCGTCACCCACAGGCGCTCGATCAAAGCGTCGGCGTCCGAGCCCTTGAAGTGCGCCAGCGCGCTGCCGTCGATCGGACTCGGCAGCAGGTACGTCCACCAGTCGTTGCCGTCGAGGTCGCCGTCCGGCTCGCGGTCGGACTGCTCGCCGATCAACTGGTCGAGGGCGTTGTAGCGGAAGCGGCCCACGGCGCCCGCGGTCTTCTCGACCTCGACGAGGCGGTTCCAGGCGTCGTAGGTGTGCTTGGTCCCCTCGTGGTCCTCGGTGAGGGTCCCGGCCGCAGACCAGGTCAAGGGCGCCGAGTTGATGGTCAGCAGCTCGTGATTGAGGCTGTGGGTCAACGTCTCGTTGTGCTCGTTCGGACCGGTGAACACACCGTTGTTATCCCAGTCGAGGGTGCGAGTCACAGGGTTACCTACATTGTCCCAGGTCCGCACCTGCGCCATGGACGGCGTCGTGATCGCCGTCGCGCCGCCGTTCAGGTCCCCCCACTTCGTCGACGTCCCGCGCCCGAGGTCGTCCCTGATGATGAGTCCGTCGAAGCGCGGTATGTCCGATGCGTTGAGCTCGACACCATCTCGCCACCACGCGACCTGACCGATGCGGTTGTAGGAGTATGTGCGATCGAGGAAGGCCGCGTTGACCCCACCCGGCGCAAACACCCAACGGTCTTGCGCGACTCGGTTGAATCGGTCCCAGCCCGGGTAGGAACCCTGAGTCGTGCCGGCGTAGGTCATCGCGAAGTCCTGGACCTCGAGTGTGACCCCAGCCAGGCGCGAGTGGCCAACATACTCCAAGGACACCTCGACGGTGCTGTTCCGCTTGATCTGACTCGTGCGCGCAGCCGCCTGGTGGTGCTTCGTAGTGCCCTGCACGAAGAGCACGGTATGCCCACCGGTCGGAAGCGTCAAGCTCGCCGGTAACAGGGTCCTCGCCCCGCTGCGGCCGGCGGCCTGCATCGCCCAACTCCGATCGAAGTCGAAGGAGACCGTGTGGGCGGGGATCCCGCTGCCCCCAACACTCGAGTCCACATCCGACGCGAACTCCGTGCCGAGGCCCCACTCGCCGTACGCGAAGCGCGCCTCGTCAACGACGTTCGTACCGGCCAGTGAGTCGAACTGGGTGGCCGTGAGGAGCCTCCCGAGGTTGTCGTAGCCGAACTCCTTGCGCCGCACGCCGCCATTCACCCCAGACCCGAGCTGCGTCGCCGCCTGGACCGACAACCGGCCCGCAAGGTCATAGCTGGAGGTCAACACGGTCCCCGCCTGGTCCTGACGCACCACCTGCTGACCTCGAGCGTTGTACCCGAGGCTGATGCGATCGACCGGCGTTGCGCTCGAATTGAAATCCGGGTACTGGACCTGGAACAGAAGGTGAGTCGTCGCAATCTCGGACGCAACCGGGCTGCCGCTCTGCTGCGTGCCGTAGACGTAGGTCGTCACCTGGTCGGTGCTGCCCGGCAAATCGTCGGTCTTCGAGACCATCAAGCCGCGCGCGTAGGCATAACGCACCACACGGTCCTTGTCCGGCTCGCTCGTCTCCGGGATGCCGTCTTCATAGTTCACGATCACCGTGATCTGACGACCGGCGTCGTCGAACTCGAAGCGCGTTTCGATGCCCTTGGGATCCACCGACACCGAGCGCTCACCGCGGGGGTTGTACGATAGAGTGGAGCGCAGCGCGTCATCCGAACGCGCCGGTGCGTTCGATAGCGAAGCCCGGTCGAACGTCGCGCCGCCATAGGTGCCGAACGCGACCTCGTCGATGACCCGATTGAACTGGTCGTACCACGCAGCCTGGATCTGCGCCCGCCCCTTCACGTTCGCCGCGGTGAGTACTTTCCGATTCCCGTCCGCGTTCGTATCGAGCGCGCCAGTCGTCTCTCCGGTGCCGTAATCGTCGTGAAAGCGCTCGATGGTCGCGGACAAAATCAGGTTGTCGCTCGAAGCCGACTGGTACACGGTCTGATGCTCGACCAGGACCACGTCGCCCGCGACATCGTCGGCCGCGGCATAGGTGCGCTTCGTCGCATCGTCCTCCTTGGCGAGGACGAAGGAATGGGTCTCTCGTCCGAGGCGATCGTACTGCACCTTGGTCAAGGACTCGCCCTCGACCATGATGACCCGTCCCGTCGGGTCGTACCAAAGATCCGTGGTCAGGACCTCTGCGTTCGTGTTGGAGCCGTTCGAGGCGATATTGTACTCGTGGCTCCGGCACACGCGTCCGCGCTCGTCGTACTCGGTGGCCGACAACGCCAAGCGACTCGTGGTCGTGGTGATTGGGTCAGCGCCGTCACTGGGTGCATAGCCGTACTCCCCCCGCGCGAGCTCGCGCCCCAGGTTGTCGTACTTGACGAGTGAGTGCGGCGCGGTCGGGCCGGTGGTCAACACGAGGTTGCCGCGCACGTCGTAGGCGTACGTCGTGACGCGCTCGCCAGCCGAGGTCGCGGTCGTGCGCTCCGTGCGCTTTGTCAGCAGGCCGTTGCCGTCGTCATTGTTGCCGTCGTACTCGAAGAGCTCCGTCACGACCATGTCGTTCGAGCCGCTCGCGGTGTCGTCCGTGCCGATGCTGCGCGACGTCACGCGGCCCAGCACATCGAACGCGGTCTTGTGCACGGTGCCCTTCGCAACCGTCAGGCCCGCGTGCGGGGCCTCGCGGCGGTTCTGCCGGCCCATAACGTCGTAGGCAAACGTCTCCTCGTCATAGTGTGTGCCGCTGACCCCTTCACCCGAGGACGGCACGTCGAAGTAGGTGCGCGCCTTGCTGAGCTCGCTGCCGGTTGCGTCGTACACCGCGGTCCGGTAACGGCAGACGGTGCCGAGGGCGAGTGCGGAGAGCGGGTCCGACTCGTTCTCAACCACGTGAGCCTCCTTGGTCGCGCTCGTCGTGTTGCCCGAAAGCGCGACCCGGCCCTCGGCTTCCGCGCGCCCCGCGTGGTTCGTGACACGGAACTCGACCGGGCCGTGGAACACCGAGCCGACCACGTTCGCATAGGACAGGCTGACGACGCGCCGGTCCTTCAGCACCGTGGAATAGGTCGCGAGCTTGCCCCCATCCGCTCGGGTCAGCGTGCGCTGGAATCCATCGTCATAGAGCATCGAATCGACGCGATGGAACGATCCCAATCCGAGGGTCCAGCCCGGCATCGTCACGCCGAAGAAGTCCTGACCGCTCGCAGTCAAGGAAGTGTCGGCGTCGCGGATGGACTTCTCGACCAAGCCGCCCTTGTACTGGGTGTAGTCGATGACCCCGTCCTCGGCTTGCGTCCAGACCGTGCGGCCCACCAGGTCGAGCCAAACCCGCGACGTCGTCGCGCCGTTGGAACCATTGTTCGCCGTCGTCACTGTCGGCCACGTCACCGTGATCTCCTTGGGCGAGAGGGTTCCCGTGTGCCACGAGTAGGCACGAGCGGTGAGGTTCGAGCCCGTCGTGCCGCTGGTGATCGCAGCCGGATACTCGCGCTCGTCATCCACCAACGGGCGATAGACCGTGCTGTCCCCCACCGCAAGCGATCCCACTTCGAAGGTCCGCGACCACTCGAAGTAACGCGAGCTGTTCTTGTCGCGGTTGTACTTCTGCTCGCTCACAAACCCCTTCGTCGCGCCACTCGACTCCAGCGTCCAAAAGCGGATCAAGCCCGCTGTGTCGGAGGAGACCACCTCGCCTGTGCTGTGGGTGTACGCCGTCACCGCGGCGGGACTTGCGACGGCGGTCGTGACTCCGTCGGCGTTGCGGACGACATGGGTCACCCACTTGTTCGGGGAGCCCGTCGCAGGCGTCGCATCGGTGATCAAGCTGCTGAGCGCCTGGCCCGCTTCGTCGAAGTACTGGGTCAGAAAGCTGCCGTCCGCGCGCTGGATGAGGGTGCGCCGCGCCCACGTCGTGTCGTAGCCCGAAGTCCCCGAGAAGGCGCCGTTCGCCTCGTAGGTGAACAGCATCGTTCCGTGGGCCCCTCCGCCTCCGCAGCTTCCGCAGCCCCCCTCGGCGGCGAGCTCGATGCAGCGCTTGCTGCTGTCGTACTCGTAAGCAGCGGAGACCGACGCGGCAAGCGCTGATTCCGACGCGGACAGGTAACTGCCATTGAAGGTCGAGTCTCCGGCCCAGTCGAATCGGCGCAGGGCTTCGGACTCGTAGACGTACTTCAGGCAGTGCGGATGCCCCGGATTGTTCGTGGCATGGAACGTGCCCTCCCAGTAGCGATAGTACGTGTCCCGGACGAGCACCTTGCCCTCGTCGTTGATTCGCGTCGTCACCTGCACGCGCTCGAGGTCACCCACGTCTCCGTTGAGTTCGTCCCCGTAGTACGAATACTCGACGACTCCTAGCGCCTCGACACCGGACGGGCTTGTCCATGTTCCACCCGCCTTCGTCTCCACCTCGACCTTGATCAAGCGCACCGTGCCGTCCAGGGTGGCGTAGGTGAACTTGTACCGGCGATCCTCGCTGTCGTAGGCGGTGGCCATCCTTCCCAAGTTGTAGCCGAGCGTGATGGGATCGTTGGCCAGGTCGCTGTCGCCGACATAGGCCGACTCACCGGATGGCGCTTCGATCTTCCAGATCTGGCCGGGCGCGGCACAGTCCTCATCGAAGCCGAAGAACGTGAACTCCCACCCAGCTTGATCCGTCAACGTCCAGAGGTCGGGCGTGCCTTCCTTCTCCCCCTCGCTCGACAGGTGAAGGAACACACCCGCTGCCCCGTTCACGCCCCGAAACGTCGTCGCTGAGCCGGCAACCTGTTCGAACTCGACGAAGCGCTCCGCTCCGTACACCAAATACACACGCTGGCCCACAACCTGAATCTCGGCCTGCGCGGTCTGGAACCAGTTCTTGCCCTGGAAACCGTTGCTCACATGCGCGCCACCATCTTGACGCGCGTTGTAGGTTCGCCCGATCACCCAACGCGGACCATCGGCCGGGAACGCGAGATCCAGCTCCTCCCGCGTGACTGCGCCCTGCATCAGGTCCACGCCGCCGACATGCGGCATGCCGGGCGCGAACGGGCCGATTGGATTACCCGCCACATGCATGCCGAGCGGTGTTGCTCGGCGCAGCCTTCCATCCAGGTCGACCCCGCGGAATTCCAGCCCGGGCTCGACGTTCTGGCCGCTGGTTGGCGATGCGAGGTAGCTCGCGAATGACCCCTCGTCGAGCTCGAGGATCGGAGCCACAGTGCGCACTGGCGACGGAGGCATCGCGGCGGAGCCCCCCGGGCGGGACAGAAGCAACAGCGAAGCAGATCCGGCGAGCGCGAGCAGCGGGAGACTGAAGCGAAGGCGTAGGTGGCGAAGCATCTTGGCAGGACTTCTCTCTGGGTTCGGCGATCGCACGGAGGGTGCGCCCGCCTCGGGCGACCCCGTGATACATGAGGTTCTATCCACTGGCAAGTGCCTGGTAACAGGTTGCCTCAGATTTCTTGGACCCTGGCTTTCCGGGAAAATATCCGGGTTGTGCGCCGGACACTGACGCGAAGCGGTGACCCAGAAACCCCGGCTAGGATGTCGCAAACTCCTCGGCAGCGAGCGCAGGAGTCTGCGCACAGAACTCGCTCCCATCGCAGAACGGTGGCGTAAGTTGTGGCTTGCCCACGTTCGCATGTTCCGTGCTACCTTGCCGATCTGCGGCGGTGGCTTTGGTCACCCGCCGTCATTCCGCCCGCCAACTTCGCGAAAGGCCACAGATGCCCGCAGCCCGAACGAGCCTAGTCACTCGCACCCTTCTCGCCTCGATCGCCATCGCCGCGACCGCTTGGCCTTCGGCCCCGAGCGCAGTTCTCGTTCCCGCGACGAGCGCTGCAGGCACAGCCTGGGCCGAGCCCGACTTGGGGCTGCGCAGTGCGTTGGCACATGTTGGTCTCGCCCCCCGCGCGCTCGCTGCGGCTGGTGTGAATGCCCTACAGGCGACCCGAGTGGTGCAACAGGCCCAGGCAACGTCTGCAGTGCGCGAGGGACGGCTCGGCCCTGCGCGCAGTACCCTGTTTGCTGCCCGTACCGCAGTCGCGACGCTCGAGGCTGCCGTTCGCGAAGGCGCGGGCGAGCGTGTGCAGGAATTGATCGCAGCGCGGCAAGTGGCATCCGCCGCTGAGCTCGCCCTGCGCGAGCTCGAGCAACAGGTCTTTCAAGAAGCCAGCACTGGTCTGCCCGTGAACGCCGTCCAGGTCCTGAGCCAGATCCACGCGCACACGCGCCACATGGGCGTACCGCTCGAATTCCGGGTCCGCGAGCGCGACGAAGCCGAATGGCGCCTGCTGGCGGAGCTCCTTGTCCATGAGCGCGTATGCGCGCGACTCGGTGAGCCGACGGAGCCTGGCTTGACGCAGCGCCTCGCCGCTTTCCGTGCCGACGAAGCCGTCGCAGAAGCCCGCGCGCGACTCGGTAGCCTGGGCCCCGCCGTCGAAGTCGCCTGGAATGCGGCTGCCGTCCGCGACTGAGCCGCCGCCGTGCACCACCTCACGAAGCTGGAATTCTGCGCATCCGGGGCGCTGGGTCTCGTCACAAAGCTCGCGCTCACGCTGGGATTCGCGTCCACCGTCTGTGCGACCCCTCAGGCAGGCGCAGACGACTCGCGCGAGCGCGTGCGCTTCTTCCTCGCGCAGTCGGCGGTGCCGCTGCGAGAGCTGCTCGTTGCGTTGGCAGGGGAGTCTGGGCAAGTCATCGACCTGGGCGGGCGCGAAGTCGCCGGCGTCCTTGAGGTCGCCCGCGACGAACGCGGGTTGACTCGCAACGACCTCTGGCGGCTCGTCCATGAGCGACTCGCACACGCGGGTCTCGCCATCGTGCAGCGGCCCGACCACGACGCGCTCTCGCTCGTGCCCATGGGCGAGGCCCCGACACTTGCCCGCATCGAACCCGACGGGCTCGCTTCGGCGAGCGCGGGTTACGTACGGGTCCTCTATCGCTGCAAATCGGGTGCGCCCCGCGCCCTCGCGGGGGCATTGACGGAATTGACACCGAAGGATCGCACCCATGTGACCGCGCTCGAATCCGCGCAGCACTTGGTGCTCGCCGGCTCCGTCGCCGAGGTGCGCCAGGCCCTGCAGGCGCTGGAGCTGATCGATGGCGCGCCCATCGAGTTCGGGACGTTGGAGGTGCCTCTGCGGTACCTCGCGCCGCTCACGATGGCGACGCGGCTCGAGCAGATCGTGCAGAAGCAAACCCCGACCGGGGGGCGGCCGGCGGGGTGGTTCTTTGCGCTGCCGGAGGCGGGCAGCGTCCTGCTCGGCGCACCCGTGGCCGAGTTGCCGCGCTGGCGTGCGCTGGTCGAGCGGCTCGATGGTGCAGGCCTGATGGAAACACGACCCTACGTGCCGCGGCGCTTCGCGCTCGCGGACGTGGCCGCGCTCGTGAAGGACATCCTGGGAGCGGCGAACGAGAATCCACTGGTGCGCCTCGTTCAGGACGAGCTCACGGGCACGCTGCTGTTGAGCGCGCCCCCGAGTCTGCATGCACGCGTCGAAGCCCTCTTCGAGCGCCTCGAGGGCGCCGCGCCAGGCGCACTCACGGAATTGCGCGCCTTCGAGCTGCGCTTCCGCGACGCCAAGGAGATCGCAGAACGCCTCGAGCGATTGCTCGATGTCGAAGCCGCGCGCCCAGCCGACGATGGAGGTACGCCAGCCCCCGTCGCTGCTCCAGGCCGCGCGCTGCGCCTCGTCGTCGACGAAGCGACCAATCGGCTCCTGGTGCACGCTGAAGCCCGGGTCCTGCGCCAGATCGAGCTCTTGCTCACCGCGCTGGACACCCACGAGCCCGAGGTCTTGGTCGAAGCGGTGCTCGTGAGCCTGACCGAGCGTGAAGCGCGCCAGCTCGGGCTGGAATTGCGAGGCGCCTTGACCGCGGGCAGCACCAAGGTCGAGCTCGCGAGCCTCTTCGGGCTCGGCGCGCCGCCGCTCTTGGGCGCGGCACCGAACCTCGGAGGTTCGGGCGCCGCTGCGACGATTTTGAATCCAGGCGACTTCTCAGCAGTGCTGCGCGCGCTCGAAACCGTGCAGCTCGGACGCAGCGTCGCCCGTCCGCGGGCGTTGACGCGCAACCACGGAACGGTCGAGCTCGACTCGGTGCTGTCCAGCCCTTTTGCGGCGACGGTCTCGACGGACGTCGTGGCGACCACAACCTTCGGCGGCTCTTCGGAAGCGGGCACGCAGATTTCGGTCACCCCGCACCTGACGGCTGGTGATCGCCTGCGCGTCGAGTACGCGATTACTCTTTCGGCATTCGTCGGCGATCCGAGCGATCCCGCCCTGCCACCGCCGAAGCAACAGACGGTCCTGAAGAGCGAGGCGCTGGTGCCAGATGGATTCACCGTCGCACTCGGCGGGATCGAGCTCGAGTCCTTCGGACGTACGGAATCGCGGGTCCCGCTGCTTGGGCGCCTGCCGCTGCTGGGTGCGCTCTTCCGGGATACGTCGCGCGCAAGCGAGATCACCCGCACCTTTATCTTCCTGCGCTGCGACGTCCAGCGCAGCGAGACCTTCCGCGGGCTGCGCGACCTCTCCGAGCGGGAGGCGCGCGCTCTGGGCCTCGCCGCCGACACGCCGTCGCTCGAGCCGAGGTGGATGCGATGAGCTCACACGCTGGTCTGCCGGTGCTGCTGCTCGGACTTGCGGCGTGTGTGTCGCGAGCGCCCTCGCACAGCCCCTATGACGGGGCCGCAGGGCCGCTGCGCGACGAGCACCGCGCCTCGGTCCTCGTCGCAGAGGCCGCCGCCGCGCGCGACATCGACCCCGCCAAGGCCGAGGGGCTGCTGCGCGAGGCCCTGACCGCGGACCTCTTCCACGCCAAAGCCCACAACAACGTGGGCGTGCTGCTGCTCGCCCGCGGCGACCTCTACGGCGCGGCCCACGAGTTCGAGTGGGCCCGCAAGCTGCTGCCCGGCCACCCCGAGCCGCGCCTGAACCTGGCCCTGACCCTCGAATCCGCCGGCCGCACGCGCGACGCCGAGGCGGCCTATCTGTCCGCCCTGGAGGTCTATCCCGGCTACGTCCCCGCTCTGCAGGGCGCCGCCCGCCTGGCCCTGGCCGAGGGCCGCTGCGACGGCGCCGTGCGCGCCTGGCTCGAGACGATCGCCCTGTGCGGCGAGACCGAGGCCTGGCGCACATGGGCCCGGGTGAGCGCCGCGAAGCTTCCAGCGGAGCGCTGAGCTCGCGCGAAACGGAGGTCAGCCTTCCGGCAATCGACACGGCCCCCTGAGTGGTGGCGCTCCATCCGGTCGAGGACGCTGCATCGCGCTTGGGGGCGTCGTTCGGCGCGACGGAGCCTGCGCCGGGCCCGTTCGTGCGTGCTCAGCGTGGCCTTAGGAACGTTGAAGGTTGAGCACTCGCAGCGCGTGACGCCGCGGATCCCCAGCGCGTAGGAAGCGTGTGGCGCCTTCGCGACGGCGCTTCGGAGCTGCGCGCGACAGGCTGCGGTTCCTCCTCCCAAAGGGCCCCCGGCGCACCTTGGATGCGTTGCCGACTTCCAGCAAGTCAAGGCAACGGACCGCTCGCTGCGTCTCCCACCGGCCGTCGGGAGCGCCGCGATCCGAGCGCGTTCCGTGGTCCAAGCCCCTCCGTAAGTGCACGAGGGCGGGCGCGCCGGGGGACCGGTGCGACCGCCCTCGCTCGAGGGAGCGGGATTCCCTGAAGGGGCTCAGCCGTTCGGCTTCGGGTCCTGCTTCTTGTTGAAGAAGTTCGCGAACGGGTTGTTCGCGGTCCCCTTCTGGGCTGCGTCGTTCAGCTTGCGCAGGTCGACGCGCTCGTCGCGCTCGGGGCGCTCGTCGCGTTTGCCGCCGCGGGCCCCGCCGGGACCGCCGCGGCCCGGGCCGCCGAAGCTGCGGCCACGGGTGGCGGCGCCGGCTGCGCCGTCGCGGCGGTAGATCTGAGCGGCCGGGCCGGTCGGCTTCGGCGGAGCGTCGTCGCGATAGCGGCCACGGCCGCCGCCGCCACCACCGCCGCGGCGCTGGCCTTCGCCCTCACCTTGGCCTTCGCGGCGACCTTCGCCGCGCCCCTCCCCGAAGGGCCGGCGCGCAGGGCGCTCCGGTGCGGGGACGTCCTTCAGCGAGAGCGCCATGCGCGACGCGTTCGGGTCCACGATGCGCGCGCGCACGGTGGCACCGACCGAGAGGAGCTCGCGGGCGTCGCGCACGTAGCGCTGCGCCAACTCGGAGATGTGCACCATCGCGTCGTCGGCGAGGCCGATGTCGACGAACGCGCCGAAGCTGGCGACGTTCGTGACGACACCCTCGACCACGCGGCCGGGCTGCAGGCGCACGGGGTCCGTGTCGGGCGTGAGGAACTCCGGCACACGCACGCGCGGACGCGGATCGCGGCCGGGGAACGTGAGCTCGCGCATGATGTCGCGCCAGGTGTACTCGTCGACCCCGGCTTCGGAGCGACGCAGTCCCTTCGTGGCGCCGGGGCGCCCGAGCACCTCGGAGGCGCCTCCGGACGGCTCCAGGAGGCGGTGGACCAGCGGGTACTGCTCCGGGTGAAGGCCCGTGCGGTCGAGGGGCTCCGGCGAGCGGTACACCCGCAGGAACGCGATCGCGCTCGCCCATTCGGCCTCGGTCAGGACGCCCTCGGCACGCAGCGCTTCACGGCTCTCGACGGGCCCCGCATCGCGGCGCTCGACGAGGCGCTGGGCGGCTTCTTTGCCGAGGCCCGGCAGGTGCTCGAACACGATGCGCGGCGCGCGGTCGAGATCGGCCCCGACGTACGCGGCGCAGCTCTCGACGGTCTCGTCGTAGATCCGCCGCGCGTTGGCTTTGCTGACGAGGCCCTGCTCTGCGCCGAGCCCGAGGTGGCGCGGATCGATCTTCAGGATCTCGGCCATCGGGTCCTGCAGTCGGCGCCCGAGCGTCACCGCGAGGCGTACGGGCACCGGGCGCTCACCCAGCTCGGCGCGCGCGATCGGACCGTTCGCGTAGCTCGCCGCGCCCGACTCGTTGACGACGAGCACGCCCTCGAAGCGGCCCGCCGTCGCGAGCGCCCGGCGCAGCCGCTGCACCATCGGCCGCGCGGCCTTGGTGTTCGCAAACGCGAGGGCTTCGGGTTGGTGCACGTCGCACAGCGGCGTCAGCTCGGCCAACAGCGCGGCGTCGTCCTTCTCGCCCACCTCGATGCGCGCATCGGCGAGCACGTTGCCGAGCTCGTCGAGGAACGCGAGGGTCAGGTCGCCCTTGGCGTTGAGGTCGACCCCCGCCACGCGGCGCCGGCCCATCGCGGGCGAGAGCAGGATCTGGCGCAGGTGCGCGCCGAGGAAACGCAGCGCTTCGATGTCGGAGCGCTCCTTCAGCTCGAGGCGCACGTCGGCCTCTGCCACCGGCATGAGCCGGTCGCGCAGCGCCTGCAAGGCGATGTCGCGCAGGAGCGGCTCGAACTCGGGCCGCGTGTGGCGGCCGAGGGCCGCGCGCACCTTCGGCAGGACCGAATCCAGGTCGAGCTCGACGACGGTCGTCAGCACGCGCTCCTTCTGGGCTTGGCGCAGCGCGATCAGCTTGTGGCCCTGGAGCTGACGCAGCGGCGCCCGCAGCTTCAGCAGCGGCTTGTGACGGCCGGCTTTCTTGTCCTCGACGAGGCCGCGCACCGACAGCGTGCCGCGCTTGCGCAGCGTGCGGCGCACGATGCCGCGCAGGTGCGCGTTGCGACCGAGGCGATCGGACAGGATGCGCACGGCGCCCGACAGCGCCTCGGCTTCCGTGTGCACGCCTTTGTCGGGGTCGACGAACGGCGCGCAGAGCTGCACGAGCTCCGCGTTCATCGCGAGGAGGTCCTCCACCGCGACGCGCGTCGGAGCGTGCGGCTCGCCCGCCGCGACGATGTCCGGGGCGCCGTCATCGGCGTGGCTGTCGTCGTCGCCGGCGGGCGCTGCGCCCTCGGGCTCAACCGCCTCGGCCGCCGCGTGTTCGTGCGCAGGGGCATCGGCCGCGTGGCCACTGTGCCCCGCGTCTGCGTGGGCTTGGACCTCGGGGGCGGGCTCGCTGTGCCCGTCGCCGCCACCGCCGGCGCCTTCGTGCGGCGCCGACTCGGTGGGAGCCGTCGACGGATCGTCGGCCTCCCCCTCGGCGGCGTCGTCCGCACCTTCGGGTCCACCGCGGCGCTGCTCCTTCGGCACGGGGCGCACGATCGCGTCCGCGAGGCCGCCGAGGCCGCGGTCGAGCGCGAGCTGGACCTCGGGCTCCGGCCGCCGGTGCGGCACGAAGAGGTCCTCGAGCTCGAAGCGGTCCATGCAACGGCGCACGGCCTCGAGGGCGCCGGGTTCGACGCCCTCCTGGCGCTCGAGCTGGCGCAGGATCGTCCCGCGGCGGCGGTCGAGGTCCTCGAGCTCACTGCGGAGCTGCGCGAGGCGACGGACCTGGTGCTCCGACAGCGCGCCGGTGAGCGCGCGACGGAAACGGCCGACGAAGACGGGGGACAGGCCGGCGTCGAGCATCTCGCAGACGGCCTGTACGGCGGGGACTTCGATCGAGAACTCTCGAGCGAGCGTCTCCAGGATGGGCTGGGCGGTCACGTGCGCGACCTCGGTGGATGAGAGGCGACGGAGCGCGAGGGTCGGCGTCGACCGTTGCGTCCGTCCGATGCAGGGGAAGGTGTACTACCACGGCCCCACGGTGTGTGGGTGGGACAGTGGATTTCAGGGTCGAAACGCGCGGCGCTCAGGCGGGCAGCTCGAAGACCGACACGCGGGTCTCCTCGGCCAGGAGGCCGGCGCCTTCGGCGACGCACCAGCCGACCTGCTCATCCAGGCCGGGGACGGTCCAGTCGCCGAGGCGACGGCCGGAGACGGCGTCGAGGGCCTCCAGGTACGCGGAGCGCTCGACGTAGACCTTGCCGCCGTCCGCGGAGATCGAGATGTCCGGCACCGAGTCGACGGGCTCGGTCTCGAGCACGCGGAACCAGAGGGGGGCGTCGCCGGGCTCGGCATCGAGGCGCAGGGCGAGCAGGCTCAGCGTGTCGCGCGGACCGCCGCCCGGGTGCAGGGCGAGGGCGCGCATGAAGTCCGGGGTCGCCTCGGCGGGCAGGACCCGCTCGAGGTCCGAGAGCACCGCGACGAGGGCGCCCTGGGTGGCCGCGAGGTCGCGCACGAGCGGCACACCGAGGGGCAGTACGGCCCCGTTCCAGCGCCCGGTCAGCGCGTCGAGGCGGTGCACCGCGCAGCCCCGTGAACCCGCGCTGGACACCACGACGAAGAGGTCGCGGCCCGAGCGCGCGAGCGTGTGGTAGCGCTCGCCGTCCCGCGCGTGGGTCCAGCGCGGCTCCAGCGTGTCGCCGTCGTACGCGTCGAGGCGGCCCGCCGACACAGTGATCACGCGGTCGGGGGCGACGAGCGCCTCGTCGAACGGCTCGATCGAAGCCGCTTCGACGAGCTCGCCGTTCTGCACGGACATGCGCACGAGCATGTGCCCGCCGGCGCTCGGTCCGAGCACGAGCACGTGGCCGTGGGGGCCGATGCCCGCGCCGTAGCCGCGGCCGTAGCCGACCTCACAGGGCGCGACCCAGAGGCGCTCGCCGCTGTGGCGGTCGAAGGCGCCCAGCTTGCCGGGGATCACGTCGTCGAGCCACTTGCCGCCCGCGGGCGGATCGTAACCGTGAACGAGCACGGGTCCCGAAGCGCCGAAGGCGATCCCGTCGATCTGGCTCTCGAGCTCGCGGCTCCAGCGGCGCTTGGCGGTCTGCGTCATGGTCGGGCCCGCGGGTGCGGGCGCAGGCGGCACTCCCGGGCGGCGGCGGACCTCCGCCGTCGCCCGGGCCGTGCGTCAGCCTTGGTTCGCCATCAGCTTCGCGGCGATGCCCTGCGGCACGTCGCGGTACTCGGCGAGTTCCATCGAGTACTGGCCGCGGCCCTGGGTGGCGCCGCGCAGCGCGGAGGAGTACGCGAACATCTCGGCGATCGGCACCATCGCGCGCACGACGCGCAGGTCGCCCTGGGTCGCGACGTCGGAGACCTCACCGCGGCGGGAGTTGAGGTCACCCACCACCGCGCCGAGGTACTGCTCGGGCACGCTGACTTCGACCTTCATGATCGGCTCCAGCAGCGTGATGTTGTTCTCGATCGCCTGGCGGAACGCGAGGTTCGCCGCGGCGCGGAACGCCATCTCGTTCGAGTCGACGTCGTGCGCCTTGCCGTCGTACAGCGTGCAGCGCGTCTTGACGAACGGGATGCCCGTCGTGCCGCCCGAGTTGTGGAATTCCTCGAGCGCCTTACCGACCGGCGCGATGTACTCGCGCGGGACGTTGCCGCCCTTGACCGCGTCGACGAACTGGAAGGCCGTCAGCTCGGGGTCGTACTCGAACTTGACGTTGATGACCGCGTACTGACCCGAACCACCCGACTGGCGGATGTGGCGGGCTTCGAGGTCCTTGTTGTTCTTGAGGCGCTGCTTGAACGCGACCTTCGGACGGCCGGTGCGCACGGCGCACTTGTGGTCGTTGATGATGCGGTTCACGACGATCTCGAGGTGGAGCTCACCCATGCCCGAGATGATGAGGTCGCCGGTCGCTTCGTTCGTGAAGGCGCGGAACGTCGGGTCCTCGCGCATCAGCTTGCCGATGATCTCGGAGAGCTTGTCGCGGTCGGCGGCCTTCTCGGGCTCGAGCGACATGGAGATGACCGACTCCGGGAAGCTCATCTTCATGAGCGCGATCGGGTGGTTCTCGTCGCAGAGCGTGTCGCCCGTGACCGTGTTCTTGAGGCCGATGATCGCGGCGATGTCGCCCGCGGGCACCTCTTCGCATGCCTCGCGCTTGTTCGCGTGGATGCGCACGAGGCGGCCGATGCGCTCACCCTTGCCGGTGCGCGTGTTGAGCAGCTTCTCGCCCTTCTTCAGCACGCCCGAGTAGACGCGGATGAAGGTGAGGTCGCCGGTCGGCTCCGCGACCGTCTTGAAGGCCATCAGGGTGACGGGCTCTTCCTTGGTCGTCTTGCGGCGCAGCTCTTCGCCCGACGCCGGGTCGGTGCCGACGACCTCGGGGGTGTCGACGGGCGACGGCAGGAAGTCGAGCACGGCGTCGAGCACGAAGCGCACGCCCTTGTTCTTCAGCGCCGAACCCGCGAGGACCGGGGTGATCGACATGTCGAGGGTGGCCTTGCGAATCGCGCGCATGACCATCTCCTCGGGGATCTCCTTGTCCTCGACGAAGAGGTCGAGCATCTCCTCGTCGTTCTCCGCCACGTTCTCGAGCATCTCGTGGCGCGCCTTCTTGGCGGCGTCGATGAGCTCGGCGGGGACCTCTTGCTCGAGGTACTCCTTGCCGTCGGTGTCGTCGATGAAGGTGATGTACTTCCAGCGGACGAGGTCGATGAAGCCGTTGAACTCCTTCTCGGTCCCGACGGGGTACTGGATCGGCACCGGGCGCGCGCCGAGGCGCTCGCGGATGGTGCTCACCGCGTATTGGAAGTTCGCGCCGATCTTGTCCATCTTGTTGATGAAGCAGATGCGCGGGACGCGGTAGCGGTTCGCCTGGCGCCACACCGTCTCGGACTGCGCTTCGACGCCGTTCTTGCCGTCGAAGACCGCGATCGCGCCGTCGAGCACGCGCAGCGAGCGCTCGACCTCGGCCGTGAAGTCGACGTGACCCGGGGTGTCGATGATGTTGATGACGTGGCCGTTCCACTCGGCGGTCGTCGCCGCCGACTGGATCGTGATGCCGCGCTTCTGTTCTTCCTCGAGGAAGTCCATCGTCGCGGCGCCCTCGTGCACCTCACCCATCTTGTGGACCTTCGCGGTCAAGAAGAGGATGCGCTCGGTGCAGGTCGTCTTACCCGCGTCGATGTGCGCCATGATCCCGATGTTCCGCTGGAACACCGGGTCGTTCTTCTTGACGTTGAACTTGCGGGGCGACTGGTTCTTGCGCTCGGCGGTCATCACGGCGATCGGGGGGCTCAGCGGGGCGGAGGGCCCCCAGGGTTGGTTACGGTGGGCCTAGGCAGTGCGCCGCGTCAGGGGACCCACGCAGAGTCCCGGGGCGGCCCGGCCCAGGTATCGGAGCCCAATAGGTTAGGGACAACGCGCGCCGCGTCAAGCGCCGTCCGGCGGCGGCGCCGGGCGGTTGCGCCCAAGGGCCTCGTGGGCGGCGACGAATTCGTGGCTGGCGAAGGCGGCGAGCAGGGAGATGTCCCCCGCGAGGCACGCCGCGCCGATCAGCTCCGCGAAGTGGTTCGCGAGTCCCGCGCCCTGGCAGCCCAGGATCGCGAGACATTCCGCCGCAGTGCCGAGGCCCGAGCCCCCTCCCACGGTGCCCACGAGCAGGGTCGGCAGGGTCAGCGTCGCGCAGAGGTCCCCCGCCGCGTCGAGGTCGAGGTCCAGGTGCCCCGTCGCACATTCGGTCACATACGCGACGTCCTGGCCGGTCGCCAGGAAGAGCGCCGCGAGGCCGTTGGCGGTCTGCACGGCCCAGTTCTGCGTCCCGAGCTGGGCGTACCCGACGGCGTAGGTGCGCGCGAGGGCGACGAGCGCCTCCGGGGTCGTGCGCGCGCGCGCCGCGAGCGTCGCCCGCGGGACGCGGGCTTCGACGACGACGCTGCGGCCGCGGCCCTCGACCAGCGCGCGCGCGTTGGCGCGCTTCTCGACGTCCTGCCCGTGGACCGCGCGGGCGCGGGCGCCGGTGCGCTCGGCGAGGTCGCGCGAGCAGAGCTCCGCCGCGTGCGCGGCCATGTTGATGCCGATCGCGTCCGCGGTGTGGAACACGAGCCGCAAGAGGAGCCGCCGCCCGAGCACCCTCGGCTCGACCGCGAGCAGCTTGCCGTGGCGCGTGATCCCCGCGGTCAGCGCCGCGAAACGCGCGTGGTCCCCGCGCGCGACCTCGGCCGCGTGTTCCGCGGCGCTGACGCTGTCGTAGTCCAGCATCGGGTGCTGCGAGAGGCCCTCCGCGTGCACCCGCGCGCGGATCGACCCGCCCTCGGCGCAGAGGCGCATCCCGCGCGAATACGACGCGACGAGCGCGCCCTCGGTCGTCGCCAGCGGCACGTAGACCTCGACCGTGCCGCGGGTCGTGTCGGCCAGGAGCGGCCCCGCGAGGCCGATGGGCACCTGCGCCCAGCCGACCATGTTCTCGATGTTCCCGCGCGCGCGCTCGGACGGGACGGGTGCGCCCGCGAGGTGCGGCAAGGCGCGGCCCGCGGCTGCTTCGGCGAGGGCGCGCCGCGCGGCGAGCAGCGCGGGCGCGTGGTCGGCTGCGGGGTCACGGGGGAGGCGCGGCAGAGGCGCTGCGCGGGGCGCTCGGGGGTCGTCCATCGGAGGTTCGTGCGGGCAAGCTGCGGGTCCGTGTGCGATGCTACCGGGCCGCGGGGCCCGTGCGCCCCAACCCGAACCGACGAACCCATGTCCCTCGACATCTTCGGCGCGATCACCGGCCTCTTCGTGATCGTCTACGACGGCCAACATGCCCTCCGTTACACCCTCGGCCGCGCGCGCTCGGTCGTCGGGCCGGGGATCCACTTCAAGTGGCCGCTGATCCAGACCTTCAAGGTCGAGGAGACCAAACACACGACCCTGGACCTGGAGCCCCAGGTCATCCAGCTCGACGACGACCTCGTGTACGAGGTCGACTGCAAGGTCGTGTACCAGATCGTGAACCTGCGCAAGGCGTTGATCGAGGTCGACGACCTCGTGACGGGTCTGCAGAACCGCGTCGTGATCGCCGTCCAGAAGGTCGTGTCACGGCGCACGCGGGACACGGTGACCGACGTCGACGGGATGTCGGGGGCGATCCGCGAGGAGCTGCGCTCGGTCGAGGACCAATGGGGTGTGCGCATCCTCGAGTTCGGCTTCTCGAACATCTCGCCCTCCCCCACGACGCTCGAGATCACGCAGCTCGAGCTCCTGACGCGCGAGAAGCTGGGGCTGTACCGGCGGCTGCGCGCGGAGGGCCTCGCAGATGAAGCGGCCGTCGCGCTCGTGTCGGGCGCGGTCGTCAGTGTGCACCCCGACGAAGCCGCGCCGTCGCGCCGGCGTGAGGCCGCCACCGACGCAGCGCTCGTGTCGCAGCTCGAAGAGGAGCTGACCGAAGCCGAGCGCGCCGAGCTCCGCCGTCGCCGCGCGGCGAAACAGCCGGGCGGTGAGGCGCAGCGCCCGCAAGGCGCGGAGGGCCAGGAGCGCGACCCGTTCGCGGACCCGCTGGGCGACGACGACCCGAACGCGCCGCGCGGCGGGCGCAAGGATCCGTGAGCGCGCGGCCTCTGGTTACGCCCGGCGGCGCACGTCGGCGGCGGGCGACCGATCGCGCGCCCGAGGCGCTCGCGCTCGCCGCGCGCGAGGAGCGCGACCGAGAGCGCTCGGGCGAGCGCGCGCCATGGCGCGCGCTCCTCTGGCGCTTCCTGGACCAATTCAAGGAGGACCTCGCGTTCATCGCCGCTGCGTCGATCGCGGCGTTCCTGCGCGCGATGGGGGTCACGGTCGAGTCGGGCTGGACGGGCCTCTTGTTCCGCTTCGGGCGCGCGCGGCGCGAGCTCGAACCCGGCTTTCACTTCTTGATCCCGTTCGTCAACACCGCGAAGCGCATCCCGACGCGCTCGCGCACGATGGACCTGCCCGCGCAGCGCGTGACGACGTACGAGGGCCTCGTGTACCTCGTCGATGCGAACCTCGTCTACCGCGTCGTGGATGTGCGCCGCGCGCTGATCGAGGTCGACGATTACGAGCGCGGGATGCGGCAAGTGCTCGGTCTCGCGGTGCAAGAGGTCATCCGCGCGGCAGAGCGCGACGCCCTCGGTGCGCGCGGGTCGCTCGACGAAGAGCTCCGCGGCGCGCTCGCGCAGCGGCTCGAGCGCTGGGGCATCGGCGTCGAGAGCGCGGGCTTCCCCAGCATCCGCCCGTCGCCGCGCACGCTGCGCATCACGCAGCTCGTAGAGACCGTCGGTGAACGCCGCCGTCAGCTCGCAGCCCTGGCTGCAGAGGGCCGAGGCGAGCTCGGCCTCGGCAGCGGCCTAGGCCTCGTCGGCACGCGCCGGATGCCGACGCAGCGCATGCGCGCGATGCAACGCTTCGTGCGCGTGCACCGGCGCGTCCTGCGTGTACACCGCCGGTTGCAGGCCCAAGGCTGGAACGGCGCGGAGATCGCGCGCGCGGAGCGGCGCGTGCTCGATCACATCGCAGCGCAGCTCCGACCCGGCGTCTTCGTGCGCTGAGCCCGATCACTCGATGCGCTCGCCCGCGCGGAACACGCGGCGCTCGCTGACGGCGCCGTCGGCGGTGTAGGTGAGCCACTCCCCCTCCTCGCGGCCGTCGACATAGCCGCCTTCGCGCGCGAGCGCGCCACAGGGGTGGTAGAAGCGCCACGTGCCGGTGCGCACACCGTCGATCGCAAGCCCCTCTGCGGTCACGGCGCCATCGGGGGCGTAGAACGTGCTCGTGGTGGGCTCTGTGCTGTGCACGTACGACGAGCGCAGCGCTCCGTCGGGATACCACGCGGTCCACTCCCCCACCGGTCGGTCGCGGTCGTAGTGGCGCAGCGCTCGGCGCGCGCCGCCCGGATAGGAGAGGCGCTCGACGCCGTGCCGCAAGACCGTTCCGTCGGGCAGGCGCAGGACCTCGCGCACGACGGCGCCATCGGCGTCCTGGTCGTAGACGACCCCCGGCGTCTCGACCGTCGGCAGGTCGCGCTGCAGACGGCGGAGCTGCGCCTCCGCGAAGTACGGGCGCACATCCGGGCGCATGCACGCGCCGCACGCGAGCGCCAACCCGAGCGCCAACCTGGGCGCCAACCTGGGCGTCACTTGCGGAAGGCGGCCCATGTGAGCGGCTCCCCCGCGGGGATCGTGAGGGTCAGGGTCACGCCGCCGCGGCGATCCGGGACCACGCGCAGCGGCGCGACCCCCTGCATGTCGACGGTCACGGAGTCCTCGCTCGCGAGCCCGGTGTAGGTGAGGTCGACCCAGAGGTCCCGGACCAGCGGCTCCGCGTCCTCTTCGGCATCGGGGCGATAGACGACCAACATCCCTTGGTGCTGTGGGAGCCGCGGATCCGCGTGCAGGAGCCAGTCGACGTCGCGGCCGTCAGCGCGGCGGCTCGCGGAGAGCACGATCGGCGCTTCGAGGATGTCGCGGTGCGCGCGGTACCAAGTGACCCAACCGCGCACCATGTCGCGCGTCGCGTCGGTGTCGTAGAGCCGCGGGCCGCGGTAACACGCCTGCACACCCGCGCCCAGGTTCGCGGCGAGCATCGCCGCGTAGTGCCGCCGGTGTTCATCCAGCGGTTCGACGGTCGCGGCGGCGCCGCCGCCGTGGTACTCCGTCAGCGGCACGAACATCCAGCCCATGCTGGGGCGTTTGTGGCGGGCGCCATCGAAGATGTTCTGGCGCGCGTGCAGGACCTGCTGCGCGCGCGGCAGCGACCAGTTCGTCTCGCGGTAACCCATGCCGGTCTTGTTGCCGCCCACCAGAAAGTACCAGTCCGGCTGGTTGACGTAGACACCGCGGGCGCGCAGATCGCGGAACAAGTCCGCCGCGAGGCGCCACATCTTGAAGCGCGAATCCGCGGCACCGACTTGATACGGCGGACGTTCCGTCGCATCACGATCGCCCGGATAGGGCCCGTCCTGCTCGAGGAGGTCGAACCCCGTCGCGTCGAAGAACTGCCGCTGCCGCGCGAGGTATCCGCGCCCCCACTGGGACGTCAGCGCCGGGCAGCAGCCGTGGGTCTGCACGTCCCTGCGGCCCGTTTCCGGGTCGACACACATGTCCGTCGCGGGCTCCACGCGGCGGCTCGACAAGAGGGAGTAACCTCCGAGTTCGACACCGAGCGCAGCGGCTTCGTCCGCGAGGCCCTTCCAGCGCGCGAGCGACTCCGGCGAGGTGTTCTCCATGTCGAAGCCGCTGCCGAAGGTCAGGATGACCACTTCGAAGCCGACCTCGGCCGCCTGCCGCAGCGCGAGCCGCACGGCGGCGTCGTCGGAGTGGCGCACGTGCATCATCAGCGGGTTCTCGGTCACCCACGGGGCCAGCACCTCGTAGACCCGCGCCATGGTCAAGGCGCGCCGGGTGCGATCTTCGCGGTCGTGGACAACGACGAACGCGGCGGGCGCTGCGCAGCGGCCGCCGGGCTCCACCTGTACCGCGAACTGATCCTCGGGGGCGATCTCCAACAAGCACGGCGTCGAGCGCAGGTAGTTCACCTGCGTCGGGTGGTCGGGATCGGCGGACCAACGCACGCCGAAGCGGTGCGCGTTCTCAGGCTCCATTCCGCCCATCGCGTACTCGGAGAGCGCCTCGATGCGCGCGGGGCTCGGCACGGACACACCGCCGCGTGTCTCGACCCAGGAGTCGGACTCCACACACGCGAGCCGCTCCGAAACGATGTGGTCGACGGTGAACGGCGCGCTCCCGACGTTCTGGACTTCGACGAACTTGCCGCAGAGCGGCACACCTGTGTAGAGCTCGTGGTGCACGACGACCCGCGCGCCGCTCGGCACGTCCGTGCGCCCAGGCACGGGCGCATAGGTCAGGGACAGCCGCGTACCGCGCGGCGGCCATTCGGCGAGCGGCGACGCGCGGCGCGCGCGCTGCCACGTGAGGCGCTCGAGGGGTGTCCCACGTTCGACGCTCGCCAAGGTGAGACCGGCGCCAGCGAGGCCGAGCTCGTGGCGCACACCGTCGAGCACGACACAGGCGACCGGCTGCAGCTCGGCTTGGCTGAACTCTGCGAGGTGACCGCCGACGAGGCCCGCCCCGCGCGGCACCCGCAGGAGGCTCGCGCCGTCGCGCAGGTCGTCCAATGCCACGGTGACCCCGCCGCGCGCGAGATCGATGCGACGGACGATCAGCCCGTTGGCGAGCGCCGCGGTCGCTCCGTCAGCCGTGACGGCGAGGCTCGCCGGCGCGCTCTCCTTGGTGGTGAGCCAATCCTGGACGGGCGCCGAAGGCACGAGCTGTGCGAGAGCGAGACCGAGAGAGAGCCACATGCCCCGAGGGTAACGAGCGCAGCGCCGAGTTCGAGACGCCGAGCACCCCATTTGCGATTTCCTTAAAGGCGCCGCCCCTAAGCCGCCGATCCAGCGCCACGGTGCGTCTTCAGCGCACGTTGTCGAAGCCATGGACAGGTTGCGGGGAGCAGGGGCGGAGGGAGCGCGGCCGCGCGGAGCACGCCTGGCGTGCAACGCGGGTTTGACCCTCGTCGAGGTGATGATGGCCTCCGTCGTCGTCACGATCCTCGTGCTCGGTGCGGCGGCGGCGTTCTCGGAGTCGATCGGCGGCGCCAATGCCGCGAAGCGCCTGACGAGCGGCGTGCTCTACCTCGAGACCGTGGCCGAGAACCTCGGCGCGCAGCCGACGGCGAACCTCCTGGGCCTCGACGGGACGTCGCTCTTCGACGGCCCTGACGCCGCGCGCAGCGAATACCGCGTCGACCTCACGGTCTTCGAAGCCGAGCTCGGGTTGCTGCAAGTGGAGCTCGCGCTGTTCGAGCTCCAGACCGGGCGCCGACTGGGTACAGCCGTCACACAGAGGAGTCGCACGTGAGCCCCCGCTTCGGCCGACGTTCTGGTTTCAGCCTGACCGAGCTCACTGCGGCGATCGCGGTGCTCGGGGTCGTCGGCTACGCGATCGCTGGCTCCGTGCAGCTCGCGCGGCGCGCGCAGGTCACGGTGAACGGCACGGTCGAGGTGAACGGTGCCGTGCGCAACGCCACCGAGGTGCTGCGCGGCGAGCTGCGGGCGACCCGTGACGACCTCGTCAACGTGACCGTCCTGCCCGATGGGAACCACGAGCTGCGTTTCCAGGTCGCCGTCGCCGATGGCGCGGGCACCGCGTTCGGCGCATTCGAGCGCCGCCTCGGGGGCCTCACGAACCAGCAGAACCTGGTCGGCGGCAGCATCGTCTACACGGTGGTCACCACCGCGAACCGCGAAGAGCGCCGCCTGGAGCGGCGCATTCTCGACGCGGGTGGCAACGTCCGACACACGCGCATCCTGGTGCGCGGGCTGACCCAAGGCGGCGGTGAGAACCCGGGGTTCGCCGTCGATACCGCGGGCGACCTCTGGCGGATCCGCATCACACAGGAGGCGCGCCAGGGGGGCGCGCCTCGCAGCGAGGAGTTCCATGTACGTACACGCAACGCCTGAGCGGCGCGGCGCCGCGCTCGTCGCGGCGCTGGTCGCATTCGTCGGGGTCGCTGGCCTCATCGCCGCGACGACGACCTTCACGCAGGTGGAGCTCGGCGCTTCGCGGCGCTCGTTCGACGAGCTGCGCGCAGAAGCGCTGGCCGAAGCGGGCGTCGAACGCGCACGCGCACTGATCGGCGATGCGGTCGGCAAAGCCTCGGTCTATGACCCGCTCTGGGGCGTGACGGCGCTCTTCCAAGGTGAAGACACGATGCTGCCCTTCGATGGCGCTCCAGTGATGAGCGGCGGAGCGCGCGTCGGAGCGTACACCGTGCGGCTCGACCTCGTGTCCTCGACCGCGGACGACGTCACTGTGCGGGTCGTCGCGACGGGTTACGTGCCGGATGCTCCCGCAGCGCTGCCTCCCGGCCGCCGCCCCGATGCGTCTGCGTCGGTCGAGGTGACGCTGCGCTGGAGCCTCGCGCAGAGCCGCGTCTTCGACAGCGCGTACTTCATCAACAACTGGGGCTGGTTCTACGGCAGCACCATCCGCTGCAACGGCAACGCGCGCAGCAACGGGCAGTTCGACTGTGCGGGTTACTCCCCCACGGTCACGGGTCAGCCCACCTACGACAGCGCATCGGTCGGTTCGGGGACCGCGAGCCTCACCGGGTATCGCGACGACAACGGCGACGGCCTGCAAGACGGCAACGACGGCGGGGTCTTCTCGGGGTGGGACATCGTCGGTGTCCAGAACCTGCAGGGCAACGGCGGCAACGCGGAGAACCAACACGATTTCCAAGACGCGGTCGAAATGCCGAACCTGAGCGACATGACGAAGCTCGAGGAGCGTGCCGTGTCGTCCGGCGGCGGGATCGCGATCGGCAGCGTTCCGGTTTGCAACGCGGTGCTCGGCGATGAACCGGGGGAGCTCGAGAACCTGTACCTCGTCGGCACTGCCGCGAACCCGATCCAGATCGACGGCAAGGTCGTCGTGCGCGGCGATGTGCTGATCAGCGGCTTCGTGACGGGTCAGGGCGCGATCTACGCCGGCGGCAACGTCTATGTGCCCAACACGCTGCGCTACGTGAACCCGCCGACGTCGCCGCGGCCCGCGAGCAACAGCCAAGCGGACACCGAAGCCTGGCTCGCTGCGAACCACGACCGGGACTTCCTGGGCCTCCTCGCGCGCGAGCACATCGCGGTCGGGGACCACACCCACTGGATGTGGCGCCAGTATGTCGGCGGCTGGATGTCGTCCGCGCTGAACGCGTCGTCCGAGGACTCGGGCGAAGACGGTATCCCGAACACCCTCGCTGGCCGCGACGGGATCCTGGGCACGGGAGACGACGACGTCCTGGAGGGCGACGGGGTCTTCACCACCGAGTACTACACGGAGGCCGACGCGCTCGCGGGCCTGATTCCGCCGGGTCACTCGGTCGGTGATCGCATCCCGGGGACCGGCGAAGACATCGACGGCGACGGAGAGTTCGACGATACCACGACCCTCGCCGACATCGACTTCGACGACGCGCTCGATCCCGCGTTCTGGGCTGGCAACATCCCGGCGAGCGGTGTGCCGACGTACTCCTCGATCGCGTCGCTCTACGCGAACCGCTTGGACGGCGTGTTCTACACGAACCAATCCTTCTCGTACCTGGTGCTGGGCGGCACCGCGGCGCAGATCAACGGCGCCGTCATCAGCCGCAACGAGAACATCGTGTACGGTACTCCGTCGATCGCGATGAACTACGACGCGCGGATGTTGGGCGGCAATGCCAGCATCGTCGGCGACCTGCTGCCCCGGACGATCGGAGAGGTCGAGGTGCTCTCGTGGCGGACGCTGCACGAGGACCCGCACCGGGTGGAGGTCGCCCCTTGAATCCGCGGACATGCGCAGCAGCGCTCCTGGCGGTGATCCTGGCGGCGCCAGCGACCGCTCAGCGGGCGCGCGAAGAGGAGTCGCTCGCGGGGGCGCGCGAAGAGCTGGAGGCGCGCGGCCGAGAGCTGCTCCACCGCGGCGCGCCGCTGGAGCTCGTCGGAGTCGGGGCCGGTGACGCCGACGTGCTGACCCGAACTCCCGCGCTGCAACGCGCGTCGTTCGGGGTCGCGGTCGTGGACCGCGAAACACTCCTGGAGCGCAAGCTCGCGCTCTACGGAGATCGGGCGCACTTCGACTCAGCCCCACGCGCCGCGGTCCCGGGCCCGACGCCGACGCAACCCCGCCGTGGGCCGAGCGAGCGCAACACGGCCCTCGAAGCCGCCGAAGGCGACGCGGACGAGCGCTCTGGGTGGCACACTTCCCTCATCGCGCTCGTGCTGGCGGGCCTCGCGGGCGCGGGTTGGGTGTTGCAGCGGCGCGCCCCGCGCCGTCGATCCGGGCGCGCGTGACCATCGCCCGGTAGACTCCCGTCCCCGATGCCCGCGCACGACGACTCCGCCCTGCCCCGACCCGCGGCAGACGAGCCCCGGAACGGCATTCCCGAGGCGCCCCCCGTCGATCCGACCTTCAGCGGAGAAGCCGCGGACGACGGCACGCAGCGACCGCTCGGTGAGCTGCCCGCGGTGGCGTTCTGGGAGACGCTCTACGGCCGACGCTCGATCCGTAAGTTCAAACGCGACCCGGTCGCGCGCGAGCTCGTCGAACAGGTCATGCACGCGGGCATCTGGGCGCCGAGCTCGTGCAACTATCAGATGTGGGACCTCGTCGCGGTCGACGATCCAGAGGTCAACACACGCCTCGCTGCGCTCTCGACGCAGATGGCCAACGCGCCGGTGAACATCGTTGTCTCCTACGGGCGCGACTTCTCGGAGGAGGCGTGGGCGAACATCCAGAGCGCGAGCGCGCTCGTGCAGAACATGAGCCTCGCGGCGCACGCGCTGGGTCTCGGGACGTTCTGGATCACGCAGACTGGCGGCGCAGAGAAGGTCCGCGAAGCTGTCGGGTTGCCCTACGATCGCATCGTGATCGCGGTGCTCGCGCTCGGCTGGCCGAAGGTCGTCCCGAAGCGGCCGCCGAAGCGACGGCCGCTCGCGCAGGTCACGCACTGGAACCACTACGCGGGTCGCCCGATCCCGAGCTCGACCAAGCCCGACGATTGGGCGCCGGACCTCTTGGCGATCTACCAGCGCGCGCGTGTACTGAACGGGCTGCGCCACAACAAACCGCGGGCGTGGGAGCTGCGCGCCCTCGACAGCGCGCTCGATGCGCTCGTCCCCGAAGGTCGCGAGCGCGGCGCAGAAGAGCCGCTGCGTTGGCTCGACGTCCTGCCGTGCACGGGGATCCTGACGGCGCACCTCGGCGCGCGACGGCCGGGCTTTCGCTTCGACGTCGTCGAGCGCACCCGCGAAGTCGCGGAGTTCGTCGCCGATCGCGTCCATCCGCCTGCTGGAGTCCACCTGTGGCCCGCTGATGCCGGCGCTGAGCCCTCGGCGGACACCTACGACGTCGTGTCGTGTTTGCACCGGCTCGAGGGTCTGCCCCACGCGGACCGTCCGAAGCTCCTCGATGCGCTCGCGCGCTGGGTGCGGCCGGGCGGGAAGGTGCTGCTCGCGTACGTGTCACGCCGCTCGTACCACGACTGGACCGAGGCCCTGCGCGCCCGCCGCGGCGGCCCCCGCGGCGTGGAGTACGTGCTCTCCCCCGACCCCAACATCGGCCCCTTCGAGTCCCTCGATCCTGGCGAGGTCGCCCAGCTCGTGCGGGCTGCGGGCTTCGAGGTCCGCGCGACGTTCCACGCCCAAGCCGCGCCCGAGCCCGAAGAGGTGGAGTTCCGGGCGCGCAACTTCGGCCGCCGGGCCCAGCGCGCAGCGCGGCTCGCAGCGCGCGGGCTCGGGATCGTGATGCGCCTCCCGGGCCTCTCGCAGCGCCGCGCTCGCCTCCGTTACCTGCTCCTGGAGCGGCGCTGAGCGCGCGCTAGGCTGCCTGGCGCTCGACCGAGCTCCGCACGAGGTTGCGGATCTCGTTGGGCTCGAACGGCTTGTGCAAAACGACGAGCTGTGCGCCGAACTCGCTGCGCAGCTTGTCGCTGCCGACGTCGCTGAACGCGGTGCAGACGATGCACGGCAGAGACGGGTCGACCTCGCGGATCTGGCGCATCGTCTCGCTGCCATCGATGCCGGGGGGCATGCGCATGTCGACGAAGACGACGTGATAGGGATCCCCTGCGGCGATCGCTGCGGCCACAGCCGCGACACCAGCCTCGCCCTGTTGCACACAGTCGAGCGCGACGTCGAGGCGCGGCTCGGTCGGCGCCGTCGGGCGCCCGAAGAACGACGCCGCGAGCGTGCCCGTGGGCCGCGGACCAGGCGCGGCGAGTACACGGCGGTAGTCTTCGATGACCGCGCGATCGTCGTCGATGACGAGCACGCGCCGGCGCAGAGTGGGGATGGCGTTCATGGTCTCACGCGGCGCGGCGCGCCGCTGATTCGGGGACGGTGAGCGGGAACTCGAAGCGGAAGGTGGCTCCCTTGCCGGGCTCTGCTGGCAGCAACCGTAACGCTCCGCCCAGGGCGAGCGCGGTGTTCGCAGAAGAGTGCAAGCCGATGCCGCTGCCGCTGGCTTTGGTGGTGAAGCCCATACGGAACAGCGACTCGCGGACCTCGGCGGGGATGCCAGGGCCGTTGTCTTCGACTTCGAACCAGGCGCGGATCCCAGCTTCGATGCCGCCGCGGATGGCGATGCGCGGCTCGCGGACGCCGTGCTCGGCCAGCGCTTCGGTCGCGTTGTTGACGAGGTTGACGAGGATCTCCAGCAACCGGTGCTTCTGTCCAACGACCTCGCGGTCGGACTCGATGGTGATCGCGAGGGCCTCGGAGCCCGCTTTGGGCAGACGGGCGAGACGCTCGCTCTCCGCCACCAGCTCGCGCAGCGTGAACGTCTCGGCGACGTTCGACGCGCGCGCGATGCCCTGGTGGCGCGTCAGCACCGCGCGCACATGTTCGACGCGCTCGACGAGCGCTCGCGCTTCGGTCTCGAGCTGCTCGCGCTCGTGTTCGGCTGCCACGGCGAGCTCGCAGAGGAGCGCGCCGAACTGCGGGCCGCGTGGATCGCTCTCGAGCCAAGCGACGAGGCCCCCGCGCTGCTCTTGCTCTTCGATGATCCCGCGCAGACCTGCGAGCGTCGGCGCGAGCTCGCTCGCTCCGACACGTTCGCGCAGCAGCGCGGAGCCGACGCTGATCGCGTTGAGGACGTTCCCCACGTTGTGCAGCACACTGGCTGCGATCTCGGAGCGCCCAGCGCTGCGGGATGCAGCGACGAGCTCTCGGCGTGACTCGGCGAGGCACTCGGTCATCCATGCGAGCCCGCGCGAGAGCACACCGAGCTCGTCATCGCGCTGGAGCACCTGCGGCACGTGGCGGCCGTCCGAAGCCCCGACTTGCACCGCTTCCGCCGAGAGCCGGACAAGGGGCTGCACCACGTGGCGCCGCACCTCGGCGTGCAGCGCGATCAACAGCAACAGCGCGCCGAGGACCGTCGTCGTCAGCGCAAACCACGCGGCCGCGCGGCCTTCGGCATGGATGTCGCGGGGCACACGCAGCTCGAGCCGCAACGCTGGACGGCCGTCGATGTCCGCGAGCCACGCCTCGCCGTGGAGTTCGTTGCCCGAGACGATCCAGGGAGCGCTGGCCCGCACGGGCGCTGGACCGACAGGCGCCGCCGTGAATGCGACGTGGGTGGAGTCGCGCAGCTCTGCGAGCAGCGCCTCGTCGAGCGCCCGCGCCAGCACAAAGGTCCCGTTGGAGGGCTCGCTGCGGTCGCTGTCGAAGATCGACTCGCCGGCGACCATCAGGACCTCTCCGTCGACCGCGACGAGCCCGGAAGCGCCCTCCCCCGAGCGGCGGTCCGGGGCGAGCGCCTCCGCGCAGCGCGCGCGCAGCGTCTCGGCGTAGGCCGGTGGCGGCCCACCGGCGGAGCCCGCTCGGAGCTCCTCGAGGGTGCGACCGTAGACGAGGGCGCCCTCCGCGTCGTACACGTAGAGCGCCGCGAGCGAAGACGTCTCGACCGAGCCCAACGACAGTGTGGCGGCCTCGAACTCCGGGTTCGGCTGCGCCGCGTAGGTGTGGGCGTCGTCCCGTGCCGCCCAGACGCGGGCCATGTCGGCGAGGGCCCCGACCTCGCGGGTGATCGCCTCCTGCACCCGGGCCGCGTGCTCCCCGGCGAGGCGCACCTCGAGGGCGTCGAAGCGCTCGACGACCGCGGCTTCATGGATCACCGCGACGCCCGCGACGTAGAGCGCGGTCCAGATGCCGAGGGAGACGAGGAGGCGACGACCGAGGGACACCTGGGGGTGATCGGAAACCCCTAGCCCCGAATTGAGGGGGAACCGCCGTTCCGACAGACGATCCGCGGTGCTCGCAGCGCAGCGGCCGCTCACGCTACCGCGGGCCCCGGTGGCCGAGCGGAGGGACGGAGCCCGAACCTATCGATGATGGGTCCGAGGTGAGGCTCCCTGCATCGCCCTGAGCCACCGCCCGCGGAGGACCGGTTAGGCTCATGGGATGCGTTGGCGCCGCCCCTTCGCCGTCGCCGGGGTGCTCCTGGTGGCGGCCCTCTCGACGATCCCCCAGCGGTCCGAGGCGACTCCGCCCTCGGGCCTCCCCTACCGGGTCGTGATCGACCCCGGCCATGGCGGCGCCGACCCCGGCGCGGTCGCCAACGGCCTCGTCGAGGCGGAGCTCAACCTGGAGGTCGCCCTGCGCCTGCGCGACCTCCTGGCGCTCGATTCGGCGGACCCCCTCGGCGGTGGCGACTGGGACGTGCGCCTGACCCGCACCACCGACGTGACGGTCTCGCTCGCGGAGCGAGTCGCGCTCGCGAACACGTGGCCCGCGGATCGGTTCGTCTCGATCCACCACAACGCGTTCTCGAGCTCCGCCGCGAACGGCACCGAGACGTTCAGCTTCTCGAACGGGACGCTGTCGGCGAACCTGCGCGATCGCGTGCAGGAAGAGCTCCTCATCGGGCTCGGCCTCGCGGATCGCGGCTCGAAGACGGCGAACTTCTTCGTGCTGCGCGAGACGACGATGCCCGCGACGCTCAGCGAGGGCGGCTTCCTGACGAGCCCGATCGATGCGGCGGTGCTCAGCAGCCCAGCCGCGTGGCAAGCTTCGGCGGAGGCGCACCTCTTCGCGCTGCAGCGCCACTTCGGTATCGCGCCCTATCTGCCGCAGCCCACCCTACCGCTCGTCTACTGCACGGCCAAGGTGAACTCCGCGGGCTGCACCCCCGCGATCGGCTTCACCGGCACACCGTCCTTCCAGAACAGCACCTTCCGCGTGCACTGCGACCTCGTGCTGAGCCAGCAGTTCGGCCTGCTGCTCTGGTCCGATCAACCCGCGAACATTCCGTTCTTCGGCGGCACGCTGTGCCTCGGCAACGCGCCGCAGCGGCTGCCGATCGTGTTCTCGAACGGCCTCGGCACGGGCAACTGCTCGGGCCGCTTGGAGCACACGTTCACGTCGGGCTTCTTCGTCGCCAACGCGATGTTCCCCGGCACGACGGTGTTCACCCAATGGTGGTACCGCGACCCCGCGCTGCTGCCTGCCGCGCCGGTGGGCCTCTCCGAGGGCCTGCGCTTCACCGTCGTGCCGTGAGACGTCACTCGCGCACGAAGCGCATCAGGTAGTTCTCTTCGAAGCCGTTCACCACGACTTCGTCCACGTAGCGGAAGCCCGCGGCTTCGAGCTCCGCCTGCACGACCTCTTGACCCGCGCGCACGTGGCCCAGCAGCCACTCGCGCGACTTACCCGGGATGCGCTCGAAGTCGACGATGACGAGGCGCCCGCCGGGCGCGAGCGCGCTCCGGATCGAGCGCAGCATGTCCTCGTGGTACTCGAAGTGGTGGTACGCGTCGCACACGAAGACGACGTCGACGCTGCCCGGTTCGAGGCAGACGCTGCGCTCGTTCGAGAGGACCGCCGTGAGGTTCGTCATCTGCTCCTTCTGGGCGCGCTTCTGGATGTGCGCGACGAACTTCTCGGCGATGTCCACGCCGAAGACCTTGCCCGAGTCGCCCACGGCCAGAGAAAGAGGCGAGAGGAAGAGGCCCGTGCCGGTGCCGATGTCCGCGACGCGCTCGCCGGGCTTCAGCGCCAGCGCGGCGACGATCTGGTCGCGGCAGGTGTACACCTCGCGGCTCTCGACCTCCCACCGGTTCTCCCACTCGGCGGCGGGCTTCGAGGCGTCGAGGAACTGATCGTTGATGTCAGCGGGCACCGCGGAACGGGTCATCTGCTGCTCGGGCGCCGGCGGCGCGGGGGCGGGGGTCGCCGCGCCGCCCTCGCTGGCGGAGGGCTCCGCGCGGCGACAGGCGACGGCGAGGACGGAGAAGGCGACGAGGGGCAGGGTGAGGCTTCGCATTGGGACCAGAGCATAGGGCGCGCTGGGCCGAGGTCGGTTCCCGCCGATTTGCGTCGCGGGTCGAGGCGCCGGAAAAGGACCCCGAAGTGGACCCCGAAAAGGACCCCGCAATGGACGAAGCCGCGCCCGGTGAGGGGCGCGGCTTCGGTGGTGACCCGTAGGGGATTCGAACCCCTGTCGCCAGGATGAAAACCTGGTGTCCTAGGCCTGACTAGACGAACGGGCCGGTGTCACAACGCGGGGCGAGGTGGCCTCACCGCCGTGCAGTGGGGCGAGAAGATAGTGAGGTGCGGAACGGGTGTCAACCGGGGACCGCGGCCTCTGCGGATTTTTTTTCGCGCTTCAATGCGCGGGCAGCCAGCCCGCGACCGCGAGCCGCGCCAGGGCGTGGCGCAGCTCCTGCTCGACGCCCCGGGCGAGCGCTGCGCCGCGCACGGCGCCGCCGGGCAGGACGCTCCAGGTGTACGTCTCGACCTCGACGTGCAGCGCGGGAGTCCCCCACCGCTCGGGTGCGGCGACGGCGAGCGCGAGCAGCTCATCCGCGGTCGCGCGGGTCGTCGCGAGGCCGCCTTCGAGCGCTTCGCGGTCGATCGGCACGTGGAAGTGGCAGCGCCATTCGTCGGCGGCGAGCCAGCGCGCGGCCTCAGGACCCGCGAGCGCGGCGCGCAGCTCGCCGAGGTCCTCGACGCGCAGGAGCTCTGCGCCGAGCCGCCCGGTGGTCTGGTGCAGATAACGCGGTTCGTCGAGCGCGAGCAGCGCAGCGACGGCAGCGGGCTCCGCGCCGGGCGCGGGCAGCGCGAGCGCGTTCGAGACCTGCAGCTTGCCGAGCGGACCATCGAGGGTCGCGAGGTGCAGCGCATCCGCGGGCGCTTCGAACTCCACCGCGGCATGGCACGCATCCAGGCACGTGCCGAGGTGCCGCGCGACGACGGCGCGCGCGCGCCCGTCGTCCATCCCGTGCTCGGTGCGCAGCACGCGCGCGGCGACTTCGCGCGCAAACATGAGGTATTCGGCGAGCGCCCGCGACGTGCCCGCGCTGGCGCGGGGTTCGGCTTCGAGCGCCAACACACACCGCGGCCCGCCGCGCGCCTCGAGCGCAGCGAGCCCGGCGAGCGCGCGCCCGAGGCCCTCCGCGCAGCGCCGCAGCAGCGAGCGGTCGGTGAGCCACGCGCCGAACGCACCGGGGTGCGTGCTGATCGAGACGTGGCCGCCCGCGAGCTCGGGCGCGAGCGCGGCCGCGACGGTCGCGACGTCGAGGGTGTACTCGAGGCGCTCGGGGTCCGCCCACGTCGGACGGAAGACCTCGCGCTTCACACCGTCGCGCTGGAAGCCGCCGTAGGGGAAGGCGTTGAAGGTGAACGGCACGAGTCGCTCGGCGCGGAGGAAAGCGCGCAGCGCCGCGCACGCCGCCGCGTCCTCTGCGAGGGTCCGCGCGAGGGCTGCGGGCAGGTACAGCCCGACCCCGAAGTTTGCGGTCGCAGCGCCGAGCAAGGCGTCACGGACCGGCAGGACGACCTCGGCGAGGTCCGCCTCGAGCTGCGCGAGCGACTCGGGCGCGCGCAGGTTGAGGCAATACCCGAGCCACAGGTCGCGGCTCGGGTGCGCGGCGTGCACGAGGCGCATCGGTCAGCGCAGCGCGATGCCCTCGTCGATGAGCAGCACGGGGATGTCCTCGCGGATGGCGTAGACGACCGCGCCGTCCTCCCGGACGAGGCCCGCGGTCAGCGCGGCTTCGACCTTCGCCCCGCCCACGTTGGTGAGGGTGCCGGCGCTGATGGCGGCGTTGACGCGCGCGAGCTCGTCGGCGGTCGCGAGGCGCAGGGGTTGGCGGGTCGCCGGGCAGGCGAGGATCTCGAGCAGTTCCTTGTCGATCACGGCGGTGCGGCTCCTGGGGGTGATCCCACAGGATCGGCGAAGCGCCGCGCGGGAGCAAGCGAGATCCGCGCTTGCGCCGGGCCTTCGGGAGGCGATGATCCCCCCATGCAGACGCGCCGCGCGCTCCCCATCGCCCCAATCTGGCTCGCCGCCCTGGCCGCGGTCCCGACGCTGGCCCGCGCTGCGGCGCCTGTGAGCCCCTGCCTGGCGGTCGCCCAGGACGAGGTGACCGACGACCGCGCCGCGGCGCTGGAGCGGGCGATCGGCGGCTGGCTCACTCTGCCCGAGGGTCCCCTCGCGCGGGTCACGGCCGCGATCAGCCGGACGACGGCGCCGGTCGCGCTCGACGCGGAAGCGCGCGCCGCGCTCGCGCCCGAGGCGCTGCTCTCCCCCGCGACGTGGGCGCGCTGGCGCGCGGCGCTGGTCGAGGTCGCGGCGGCCGAGCCCTCGGCCCTGCCCCACCGCGCGCTCTCGTTCCTGGCCTGCCAGGCGGCGGGCCAGGGCCGCAGTGAAGACGCCTGGCGTTGGCTCGCGCGGCACGGCGCTGGCGCGCCGGAGCACGTCGCGGGCGTGCTGGCTTACTTCATCCCCGGCATCCCCGCGAGCGCGGAGGTCGGCCCGGGGGGCAAACCGCTGCCGCTGCCCGACGGGGTCAGCCTGCGCCCCGTGGCTCCGCCGAACCCCGAGGGGTTCGCGGAGTGGCAGCTCCCGTGGCGCGAGGCGCTCGTGTACGACCTGCCCATCGGCGCGGCGCGGGTGGACACGAAGCTCGTCCTCGAGAGCGCGGGGGGCGAGGTGCGCCTGACTCACGTCGGCGGCGCCAAGGCGCAAGCGGTCGTGCACCTGGCTCCGGTGGCGGGCTACGAGCTCGTCGGGCGCTACCTCGACTGGGAGCCGATGCCCGCAGACGCCCCCGCGGCGGTCGTGCTGGACCTCGAGCCGGGCAGCGCCGAGCGCGTGCTCTGGGGGCGCCTCGTCGCGCGTACCGAGCAGCGCCCGGCGACGCCGCCGCGCGGTCAGCGGCCGGCGCAGCTCGCGCTCGGCGGACTCGAGCTCGCGGTCACCCGAGGCGATGTGCGGCGGCCCCTGTGCGAGGCGCTCGCGGTCGAGCTCGCAGGACTGCTCGGGATCCGAGTGCAGGTCGTGACGGAGGGCGCGCCGCGCCCGAGCGCCAGCGACTTCGCGCCCCTCACCGTCCACATTCCGCCCGGTGATGCCGGACTGCGCGCGCTCGCAGCGCTCGCAGGTATGGTCGAGCGCTACATCGTCCCCCGCTGAGAACCGCTCATGCCCGCGACTCCGACTCCGCCCCCGCCGCACCACCGTCACCAGCGCGAGCGCTTCCTCGCGCTGCTCGCCGAGCGCGGCGCGGCGGCGGTGATCCCGACCCACACGACGAAGGTCCGCAGCAACGACTCGGACTTCCGCTTCCGGCCGGGCAGCGACTTCTGGTGGCTGACCGGTTTCGGTGAGCCCGACGCGTGGCTCGTGCTGCTCCCCGAGGGACTGGGCGGCAAAGGCGAGGGCCCGCGCACGGTGCTGTTCCTGCGCCCGCGCGACCGCGAGCGCGAGACGTGGGACGGCCGGCGCCTCGGCGTCGAGCGCGCGGCAGAGATCCTGGGGGTCGATGAAGCGCGCGACATCGCGGGGCTGTGGCGCGATCTGCCGGAGTTGCTCACGGGTTACGCGAACATCGTGTGGCGCCTCGGCGAAGAGCCCGAGCGCGACCGTCGCATCGGCGAGCTCACGGTCGCCCTGCGGCGCCGCGCGCGCGGGTCGGCGCGCGGCTTTCGCGCGCTGCTCGATCCGACGGACACGCTGCACGAGCTGCGGCTCGTGAAGAGCGACGCCGAGCTCGGGCTGATGCGCCACGCGGCGAAGGTGGCCTCGGATGCACACCGGCTCGCGATGGGGTTCACGGCGCCGGGCAAACACGAGTACGAGGTCGAGGCGTTCCTCGACGCGTACTACCGGCGCCATGGCTGCGATGGACCGGCGTATGGCAACATCGTGGCGGGCGGCGCCAACGCGTGCATCCTGCATTACGTCGAGAACGACATGGAGCTCGCGGACGGAGAGCTCCTCTTGGTCGACTCCGGCTGCGAGTGGCGCCACTACGCCTCGGACATCACGCGCGCGTGGCCGATCGGCGGCCGGTTCACCCCCGACCAGCGCGCGCTCTACGACGTCGTGGCGGGCTCGCTCGCGGCGGCGACGGCCGCAGCGCGGCCAGGCGCGCGCTTCGACGAGGTGCATGAAGCCGCGGTCGAGGTCCTGGTCGATGGGTTGATCGAACTGGGCGTGCTGCGTGTGCCCCGGGTGGAAGCGCTGGACCGCGGCCTCTACAAACCCTACTACATGCACCGCACGAGCCACTGGCTCGGCCTCGACGTGCACGACGTCGGGCTCTATCAGGACAGCGACGGCCGCTCGCGCACGCTCTCGCCCGGGATGGTGTTGACGGTGGAGCCGGGGCTCTACTTCCCGCACGATGCGGACGTCGATCCGCGCTGGCGCGGGCTCGGTGTGCGCGTCGAGGACGACGTCGCGATCACGAGCAGCGGCTGCGAAGTCCTCACGGCCACCTGTCCGCGCACATCACAGGCGGTCGAAGAGGCCTGCCAAGCGGGCGGTTGAACCGAGCGCGAGGTGGGGCGCTGTCCGCCGAATCAAGTCGCGACGAGCACCGCCACGATCACGACCCAGACGATCGTCAGGAAGCGCCAGTAGCGGAAGAGCATCTCGAGCGAGACCCGCCGCGGTCCCTGGCCATCGCGCGAGCGGTGCACCACGACCGCGTTCGCGATCACCCCGCCCAGCACGTGGACCGCGTGGGTGAAGGTCAGGACCAGGAAGAGCGTGGCCTCCATGCCCACCCGCGGCCCGTCCCCGGGCAACGCGGCCTGCAGGAGCTGGACCCAATTGAAGAGCTGCACCGCGAGGTAGCCGGTCGCGAGCCAGAGCGAGATCTGGGTCAGGCGTCGCGCTCGCCGCGGCTCGGTGTCGCGGCGGCGCGCGCGCGTGGCCAGCACGTCACAGGTGACGAGCACCGCGGTCGCGAGTGCGAGCGCGACCAGGTTGCGCATCGGCTCGGCGGCGTCCCACGTGGCGCCTTCGCGCCAACGGAAGATGCCGTACGCCGCGAGCGTCGCGCCGAAGATCATCACGAGCGACGCGAGGAAGATCGACATCCCGAAGCCGTGGACCTCGTCCTCGTCGGCGGCGGGATGTTCGGGAGCCCGCCCGGGCGTGCGCTCGCCGCGGCCGGTCGCGAGGGTCTCGTCGTCGCGGCGGATGCGAGCGGGCCGGAGCTCACTCGCGAAGAAGGCCGAGGGGCGCGTGCTCATAGGTCGGTCCAACGGAAGGGGCCGCCCGAAGAGGCGGCCCCTGCGATTCGCGCCGCAGGGCGCGCGGGATGAGGTGGAAGCGGCGTTCGCTCAGCTCGGGGACACGGTGACCGTGTTCTCGTTGTCGAAGCGATCCTTCGTCGGCTGGTACTGGCCGCGGTCGATCATCGCGAAGCCCACGAAGAGCCACACGAAGAGCAGCGAGCCGAAGATCAGCACCGAGTGGAAGCCCTTGTCCCACGCGAGGTGCATGAAGATCAGCATGACGAGCAGGGCCTTGACCGTCGCGATCGTCATCGCGATCGGGATGTCGAAGGCGCCCAGGTTGTACTGCGCGGAGAACACCGTCAGGCCGGTGAGGGCCATCAGCGAGAACCACGTTCCGAAGAGCAGCCAGCCCGGAAGGGCGTGGTGGTGCCCCGCTGCGCCGTGATCCCCGTGAGCGGAATGCCCGTGGGCATGGGAGTGCGTGCTGGACATGTGCGGGCTCCTAGTGGATCAGGTAGAGCAGCGGGAACAGGTAGATCCAGATCAGGTCGACGAGGTGCCAGTACAGCGCCGAGAAGTCGACGGGGCCGTAGTACGTCGGCGTGAAGTCCCCGCGGACCGCGCGGGCGAGCAGCCAGATGAAGACGACGATGCCGAGCAGCACGTGGATACCGTGCAGGCCGGTCATGCAGAAGTAGATGCCGAAGAAGATCTTCAGGCGGTTCTTCACCTCGGCCGGCACGCGGGGGTCGTTCCACGGCACGGACTCGTGGGCGTGGTCCCCCTCCGCGGTCGGCGCGTTCGTCGCCGCCTCCGGCTCCACGAACGCCACCGTTTGGGCCTTCGCGGTCGCTTTGTCGGGGTACGCGCCCTCGGTCGGGGCGTACAGGTCACCCGGCTTGAGCCCGACGTGGAACTTGTGGGTGTACTCGACGTACTTGATGCCCATGAAGCCGAACGCGCACAGGATCGTGAGCGTCAGGTTCATGATCAGGCCACCCTTCTGACCGAGCTGCGCGTTGCGCACCGCCCAGGCCGCCGTGAGGCTCGAGAAGAGCAGCACGCAGGTGTTGATGGCCCCCCACTTCGTGTCGAGCGCCTTCGACGCGAACACGAAGATCTCGGGGTGCATCGCCCGGTAGATCGCGTAGGCGCAGAAGAGGCCCGAGAAGAACAGGATCTCGGTGACGAGGAAGACCCAGATGCCGAGCTTCCCCGAGTCGAATTGGTGGTCCTCGTCCTCGAAGTGGTGCGCGAGGAAGGGCTTGTCGCCGTGCCCGTGGTCGTGGGACATGGGGTGTTGGTGGGCAGGTGCCTGAGGATGGGGCGCGCCGGGCGGGGCGCGCCCCTCAGTGGGAACGGTGGAGGGAGGAGCTCAGTGCGAGATGCGGCTGACGTAGCCCGGAACCGGGACCCAGCCCTGGACCTTGTCGTCCCACTTCACGCGCTCCATGTCGTACGGATCGGAGGCGTGCGGCGGGTGCTCGAAGTTGAAGTGCGGCGGGGGCGAGGGGCACTCCCACTCGATCGTCGCGCTCCCCCACGGGTTGGCCGGCGCCTTCTTGCCGTCGATCAGCGACTTGATGAGCGCGTACACGATCATCAGGATGCCGACGCCGAGCACGATGGTGCCGATCGTCGAGAGCTGGTGGTAGAGGGTGAAGTCCGGCTTGTAGTCCGCGTAGCGGCGCGGCATACCCCTCGACCCCATGATGAACTGCGGGAAGAAGGCCAGGTTGAAGCCGATGAAGGAGATGATCGAGGCCGCCTTCGAGATGGTCTCGTCGTACATGCGCCCGAGCATCTTCGGCCACCAGTAGTGGAGGCCGCCGAGGAAGGCGAACAGCGTGCCGCCGACCATGACGTAGTGGAAGTGCGCGACGACGAAGTACGTGTCGTGCAGCACCACGTCTGTGGACATCACCGAGAGGAACAGGCCAGTCAGACCGCCGATCGTGAAGAGCCAGATGAACTCCAGCGCGTACAGCATCGGCGTCGCGAGGGACACCGAGCCCTTGTAGATCGTCGCCAGCCAGTTGAAGACCTTGATGGCCGACGGGATCGCGATCGTGAAGGTGATCGCGCTGAAGATCACACCCGCCAGGGTCGACTGACCGCTGACGAACATGTGGTGGCCCCACACGAGGAAGCTCAGGAGCGCGATCGACACGCTCGAGTACGCGATCATCTTGTAGCCGAAGATGTGCTTGCGGCTGAAGGTGGCGATCAGCTCCGACACGACGGCCATCGCCGGCAGGATCATGATGTAGACCGCGGGGTGGCTGTAGAACCAGAAGAAGTGCTGGAACAGCACCGGGTCACCGCCGTTGGCCGGGTCGAAGATGCCGATGCCGAGCGCGCGCTCCATGATGAGCATCAACAGCGTGATGCCGAGGACGGGGGTCGCCAGCACCTGGATCACGGCCGTCGCGTACATGCCCCACAGGAAGAGCGGCAGCTTGTGCCAGGTCATCCCGGGCGGCCGCATCTTGTGGATCGTCACGATGAAGTTCAGGCCCGTGAAGATCGAGCTGAACCCGAGGATGAAGGCGCCCGCGGTGGCCTGGATGACCGCCGTCGACGAGAGGCTCGACGAGTACGGGGTGTAGAACGTCCAGCCCGTGTCGAGGCCGCCGCCGATGAGCGTCCAGAGGAAGAAGAACGCGCCGGCGAGCCACAGGTAGAAGCTGCCGAGGTTCAGGCGCGGGAACGCGACGTCCTTCGCGCCGAGCATCAGCGGCAGCACCATGTTGCCGAGCGCCGCCGGGATGCCCGGGATGATGAACAGGAACACCATCACCGCGCCGTGCACGGTGAAGAACTGGTTGTACTGCTCGCTCGTCAGGTACTGCATGCCCGGGCGGAACAGCTCCAGGCGGAACCCGAGGGCCGCGAGGCCGCCGAGCGCGAACGCGAGGGCGATGCCGATGAGGTACATGACGCCGATCCGCTTGTGATCGAGCGTCAGGGCCCAGGACGGCAGCCCCTTGTTGACGTTCAGGTAGTTCGTGTCGAGGTGCTGGACCGGGACGTCGCCTGCGCGGCGACCGGACAGCGGGAGGTCGATCTGTGCCATCGTTCTGGTCTCCGGGTCCGGGTCAGTTGGTGCTGAGGTTCTTGATGAAGAGCGTCAAGCAGTAGATCTGCTCGTCGCTGAGGTAATTGAAGACGGGCATCTGCGGGCCGTAGCCCTGCACCAACTGGCTGTGGGGATTGAGGATCGAGCGGCGCACGTAGTCCTCGTCGACGAGGGCCTCGCCGTTCGTCAGCACGCGGTTCTTGCCCCAGTCCTTGGCGGTCAACTGGAAGCTCGGACCCGTGTTCTTGGCTCCGTCCAGCGTGTGGCAGGAGCTGCACGCGAAGTAGGTGTACAGCTTCTCGCCGTAGGCGAGGTCCGGCAGCGGCTGGCCATCGGCGCCGTTGCGCGGGTTGCTGTAGATCGCCCACCACTTGTCGAACTCCGCCTGCGGCAGGATCTGCAGGTGGGCGTACATGTTGGAGTGGTCCTTACCGCAGTACTCCGTGCAGTAGATGCGGTAGCTCCCGGTGCGCTCCGTCGGGAACCAGAGCTTGGTGTAGCGGTCCGGCAGCACGTCCTGCTTCTGGCGGAACGCCGGCAGGTGCATCGAGTGCAGCGTGTCCTTGCTGGACATGATGAACTCGACCGGGCGGCCCTGCGGCACGGCGACCTGCTGCGGAACCATCGTCCCGTCGGGGTAGGTGAAGTTCCAACCCCAGGTGTACGCGCTGACGCGGATCTGCAGCGTGTCCTTCGGCGGGGTCTTCAGGTCGAGGAACGTGACGTACCCCTGCCAGAAGATCACCGCGACGAGGATCGTCGGCAGCACGCTCCACACGATCTCGATCGGTGTGTTGTGCGTGATCGACTGGTCCGCGACGATGCCCGGGCGCCGGCGGTACTTCAGGACGAAGATCACCAAGAGGGCGAGGATCAACGCCGTGAAGACGTAGTTGATCCACATGATGAAGTTGAACGTCGCGTCGACGTCCTCGGCCTGTTGCGAGGCCGCGACCGGCATCCAGAAGGAGCCATCGCGGATCTCGTCCGCGTACTCCGGCAGGTGCGGCGCGACCCGGTTCGGGTCGAGGGCCTCGCCCGCGGGGGCGGACGCGTTCCCAGCGGGGGCCGGGGTCTCCTGCGTGGCCGCTTGGGCGTACGCGGCCGGCTCGAGGCCCACGGCGGGCGCCGCGGTCAGCGGCGCGAGCGCGAGGACGGCAACCTGGATCAGGTTCATCGACATGGCGATCATCGGGCGCTCTCCCCTGCAGCGCGACGGCCGGCCTCGGCCTTCGCTTCGCTGCGCTTGAGGAAGAAGAATCCTGTGAGGACCCCCACCACCATCAGCGCGCCGGCGGCGCTCATGACGCGGCGCGCGGCGAGGGCGTAGGAGCCCTGGTGCGGGTCGTAAACGAAACACGAGAGGAAGATCCCGTCGAAGAGCGAGCCGACCTTGCCTTCGCTCGCTTCGACCAGGGACATGCGCAGCACACCCGGCAGCACGTCGAGGCCGCCGAAGTACCGCGCCACGCGACCGTCCGGCGTGCAGAGGATGTTCGCCGCTTGGTGCGCGAACTCCTGCTGGGCGGGCAGCCACTTGAAACCGAAGCCGACGGTGTCGGCGATGCGCCGGATCGTCGCTTCATCGGCGACGACAAACGTCCAGCCCGCGCGGGCGGCGGCCTCGGCGGCCTCCCGAGCCGCCGTGCGGCCGGACTCGGGCGCATTCGCGGCGATTGCAGTCGCCAGCCGCGTCACGTACTCGTCCTTCATCCGCGCCGCCTTCTCGGGCGTGTCGCGGTGGTCGATCGAGACCGTGACGATGCGGTACCCCTCGGACAGCGCGAGCTTGTCCGAGAACCCGGCGAGGGCCTCGACGAGCTTCGTCAGGTGCACGCTGCAGAGCTGCGGGCAGTCCGTGTAGTTGAGGGTCAGGACCGCCGGCAGCGAGCCGTCGAAGAGCTCACCGAGGGACACCTCGCGACCCTCGGACGTCACGACGCGCGCGTCCCGCGGCAGCTCCGCGCCGAGCTTCTGTTCGACCTCGACCCCCTCGAGCGCCGCGATCGGCTTGCCGGCGACCTGGGCGGGCACAGGGGTGCCCACACCGAGGACGGCGGCTGCGACGAGCGAGAGGGTGGAGAGGCGCGACATCTTGACGCTCAGCGCTGGGAGTACTGCTCGAGGACCTTCTTCTTGCCCTCGGCGACCGGGATCGACACAAAGCTCTTCGCATCGGCGCCCTCCGCGGGTGCACCGTCCGGTGACGGGATCCCACGGTAGTACCCGTCCACGACCTGGCGGTCCGCGGCGACCTTCGCCTCGGCCGGGGTCACGTGGGCGTCGGCGTCGGCGTAGCGCTCGCGGTCGAGCTTGTGCTGCGTCTGGTAGTACATGCCCGTCAGGGCCAGGACCGACGCGACGATGAGGATCGTCCCGATGACCCCGAGCCAGGCGACGGTCGGGACGGCGAGGACGTCCTCCTCGATCTCCCGGTTCGGATGCTCGGCGGGGTGGGCGTTGCTGGAAGAACCCATGGCTGTGCTCCTAGAAGTTCTCGAACTTCATCGACTCGGGGAGGCGCGGGTCACCGATCGCGAGGACCGACTGACCGTCGAAGCGCTTCAGGATGGCGAACAACACGATCCCCGCCACACCGACGAGCGCGGTGAGGTCCATGGGGCTCCAGGTCGCCGGCACGAGCGCCGGGTCCTGCTGCGGCACACCGTTGTGCAGCTCGGGCATCACGTTCCAGTACATGTCGACGTAGTGGAACACGAGGCAGTACACCGCCCAGAAGCCGAGCACCGCGCGGTGCCGCTTCACGTGCCGGGACAGGAGGCCCAGCATCGGGATCAGGAAGTGCCCGGCCGCCAGCGCGAGCGAGAGGCCCGTCCAGGTCCCCCACATACGGTAGTGCAACCAGCCCGTTTCCTCCGGGATGTCCGCGTACCAGTACAGCATGAACTGGCTGAACGCGACGTAGCTCCAGAAGAAGGTGAACGCGAAGAGGAACTTCCCGATGTCGTGGTAGTGCTCGACCGTCACGACGCCCTTGAGCTGACCGCGCTTCTCGAACCAGAGGGTCAGGAGCGCGAGCACCGCGTTGAACGACCAGAACGCGCCGGCGAAGAAGTAGACGCCGTACATGGTGCTGAACCACTCGGGGTTCAGCGTCATCGACAGGTCGAAGGCCGCGAACGTCGCGGTCAGCGCGAAGACCACCATCGCGAAGCCGCTGATCTTCTGCATCTTCAGCGTGCGGCGCGGGTCCTGGTCCTGGTCCTGGGCGACCGAGTGCTTCGAGTAGAAGCGCGCGAGGCCGATCCAGATCAGGAAGTACGCCGCGATGCGGATCGCGAAGAACGTCGGGTTGAGGTAGGCGTGTTTGTGCTCGACCAGCGGGTGGTCGTGGGCGAAGTCGTGGCTCGCCCAGTCGTACAGGAACGACGAGCCCATCAGCGTCGGCACGACGCAGACGCCCATCACGAGCAGGAAGAGCGGCACGAGGCCCGCCGTGACCCCTTCACCCACCCGACGCACGACCACGGACCAACCGGCCGTCGTGAGGTGCTGCAGGATGACGAAGAAGAGGCCGCCGAGGCAGATGCCGAGCGCCCAGAGGATCGCGACGAGGAGCGAGTGCCCCATGTTCGCGGTGCCGAAGGGCGCGAGGTGGTACTTGGACTCACCCACCCACTCGCCGGCCATACCGGAGTAGGCGTACCCGACCGTGCCGAGCAGCCCGATGATGCCGATCGCGAGCGCAGCGGTCGCGGGCTTCGCGAGCCCGCGCGCCATCACCTGCTCACGGGACGGAATGGAAACGTGTGCCTGCATGGTCAGCGGCCCCCCTGGCCATTGGATTGGCCCGTCGAGCCTTCGGTGTTGGAGCCCGCGTTCGGGCCTGCGACAGCGCCGCCGAGACCAGCGGGCAAGTCCTGGTAATCCGCCTGCGGTGCGCGGCGCTCGTCGAGCGCCTGGCTCGCCTGCAGCGCCCGGACCCAGGCGACGATCGCCCAGCGGTCCTCGGCGGAGATCTGCGCGGCGTAGCCCTTCATGGTGCTGATGCCGTGGCCGGCGATGTGGAAGAGCTCGCCGTTCGTGCGCGCGGCCGTGCCGCTCGCGAGCAAGTTCTTCGGATCGATCCAACCCCAGCGGGCGCCGCGCAGCTCCTGGGCGCGGAGCGCGACGGAGCCGAGGCCGTCACCGCGCACGCCGTGGCACACCGAGCAGTAGATGTTGTAACGCTGCTCCCCGCGGTCGAGGAACGCGCTGTCCACCGCGAGAGCCGCCGGGAAACCCGTCAGCCACTGCGCGTCGGGGACCCCGTTCGAGCCGAGCTCGAGGCCCAGCGGCGAGAGGGCGTTCGCCTGCACACCGAAGCGCAGCTCCTGGTCGGCGAGCATCTGCCCGACGGCCACCGTGCCCGGCACGGCCTTGCGCACGGAGAGCCCGTCGTTGAAGAACGTCGAGACCGTCTGCGGCTTCGCTTTGCGCTGGAAGCTCATGTCGGTCCACACGGCGTAGCGCGGCTTCTCGCTCGTCGCGTGCCGGCCCCGGTACGCCATGGCGAGCGGGATGAAGGTCAAGCAGGTCGCGATCGCGGCGACGCCGTGGAACCACGTCGGCAGCGCGGCGCGGGTCGTGTCCGCCGGGCACTCGACGACCTTCTCGGCGCCCTTCGCGAGCAGCCCCTTCACTTGGGCCGCATCGAAGCGCGGGTCCGCCGTCTCGATGACCACCGCGAAGCGATCGCTCGTGACGCGGTTGAAGTCCGCGAGCTGGTGCAGCGGGTGCGACAACCGAGGGAGGCGGTTCAGCGCCAGCATCCCGAAGAAGGTCGTGAACGCCGAGAAGGCGATGACGACCTCGAAGGCCACCGGGATGTTCGCGGGCAGCGACCAGATCGGCTTGCCCGAGATCAGGAACGCGTAGCCGTGGGCGTTGACCCACCACTGGCCCGCGATGCCGATCACGAGGCCCGACAGGCCCATGATGAGCGTGATCCAGGGCAGGATCGTGCGCTTGATGCCCATCGCGCCGTCGATCCCGTGCACCGGGAACGGCGTGTGGGAGTCCCACTTCGTGAACCCCGCGTCCCGCACGCGGCGCGCGGCCGCGAGCAGGTCGTCGACATTGTCGTAGAGGCCGACGAGCCCGTAGGGCTTCGCCGACGCGGCCGTGTGGTGATCAGCCATGGTGCGAAACCTCCCCGTGCTTGCCGTGACCGTGGTCGCCGTGACCGTGACCCTTGCCATGCCCCGCGTGGGCCGCCGGCATCACGATCTTGACCTCGGACATCGCCACGAAGGGCAGGAAGCGGATGAAGAGCAGGAAGAGCGTGGAGAAGAGGCCGAAGGACCCGATGAAGGTGCAGACGTCGACCCAGGTCGGGGTGAAGTAGGCCCAGCTCGAGGGCAGGAAGTCGCGGCTGAGCGACGTGACCGTGATCACGAAGCGCTCGAACCACATGCCGATGTTCGTCGTGATGCTGACGAGCATGACCACCCCGAGGTTGCGCCGCAGCTTCTTGCTCCAGAAGAGCTGCGGGAAGATCACGTTGCAGGACACCATGATCCAGTACGCCCACCAGTAGTTCCCGAAGGCCCGGTTGACGAACGCGAACTTCTCGTACATCACGCCGCCGTACCAGGCGACGAAGAACTCGATCATGTACGCGTAGCCGACGAGCATGCCGGTCGCGAGCAGGATGCGGCACATCACATCGATGTGCGTCATCGTGATGATGTGGCCGAGGTTGAAGTACTGGCGCGCCGGGATCATCAGGGTCAGCACCATGGCGAACCCGGAGAAGATGGCGCCCGCGACGAAGTACGGGGGGAAGATCGTCGTGTGCCAGCCGGGGAGCTGCGACACGGCGAAGTCGAAGGACACGACCGAGTGCACGGAGAGCACGAGCGGCGTGGCCAGCGCGGCGAGGATCAGGTACGCGCGCTCGTAGACGTGCCAGTGGCGCGACGAACCCGTCCAACCCAGCGAGAGGGCGCCGTAGATCATGCGCCGCCACTTGTTCGTGGAGCGGTCGCGCAGCGTCGCCAGGTCAGGGACCATGCCCATGTACCAGAAGACGAGCGACACCGAGAAGTAGGTGCTGACCGCGAACACGTCCCACAGCAGCGGGCTGCGGAAGTTCGGCCACATGCTCATCTGGTTGGGCAGCGGCGCGAGCCAGTAGGCCACCCAGATGCGGCCGACGTGCACGCCCGGGAACATGCCCGCGCAGATGACGGCGAAGATCGTCATCGCCTCCGCAGAGCGGTTCACCGCCGTGCGCCAGTTCTGACGCGTCAGGTAGAGCACCGCAGAGATGAGCGTGCCCGCGTGACCGATGCCGACCCAGAACACGAAGTTCACGATGGGCCAGCCCCAGAACACGGGGTTGTTGTTGCCCCACACGCCGACCCCGGTCGTGATCAGGTAGGCCAGGCAGACGCCCAGCAACCCGAGCACACCGAGCGAAGCGGTGAAGAGCGCGATCCAGAGCTTGTCGGTCTTCTCGACCGGCTGCTCCGGGATCCCGGCCACCATCTGGGTGACCGAGGTGAAGTCATTGTTGCCCTCGACGAGCTTGGGACGCACGCGCGGGTCTTGGCCGCCGAGCTGCACGGTGGGATCGGTGATCGCCATGGGTGTCTCCGTCGGGACTAGTGCCCGGCTCCTTTCTCTTCACCGTGGTGCCCGTGCGCCTTAGGCACGGTGTCCGCGTGGATGGCACCTTGTTTCATGCCCGCGGCGAGTTTGGGGTTCAGGTTGCTGACCTTCGCCATGTAGAGGGTGCGCGGGCGGATGTTGAGCTCTTCGAGCATCGCGTAGGCGCGCGGAGTCTTGCGCTTCTTCGCGATCGCCGAGGACTCGTCCTTGATGTTGCCGAAGGTGATCGCGTTCGGCGGGCACGCCGACTGGCACGCCGTCACGACCTCGCCGTCCGCGACCGTGCGACCGGCGTTGCGCGCCTTGATGCGCGCGGCCGAGATGCGCTGGACGCAGTAGGTGCACTTCTCCATCACACCGCGGGCGCGGACGGTGACGTCCGGGTTCTGGGCGAGCTGGAGGACCTTGTTCCCCGGCTTGTCCATGAACTTGGTGTAGTGGAAGTAGTTGAAGCGGCGGACCTTGACCGGGCAGTTGTTGCCGCAGTAACGGGTGCCGATGCAGCGGTTGTACACCATGTCGTTCAGCCCCTCCTGGGAGTGAACGGTGGCGGCCACCGGGCAGACCTGCTCGCAGGGCGCGTTCTCGCACTGCAGGCAGTTCACCGGCTGGCTGACCGCATCGACCGTGTCCGCTTCCTCGGCGTCGCCCTGGAAGTAGAAGTCGACGCGCATCCAGTGCATCTCGCGGCCGCGCTGGACCGCTTCCTTGCCGACGATCGGGATGTTGTTCTCCGACTGGCAAGCGATGACACACGCGTTGCAGCCGTTGCACGCCGCGAGGTCGATCGTCATCCCCCACTGGTGGTCACCGTCGTACTCGACGGTGTCGAACAGCGAGCGCATGTTCTTCGGCAGGTGGATCCGGTGCTTCGCGAACTCCGGGTCCTTCTGGTACTCGTCGAGCGTGCCCTCGCGCGCCAGGATCGGCAGGCGCTCGGCGCGGCCCGACATCCCGATGGCGTCGATGAGGTGGTGCTCCTGCGTCGAAGCCAGCTTGCGGGTGCCCGCCGCCTTCTGCACGGTCGCCCCAGCGAGCGTGGCGCGCGCGCTGGTGCCGGTCAGCGGGTAGGCGTTGAAGCCGACCGAGTCGACGTCCGTCGCCTTGAAGCCCGCGATCACACCGGCCGAGGTGCGCCCGTAACCGAGCGCGATCGACAGGGACTCCTCGGCGTGGCCCACCATGACGTAGGCGACCGCCTCGACCGACTTGCCGCCGACCGTGACCCGCGCCATCTCACCCGTGGTCAGCCCGAGCTTCGCCGCGGTCTTCACACCGAGGCAGAGCGCGTTGTCCCACGTGAGCTTCGTGACCGCGTCCGGCAGCTCCTGCAGCCAGCCGTTGTTGGCGAAGCGCCCGTCGAGCACCTTCGGGCAAGCGAAGACGTTGAGCTCGAGGCCCGCGGCGCCCGCGGCGATGGCCGCTGCCGCGCCAGCGCCGACGCTCGGGGTCTGGCGCTGGAAGGCCGTGCCGGCGACGAGACCGTCGTGCAGCGCGCGCCGCCAGCGGCCATCGACGTCGCCCGAGCCGTCACCGGCCGCGGGCAGGTTCGCGAACGTGGCGCGCACGAGGGCCTCGCCCGTCGTGTCTTGACCGAGCATCGCCGCGACGACCTCGACCGCGCTCTTGCCGCCGTAGAGCGGCAGGATGAGCGGCTGCGCGACGTGCACGGTGCCGTCGAAGGAGCGCGCGTCGCCCCAGGCTTCCAGCCAGTGCGCCGCCGGCAGGTGCCAGCCGCCCTGGGCCAGGACCGCCGCGCTCGTCTCGTCGTTGTAGAGCGAGAGGTGCGCGACCGTCTTGGCCTTGGCCAGCGCCGCCGCGAACCCGAGGCCCGCCGGCGCGTCGTACACCGGGTTGCCCTCGAGGATCACGAGGCTGTCGACCTGTCCGCCGTTCAGCGCGTCGACGAGGCCCTTCAACGCCTCGGCGCCCGCGCCCGCGAGGGGCTCTTCCGTGTAGTGCGTCGTCGTGCCGACCGCGCCGAGGCGCGCCAGGAGGCCGTGCACGCGGGCGTGCACCTCGGCGGGCTGGCCGTCGCCGACGACGATGGCGCTGCGCGCGCCCGCGACCTTCAGGTCGTCCGCGAGCGCTTCGGCGAACATGCCGACGCGGCCCTGCGCAGCGAGCGCGCTGGCCGCGGCGCTCGGCGCGCTACCGGCGACCTGTGCTTCCACGAGCTCGAGGAACGCGCCGACGTCGCTGGCGCGCAGCGGCAGGCGGTGGTCCGCCGAGATGCCGGAGGACGTGAAGCGCGCCTCGACGGCGTAGATGCGCGACATCGAACCGGCCTCGGGCATGCGCCGCGAACCGAGGGCCTGCGCGAGGTTCAGCGCGTCCGCGTGGTCGCGCTGGAAGTCGGCGTCGAGGCTCAGCACGACGTCCGCCTGGCGCAGGTCGACCTGCGTGCGCAGCGCGCGCCCGAAGGCCAGCTTGGCGCCGGCGTTCGCGTGGTCGCGGTCGAGGGGCGAGTACCACACCCAGCGCACACCCGCCGCCGTCGCGTCCGCCGCCAGGCGGTGCAGGGTCGGCGAGGAGCTCGTCGACGCGAGCACCGCCGCGCGGCCCCCTTGGGCCGCCGCGCGCAGCGCTTCGAGCGCCGCGCTCCACGCGCTGGGCGTCGCGCCGCGCACGACCTCGCGGCTGCGGTCCGGGTCGTAGAACCCGAGGATCGCCGCCTGCGAGAAGACGTCGGTGCCGCCGCCGGTGAGCGCGTTCGGCTCGACCTTGATCGGGCGGCCGTCGACCTGCTCGACGCGCACGGGGCGCGCGGTGCCGGCGAGGTCCATCACCGTCGAGAACACGAGGCGCTGCCCGGGGGGCGCGTCCTCGGGGCGGATGCCGGGCTCGACGATCTCCTCGCGCTCCCAACGGCAGCTCGACGCGCCCGCGAGGGCGGCCGACGCGCCGAGGATCTGCATGAAGCGGCGGCGGCCCGGGTTCTCCGGCCCGCCGGCCTCGAGGTCACCGAGCTCGACGAGGCGGTCGAAGTCGTCGGTCGGGAACTCGCGCTTCGCGTACGCGGCGACGGCGGCGTCGCCCTGGAACTCCGCTAGCGAGCGCCAGACGCCGGGGCGCCCCGTGGCGCCCGGGTTCAGGTCGCTGACCGCGAGCGCCTCGTGGGCGCTGGCGGGATCGTCGTGATGGTGGTGGCTCATCGTCGTGCCCAGCGGCGCAGGGCGGGTGGTGCAGCGTGTGAAGCGTGTTCGGGGGGAAGGGCGCGCGCCTCGCGGCTCAGCGGTGGCAGGTGGAGCAGGACTCCTGCGGATGCGCCTTGTCGACGACCTGCTGGAGCGCGGCCGCTTCGGCTGCGTCCACCGGGGCCGTCCACGTCATGTTCGTGATCTGATCGAGGGGGCGCAGGTGCGGCTCGGGGTTGCGGTGGCACTCGAGGCACCAGCCCATCGAGAGGGGCTCCTGCTGCGTCACGACCTCCATCTGGTCGATGCGGCCGTGGCACGACACGCAGCCGATGCCGCGGTTCACGTGCGCGCTGTGGTCGAAGTACGCGTAGTCCGCGAGGTCGTGCACACGCACCCACTTGACCGCCTCACCCGTCGCATACGAGTCGCGCACGAGCTCCAGCCGCGGGCTGTCGTTGTGCAGCTTCTCGTGGCAGTTCATGCACGTCGCCGCGGGCGGAACCGCCGCGTGCGCGCTCGATTCCACGGTGTTGTGGCAGTAGCGGCAGTCGAGGCCGAGCTGACCCGCGTGCAGCGCGTGGCTGAACGCGACCGGCTGCTCCGGCGCATAACCGACCGCGAGGGTCTTCGGAGAGAAGCCGAACCACACGAGGACCACCGCGTACACGGCACCCCCGAGGGCGCCAGCGGGGATCAGATAGAACAGGTGGTTCGTCCAGCGAGGGAAGTGGAACGCTGCCATGGAGTGTCGCCTCGGTGAGTCGCGGCGCGCATCCCAGGGCCGTGTGCGGGGCCGCAGGAGGGGGACGCCGGGAGAGGGAGATCGGGCCCGAACGGAGCGACGACCAGAGGTCTGCTGTGAGCGCGCGGGCGCCGTGCGGGGCGCTCGCTCGGGGGGAGCTCGGGTGCGGACTCGGGACGTCGAGCGTGGGGATCGACGCGCAGAAGGATAGGGATTCGAGGGTGCCCAGTGAATGTGGTAAGCAGTCGCACAACCCCCGAAGTATGGTTTTTGTGCGAAGAAACTGAGGCGCCCAGTCGCATGAAATCGCACCGCTTCTGTGCGCTTTGGCGGTGCGCGCACGGCCCGTCGCAGGTGCCCGCGGGGCCCCCAGCGCGCGGCGCCGCGGGAGCCCTCGCCGGCGCCGATGGGCGCCTTGCGCGCAATGCGGATTCCAAGGTCTCAGGGTCTCCTCGGGGTCTCAGGGTCCCCGCGCCCCTCGGGGGCCCGGGCGCCCCAAAAGCCGCGGGGGGGCCGCCCCGGGGGGGGGCGGGGGGGCGGGGGGGGGGGGGGGGGGGGGCCGCCCCGGGGCGGGGGGGGCGGCGGCCCGCCCCC
>CAYOBN010000020.1:0-15070 GCA_964402175.1 uncultured Planctomycetaceae bacterium | reverse complement strand
CCCCGGGGCCCCCGGGGGGCCCCGGGGCCCCCGCCCCCCGGGGGGGCCCGGCCCCCCCACCCCCCCCCCCCCCCCCGGACGAGCGTTCGTCCGGAGTCGCGCGGGGGAGTCGGGTGGGCTCCCGCAAGGTGCCGCTGGCGGCTCAGCCCTGCCCGCGCTCGCGGGGCGCCTGGCGCGCCAGCTTGCGCTGCAGTGAACGGCGGTGGATGCCGAGGCGGCGAGCAGCCTCGGAGATGTTGCCGCCGGTGTCGCCGAGGACCCGTTGGATGTGCTCCCACTCCATCCGCGCGAGGGTGGGCGCGCGGTAGCTGGCCGTCGCGACGGCGCCCTCGATCGGGTCGCCGCGCTCGTACTTCTCGAAGGCCGCGACGACTTCGTCCGCGTCGGCGGGCTTCGGGATGAAGTTCACCGCCCCCAGGCGGATGGCGTCGACCGCGGTCGCGATCGAGCCGTAACCCGTCAGGATCAGGCTGCGCGTGCCCGCGTCGATGCGGTGCAGCTCGCGCAGGAGCTCCAGGCCGCCCTTGCCGGGCATGCGCAGGTCGATGACGGCGTACTCGGGGGACTCTTGTTCGGCGAGGCGCACGGCCTCGTCGACGGTGCCAGCGGTGCGGACTTCGTAGCCCCGCTCACGCAGGGCGCGGGCGAGCCGCTCGCGGAGAACCTCGTCGTCGTCGACGAGGAGCATGGTGCGGGGGGTTTCAGGGGTCGACATGGGGCGAGAGAGGATAGTGTTTTCCCGCTCGAGGTCGAGTGGGGCGTTGCGCCGCACCCAGTTTACAGGCCGAGAGGCCCGCCGTGGGCCGGGATCCCCGGGTTCAGCGCGCCTGCGGCCGCGCGAGCCCCGCCAGCGGCAGGGACACCCGCACGGTGGTGCCCGCCCCCACCCGCGACGTGTACTCGATGCTGCCGCCGAGGCGCTCGAAGACCGACCGCGCGAGGTACACACCGAGGCCCATGCCGCGCCCCGGCTCTTTCGTCGTGAAGAAGGGTTCCCCCGCGCGGGCGACCTGCTCGGGGTCCATACCGTGGCCCTGGTCGACCACGTAGAGCTCCAGGTCCTCGCCCGACACGCTCGCGCGCAACGCCACCCGCTGTTCGGCGGCGCTGGCATCGAGCGCGTTCTGCACGAGCGCGCGCAGGGCCGTCGTCAGGCCTTCGCGAGGGACGAACACGGTGCGCTCGCCCGCGCCGGGCTCGACGCGCACGTCGACGCGCTCGGGCTCCTGCAGCTCGGCGACGACATGCGCGACGAGGGCGCTGACCTCGACGGGCTCCAGCGGCTCACCCGCCTGCTCGCCGGCGTCGACGTTCATGCGGTCGAGGATGCGCCGGCAGCGCGCGACCTCGTCGCGGATGAGGCGCACGTCGCCGAGCACGTCCTCGGGCGCGCCGAGCTTCTCGACCGCGCGCTCGAGCTCCTTGGCGACCACCGCGATCGTAGAGAGGGGTGTGCCGAGCTCGTGGGCCGCGCCCGCGGCGAGTGTGCCGAGGGACTCGAGGTGCTTCGCGCGCTGCTGGCGCTCGCGCTGCAAGTGGAGCTGGTACGAACGCCGATCGAGCGCCGCGCGCACGCGCGACGTGAAGAACGCGACGAGCAACGACGTCATCGCGATCGCGACGACGGTCCCCCACGCCGCCAGCCGCGGCCGCTCGCGCAGCACCGGCAGATCGTGCGAGACGAACGGCAGCACCGTCACGGACACCGCGACGAACCCCGCGCCGATCAGCGAATACCGCGGCCGCAGCAGCGCGCCCGCGAGCACCACGTGCACGAGGAGGAAGGCGCTGAATGGATTGAGCGCGCCGCCCGTCAGAGCGAGCAGCACGAAGACCAGGACCGTGTCGAACACCATGACCCCGGTCTGGACGAGCTCCAGCTCTTCGCGGGCGCTCTGGTAGAGCTCGGTATCATCGCCGTCCTGCAACGCGTGGTAGCGCCGCAGGCGAGCGATCAGCCCCAGGTTGGTCAGCGCTTCCGTCGCGAGCACCGCGAAGATCGCCATCAGCGGCAGCGGCACGCTCAGCGCGTACTGCACGACGAGCACCGTCACGAGCTGACCGAGCACCGCGGCCCAGCGCAGGGCCACGAGCCACTCGATATTGATCGTCGCGCGATCGCGGGCTGCGGAGCCCGTAGGGAGAGGAAAGAGCCTCAAGGCAGTTCGATCCGATCGGCCGCGTCGATCAAGTGGCACGCAGCGACGTGTCCGGGGCCGGACGTACACGTCGAACGGAGGCGCGGAGCCTCGACCTCGCAGAGTCCCTGCCGCGCGACAGGGCAGCGGGTGTGGAAGTGACAGCCGGGCGGCGGTGCGAGCGGCGACGGGACGTCCCCTTGCAGCACGATGCGGCGGCGCACGGCGGTGGGGTCGGCGCGCGGGATCGCGCTCAAGAGCGCCTGCGTATAGGGATGCTGCGGGCGCGTGAAGACCTGGCTGGCGGTCCCCAGCTCGACGATGCGGCCGAGGTACATGACCGCGACCCGGTCCGCGATGCAGCGTACGACCGACAGGTCGTGAGCGATGAACATATAGGTGAGCCCGAGGTCCCGCTGCAGATCGCGCAGCAGGTTCAACACCTGCGCCTGCACCGAGACATCGAGCGCCGAAACCGCTTCATCGCAGACGATGAGCTTCGGCTCCAGGGCGAGCGCCCGCGCGATGCCGATGCGCTGGCGCTGTCCGCCGGAGAACTCGTGCGGGAAGCGCTCGCGGACCTCGGGACCGAGGCCCACTTGTTCGAGCAGCGCCGCGACGCGCGCTTCGAGCGCGCGACCGCGCGCGAGCCCGTGCACACGCAGCGCTTCGCCGATCGCGTCACCGACCGTGCGGCGCGGATTGAGCGAACCGAACGGGTCCTGGAACACGATCTGCAGCTCGCGCCGCAGGGGCCGCAAGGCGCGGCGCGAGAGCTGGAAGAGATCGATCGGCGCGCTCGCTGGCTCTGCACGGTAGAGCGCTCGCCCGGCGCTCGGCTCGACGAGCCGCAGCAAGGAGCGCCCCACCGTCGTCTTGCCGCAGCCCGACTCCCCCACCAGGGCCAACGTCTCGCCGCGCTCCAGCGTGAAGTCGACCCCGTCGACCGCGCGCACGGCGCCGGCGCTGCGCCCGAGGAGGCCAGCGCGCAGCGGGAAGTGCTTCGTGAGGCCTTGGACCTCGAGCAGCGGTGCGGTGTGGCTCACGGCAGCCCCTCTGGACTCTGCGTGTCCACGACGTGGTGACACGCCACGAGGTGTGCGCGTGTGCCTGGCGCGATCGCGCGCAGTGCGGGGACCTCCGCGGCGCAGCGTTCGCTGGCCAGCGCGCAGCGCGTGCGGAAGCGACAACCGCTCGGGAAGCGGGTGGCGCCGGGGACCGAGCCCGGGATGGCGTAGAGGCGCTCTCCCGGCGCGGCGCGCTCGGGCAACGAGCGCAGGAGACCGACGGTGTAGGGGTGCAGCGGGCGCTGGAAGAGCTCGCGCACATCGGCGGTCTCGACGACGCGCCCGCCGTACATGACCGCGACGCGGTGCGCGGTCTCCGCCACGACCCCGAGGTCGTGTGTGATGAGCAACATGCTCATTCCAGCGCGCGCCTGGAGCTCGCGCACGAGGTCCAGGATCTGCGCTTGGATGGTTACGTCCAGCGCCGTCGTCGGCTCGTCGGCGATCAACACGTCGGGGTCGCAGCTCATCGCGATCGCCAGCATCACGCGCTGGCGCATCCCGCCCGAGAGTTGGTGCGGGTACTCGTCGATGCGCCGCTCGGGAGCGGGGATGCCGACCTTCGCCAGCATCGCCAGCGCGTGGGCGCGCGCTTCCGCTGCGCTGCAACGGCGGTGGAGGCGCACCGTCTCCATGATCTGGTCCCCCACCGTGAACACGGGGTTCAGGGCCGTCATCGGCTCCTGGAAGACCATGGCGATGCGCGCGCCCCGGAGCCGCGCGAGCTCCGCCTCCGAGAGCTGCAGGAGGTCCGTGCCGCGGTACAGGATCCGCCCGGCGAGCTGCAGGCGCGCCGCAGGCAGGAGGCGCATGACGGCGAGCGCCGTCACGCTCTTCCCGGAGCCCGACTCACCGACGACCCCGAGGGTCTCCCCGGGGTAGAGCTCGAGGGTCACCCCATCGACGGCGCGCGCCACACCATCGTCGGTGTGGAAGTGCACCGCGAGCTCCTCGATCCGCAGGAGCGCCTCAGAGCTGGCGGGTTTGGCGTGGGTGTCCGTCATGCCTCAGACCTTCAGCCGTGGATCGAGGGCGTCGCGGACGGCGTCACCGATCAGGTTGTAACACGTGACGGTGACGAAGATCAGCAGGCCCGGGAAGACCTGGATCCACCAGTGCGCGGGGTTGCGCGATTCGTTGACGAGCGAGCCCCACGACGCATCGGGCTGCCGCACGCCGAACCCGAGGAACGACACCGCGGATTCGATCAGGATCCCCGACGCGACGCTGAATGCGGCGGCGACGAGCACCGGCGACAGCGCATTGGGGAGCATGTGCTTGACGATGATCCGCGCGCTCGAGAAGCCGAGCGCGCGCGCCGCGAGCACGAACTCCTGCTCGCGGAGGCGCAGGAACTCACCGCGCACGAGGCGCGCGACGCCGGTCCAACCGACGAGCCCGATGACGAGCACGATCGCGAAGACGGGCGGCAGCACATCGGGGTTCGTGAAGGCCATCGCGAGCAGGATGAGGAAGAAGCTCGGGATCGACTGCAGCACCTCGATCGAGCGCATCACGGCCACATCCACCCAGCCGCCGAAGTACCCAGCGAGGGCGCCGAACAGGACCCCGAGCAGCGTCAGGAGCGCCGCGGATACGACCCCCACGGACAGGCTCACGCGGCTGCCCCAGACGAGCCGCCCGAAGAGGTCCCGCCCGAGCTCGTCGGTGCCGGCCAAGTGGCGCCAGGGCGCATTCAACGGGGGCTCACCGGCGCGCACCTCGATCGGGCGCGGAGCAGGCTGCGCGCCCTCCGCAGTACGCCACTTCGCATGGACGAGCTGCCCGGTCTGCGGGTCGAGCTCCGCGTCCGTCCGCCAAGTGGGCGGCCTGAAGCCCTGCTCGCTCGTCTCGGTGTAGCTGAACGGGATCGGGGCGAAGACCACCTTTCCGACGGCGCTCGGGTCCGTCGCCGCTTCGCGCAGCGTGCGGCCAGCGGCGACGAGGTGGATCGAGCCGCTCGTCAGCCGCGTCTTGTAGGGCGCGAGGTCGAGGCCGCTGCGGCCTGTTCCGACGCCGATCCGCCAGCCCACCGCGGCCGCCATCGACAACAGCAATACGGCGGCGCACTTGATTCGGCGGACCCTGCGGATTCGCGCGTGATCCCCCGCCAAGAGGACGCGGTTCACAGCGCGGTTCCAGAGGGGCCAGAGCGCGGCGATCAGCCAGAGACTCAGGAGCCCGACCTCGACCGGGCGCAGCGATTGGAGCAACGGATACGCGCGCACACCGACGAGGTCGATCCCAGGGACCTCGGGTTTGGCAGGGTCGAACGGGACCAGCTCCTTGCGCAGCTCGGTCGCGAGCTCCTTCAAGCGTGCGAGCGCTTCCGCCGCGGCCTCGGCATCGCGCGGTCCAGGCCAGGCGGGCACCGCTTCAGGGCGCGAGCGCTGGCCCGCGTCCAGGAGGCCCGCGTCAGCCACCCCGTAGCGGAACGCCGCGTCCGCTCCGAACGCGACCTCGGCCTCTGCGAGCCGCGCCTCGACCTCTCCGAGGCGCGCGCGCTGCGCCTCGGGTAGGGTCGGCGCAAGGGCCGTGAGGCGCCGCCGGAGCGCATCGGCCTCGATGACAAACGCCGCGCCCCGCGACGGCGCCGCCGCGGGTTTACCGGCGATCGCCTTGGCGTAGGCCTCGTCGCTCTGGCCTGCGTAGCGCGCGAGCTCCAACGCCGCGACCCGCAGGGAGCGCAGGTTTGCATCGTGCGCGGCCAGGTCGACCGACTCGATGACGTACGGCTTGTCGTTGACGAGCAGCGGCGCCGCGAGCGCAGCCCCGTACAGCAGGGTCAAGACGGCGAGCGCCACCTTGAAGAGGCGCCGCCGGCCGAGCTGCTGGAACACGATGTCCCAATAGTCCCGCGACACCGGCGGTGCGTCGGCGCCTCGCTCTGCCTGCTTGGGTTCAGCGGAGCTCACGCCAGTCGGATCCGTGGGTCGACGATGGAGTACAGGACGTCCGAGAGCAAGATGCCGAGCTGCGTCATCACGCCGACGAGCAACGTCGTCGCCATGACGATCGAGAAGTCGCGCCGCAGGAGGCCCTCGAAGGCGTAGCTCCCCATTCCCGGCAGATCGAACACACGCTCGACGATGACCGACCCACCGATGAGGGCCGGCAGAATCGTCGCGAACAACGTCAGGATCGGCAGGACCGCGTTGCGCAGCGCGTGTTTGTAGATGACGCGGTCCTCCGAGAGGCCCTTGGCGCGGGCCGTGCGGACGTAGTCCTGCCGGATGACATCGAGCAACCCTGCGCGCATCTGCCGGGAGATGTATGCGAGGCTCCCGTAGGTCAGCGTGAGCACGGGCAAGACCGCGTGGAGCAGCACGTCGATGACCTGCTGCGCGGGTGTGAAGCTCGCGAAGTCCTTGTCGTAGAGCCCGATCACGGGCAGCCAGCCGAGCCCGCCCTGACCGAACAGGAGGATCAGCATCAGCCCGGCCCAGAACGTCGGGACGGAATACAAGAGGAAGAGCCCCGTCGTCACCGCGCCGTCGACCGCGCGACCCTGACGGCGCGCGGAGAACACACCGAGCGGCAGCGCGAGCAGGTAGGAGAGCACGATCGAAGCGAGCGAGAGCGGCACGGTCACCGAGAGCCGCTTCGCGAGCTCACTCGCCACCGAAGCGCCCGACTGCATCTCGCGCCCTGGGTCGAGGGCGAGGAGGCCGCCGAAGGGGCGCTCCCCGGTGTTCTGTGTGCGGTCACCGCCGTGGGTGTAGTACCACCCGAACCAACACCGCAGCCGGTGTCGGTCCGCTTCGCTGTCGTCGTCGGCGAGCAGAGGGTCGAGCTCGGGCGACTCGCCGGCGAGCGCTGCGAGCGCCTGGCACAGGCGCTGGATCTCCGCGCGCTCGGCGGTCGCAGCGAGGCGCCGCTCGTAGAGCGCCGTGAGGAGCGGCGGCGCAGCGCGCCGGAGCCCCGACGCCGCGAGCGTCGCGCGGGCCGCCTCCCACTGTGCTTCGTCACCGCGGCGGTCGAGGAGCGCGGCGACAGCAGAGTCGAGCCGCGCGCGCTCCTCGGCGGGCGTCTCGTAGAGGTGCTCGATCGCGACCAGCACACCCTCCGTCACACGGCGCGGCGGGGCGCCAGCGTCGCCCGGGACCTCGCGCTCGACGACCTTGCGCTCGGTGCGCGGCGAGCTGAACCATGGGTGCCCCTCTGGCCCGAGATTGAACGGGCCGATGTAGTCGAAGAACTGCACGAACAGGCTGCGGTCCAGCCCGTGTTTGCGCCGGAAGGCCTCGATGCGCCCCTCGGCGTCCCCATCGGCGCCGCCGTCACCCGTGCTCTGGTCCCCCATCATCACCGTCGCTGGATCGCCTGGCGCCGCGTGGTACACCGCGAAGATGACCAGCGCGATCCCGAACGTCGTCGGGATCATCAAGAGGAGGCGCCTCAGGACGAAGGTCAGCAACGCGGGTATGGGGCGCTGGCGCGATCAGGGTGCCAAGGTCTTGCGCAGGGCCGGATCGGACGGATCCGAGAAGTACCACCGACGCAGCGCGTACCCGGGGTCGATCGCGAAGTGCTGGAACCCGCGGATCCGGCGGCTGATCGCGTACTTGTTCGGCACGTTGTAGGAGAAGAGGTACGGCTGGATCTCGAGGTAGAGGTAGCGCTGGAACTCGCGCCAGAGCGCCATGCGAGCGTCCACATCGAGCTCGCGCTGGATGCGCACGACGTAGTCGTCGACCTTGTCATCGCACACCCCCGCGTTGTTGGACGAGCGCGCGTCGCGTGCGCCGTGCCGTGAGTGCCAGAGCTGCTCGGGGTCCGGCTCGAGAGGCGGGATCCAAGCCAGGCTGCACGCGTCGAAGTCGCGCGACAGCACACGCTCGCGCAGGGTGGCCCACTCGAGCTGCGCGATGCGCAGCTCGACCCCGATGGCGCGCAGCGCCTCCTGCAGCTTCGTGCAGTACAGCGCCGAAGCCTGGTTCCCGGCGGGATAGAGCACCTCGATCGAGAGCTTCACGCCGTCTTTGTCGACGATGTCGTCCCCATCGCGGTCGTACCAGCCAGCCTCCTCCAGGAGCTCGACGGCGCGCGCCGGGTTGTACGGGAACGGCTTCAGGTCCATCGGATACCCGTCGGTTCCGTAGGGGACGGGCCCGGTGGTCTGCCGCGCGAGCCCCATGTAGTTGCTCATGCGGTACGCCTCGTGGTCGAACGCGTGGGCGAGCGCGATGCGCACGTCGCGCTCCGCGAGCTGCGGCCGGTACGAGTTCCACCCCACGTAGCCGTAGATGCCGAGGTAGCGGTAGCCCTTGTAGAAGCGCCGTGTGAAGGAGTCGCGCGCGGTGCGTTCGCCGAAGTAGTCGCTCGTCTTCACGCGATCGAAGAAATCGACCTCGCCGTTCTCGAGCGCGGTCATCGCGACCTCGTCATCGGCGATGTGCCGCCAACGGATCACGTCCGCGTAGCCCGCGTCCGCGTGGTTGTAATAGAGCGGCGCGCCTTGTTCATCGGTGAAGCGCTGCGCTTCGATGTACTGGCTGTTCCACTCCGTGATGCGGTACGGCCCGATCCCGACCCAGAGCTGGTTGTGCGGGTTCTGGTTGATGTGCTCCGCTTGTTTGAGCTGCGACGCCTGCGGGTCGTACGCCGGGTTGTCCTCGTCCGAGAGGTCGTAGAGGTGCGACGGCAGGATGAGCAGCGAGACTCCGACCTGACCGAGCGCGAACGCGTATTGCTCCTGGTAGATGAAGCGCACGCGCCGCTCGTCGAGCACGCGGCAGTCGGTCATCTTCTCGAACATGAAGCGCCGCTCGCCGCAGTCGACGGCGGGGTTCTGATAGAGCGCCCACGAGAAGTGCACATCGCGGGTGTCGAGGGTCTGGGTCCCGATGCGCGCGAGCGCGGCGGCGTCCCCGGCGTAGACCTGGGACGGGTGCCAGCGCACCCCCTCGCGCAGCGTGAACGTGAAGACGGTGCCCCGCTCGATCACGTCGACGTCGGCCGCGGCGAGCGTCAGCGGCTCGGCGACGTCGGACAGCGGCGAGCGCGGGGTCACGACGAAGCCCCCTTCGCCCTCGCCGTCCGCAGCGGGCGCGACCTCGCCGTAGACGGCTTTGACCGCGCGCAGCCCCGGTTTGCCGTCGCGCCGCACGACGCGCGCGTCGATGGCCCCCGGGATCCGGGCGCCGGCCTCTTCGGTCAGGACGACGAGGTCCTCGACGACGATCGACTCGGCGGCCTTCGGGCGGAAGTCGTGGTACTCCCAGTCCTGCTCCAGCAGGTTGTCGTGCACGACGTAGATCATCCGGCGGGTCTCGCCGGAGTTCTCCGTGACGTAGTTGATGTGCTTCGGCTGCGCGGGCGCGTGCACGATCAGGCGGCCCCCGTAGAGAGGCGTCGCGGGCGTCCCGCGGTCGGGGTGGAAGGCATCGTAGGCCTTCGGCCCGGCGACGACGGACTCCCCGGTCGCTGTGTCGGCGGCGCTGGCCTGCGGGCGGCCCCAGGAGGTCACGGCGAGGCAGAGGGCGAGCGCGAGCTGGCCCAGCACGGCGCAGGCGGAGGTGCGGCTAGGGGTGATCATCGGCGCGGCGGTGGGGCCCCGGGGGGCGGTGCGGACGGTCGCGGTCCAATCTACGCGATGCCGGCGGGGCGGGTGGTATCCTCCCGCCGGCGCGCCGCAGCGCCGCTCGACCCGCCTCCTCTCGCTCTGGGCTTCCCGATCTGCCATGCACCCTGGCCCCACCCTCGTTCGCCTCCTCGAGCGGCCCGCGTCCCGGAGGCATGCGGGGGGCGCCCTGGCGCCGCCTGCGGCACCGAAGTTCCCCCGGGCGCTCCTCCGGTGCACCGTGATTGCGGTGGCACTGGCCGCAGCCGCGGCCTGCGGGCAGGGCTCCGGCGCGCCCGAACGCGCCCCGCTGCGCGCCGTCGTCGCCTGCGCGTCGGCTCCGGCGGCGGCCCTGGCGGCGGAGGCCCTCGGGGAGCACGTGCCCTGGACCCAGCCCGTCCCGGAGAACGTCGACCCGGCCCACTGGGCCCCGGACCGCGCGGTGGTCCAGGCGCTGCGCGCGGCGCGGCTGGCGCTCTTCTCGGGCGCCGGCCTGGAGGCCTGGGCCGAGCGCGCCAGCCTCCCCCCGAGCCGCGTCGGCGAGGCGCACGCCAGGGAGCTCGACGGGCAGACCCTCGAGCTGCCCGTCGTGCGCCACACCCACGGCGCAGGCGAAGAGCACAGCCACACGGGCCGGGACCCCCACGTCTGGCTCGACCCCGACCTCCTGGCCCAACAGCTCGCCCGGGTGACGGAGCTGGCGGCGGAGCGCTTCCCCGGGGCCCGCACCGCGCTCGAGCTGCGCCGGCCGGCCGTGCGCGAGGGCGTCGCGCGCTACCGGGCGGCCCTGGCGCAGCTCGCCCCGCGCATCAAGGGGCAGCGCCTCTACGCGGCGTGGCCCTGTTACGGCTACCTCGCGCGGGCGCTCGGGGCGGAGGTCACGAACCTGTCCCTCGATCCCTGGGCCCCGGACGGCGGCGCGAACGACGGGGCGCTGCGCACGCTCGAGGCGACCGCCGCGACCTCGGCGAAGGTGCTCCTCTGGCCCGCGCCGCCCCCGCCGGCGCTCGCGGAGCGCCTGGAGAAGGTCCTCGGGGTGCGCTCCGTGCACTTCGATGCGTGGCTGCGCAGCGACCCGAGCGGCGCGCCGCCCCTGGCTCGGTTGGCCGCCAGCGTCGAGCGGCTCGCGGCGGCGTTGCGCTGAGCGCCCGCGGCGGGCGGCGCCTCTCAGCCGCGCGCGAGCCACCCCGCGATCCGCTGGGCGACGCCTTCGGCGTGCCCCGCGTCGGCGGTGTCCAGCGTCAGGTCCGCGAGCGCGTAGCGCGGCTCGCGGCGCGTCAAGATCTCGCGCAGCTCCTCGAGGGCCCGGGGCCGGCCCGCCATCGGCCGCCGGTCGCCCTGCTGCAGGACCCGCGCGAGGTGCTCCTCGGGCGCGGCGCGCAGCCAGACCGTGCGGCAGACGGCGCGCAGGCGCGCCCACGTCTCTTCGCTCGTGACGATCGAGCCGCCGGTGGCGATCACGAGGCGCTGGCCCTCGCCGAGCACCTCCTCGAGCGCCTCGCGCTCGTAGCGCCGGTAGGCCTCGACGCCGTGCAGGTCGAAGATCTCGGCCAGCGAGAGGCCCGCGCGGGCCTCGATGCGCTCGTCGAGCTCGACGAAGCGCGCGTCGAGGGCGCGCGCGAGGGCGCGCCCGACCGTCGTCTTGCCCGCGCCGCGCAGGCCGACGAGGGCCACCCGCTCGCCCTGGGCGGCGAGCGGCAGGTCGCAGAGGTGCCCGAGGCCGACCCCGAGCGGCACGGCCAGCTCGGCCAGGGTCAGGATGGTCAGGTTCGCGCGCCCGGCTTCGGCCTCGGTGACGTGGCGGCGCGAGACCCCCGCGCGGCGCGCGAGCTCGGCGACGCTCAGCCCGGCGGCCTCCCGCGCGCGCCGCAGGCGCTGGCCGAGCTCCCGCAGGAGCCCCATTCCGGGACCCGCCCCCGTCTGCCCGAGGTCCTGGGACCCGTTCCCGTCGATTCCCGCTTGCCGCGCCATACGCTGAGCATTATACTACCCCTGTCCGCTCAGAGCGAGCAGTATTCTTCTCACCCCCAACTGCCCAGCCCATGGCCACGACCGCCCCCGCGCCGACCGGCGTGCTGACGAACTTCCAGACCCATCCGGAGCGCTACCGCCACTGGCAGCTCGCCGTCGACGGGGACATCGCGACGCTGCGGATGAACGTGGACCCCGCGGGGGGCATGCGCCCGGGTTACGAGCTGAAGCTGAACAGCTACGACCTCGGGGTCGACATCGAGCTCGCCGATGCGCTGCAGCGCCTGCGCTTCGAGCACCCGGCGGTGCGCGCGGTGGTGCTGACGGGCGCCCTGGACCGCGTCTTCTGCGCGGGCGCGAACATCATGATGCTGCGCTCGAGCGCGCACGCCTTCAAGGTGAACTTCTGCAAGTACACCAACGAGACGCGCCTCGGCATCGAAGACGCCTCGGAGAACTCGAACAAGCGCTTCCTCGCGGCGCTCAACGGCACGGCCTCGGGCGGCGGCTACGAGCTCGCGCTCGCCGCGGATCGCATCGTGCTCGTCGACGACCGCAACAGCGCGGTGTCGTTCCCCGAGGTCCCGCTGCTCGGGGTGTTGCCCGGCACGGGCGGCCTGACGCGCATCACCGACAAACGCAAGATCCGCCGCGACCGCTGCGACGTGTTCAGCACGATCGCGGAGGGCATCAAGGGCAAGCGGGCGGTCGAGTGGAACCTCGTCGATCGCATCGTGCCGCTGTCGAAGTGGGACGAGACGGTCGCGCACGAGGCGCGCGCGCTCGCGGACACGCTGCCGGCCCGCGCGGCGGGCACCCAAGGTGTGGCGCTGCCGCCGGTCGCGTACGAGCGCACGGACGACGGGCTGCGTTACCGCTACGTCGAGCTCACGTGGAACGACGAGGAGCGCGTGGCGCGCCTCACGGTCAACGCGCCGGAGTCGTGCCCGAAGACCACCGAAGCCGCGGCTGCCGAGGGCGCTGCGTGGTGGTTCTTCCAAGCGTTCCGCGAGCTCGAAGACGCGCTCTTGCACCTGCGCTTCGACCTGCGCGACCTCGCGCTCGTGTTGCTGCGCGCGACGGGCAGCATGGACAGCGTGGAGGCGACGGACAAGCTGGTGGCCGGCAACGACCACTGGTTCATCAACGAGGTCCGGCACTACGTGAAGCGCGTGCTGAAGAAGTTCGACCTCTCGTCGAAGAGCTTCTACGCCGTGATCGACGACGGCACCGCGTTCACGGGTTCGCTCCTCGAGCTCGCGTTGTCGGCCGACCGGACGTACTTGCTCAACGATTCGGGGCACGACATCTCGATCGGCGTGACCGCGGCGAACGCGGGCATGTACCCGATGCCGAACGGCATCTCGCGCCTCGAGACACGCTTCCTCGGCGAGCCCGACCGCGTGCACGAGATCCTCGCGCAAATGCGCCGCATTCCGGCGGCAGAGGCGGACGAGCTCGGCCTCGCGACGTTTGCGCCGGACGAAATCGACTGGGACGACGAGCTGCGCCTCGCGATCGAAGAGCGCGCGAGCTTCTCGCCCGACGCGCTGACCGGCATGGAAGCCAACCTGCGTTTTGCGGGCCCTGAGACGATGGAGACGAAGATCTTCGGCCGTCTCAGCGCGTGGCAGAACTGGATCTTCCAGCGTCCGAACGCCGCCGGCGAAAAGGGCGCGCTCGTCTGTTACGGCACCCCGACGCGTCCCGAGTTCGCGATCGAGCGAACATAAGACCAGCAGCAGCAGCAGCAGCAGCACACCTCACCCTCGCGGAGTCACACCATGGCAGGCATCGACTACAGCCAGAAGATCCCGAACAACGTCGACCTTCGCTCGGACAAGCGCCTCCAGCGCGCGCTCGAGCAGTGGCAGCCGGACTACATCGATTGGTGGCGCAGCACGGGCCCCACCGACTTCAACGAGAACGACGTCTACCTGCGCACGGCGGTCTCCGTCGACCGCGATGGCTGGGCGCACTTCGACTACGTGAAGATGCCGGACTACCGCTGGGGCATCTTCCTCACCCCCACCGAGCCGGGCGGCAAGATCGGCTTCGGCGACCACCTCGGCAAGCCGGTGTGGCAGGAGGTGCCCGGTGAGTACCGCAACTGGCTGCGCCGCCTGATCGTGACGCAGGGCGACACCGAGCCGGCCTCCGTCGAGCAGCAGCGCCTCCTCGGCCTGACCGCGCCGTCGCTGTACGACCTGCGCAACCTCTTCCAGGTGAACGTCGAAGAGGGCCGCCACCTCTGGGCGATGGTCTACCTCTTGCACAGCTACTTCGGCAAGGACGGCCGCGAAGAGGCCGACGAGCTCCTGCAGCGCCGCTCGGGCAACGCGGACCACCCGCGGATCCTGACGACGTTCAACGAGCCGTGCCACGACTGGCTGAGCTTCTTCTGCTTCACGATGTTCACGGACCGTGACGGCAAGTACCAGCTCCTCTCGCTCGCCGAGTCCGGCTTCGAGCCGCTGGCGCGCACGACGCGCTTCATGCTGACCGAAGAGGCGCACCACATGTTCGTGGGCCAGACGGGCGTCGCACGCGTCATCAAGCGCACGTGCGAGGTGATGAGCCAGTACCCCGACGCCGACCCGAAGGAGCACGGCGCGATCCCGCTAGAGATCATCCAGAAGTACGTCAACTTCTGGGCCTCGAGCTCGCTCGACCTGTTCGGCTCCGAGGTCTCGAGCAACTCCGCCAACTTCTTCGGCGCGGGCCTCAAGGGCCGTGCGTACGAGGAGAAGTACGAGGAGCACACCGCGCTCGGCCAGGCCTTCGTCCTCGAGCGTTACGTCGACGGTCGCCTCGTCAAGGAAGAGGTCCCGCTGCGCAACGCGATGAACGAGGTGCTGCGCGAGGAGTACATCGCGGAGAACGAGAAGGGCGTCGCGTACTGGAACCGCGAGTGCGAGCGCGCGAACAACCCCTTCCGCTTCACCTACCCCCACAAGCGCTTCAACCGCACGGTCGGTGAGTACGCGGGCGGCTGCTTCCACCCGGTGACCGGCGAGCCGATGGACCGCTCGGAGTACGAGCGCCGCCGCACGGAGTTCCTGCCGACCCAGGAAGAGGCGGCCTTCGTGAAGAGCCTCATGCGCCCCGTGACGGAGCCCGGCAAGTTCGCCGACTGGATCTCCCCCCCGCTGCGCGGCATCAACAGCCAGCCGATCGAGTTCGAGTACGTGAAGCTCTAACCCGGTTGTAGGAATCGAACGGTACCAGGTACGAGTTTGCGGTGCGGCGCGCGGCGGGCCTCGGGTCGCGTGCCCCAGCGGGCGCACCCCCGCACACGCGGACATGGTAACGGTCGAGTACCACAACCGCGG
>CAYOBN010000019.1:58055-73678 GCA_964402175.1 uncultured Planctomycetaceae bacterium | reverse complement strand
CGAGCGCGCGCTGCGCGCGCGCCCTCGCCGCCAAGTCGTACCTGGTACCGTTCGAATCCACGGCCCCGCGACGGGGTTGCGCGGGGCGGCAATTCTCTGCGCTCAGCAGCCCGCGTCGGCGGACACGACGCCGCGCTCTTCGGGGGCGATGTCGCGCACGTAGCGGTTCTCTGTGTCCACCAGGATCTGCTTGGGCTCCGGGGCGCGGTCGCCGTATTCGAAGGCCATGATGATGACCTCGTCGCCCGCGTGGACGTGGTGGGCGGCGGCGCCGTTCATGCAGATCACGCCGCTGCCCGGGGGGCCCGGGATGGCGTAGGTCTCGAGGCGCGCGCCGTTGGTGTTGTCGACGACGAGGACCTTCTCGTACTCGGCGAGGTCGACCCGCGCCATCAGGGCCGAGTCGATGGTGATCGAGCCCACGTAGTCGAGGTTGGCCTCGGTGACGGTGGCCTTGTGGATCTTGGCGCGGAGGAACTGGCGCATCGGGAGGGGAGACGGTAGCGGGTCAGGGCCGGGCGCGCCACCTACGCAGCCCATCCGTTCCCATTCGAGGCCCCGGGCGCGTTTCGCACTGGAACTCCAGGGGCCCGGTTTCCTAGGCTCCGGGCAGCACGCGCGGAAGGGGGCTTCCGCGCGCCACCGTCCACCACCGCTTTCGAGGGGAAGAGGTATGCACCGCACTCCGTCCGTCCGCGCGCTCCTGTGGGGCGCGACGCTCCTGGCGCTCGGCGCCACGTCCGTGGCCCAGTCCGTCAACGCCGAGGGCCAGTTCGCGCGCGCGAAGGCCCAGGCCGCCGTCCGGAACTTCGCCGACGCAGCGGGCAGCGAGCTCGTGCGGCTCGATGCCGGGCACCCCCTGCGGGTCTTCGGGACCAGCGAGGGCACCCCGCGCTTCCACGAGGTCGAGGTCGCGGGCGGCGTCCCCGTCTGGGTCTACGGCGAGCTCTTGCAGCCGACGACGGCCGACGGCGTGCTGCGCGTCGATGCCTCCGGCGTCAACATGCGCCCGTTCCCCGAGTCGACGCCGCGCTCGATGGCGCTGCGCACGAAGCTCGGCAACGGCGACCGGGTGCTCTTGATCCAGCGCAACGACCCGTCGAAGCCCCTGGCCCAGGACTGGGTGAAGGTCTGGTCCCCCGAGGCCACCCGCGTCTGGATCGACGTCGCGGACGTCGAGCTCGTCCCCGCCGGTGACGCCGCGGGCGCAGCCGCCGTGCAGTCCGCCTGGGCCGCTGCGGCGCGCCGTGTGCCGACCCCGAAACAGGTCGAGACGCAGCGCAACCGCGAGCGCGAGCGCGAGGCCGCCGAGCGCGTCGAGGCGCTGCCCCCGATCCCCGTCGTCCCGCAGGAGGCGATCCGCGGCGTGACCGAGGCGGACCTGGCCTTCGACGCCCTGCTCGCGCGCCCCGAGGCGACGGCGGCCGAATGGGGTCAGGTCGTCGAGCTCTACCGCGCCGTCCAGAGCCTCGCGCCCGAGGGCACCGGCACGTACCTGCGCTCGACCGAGCGCCTCAGCAATGCCGAGGCCCGCCAGAAGGTCGCGCAGCTCCGCGAGACCATCCAGGCGGAGGACGAGCGCCGCCGCGCCGAGCTGGCCGAGATCGTGGCGGAGCGCGAGCGTGCGGAGCTCTCGCGCTCGACCCTGATGGGGCGCTTCCAGGGCCGCGGCTTCCTCTACTCGCGGGTCCTCGCGGGCGAGCGCCGCTGGTACCTCGAGTTCACCGGCGAGACGGTCGCCGAGGTGCGCTGCACGAGCGGGCGCTACGACCTCGCGACGTTCGAGGGCTTCGAGCTGGGCGTGAGCGCCACGACCGTGAACCCCGCGATGGCGGCCACGGCGACCTCGCCGGCGCTGCCGAAGGTGCTCGACATCATGCGCATCGAGGTGCTCTCGGGCAGCGGCCAGCGCCGCTGACGCCGGAAGGTTTTTCCGGGTGGCCCGGAAAGGGGCACACGGTCCCGCACTGGGACCGCGTAAGTGCCCGCCCGGGCCAGGGTTAGGAAAGTTCACCAGTTGGTACGGAGCGCCCTTCTGTGGCGCGGGGGCGCGGCCGACAACCGGTGCATGCAGATCCAGCCGAACCTCCCCCAGGCGAACCCCCAAGCGACCCGGCAGGCAGCCCCCGCGGCCAGCGCCGCAGCCGGCGCTGCGGTCGCGGGAGCGAGCGCCGCGGCACCCGTGCGCGGCGCCGCTGCGGTCAGCGGCCCGAGCGCGGCCGCGGACGGTCCGCCGCCCGCGTCTCCCGACGCCGTCACGGCCCGCCTCGACGCGTGGGGGGCCGGCATCCAGCAGCGCCTCGGCGAAGCCCTCGCGGGCCTCGCGCCCGAAGAGCGCGCCGGTGCCGGTGAGGGCCTGCGCCGCTTCGAACAGAGCCTCGGCCGGATCCGCGCCGGCATCCAGGACGGCAGCCTGAGCGGCAGCGGCCTGGCCGACGCGGTGCGTGGCTCGCTCCAGACGGTCGCCGCCGACCTCGCGCCCGCCGGGCGCGACAGCGCTGGGGCCGATGCCGGGGCGCAGCAGGCTGCCGCCGCCGCCGCCGCCGCAGCACCCTCCGGTACCGGCCAGTCGGCCGCGGCCCAGGGCGCGATCTCGCAGGGGCGCTTCCAGAACATCGTGGGCGGGATCGGGCAGCGCCTCGCAGGCCTCGCGGGCCAGCAGACGAGCCGCCTCGAAGCCGCCGGCGTGCGCGCCGCGCAGGAGGCCTTCTCCGCCGAAGCCAGCCGCATCGAGACCGCCTTCTTCGAGGGCGGGAACTTCGACCGCAGCACGTTCTACGGCCTCGTGTCGGCCTCGCTCGGCCGCCTGCAGCAGCGCGTCGGCGACCTGCTCCCGGGCAGCGCCCGCCAGGACGCGTCGCTCTACAGCGCCAAGCAGGGGGTCGACTCGCTCGGCGCCAGCCTGCGCAAGGTCAGCTTCGACCGCACGGCCTGAGCGCGGGGACGCCGGTTCGGGGGCGCCGACGGCCGCCCCTTCGGCCCGCGGGCGACCGCGGGCCGCGCTCCATGCGGCCCGGCGCCGCGCTCGGACGGGTGCCCGCCGAGCGATTCGGCCGACGGCACCTCGTACGGTCCGAGGGATGCCCTAGGATAGGGAGCCGGTGGACGCCCTTGCCGGGCCGCCCGGGCAGCGACCCGCGCGGCCTGGGGGCCCAGAGGGCGCCCCGCTCCCATGATCGAGTCCTGCGCTTTGACCCTCGCGATGATCGGCCTCAACGAGCTGTGGCCGATCGCGATCGTCGTGCTCGTCCTCTTCGGCGCACGCAAGCTGCCGGAGCTGGCCCACGCGATGGGGTCGAGCATCAACCAGTTCAAGCGGGGTCTCGACGCCGGCAAAGACGACGAGGACAAGCCCAAGAAGATCGAGGGCGGGGGTGGTGGAGACACCTGATCCCGGTCGGGGGCGCTGGCTCGGTGTCGTCCTGTGCGGCGGCGCCTCGAGCCGTATGCAGCGCGACAAAGCGCGGATCGAGGTCGACGGTATGCCGCTGTATGCGCGCGTGGCGGGGGCCCTGTTCCCGCTGTGCGCCGCCGTGGTGCTCGCGTCGGGCCCCGTGCCGCGCTTCGGCGATCCGCGCTTCAGCGAGCTCCCCGACGCCGTCGCGGCCGGCGCGGAGGCGCCGCGGCTCGGGCCCTTGGCGGCCCTCGTCGCTGCGGCCGAAGGCGCGCGCGCGGGCGGGTATGCGGGCGCGCTCTGTGCGCCGTGCGACCTCGTGCGCTTCGAGACACGCCTCGCGGCGCCGCTGCGCGATGCCTGTCGAGGCGGCATCGAAGTCGCCCACTGGCGCCGCGACGGCCGTGACGAGCCCCTCGTCGTCGCCCTCGCTGCGACCGCGGCGGAGCCCCTGCGGCGCGCCTTCGAGCAGGGTGTGCGGCGCCCGACCGAGGCTTATGTGCATCTCAGCCGCGTCGCCTTCGAAGTGCCCCGTACGCTGGCGCGGGCCCTCGACAACGTGAATACCCCCGGGGAGCTCGCCGCGGCGCTCGGCGACGAAGGGACGTGATGGGACGCGACACACGGTTGGCGGAGCTCGTGGCCGCGATCGAGCCGGGGCTCGAGGCGATGCGCGGCGTCTTGGTCCAGGCGCTCGCCTCGGACGTGCCCGCGGTGTCGGACATGATCGACCACATCGGGCGCTTCCGCGGCAAACAACTGCGCGGCGCGCTCGTACTGCTGGCGGGCCGCGCCGCGGCGAACCCCTCGGCGGAGCTGCCGAGCGTCGCGGCGATCGTCGAGCTGATCCACCTGGCGACGCTCGTGCACGACGACGTCCTGGACGGCGCCGAGAAACGGCGCCGCGTCGCGAGCGTCAACCGGCGCTGGGACAACCAGGTCGCGGTGCTCTTGGGCGACTTCCTCTACGCGCGCGCGTTCCACCTCTCGACCACGCTCGAGTCGCGGCTCGCCAGTCGCTTGCTCGCGGTGACGACGCAGGAGATCTGCGCGGGTGAGATCGAGCAGGCCGCGGGGCGCTTCGACTTCGAGATGGCGCTCGCGCGCGCGGAGCGCATCGCGACCGCCAAGACGGGCGCGCTCTACGGGGCCGCGTGTGAGCTCGGCGCGAGCCATGGCGCCCCGTCGGAGGACGACGGACACGGCGCCGCGCTGCGCGCGTACGGGCGCGAGCTCGGGCTGGCGTTCCAGCTCGTCGACGACGTGCTCGACCTGGTCGGCGACGAAGCCGAGGTCGGTAAGGGCGTCGGCACCGACGTCGCGGACGGCAAGGTCACGTGGCCGGTGCTGCACGTCTACGGCGTCGCAGACGCGGCGACACGCGCCGCGATCCGTGATGCGTACACGCTGCCCGGGCTCGATCAGGAGCCAGGCGGTCGCCTCGCGCGGCTGCGCAGCGTGTGCGACCTCGGCCCAGGCATTCAAGCGGCGCGCGCGCGCGCCGAGTCGCTCGTCGCGTCGGCGCGCTCGCGGCTCGCGCGGCTCGCGCCGGGGCCCGAGCGCTCGGCGCTCGAAGCGCTCGGCGATTACGTCCTCCAGCGGAGCTGGTGATCCGCGGGCAGAGGTCGAGCGAGCACAACGGAAGAGGCGAGCGCGGCGGGAGGGGCCAGCGGCGCTCGAGCGAGGAAGGGACATGCAGACGACGCACACAGAGCGCACGGAGCGCCGCAGTGGCTTGGCCGCTGCCATGGCAGGACTCACAGTGATCGGACTTCTGGGCTGTGGTGACAGCGGCCCCGGGAGCCTCGAGGGCACGCGCACCGCGCGCGAATCGGATCCGCCCGTGATCGCGGGGGTGACCCCTGCGCAGCGCTACATGTGGCGGCCGAGCTCCGCGGAGGCGCAGCGCGCGCAGGTGGCGCCGCCGACAGCCTCGGCGCCGGGCTTCACGTGTGAGGTCCCGGAGGGCTGGGAGCGTCTGCCGAACACGACCTTCCGGCACATCAACACCCGCGTCGCGAGCGCGCCGAACGCGGAGTGTTACCTGACGTTCTTGCAGGGCGACGGCGGCGGAGACCTGCCGAACGTCAACCGCTGGCGGGCCGAGATGGGCCTCGCGCCGATCGGGCTCGAAGACCTGGTGAACCTGCCGCGCACCGAGCTCATCGGGCAGAGCGCGCTGCTGACGGACCTCGTGGGCAGCTTCACGGGGATGAGCGGCCAGCGCATCCCCGAAGCGCGGATGCTCGGGGTGCTCTTGACGCGCCCGAACATGCCCGGCGCGCTGTTCGTGAAGTTCGTCGGCCCGACCGATGTCGTCACGGCGAACGAAGCGAAGTTCAAGGCGTTTGTCGCCTCGATCGGCTTCGACGCGGGACCCGCAGCCCACGGGGGCGGCGCCAGCGCGGCGGGAGCCACAGCGCAGGGCAGCGCGGGCTCCGGCAGCAGCCTGACGTGGCAGGTCCCCGCGGGCTGGACCGTGCAGCCTGGCGCGCGGCAGTTCCGCGATGTGACCTTGGTCAAGGGTGAGAGCGAGCTCTACATCTCGGTGCTCGGGGGCGGCGGCGGCGGGCTCTTGGCCAACATCGACCGCTGGCTGAAGCAGTTCGGCCGTCCGTCCCTCGGCGTCGATGGGCTCGCGGGCCTCGAGCGGGTGCCGTGCCTCGGCGGCGAGGCCTACCTCGTCGCGGCGGAGGGGCCGTTCACCGGCATGGACGGGGTCCAGCGCGGTGACATGGGACTGCTCGGCGCGCTCTTGGAGCAGCCCGCGCGCCTCGTCACGGTGAAGCTCGTCGGTCCGGCTGCGGAGGTGCGCGCCGCGCGGGCGGATTTCCAAGCCTTCGTCGGCTCCCTGCGCGATCGACTCTGAGGTGCCCTGATGCTGGTTCTCCACGCTCTCGTGCGCTTCCTCGGGTCGTTCGGGCTCGCAGTGACGCTGCTGCTCATCCTGTTCCTCCTGACGTGGTTCGGGACGCTCGAGCAGGTCGACCACGGCCTGTACGAGGTGCAGAAGCGCTACTTCGAGTCCTGGTTCGTCGTCCACCACGTGGGCCCCGTGCCGCTCCTCCTGCCGGGCGGCATGAAGGTGATGATCCTGTTCGCGCTGAACCTCCTGGTCGGCGGGATGCTGCGGATTCGCTGGAACCTGCGCAACGCGGGGGTCATCGTCGCGCACTTCGGCATGGCGCTCCTGATGATCGCGGGCGCGGTGAAACAGGTGAGCTCCGAGGACGGGCTCATGAAGCTGCGGCCCGGTGAGCAGCGCGGTGTGTTCGAGAGCAGCAGCCGCTACGAGGTCGTCGTCTGGGACGCGACTGAGCAGGTGAAGAACGGCGGACAGGTGCTGCAGCCGATCACCGAACATCGGATCGATCCCGATGACGTGCGCGTCCTGACCGGCGACCAGCGGCGCACGTTCACCAGCGAGGTCCTGCCCTTCGAGGTGGTCCTCGAGCACTTCGTCTCCAACGCGCGCATCGTCCCCGCCGCGGGCATCGGGAAACCCGAGCACCCGGTGGTCGACAACTGGACGGCGCAGTTCGTCGTCGCGCAGAAGGTCGACGAAGCGCAGATCCCCGCCGTGTATGCGACGGTCCTGACGAAGGATGGCACGCGCCTCACGGGCCTCCTGTGGGGCATGGAGCGGGTGCCGTGGACGTTCGAGCTGGGCGGTCGCACGTGGGCGATGACGCTGCGCCGCGAGCTCTACGACCTGCCGTTCGAGCTGCGCCTGGAGCGCTTCCGCCAGGAGACACACCCGGGCATGGGCATGGCGCGCGCCTTCGAGAGCGACGTCACGCGTGTGAAGCCCGGGGAGCCCGATCGTGTGGTGCACATCGAGATGAACCGGCCGCTGCGCGAAGACGGCTACGTCGCGTACCAGGCGCAGTGGACGACGGACCCGGACGGCGTGGAGGCGACGATCCTGCAGATCGTGCGGAACCCCTCCGATCAATGGCCCAAGTACGCGTGTTACATCATCGGCGTGGGGCTCCTGTGGGCCTTCGGGCAGCGCCTGTTCAGCTACCTCGGCAGCGAACGACGCCGCCGGGAACGTGAGGTGACGGCATGACACAACGCTGGCTCCAAACGGCGCTCCTCTGCGCCCTCGCAATCGTCTCGGGCTGCGCGAAGCGGCCCGAGCACAAGGTCTCGGTCGAGACTCCGCGGCCGTATGCCTATTCATCCGAGATGCTCGCAGCGGCGGGTGAGCTGCCGGTGCAGCACCTCGGCCGAATCAAGCCGCTGTCGACGGTGGCGTCGTTTGCGCTGCTGAAGATCAAGGGCAAGCGCAAACACGTCGTGCCCGAGGCGTCGGAGCTGCCGACGGCGGGGGAGACGCTCGACCCCACGGCCTGGCTGCTCGATGTGCTGCTCTTCCCCGAGCAGGCGGCGAAGTACGAGGTGTTCCTCGTCGAAGAGGCGGCGGTGCTGGAGGGGGTCGGGCTGTCGTTCCCCGACCGCAAGCGGCGCGATTGGTACAGCTACGACCAGCTCGCGCCCGCGCGGACGAAGATCCTGGCTGCGGCGCGGGCGGCGCATGCAAAACCAGAGCGGCAGCGCTCACCCGTCGACCGGCAGAGCCTCGACCTGCACCAGCGGATGACGGAGTTCGAGGACCTCGCTGCGACCTTCGACTTCGCGCGTCTGCCCCTCCCGAACGATGTGCCGGCCGCGCTGATCGAAGCGCTCGGGACCCATGCCTCGGGCGGCCGCTTCTCGGCGACGGCCTTCGTCGAGCGCCGTGAGGCCTTGATGGGGGCCATGAAGGCGCTCGAAGCGGGCGATGAGGCCCAGAGAGAGGGCGCGCGCGTCTTCGAAGCGGCGATGGCCCAGGGCCTCGAGCGCATCGCGGAGAGCGCGGCGAGCACGCTGCACTTCCTGGCGCCCGAGGTCCCGCGCAGCTCGCGCGAGGAGTGGGACGCACCCGGCGACGTGTTCCTGGGTTACGCGGAAGGGCGCGAGGCGCGCGAGCGGCAGCTCGGGGTGCTCGAGGCGCTCGCGGGGGTCGTGCGCGCGCGCACGGACGCGACCGCGGTGGCCGCGGGCCTCGGCGCGGCGCGCGACAACGCCGTCGGGCTCGCCGAGGCGCGCGGGGAGTACGACAAGATCGCGCTGGAGCGCAGCTACTACCGCTACAACTTCTTCTACCGGGCGCTGGCGGTGTTCCTGCTGGCGTTCGTGCTGGCGGCGTTCTCGTGGATGGCGCCGGGCGCGCGCGGGCTCGGACGCGCGGTGACGTGGACGACCCTCGCGGGCGGCCTGATCGTCGTCGTCGGGGTCACGGTGCGCTGCATCCTGCGCGAGCGGCCGCCCGTCGTGTCGCTGTACGACACGATCCTCTTCATCACGGGCACCGGGGTGCTCACGGCGCTCGCGCTCGGCAAGCTGATGCGCTTGCCGCTCGCGTCGACGATCGGCGCGTTCCTGGGCGGGCTCGGGATGTTCATGGCGAACCGCTACGAGCTGCGCGAAGCGGCCTCCGCGGGGGACACGATGGCGACGGTCCAGGCCGTGCTCGACACCAACTTCTGGCTGGCGACCCACGTCACGACCGTCACCCTCGGGTACTCGGCGGGGCTGCTGGCGTGCCTCCTCGCGCACGTCTGGCTCGGCGCACGTTTCATCGGCTTCCGCAGCGCCGACGGCCGTTGGTACCGCCAGCTCGGGCGCGCGGTCTACGGGATCGTGGCCTTCGGGCTCCTGTTCTCGGTCGTCGGCACCATCCTCGGCGGGATCTGGGCGAACGACTCGTGGGGCCGCTTCTGGGGCTGGGACCCGAAGGAGAACGGCGCGCTGATGATCTGCCTCTTCGAGCTCGCGATCGTGCACGCGCGGCTCGGCGGGTACATCAAGGACTTCGGTGTGGCCGTGGGCGCGGTGCTGCTCGGCCCGGTCGTCGCTTTCTCGTGGTGGCACGTCAACCTGCTCGGGGTCGGCTTGCACAGCTACGGATTCACCGCCGGGGTCGTGGAGAAGCTCTACGCGTACTACGTCTTCGAGCTCGCCGTGGCGCTCGCGGCGCTCGCCTGGTGGACCTTCGGTGGGCGGGAGCGCCTCGTCCACAAGGCGGTTCCGCTCGAAGGGACGGGGGGCTGATCGTTATCCTCGCGGAATGAGCGACACCCTCGTCCTGGATGGCAAGGCGACGGCGGCCGCCGTGCGCCGCGATGTGGCCGCGGCGGCGGCGCACCTGACGGCGCGCGGGACGCGGCCGGGCCTCGCCGTGGTGCTGGTCGGGGACGACCCCGCCAGCCACGTGTACGTGCGCAACAAGGACAAAGCCGCCCACGAGGTCGGTTTTGCGGTGCGCACGGAGAGGCTGCCCGCCGAGACCTCGCAGGCGGACCTGGAGGCCGTCGTCGAGCGCCTGAACCGGGACCCCGAGGTGCACGGCATCCTGGTGCAGCTTCCGCTGCCGAAGGGGCTCGATGCGGCCCGGGTGCTGGCGCGGCTCAATCCGGCGAAGGACGTGGACGGGCTCACGGACGCCAGCGCGGGCGCCCTGTTCACGGGCGGCGTCGGCCTCGTGCCGTGCACTCCCGCGGGCTGCATCGAGCTTATGGACCGCTACGGGCTGCCGCTCGCGGGGCAGGAGGTCGTGGTCGTCGGCCGCTCCCAGCTCGTCGGTAAACCGGTGGCGCTGCTGGCGCTGGCGCGCAATGCGACGGTCACGCTGTGCCACAGCCGCACCCGCGACCTCGCCGCGCACTGCCGCCGCGCGGACGTCCTCATCGCGGCGGTGGGGGTGCCGAACCTCGTCCAGGGCGACTGGGTGCGCGAGGGGGCCATCGTGCTCGATGTCGGCATCAACCGCCTGGCCGACGGGACCCTCGTCGGGGACGTCGACTACGCCGCGGCGGCGCCGCGGGCGCGGGCGATCACTCCAGTGCCGGGCGGGGTCGGGCCGATGACCATCGCGATGCTGCTCAAGAACACGCTCGTCGCCGCGGCGCGCGCCGCGGGCGTGGACGAGGCGGGGCTGTTCCAGTCCGCCTGAGCGAGGCCTCACCACGGAAGCGCGGCGATGAACCAGTGGGATCCGGGACATGGCGCCTCGGCGCGGGTGTCGTTCGCGTTTCCGCCGCTGACCCCGATGGTCAAGCGGCTGATCCTGGCGAACTTCGCGGCGTTCATCGTCTTCGTGCTGCTCGGCTTCGCCGGGCCGGACCGGCTCGGCGCGGTGAAGTGGCTGACGCTCTACCGCGACGTGTGGGCCCAGGCGTTCCCGCTCGTGCCGGTGTGGCAGGTGCTGACCTACGGCTTCCTGCACGATCCGCTGTCGCTCGGGCACCTGGCCTTCAACATGCTGACGCTGTACTTCTTCGGAGGCAGCGTCGAAGCCGAGATCGGTGGGCGGCGGTTCCTCGTGCACTACCTCGCGGCGGTGGTCGTCGCGGCCTTGGTGCACCTCCTCGGCGCTCCGCTCATCCAGGGTGGGGGGCCGGTGCTCGGTGCGTCGGGGGCGTGCCTGGCGATGATCGTCGCTGCGGCGGTGCTGCGGCCGAACTCGACGGTCTACCTCATCATCGTGCCGGTGCGGTTGTGGGTGCTGGCGGTGCTCCTCGTGGGCTTGGATGTCTTCTCGCTCGTGATCGAGCTGCAGGGCTTCCGGCGGGACGATGTGGCGCTGCTGGTGCACCTCGGGGGGGCGGCCTATGGGTACTTGGCGGCGCGCCGCCGTTGGCTCTGGATCGACCCGCTCGACGTCCTGGAGCGCAAGCGCGCCGTCGCGCAGGAGGAGCGGCGGGTCTCCGACGACGTGCGCCTCGACCAGCTCCTGGCGCGCATCAAGCGCGAGGGGCTCGGGTCCCTCAGCGCAGCCGACCGGGAGTTCTTGAAGCGCCAGTCCGAGCGGGGCCGCTGATCCCGGGGGGAGTGCGGGGACGTTAAGATGCGGGCCCGCGGTGCGTCCGGCGCCGCAGCCCGAGGTCCCGCCATGACGTTTCTTCTCCCGCTGTTGTCGCTCCTGACCCCCCCGGCGTTGGTCGTCGCGGCGCCCCAGGAGACCTTCGACCAGTTCCGCGCGCGCTTCGACAAAGCCGTCGAGCTCAACTCGAAGGATGAGATCAAGCGCATCGTCAACGGCAACGAGATGTTCACGATCTACCTCGTCATGGAGACGTGCGAGGCGGTGGCGGCTGCGCCGAGCGAGCGGATCAGCATCCGGCTCGAGGCCCTCGTGAAGGCGTGGGCGGACAGCAAGGGCGGCGACTTCGTGCGCAACATGGAGCGCTACTTCTCGCGCATGAATCCGCCCGCACAGCGCGAGCGCCAGCGCCTGCGGATGTCCTACGACAAGGCGGTCACGACGTTCACCGAGGCCGAAGCCGCGAAGGAGAAGAGCAAGCTCGCGGCGCTCGCCGACGACTTCAAGGGCTACGCCGAGGCGTTCGAGCAGATCGAAGACGGTTATTACGCCGGCATGGCCTGGTTCCACCGCTCGCTCTGCCTCGACGAGCGCCACCAGGGACCGACGGCGAACCTGCGGGACGTCGCGCAGGCGTACCGCAAGTTCATCGATTCGCGCAACGCGATCGACCTGAAGGATCGGCCGTACCGCGAAGTGCTGCCGAGCCTCGAGCGCCTGGAGGGCCTCGGCTTCGGCGCGCCCGCGGAGGGTGGCGCGGAAGGCGCTGCGGGCGCGGGCGCCGTCGCGACGCCGAACGGCGCCGCGGTCGTCGTCGCGCCCGCGTTCGAGCCCCTCGAGCAGGTCGAGGCGTTCTCGCGCCCGAACTACTTCCTCGACGAGCACTTCATGATCTGGGACGCCCTGCGCTTCGGCGCGGTCGGCTCGAAGGCCGAGCTGCCGGCGCGCATCACCGGCGGTCCCGCGTTCTACCGCTCGGGCGCGAACCGTGTCGAGCTCGACTCCGACGGCGACGGCAAGGGTGACGTCGAAGTGCCCACGAAGGGCAACCTGGAGGTCTTCGAGGTCACGCTGGGACCTTCGAAGCGCAAGTGGGCCTTCTTCGTGCAGACCGGCACGCAGGTCGACCAATACCAAGGCGTCGAACTCTCGAACCTCGCGAGCGACGACAACTGGAGCGTGTACATCCTTCCCGCGACCAGCACCCTGGCAGAGGTCGGGGGCGTGCGCCTTCAGATCTACGACGACAACATGGACGGGATCTGCGGTTCGGCGCCGCAGACCTACGGTCACATCGGCCTGTCGCAGGGGGTCATGCAGCCCGAGCTCGACTCGCTGCGCATCGGCGACTCCAAGCGCGCGCAGCCGTGGAGCGAGTACGTGAAGCTCCCGTCGGGTTGGACGCGCCTCCAGGTCGAAGAAGACGGCGCCAAGCTGACCGCGACCCCGCTGACGATGCGGACCGGCAAGCTCAAGCTCGACGTGAAAGGGGTCGCGCCGACGTTCCTCGTCGTGCGCGGCATGAACGACTTCGAGAACGCGTACTTCGACCTCGCCGGCGGCAAGGAGGTCGAGGTCCCCGTCGGACGCTATCAGCTCTATTGGGGCGTCGTGACCAAAGGCGCGAAGCGGCAGCTCATGAAGGCGCTCGTCCTGCCGACCGAGGACGCACCGACCTACGAGGTGACCGAGGGCAAGACCGTCGCGGTCAAGCTGGGCGCCCCGTACGACCTGACCGCGACGTACGAGACGGCGGACGAGTCCGTCACGGTCGTCGGCAAGAACGTGGCCGTCCTGGGCTCGGGCGGTGAGCGCTACGAGCGCTTCTACCTGTGTGTGCCGCGCCCCGAAGCGTCGTACCGCAAGAAGGGCACGAAGAAGGCCTCGAAGCCCGAAGAGATGTCCATCATCCAGGACCGCGACGGCTTCGATCGCAAGGGCGGCTACGCCGCGATGTGGAAGCCCTTGGACCTCGTGCTGCCGAAGCGCGCGAACGAGACCGAGGTCGAGGTCCAGCTCACCGAGAAGAAGAACAAGCTGTTCGGCAAGATCGACGGCAACTGGCGCTGACCCCTCCACGCACGTGCTCGACCTCAAGTTCATCCGTGACTTCCCCGATGTCGTGAAAGCGGGGGCGCAGAAGAAGCGCATCTCCGTCGACATCGACCGTATCGTGGCCCTCGACGAGCGCCGCCGCGCGCTCATTCCAGAGATCGACGCGCTGCGCAACGAGCAGAAGAACGTCGGCAAGCTCATCCCGAAGGCTTCGGCCGAGGAGCGCGCGCAGCTCATCGCAGGCCAAGCGGAGCTGAAGCGGCGCCTCGAGGCGCTCGAAGTGGAGCAGAACGAGAACCAGGAGGAGCTCGATCGCCTGATGCTCCTCGTCCCGACGCCGCCCGCGCCGGAGGTGCCGGACGGGTTGACCGATGCCGACAACGTCGAGCTCCGCCGCGTGGGGACCCCGCGCACGTTCGACTTCCCCGCGCGCTCGCACATCGACCTCGGCGAAGGCCAGGGCTGGCTGGACGTCCAGCGCGGCGCGCGCCTCGCCGGGAGCCGCAACTACGTGCTGCGCGGGGACCTGTCGCTCCTCGAGCACGCGGTGATGCGTTACGCCTTCGACCGCATGGTCGCCAAGGGGTTCGTACCGCTGTCGGTGCCGACCCTCGTGCGCCGCGAGACGATGTTCGGCACGGGGTACTTCCCGGGCGGCGAAGAGCAGGCGTACCGGACGGACGAGCGCGATGACCTGTGCCTCGTCGGGACGGCCGAGGTGCCGGTGACGGCGCTCCACCAGGACGAGATCCTGGAGCTCGCGGAGCTGCCGCTGCGCTTCGTGGCGCTGTCGTCGTGTTATCGGCGCGAAGCCGGTACGTACGGCAAGGACACGAAGGGCCTCTACCGTGTGCACCAGTTCCAGAAGGTCGAGCAGGTCGTGATCGACGTCGCGGACGAAGAGCGCAGCAAGGAGCACCACCACGCGATCCTCTGGAACGCCGAGGAGCTCATGCAATCGCTCGAGCTGCCGTACCGCGTCGTGAACGTCTGTGGCGGTGACCTCGGTCAGGGGCAGGTGCAGAAGTTCGACATCGAGACCTGGATGCCGTCGCGCGAGGGCTTCGGCGAGACCCACAGCGCGTCGCGCTTCCACGACTACCAGGCGCGCCGCCTGTCGCTGCGTTACCGCGGCGAGGATGGCAAGGTGCGGCACTGCCACACGCTGAACAACACCGTGGCGGCGTCGGCGCGGATGCTGATCGCGATCCTGGAGAACCACCAGAACGCCGATGGCACCGTGACCGTGCCGGCGCCGCTGGTGCCGTACATGGGCGGTCGCACGCAGATCGGCAAGCCGTTGGGTTGAGCGCGCGCGGCGGCCTCCAGAGGCTCAACCGTCGCGCTTCGCCTCGGTGCCGGTGTCTTGACCGCCGAAGTTCTGCGAGGCGCCTGCACTACCCCGGCCGCCGGCTCCGGTCCCGCCGGCGCCGGTGCCCCCGGTTCCGCCGGCCCCGGTACCGGCAGCGCCACCTTCACCCGTCCCACCTGCGCCTGCGCCCGCCGGATCGCCCGCCGACGGCCCCGCGGGCAGCCCGAGGCGCGGGAACTCACCCGCCGCGAACCGGAGGCCCTCGTCCAGGCGGATCCAGCGCGTGTAGGTGGCCGTACGGCGGCGCAGGCTCGCGAGGTCGAGCGACTCGCGGTCGATGCGCGGCTTCAGTTCGATCGTGATGCGCAGCTCGATGGCTGCCGGCAGACCCGAGCGATCTTCGTCGTCATCGCCGGACTCCCAGCCGTCGAGCGGGTCGATGTCCGGGCCGTCTTCGGCGTAGACCTTGATGTCGAACGACTTCACCTGGTCCGTCAGGAAGGTGTACTCACCGCCTTCGAAGGGCTCGTCGTCGATCCCGAAGTCCTCGCGCCGGTACACCTCCAGGAACTCGTCGTTCCGCGGGTTGGGCCGCAGCATGTAGCCGACTTCGTTGTAGTCCGAGCGCTTCGGCGACTCCTGGTCCTCGAGCCGCGCGATCAGCGAGTCCGTCGTCGTGATGAAGTCGATGCGGTCCGCATCGAGGCCGCCGACGACTTTGTCGCGCACCTGGAGCCAGCTCGAGCGCGGGAGGCCCATCGTCATCATGGCGCGCAGGTCCTGCTCGACCAGGTCGAGGATCGCCGGGCCCGCCATCTGCGACTCCTGCATGTTGTGCACGGAGTCGCGGGTGCTCTGGGCGGCGGTCATGAGCTGGGTGATGCTCGTGAACATCAAACCCATGATCAGCATCGCGAGGAGCACCTCGACGATCGTGAAACCGGCGCGCGGGGTCCGAGGCTTCATTTCTGCGTGCCTCCCGTACCGCCCGT
>CAYOBN010000019.1:0-57955 GCA_964402175.1 uncultured Planctomycetaceae bacterium | reverse complement strand
GCCCAGCGCACCCAGCGCTCCAGCACGATCTCGTCCTCGAAGCTGCGCACCTTCGGATACCGCACGCGCAGCTTCACCTTCTCGAAGGGCTGTTCGTCCTCTTCTTCGTCCTCGTCGGTGTTCTGTTCGCGCCAGTCGTCGCGGGCCTGATAGTTGTCGAACGGCCGGTAGCGCGGATCGACATCCGACTCGGTCCGATCGGGGAACGTCTCATCCCCGAGGACGAACTCCCAGGTGTAATCCGGGGCGTCCTGGTCGGCGAACGTGCCGCTCATGCCCGAGTCGAGCTCGTCCTGATAGCGCCCGGCTTCGATCTCACCCAGCATCTGCAGCCCGAGCTCCCGGGCCGTCTTCTGGTACATCGTGTGCATCGCGGAGACCTTCGCCCCTTCGAGCGACTGCAAGGTCACCGTCAACACGAGCGCGACGATCGCGATCGTCACCGCAGCTTCGGCCAGCGTAAAGCCTGCGCGGGACGCGGAGGGGGCACCCAGGGTCGGTCTCATCGGAAGTCTCCGTCCTCTACGGGGGCGCGCTGCCAGATCCCGTCGTGCATCCGGAAGTGGCCTGACAGCGCGAAGACCTCGATCGTGTAGAAGGCCTCGTAGCGCGGCTGGGACAGCACCACGGAGTGCTCGGTCGCCGAGCCGCGGGGATCGAAGAGCACCCGATAGGGCTCCGTACCGTTGTATTGCACGCCAGCGATGAAGAGCGAGTGGAACTCGACCCCGTCGGGCAGGATCTCCCAAGAGCTCGCCAGGCGCCGCTCTTCGTTGTCGACCCCCTCGCGGAAGACACCGACGTCGCGGCTGTAGGGATAGAGGATCCGGTAACGCCGCTCGGCCAGGTCGTACTCGACGTAGTGCGGCAGGTTCTTCGAGATCGCGTCCGAGCGCGCGTCGCGCAGGACCGCGGTCATGTTGCGGACAGCCGTGTTGAGCCGCTCGGAGGGTACCAGGGCGTCGAAGCTCTGCGCGACGACGTAGGTCATGAGCCCGATGATCGAGATGACCACGAGGAGCTCGGCGAGCGTGAAGCCCGCCCGACCTTGTCGACGGCAGAGTTGCACTCAGATCTCCTGGTTCTTGATCATCTGGATGGTGATGTCCTGGTCCTGACCTTCACCGCCCTGCGCGCCGTCCTTACCGTAGGAGAGGAGCGTCGGCGAGACCTCGCTGCCGCGGGGCGGGAAGTAGATGTACTCGTTGCCCCACGGGTCCTTCGGGATCGTCTGGCGGTCGAGGTACGAGAAGCCCTTCTCGTCGGGTCGCACGAGGTCCTCGAGCGAGTCGGGGAAACGCCCGCTGTTGCGCGCCACGAAGGTCAGGAGCGCGCTGTCGATCTGCTGCAGGTCGGCCTTGACCTTCGTGAGGTTGGCGTCGCCGAGGTACGAGAAGAGCTTCGGCACGACCATGGTCGCCAGTAGGCCGATGATCACGATCACGACCATGAGCTCGGCGAGCGAGAAACCAGCGCGGCGCGCGCGGCGCCGCAGGGTGTGGTGGAGTTGCATGGGACTTGGGGTTGCAGCGCGGGGCCCGGCGGGCCGCTGGAATCAGAGCTTTCCGATCTCGAGGATCGGTTGGACGATGGCGAAGACGATGTATCCGACGACGCAGGCGAGGCCGACGATCATCAGAGGCTCGAGCAGGGCGGTGAAACGGTCGGCGGCGACCTCGATCTCCTCGTCGTAGGCGATCGCGATCCGGTCGAGCATCTGCTCGACTTCGCCGGACTGCTCACCGACCGCGACCATGTAACCCACGGTCGGGGGGAACGCACCGCTCTTCTTCAGGGGAGTTGCGATGTCCGTACCCTCGACGACGCGCTCCTTGATCATCCCCGTCGCGTCGGCGATGACGCGGTTGCCGACGATCGCGCGGGTGATGTCGAGCGATTGGATCACGGGCACGCCGCTCTGCAGCAACGTCGACAGGGTGCGGGTGAAGCGCGCGACCGACGCTTTACGCATCAGGTCGCCCAGGACCGGGGTGCCGAGCAGCAGCCGGTCCATGAAGAGGCGCCCCTTGTCGCTGTTCTTGTAGACGCGCTCGATCACGAACGAGAGCGCCGCGACGCCCAGCAGCATCACGATCCAGTAGCTCTGCACGAAGTCGCTGACGTTGACGAGCACCTGCGTCGTCGGCGGGAGCGCTTTGTTCTGGTCGATGAGCATCTTGGTGATGTTCGGCACGACCTTCGCCAGAAGGATCGCGACGACGAGCACACCGATGATGATCATCATCACGGGATACGTCAGAGCGCCGACGATCTTCCGCCGCAGCGCCCGCTGGTTCTGCATGTAGTCCGCAAGGCGCGTGAGCACCGTATCGAGGTTGCCCGCCGCTTGGCCGGCGCGGACCATGTTGACGTAGAGCTCGGAGAACCAGCCGGGGTGCTTCTCGAGGGCCTCGGCCAGGTTCAAACCGCGTTGGATGTCCTCGCGGATCTCGCGCAGCATCGTCTCGACGTTGCGTTTCTCCGCCTGGTCCACGAGGGCTGAGAGCGACTCCGTCAGCGCGATCCCCGATCCCAGCAGGGTCGCGAGCTGGCGCGTCATGCCGCCGACGATCTCGCTCTCGCGCGGGCCGGGACCCTGGCTGCGGGCCCGGGCGGCCCGCATGCGGGCGAGCGCGCCCATCGAGGCGCCCTTCCGTTCGCTCGCTTTGCTGCTGCCGGCGCTGCGCTTCTGCGTCAGCTTGGAGACCAGCAGGTTCTCCTTGCGGAGCTTCGAGCGGGCGTCGCGCTCGGTGTCGGCATTGACGATGCCGCTCTTGATCGCGCCGCCCGGGGCGAAGGCTTTGTATTCGTAGACCGGCATGGGCTCGCCTCAGGTCACTCCATGTCGAGCTGGGTCACCCGCAGCACTTCGTCGGGGGTCGTCTCGCGGGCCCGGATCTTGTCCTGGCCATCGAGGCGCAGCGTGATGAGTCCGCGCTGGATGGCGGCGCGTTTCATGTCCGTGGCGCTCGCCCCTTCCATGATCTGCGTGCGCAGGACCTCGTCGACCGGGAGGAACTCGTAGATCGCCGTTCGGCCCGAGTAACCCGACTGGAAGCACTCGTCACAGCCGAGCCCGTAGGCGATCTTGTTGTCGAGCTCCTCCGGGGTCATCCCGACCTTCTTGATCTTCGCCCGCCACTCGTCGTTGACGGGTTTGATGACCTTGCAGTGGGGGCAGATCGTCCGGATGAGGCGCTGCGCGATGATCAGGACGAGCGAGCTCGACACGAGGTACGGCTCGACACCCTGGTCCACCATACGGGTCACGGTGCTGGCCGCGTCGTTCGTGTGCACCGTCGAGAACACCAGGTGACCGGTCAACGCAGCGCGGATCGCGACCTCTGCGGTCTCGAGGTCACGGATCTCACCGACCATCATCACGTCGGGGTCCTGACGCAGGAACGAGCGCAGACCCGATGCGAAGGTCAGGCCCTTCTTCACGTTCACCTGCACCTGGCTGATCCCGCCGAGGGCGTATTCGACGGGGTCCTCGATCGTCAGCACGTTCTTCTGCGTGGTGTCGATCTCCGCCATGCCGGCGTACAGCGTCGTCGTCTTGCCCGAACCCGTCGGGCCCGTGACGAGGATGATGCCGTGGTTGTAGTTCAGGTAGTCCCGGATCATGTCCAGGTTCTTCTGCGACAACCCGATCTCGTTCAACCGGTACAGCTTCGCCGTCTTGTCGAGGAGTCGCATGACGATGCGCTCGCCCTGCGACGTCGGCACGGAGCTGATACGCACGTCGACCTCGCCATCGCCCAGGCGGATCGTCGCCCGGCCGTCCTGCGGCAAGCGGCGCTCGGCGATGTCCATCTTGCCCATGACCTTCACGCGGCTGACGATGGCCTCTTGCACCCGCTTCGGGATCGAGTCCATGTCGTAGAGGATGCCGTCGATCCGGAAGCGCACCTGCAACCTGTCCGCGAACGGCTGGAAGTGCACGTCGGAGGCGCGCAGCTTCAGGGCCTGGAACAGGATGGTGTTGACGAGCTTGATGATCGGCGCCTTGTTCGAGACGTCGAGCACGTCCTCGGCGTCGTCGAGCTCGGCCGCCATCTGGCCGATGTCACCGTCCTCCGACACGGCATCGAGCGCCTCGTCGACGCCGTCGGCCTTGTGGCGGTACGCGCGCGCGATCAGCGTGTTGATCTCGCCCTTCGGGGCCAGGACCGCATCGACCTCGACGCCCATCAGCGCCGCGAGGTCGTCCATCGGGTGCGGATCGAGCGGCGTACACGTCGCCACGCGCACGACCCCATCGCGCTCCTCGAGCGCGACGAGGCTGTAGTTGCGCGCGAACTGGACCGGCACCTTCTCGATGAACGTGCCCGGCACGCGCGTGCCATCGAGGCTCTTGCGGAACTCGTAGCCGAGGGCCTTGGCGTAGACCTGCAGCAGCGTGACCTCGTCGAGGTACTTCCGTTGCAGGACGACGCGGTCGAGTGTGTCGCCGCTCGCGGCCGCTTGACCGCGGCACTCCTCGAGCTGATCGCGGGTGAGCCCCGCGTCGACGAGCATGTCACCGATGCTGACCATGGATTCGCTGTGGGAGACGAGAGCGGCGGCCCCGCTCGGGGGCCGCCCTGGTGGCGCGCAACGTTGTGGCTGGGGTCACTGGGGGGCTTGCGGCGGCGTCGCTGCCTCGCTGCCGAGGCGCTCTGCAGCCTCTTTCGCGCCAATGCCGACCTCCGGCCCGCGCACTTCGCCCCGCGTCGGCGGAGCGTAGAGCGGCAGGTCGAAGCCGGAGAGGTCCACACCCGCGCGCTCTTCGCCGAAGTTCGGGTCGATCAGGCGGATGCGGTCCAAACCGATCTCGCCGACCGCGTCGAGCTTCTTGCGGTAGCTGACCTCAGCGAGGTCCGCGAAGTCCGACTCTTTGAGGATGTGCGGGGTCACGAAGAAGTACAGCGCCGTCTTGTTCGCGCTGGTCGACTCGCGCGAGAAGAGGTGCCGTACGATCGGCAGACGGCCGAGGAACGGCACCTGGTTGGTCGTCGAGGAGCGGTTGTCGATGACGATGCCGCCGATGACCATCGTGTCGCCGTCGGGCACGTTGACCTGGGTCTGGATCGTGCGCGTGACCCGCGGGGGCGGTACGGCGCCTTGGACCGAGCCGACGAACGTCGAGACCTCGAGCTCGATCGACAGGCGCAGGTACCGCGAGGCGCTGATCGACGGCGAGATGATCATCGTGATACCCGCCTCCTGGTAGCCCGCGAAGTTCTCCTGCGTCTGGTTGCCGACCCCGCCGGTCGCCGTGATCTGCGTCGTCGGCTGTTCGTCGAGGGTCGTCACCGTCGCCGAGCTGTTGTTGTTCACCAGCACCGACGGCACGTTCAGCACGTTGGAGTTCGTACGGCGCTCGATCAGCGACAGCAAGAACGGCAGGCTGAAGTCATCTCCGTCGATGATGCCGGCGGTGATGCCCTGGTTCAGCGCCGGGACCCGCAGGTCCGGCGCACCGTCGTCGTCCGTGTCGGTCAGGTCGGACAGCCCGAAGCTCGTGACGCCGAAGCCGCCCGTGCCCGCAGCCGTCGGCAGGTCCGCGAAGCCGAGCTCGACCCCGATGTCGAGGAAGTCGCTGCCGGTCAGCTCGACGAGCGCGGTCTCGATGAGCACCTGGTCCTGGCGCCGGTCGAGGCGCTGGATCAGGCTCAAGAGCTCCTCGTAACGCGTGCGGCTCGCCGCGATCAGGAGGGAGTTCGTCTCGACGTCCGCGACGACGACGTACTCCTGGTTGTTACCGCCGGTCGTCGGCCGCGCCTGGGCGCCCTGGCCCGCAGCGCGCTGTTGTTCGAGGCGCGCGGCGTCCTGCAGGAAGTCGTTGAGCGTCTCGGCGAGCGTCTCGGCCGACACGTTGTCGAGGTTGTAGATGTGGTACGTGCGCTCGCGCAGCGGGATGTCCACATCGAGCTCCGCGACGAGCTCGCGGATGCGCGGCATGTCCTGCGGCATCGCCGTGATCAAGAGCGAGTTCGAGCGCTGATCGACCATGATCTTCGCTTCGCCCTGGCCCTGTTGCAGCGGCGCAGAGACTCCCTGGGCCGGCTGTCCACCCTGGGTGTTGCGCGAGAAGCGCGAGGCCGAGTTCAAGAGCTCCTCGACGATCGTCGCGACGTCCTCGGCCACCGCGAACTCGAGCGGAATGCGCTCGAACACGGGGATGATCGGCGAGATCTTCGAGGCTTCGTCGATGATCCGCAGCATCCGCACGAGCGCCACGACGTTGCTGCCGAAGCCCGTGAGCACCATCGTCGTCGAGTTGCCCGCCGGCAACATCTGCATGGTGTTCGCGTCGGTGATCATCGTGCGCAGGGAGTTCGAAACCTGGCGCACGTCCGAGTTCGGCAGGTCGATCACGGTCGTGATCAACGTCGCCGGCTGGTCCGCGTAGCTCTCGAGGTCCTCCGGTTCCACGTTCACGGCCTGCGACCGGATCGTGTTGCGCTGCGCGGTCTGCAGCGAGTCGATCTTGATGACCGAGATGCCCGTCTCACCGATCTCCGTGCAGACGAAGTCGTTGATGATCATCATCACCTGGAAGAAGGAGTAGAAGCGCTCCTTCGGGACGGTCTTCGGCCCGAGCAAGCGCAACTTCGCGCCGCTGAGCAGGTTCTCCGTCTCCTGGTTCCACGTGAAGTTGAGGTCCGTCACCTCCTGGCAGGCGCTGACGAACTGCAGCAACGACAGGGCGTCCGTCGTGTTCGGACCGGCCGCGAAGTTCAGGATGTACGAGTCGCCGACGACCTGGATCGGCGGCAGGTCGTCCTGGCCCGGGGCCTGCCCTTGGGCCGAGGACGCCGGCGCGAGCGCCCCGCAGATGGCGAGCGCGAGGGCGAGACTCGGGAGCGCGCGCAAGGCGAGCGTCCAGGGCCGCTCCGCGGTCGGGCGGGCACCACGTTCACGGAGACCGGCGTCGGCGAGGTCGGCGCAGCGGGGGGAGGGGTTCCGGGTCATTCGGGAGGTGCCGTCCCGCAGGGGAGGCGGCGCGCTTGGGACACGTGGGGTGGTCGGTAGGGGGCCCGACCGGGCGGTGGCGGGTCGTCCCGGGCCGGGATCCTCGGGGTGCAGCCCCCCGACGACCGGTCCTGGACGGGAATCGGACGCCAGTGTGGCGTTCCTCTTCCCGCGAGCAAGCACGAGGATCGAACTCCTTTGTATGACATTTCGTCGCGGGTGGGTGCCTCCGGCGGTCCCGGGAGCCCGTCACCCCGGGCGCTGCCACCCTGTCCGCCGGAACGCGTGAGGTCGGCGAGCCCCTCCGCCCGACTTCCGCGCCGACTTCCGCCCGCTGGCCGGTATGCTCCCGACGGATGAAGCCCAGCGAGCTGCTCGACGAGGCCGACCTGGTCCTCGACTTCGCCCCGGCCGACAAGTGGCACGCGATCCGCGCCCTCGTCGACCACCTCGTCGCGCGGGGCCGCCTGGCGGCCGGCCGCTCGGCCGAGGTCCTCGAGGCCATCCTGTCGCGCGAGCGCAGCATGTCGACCGGCATGGAGCACGGCATCGCCATCCCGCACGCCGCCGTGGACGAGCTGCCCGGCGTCGTCGCCGCGCTCGGCCTGGTGCGCAGCGAAGCGGGCCTCGATTTCGAGAGCATCGACGGCCAGCGCGCGCGGATCATCGTGCTGCTGGTCATCCCGAAGAACCAGAAGCTGCTGCACATCCGGACCCTCGCCGACATCGCGCGGGTCCTGCAGAAGGCCAAGGTGCGCGAGGGTTTGCTCGCCGCCCCGACCGCGGGCGCCGCCAAGGCCGTGCTCGTCGCAGGTGAGCTCGGGACGTAACCCGCGCGGGACTGCCTTGGCCGCCCTTCCCGAGCCCGCGCCGGGCCCGACCCTCGCTCCAGGCTCCGAGCCGCCGTCCGCCCGTAGGACAACCGGCGGCCCCCCGTCGGTCGCCCTCGCCTGGGCGGCCGCGGCCCTGTTCGGCGCCGCCGGATTGGCCCTGGAGGTGCTCTGGATCGCCGCCCTCGGCCCCGCGGTCGGGGCGGGCCGTGCCGCCCCCCTCGGCCTCGGGCTCTGGGTCGCCGGCTGGGCCCTCGGCGCGCGCGCGAGCGGCGGGTTCCAACGGCCGACCCTCGCCGGCGGCCTCTGCGCGGCGCTCTCGGGCGCGACGCTGCTCGCCGTCCTGGCCCGCGATCCGAGCGCCTTCCCGGCGCCCCTCGCGCTCGCCGGGGTCGCGGCGACCGCCTTCGGGCAGGGCCTCGCCCTGCCCGCGCTCGCCGCGGCCGGTGGCGTGCGCTGGGTGTGGGCGCTCAACCTCGCGGGCGCTGTCGCCGGCGCGCGGCTGGCGGCGTGGGAGCTGCCCCTGGCGCTCGGGCTCGACGGGGCCGCGTGGGCGGCGAGCGCCGCGGCCCTCCTGGCGGGGCTCGCTGCCGCCGGGCTGCGCGCGCCCGCGGTCCAGGCGACCTCCGCCGCCGCGGGCCACCTCCGCGGCGCGGGCCTCCTCCTGGGCGCCGCGACCGCCCTGCAGGTCGTCGTCCAAGGCGCCGGTGTGCGCGTCGCCGGGGTCTGGCTCGGCGGGCACCAGGACACCGTCGCGCTCGTCCTCGTCGCGGCGCTCGGCGCGCTGGCTGCGGGCGCGGCGCTCCTGGGTCCGCTCGTGCCGCGCGGCCGCTCAGGCGTCGCGCTGGTGCTCGCACTCGCGGCGCTCGGAGCGCTCGCGCTGGTCCTCGGGCCCGAGGCCTGGCTCGGCGCGCCCTTCGGCGTCGACCTCGAGGCCCTCGCGCGCCGCGCGCCGCTGCTGCTCGCCCTCGCGCTCGTCGCGCCCGCGCTCGCGCCGCTCGGCGCCCTCGTGCCCGCCCTCGCGCGCGCGGCCGGAGGCCGGCCCCTGGGCGCGCTGCTCGTGCACGAGAGCTGGGGCGGACTCGCCGCAGCGCTGGCGTTCCCTTGGCTGCTCGTACCGAACTTCGGCTTGCCGGGCGCGCTCGCCGCGGCCCTCGCTGCGACGGCCCTCGCCGCAGCGTCGCTCGGGCGCGGCGGGGCCCTCGCGCCGCTCGCGCTCGGCGCAGCGGCGCTCTTCAGCGCCCGCGCGCCGTCCCCGGTGCTCGCCGCGCCGGCGCTCGCGAACCCCGCGTTCACGGTGCTCGACTTCCACGAAGACGCGGACTACGCGGTGACGGTCGTCGACGACGGCCTGCGCGGCGAGCGCACGTTGTTGACCGACAACTTCCGCGCGACGGCGACCGGCGTCGACTACCTCTACATGCGGGCGCTCGGGCACGTCCCGGTCCTGTTGCACCCCGCGCCGCGGCGCGTGGTCGTCCTCGCGCTCGGGACGGGCACCACCGTCGGCGCCGTCGCGCGCCATCCTGCGGTCGAGCGCATCGACGTGCTCGAACTCTCGCGCGCGGTGGTGGCTGCGGCCCCGCACTTCGCCGACGCGCACGGCGGCGCGCTCGACGAGGGTTTGCCTGGGCTGCTCGATGCCGCCGACGGCGCTGCGCGCGTCGTCGTGCACCTCGGCGACGGCCGCCGCCTCCTGCGCGACCTCGCGCGCCGCGAGGGGCCCGTCGTCGACGTGCTCACGATGGAGCCGCTCCTGCCGGACGCGCCGTTCGCGGTGCACCTCTACACGGAGGGGTTCTACCGCGAGGCCCGCGCGGCCCTCGCGCCCGGCGGCCTCGTGTGCCAGTGGCTGCCGCCCCACGCGCTCGCCCCCGAGGTCGCCGCCGCCGTCTGTGATGCCTTCCAGCGCGCGTTCCCGTGGTCGGCGGCGTTCCTGCACGGCACGCAGGTGCTGCTCGTCGGCGGCGAGGCGCTGCCCGAGCTCGACGCGGCCCCGTTCACCGCGCCGGCGCTCGCGGCGGAGCTCGGTGAGCTCGCCCTGGAGTCTCCCGCGAGCCTCGCCGCCCTGCTCGTCTCCAGCCCCGTGCAGTTCGCGGTTGAGACCCAGCCGAGCGCGCGGCGGCTGACGGACCGCGACCCGTGGATCCTCTACCGCCCGCGGCCGCGCGGCGCGGAGGCGCTCGGGTTCCTGCCGCAGAACCTCCTGCGCCTGCGCCTCGGCGCGACCGGGTTGCCCGCGCAGTGGGAGGCCCTCGTCGGCGCCGAAGGCCGCGCGCGGCGCAGCGCGTTCCTCGGGGTGCTCGCGTGCCGCGAAGCGTGGAGCGCGCAGCGCGCCAGCGCCGCGGGGGTGCGCGACGTCGCCCCGGTCGACCTCGCCGAGGTCGACCGCCGCAGGCGCGCGTTCGAAGGGCACCCGGACGAGGGCCGACCGCCGTTTGTGTGGCTCGACGGCGAAGTGCGCTTCGAACACCACACGAGCCAGGGCCTGGGCGCCCTGGTCGCCGGCGACGCGCGGCGCGCCCTGGGCCAGCTCGAGCGTGCGGCGCTCGCTCGGCCGAGCCGCGCCGACGCTCACCTCTACGTCGCGCTCGCGGCGGCGCGGGCCGGCGACCCGGGGCTCGCGGGGGCGGCGTTGGCCCGCGCGCTCGGGGCGTGCCCGCGCCTCTTCGAGACCCGCCCCGCGCTCCGCGCCGCCGAGCTCGGCCTAGGGGATGCCCTCAGCGCCGCGCGGGCGGCGCTGCCGAGCGGGTCCGACCCTGGCCCTCGGAAATGATGCGCCCCCCGCGCCGTATGCTCGGGGTGGCACCTATGGACCCCGAACCCCCTGCGCGCCGCGCACCGCACCGTTCCCGCTGGACCGTCGCGTTCTTGTGGCTCGCGCTCGGCGCGGGCCTCGCCGCTGGCTGCGGCACGGGGCAGGTCACGCTCACCGGCGCGGGCCCGATCGTGCGCGAGGCGCGCGAGCTCGGCCCCGGCGCCTCCAGCAGAGTCGACGCCATCGAGCTGCAGGGCGCCCTCGACCTCGACGTGCGCGTCGGCGGCCCCTTGGCCGTCTTCCTCGAAGGCCACGGCGACCTGCTCGCCCATGTGGACGTCGAGCTGCGCGGCGCGGAGCTCGTCGTCGCCGTCGCGCGCGGGGTGCGCCTCGTGCCGCCGCCGCGGGTCGCGATCGAGCTGCCGGAGCTGTCCCGGCTGGAGCTCGTCGGCTCCGGTACGGCGCGGGTCGGCGGGGTCCAGGGCGAGGCGCTCGCGGTGGCGCTCGTCGGCAGCGGCGACGTGGTGCTCGAAGGCCGCGTCGAGCGGCTCGAGCTCGAACTCTCCGGCTCCGGCGAGCTCGACGCAGGCCGGCTCGTCGCGCGCGAGGTGCGCGTCGACCAGCAGGGCAGCGGGCGCACGACGGTGCACGCGACGGAGCTCCTCGCGGGCCGCGGCGTGGGCAGCGGCGACCTCGAGTGCATCGTCAGACCCGCGCGCTCCGACGTGCGCTGGGTCGGCAGCGGTCAGCTCGTGCTGCGCGAGTGAGCGCGCGGCGCTGCGTTGGCCGCGCGTCGGGCGCTCTTCACGCGGGCCCGACCCAGTCCGCCTCGAGGCGCGCGGCGATGAAGCGCTCCAGCACTTCTGCGGTGCGCGCGTAGCGCTCCAGCGACCCCCCGAACGGGTCGGGCACATCGCCGCCGTCGGGGTCGAGCAGCGCGACGTGCGCGCCCTTGCCGGGCGGCAGGACGCCGAGGAGCGCATCGCGGTGGCTGTGGGTCAGGCAATACACCCGGTCGCTCGCAAGGATCACGCGCGGCAGCACGGGGCTCGACGCGTGGGCCGAGAGGTCGATGCCGCGGCGCTCCATGACGCGCACCGCATGGTCGCTGGCCGGGGCGCCGGGGCCCGCGTGCACGCCGGCGCTCGCGACTTCGAAGCCGAAGCGCCCAAGGTCCTTCGGGGCGACGCCGAGGCGCTCCGCGAGCGCCTGCCGCGCGAGGCCCTCGGCCATCGGGCTGCGGCACGTATTGCCGGTGCACACGAACACGATCGCGAGGCCCGCGGCGCGGCGCAGGTCGTCGGCCGATACGAGGCCCTCGCGCAGCACCGCGCAGCGGCCCGGGCCGACGGCGGCGACGGCGGTGGGCTCACCGAGGCGCGCGCGGCCGCCGTCGAAGACGAAGGGGACCCGCGCGGGGTCCAGCGCCGCGCGCAACGCCGCGGCCTCGGTCGCACCGATCCCGTGGACCGCGACGGGGAAGGGCGCCGCCGCGAGCACCGCGCGGGTGCCCTCGTGGGCCGGCACTGCGACCCGCGTCCACCCGCCCTCGGCGAGGCCCGGGGCCAAGGAGAGGTGCGCAGCCCCGCCGCGGGCGCGCACGGCGAGGGTCAGCGGCCCGGGCCAATAGCGCTCGGTCACCCGCGCGAGCACCGCGGGCAGCGCCGCCTCGGCGAGGGCGCCCGCGTCCGCCGCGCACCAGGTGGGGGTGCCGTCGGCGCCCGGCAGCTCTGCGGCCAGCGCGCGGAGCGCGCCGAGCGCCTTCGGGTCGTCCGCCCGGGCCGCCAGGAGGTACACCGACTCGGCCGGCAGGCCGATGACGGCGCCGCGGGTCAGCGCGGCGACGGCTTCGGCGATCACGGCGGGGTCGGCGGGACCCACCGGCGGAAGGGGGAGGAGCGCTGTCGAACCCATCGCTCCCGGCAGGTTAGCCTCTTCGGCCCAAGGACTCCATGAGCGGCGACGACATCGAGGACCATCCGAGCGAAGGCGCGGGCCGGCGTGCGCTCCTCGCGCGCCTGGCGGCCGGTCTCGCCCACGAGATCAAGAACCCGCTGTCGACGATGTCGATCAACCTGACGCTCCTCGAAGAGGACTTCCAGGTGCCCGGCGGCCCAGAGCCCACCCCGCGCGATCGGCGCGCCCTCAAGCGGGTGCACACCCTGCAGAAGGAGGTCGCGCGGCTCGAGGGGATCGTCGAGGACTTCCTGCGCTACGCGCGCGGGGGCGACATCAACCGCGCGCCTGCGGACATCGTGGCGGTCGTGCGCGAGGCGCTCGACTTCCTGGCGGTCGAGCACGAAGCGGCCAAGATCACCGTGCACGTGAACCTGCCCTCGAAGGTGCCGCTCGTGATGCTCGATGTCGGCGCATTCAAGCAGGCGCTGCTCAATCTGTTCGTCAACGCGCGCCAGGCGATGCCCGGCGGCGGCGAGCTGATCGTCGAGCTGCGCCGCAACGGACCGCAGGTGGACCTGACGATCACCGACACTGGGGTCGGCATGACCCGCGACCAGATGGAGCGCTGCTTCGACCTCTATTGGTCGACGAAGAAGGGCGGCACGGGGCTCGGCCTCGCGACGACGAAGCGCATCGTCGAGCAGCACGACGGCGCGATCGCCGTCGAGTCCGAGCCCGGCCGCGGCACCCGCTTCCACGTGTTCCTGCCGCTCCTGCAGGAGATCGCCAAGCGGCCGGTGGAGGTGGTGGACCCCACGCACCTGCCCCACGGCGACGAGGGGCCGCGCGACATCGCCCTCGAGCGGCCGCCCGCCCAGGAACCCGGGGCGCAGGGCCGCCGGACTCGCAGGGGGAACGGAGACGAACTCATATGAGCCAGGACCCGACACGGGTGCTCGTCGTCGACGACGACGAGGGGCACGCCGAAGCGCTCGCCGATGGACTGCAACTGGACGGCTACGACTGCCACATCGTCGGCTCGGGCGACGCGGCGTTCCGCGCGCTCGCGGCCGAGCGCTTCGACGCGGTCCTGACCGACCTCGTGATGCACGACCGGTCAGGGCTCGAAGTGCTGAAAGAATCGAAGCGGCTGGCGCCCGACACACCCGTGTTGCTCGTGACGGGCCACGCGACTGTCGAGACGGCGGTCGATGCGATGCGCGAGGGCGCCGAGGACTACCTCTCGAAGCCCGTCAAGCTGCGCGAGCTGCGCGCGAAGCTCGCCAAGGCGGTCGAGCGCGCGCGGCTCCTGCGCGACAACCAGGCGCTGCGCGACCAGAACGTGGAGCTCAAGCGGCAGTTCAACGAGCGCTTCGGCTTCGAGGAGATCCTCGGCCGCTCGCCCGAGATGCTGCGCGTCTTCGACGTGCTCTCGCGCGTCGCGCCGACGGACGTCACGGTGCTGGTCCTCGGTGAGAGCGGCACGGGTAAGGAGCTCGTCGCGCGCGCGGTGCACAACAACAGCCGCCGCAAGGCGGGTAACTTCGTCGCGGTGAACTGCGCGGCGCTGACCGAGGGCCTCATCGAGTCCGAGCTCTTCGGGCATGTCAAAGGGGCCTTCACGGGGGCGATCGCGGACAAAGAAGGCCGCATCGCGTACGCGGACGGCGGCACGCTGTTCCTGGACGAAGTGGGGGACATGCCCCTCGCGACGCAGGCGAAGCTCCTGCGGGTGCTGGAGACCCGCGAGGTCGTGCAGGTCGGCGGCAACGTCTCGCGCAAGGTCGACGTGCGCCTCGTGGCTGCGACGAACCGCGAGCTCGAGGCGATGGTCGCCGAAGGCACCTTCCGCGAGGACCTCTTCCACCGCCTGCAGGTCGTCGCGATCGAGCTGCCACCGCTGCGTTACCGCGTGTCGGACCTGCCGTTCCTCGTCGACCACTTCATCGCCGAGTTCTGCCGCGTGCACGGCCGCACGGTGCGCGGTGTGACCCCGGAGGCGCGCGCGGTCCTGTCGCGCTACCCGTGGCCCGGCAACGTGCGCGAGCTGCGCAACACCGTCGAGAACATGGTGCTCCTCGCGCGCGGCGAGACCCTCGATGTCGTCGACCTGCCGGAGCGTGTGCGCCGCGTCGCCGTCGGTGACGCGGGGCGACGCGCCGATGGCGCCGGGGGGAGCAGCGGCGCGGTCGCGGCAGGCCAACCCGGTGTCGACTTGGGCTTGGGCCAGGGCGCGGGTGAGTACAGCCTCGTCGGACGCACCTTCGCGGACATCGAGCGCGACATGATCCGCGTCAACTTGGAGCACTTCGAGGGCAACCGCAAGCGCACGGCGGACGCGCTGGGGATCGGCGAGCGCACGCTCTACCGGAAGATCAAGGAGTACGGGCTCTGAGGGCGGGCCTGGGTTACCCTGTGACCCCCCACACGGCGCTCTGCGCTCCCCGACCTCCCCCCGGCACACCACCCTTGCAGCTCGGCTTCGTCCTCGACCAGACCCGGTGCATCGGCTGTCACGCCTGCACCGTGGCATGCAAATCGGAGAACGACGTCCCCCTGGGCTCGTTCCGCACCTGGGTCAAGTACACGGAGGAGGGTGCCTTCCCGACGGTGAAGCGCTCCTTCACCGTCCTGCGCTGCAACCAGTGCTCGGACGCGCCGTGTGTCACGATCTGTCCGGTCTCGGCGCTCGCGAAGCGCCCCGATGGGATCGTCGACGTCGACCCGGCGCACTGCATCGGCTGCAAAGCCTGCATGCAGGGCTGCCCCTACGACGCGCTCTACATCAACGAGGGCACGGGGACGGCGCAGAAGTGCCACTTCTGCGCGCACCGCGCCGAGCAGGGCCTCGCGCCCGCGTGCGCTGTCGTGTGCCCGACCGAGGCGATCGTGCCGGGCGACTTCGACGACCCGACCAGCCGCGTGTCGCAGATGAAGGCCACGGGCGAGCTCACCGCGCGCAAGACCGAAGCGGGCACCGGCCCGAACGTCTGGTACAGGGGCGCGACGCCCGCGGGCACGACGCCGCTCCTGACTCAGGCCAGCGGCGGCTACCTGTGGGCGAACCAACTGCAAGGGGAGCAGCTCGCCGCCGATGAATTCCGCGCCCTGGAGGCGCGCGCGGCGGCGCGCACGGTGTACGACGTCGAGCACCCGCCGCTGTGGGGCTGGAAGGTCTCCGCGTACCTGTTGACCAAGTCGCTCTCCGCGGGGGCGGCCCTCGTCGGGTTCGGCCTGCTCGTGCGCGCGCCGGGCGCGGTCGACGCGGTCATGGTCGCGCTGGCGGGCATCTTCTGGCTCGCGGTGACCGGCGCGCTGCTCGTGTGGGACCTGCGCCGGCCCGAGCGCTTCATCAAGATCCTCCTGCGCCCGAACTGGACCAGTTGGCTCGCGAAGGGCTCCGTGGTGATCACGGCCTACGGCGCGCTGCTGGCCCTGTGGGCCGCCAGCGAGTGGATCGGCCTCGCGCCGACCGGCGCGCTGGGCGCGGCCCTCGGCGCCGCGACGGCGCTCGGCGGGGTGATGACCGCGGGGTACACCGCGTTCCTCTTCGCGCAGGCCAAGGGCCGCGTGCTGTGGATGGAGCGCGGGCTCTTCTCGCACCTCGTCGTGCAGGCGGCGGCCTCCGGTGCGGCGCTGTTGCTGCTGGCGCCGGGGCTCTTCCACTTGACGGACGACGGCCTCGCGCTCACGCGTCAGGCGCTGTGGTTCACGCTGGGTCTGCACCTGGTGTTGACGTTGACCTCGGGCACCCGCGCGCCGCTCGGCCGCGAGCGCGAGTTCCACGAGGCCCACGCGCTCTTGACCCGCGGCCCGTTCAAGCGCCTCTACCTCGTGAGCCTCGCCGCGGTCGTCGTGGCGATCGCGCTCGTCGCGCCGTTCACCCCGCCGGCCGCAGCCGGCGCGGCGGCGGCGTTTGCGCTCCTCGGCCTCGCCCTCTACGAACACGCCTTCGTCCGCGCCGGCCAAGCGCTGCGGATCTCCTGACAGGGTCTCCTCCCATGACGCACGGCAGCGAAGTCAAACCGGAAGCCCCGCGCCAGAGCCCCTGGCAGCTCTCCGTCGCGCCCCCGCCCGAGAAGTGGGACGCGTGGCGCGAGCTCGATCCCAAAGCTTGGCCGACGAAGCAGTACAAGGAGTACCGCTGCGTCCCGACGATCTGCTTCAACTGCGAGTCGGCCTGCGGGTTGCTCGCGTACGTGGACAAGTCCACGGGGCAGATCGACAAGTTCGAAGGCAACCCGGTGCACCCCGGCAGCCGCGGGCGCACGTGCGCGAAGGGGCCGGCGACGCTCAACCAAGTGCAGGACCCCGAGCGGATCCTCTACCCGCTGAAGCGCGTCGGCAAGCGCGGCGGCGGCGAGTTCGTGCGCGCGACGTGGGACGAAGCCCTCGCCGACATCGGCGGGCGCATCCGCAAGGCGATCCAGGAGGAGCGCCGCCAGGAGGTCATGTACCACGTCGGGCGACCGGGTGAAGACCACTTCGTCCAGCGCCTCATGGCGGCGTGGGGCATCGACGGGCTGAACACCCACACCAACGTGTGCAGCGCTTCGGCGCGCACCGGTTTTGCGCTGTGGTCCGGCGCGGACCGCCCGTCGCCCGATTACAGCGAGGCGCGCTTTGCGCTCCTGCTCTCGGCGCACCTCGAGACGGGGCACTACTTCAACCCGCACGCGCAGCGCATCATGTCGGCGAAGGAGCGCGGGATGCGCCTTGCGGTCGTCGACACACGCCTGTCGAACTCGGCGAGCCACGCGGACCTCTGGGTCTCGACGTGGCCCGGCAGCGAGGCGTACCTCCTGCTCGCCGTCGCGCGCGAGCTCTTGCGCCGCGATGCGCAGGGCGTCACCGGTCCGAACGGCGTGCGGCCCGTGAACCACGAGTTCGTGCGTCGCTGGGTGAACTGGCAGGACTACCTCACGGCGCGGGACGCCGGCGGGCCCGGCACGTTCGAGCGCTTCCTCGAGCGCCTCGCGGCGGAGTACGACGGTTACACCGACGACGGCGCGGCGCTGGAGTGCAAGGTGCCCGCGGGCACCGTGCAGAGCCTCGCGGACGAGATCGTGCGCGCCGAGGGCAAGTTCACGAGCCACCTGTGGCGCAACGCGGCCAGCGGCAACCTGGGCGGTTGGCAGATCGCGCGCTCGCTGCTGCTCCTGCACGTCCTCACGGGCAGCGTCGGCACGCCGGGCGGCTGGAACCCCCACGGCTGGGACAAAGCCGCGCCGAAACCCAGCGAGAACCCTGGGCCGCCGCAGCACTGGAACGAGCTGCTCTTCCCCAAGGAGTGGCCGCTCACGCACTACGAGCTGTCGATGCTCCTGCCGCACCTCCTGCGCGAGCAGGGCAAGCGCCTCGAGGTCTACTTCACGCGCGTCTACAACCCCGTCTGGACGAACCCGGACGGCGCGTCGTGGATCCGGATGCTGGAAGAGGAGGACCGCGTCGGCGTGCACGTCGCGCTGACGCCGACGTGGTCGGAGACGGCGCAGTGGGCCGACTGGGTCCTGCCGACGGGGCACGGCCCCGAGCGCCACGACCTGATGAGCCAGGAGACGCACGCGGGGACGTGGATCGGCTTCCGCCAGCCCGTGCTGCGGCGCTTTGCGGAGCTCGAGGGCCGGCCCGTCGACGACACCCGCGCGGCGAACCCGGGCGAGGTCTGGGAAGAGGCCGAGTTCTGGATCGCGCTCACGTGGGCGATCGACCCCGACGGCGCGCTCGGGATCCGCAAGTGGTACGAGTCGAAGGAGCGGCCGGGCCAGAAGGTGTCCTTGGACGAGTACTTCGGCGACATCGCGAAGAATGTGCCGGGCTTGCCGCAGGCCGCGACCGCGCAGGGCCTCACGCCGCTCGGTTACCTGCGGAAGTACGGCGCGTTCGAAGTGCCGTACGGCGGCCAGCAGCGCTACGAGAAACCCGTCGAGCAGGGCGGCACCGTGCTCGAAGACGGCTCGCGCCGCGCCGGCTTCGGCACACCGAGCGGCAAGCTCGAGGTGTACTCGCAGACGCTGACCGATTGGCGCTGGCCGGAGGAGGCGTTGCCGAACTACGTGCGGAGCCACGTGCACTGGCGCGAGCTCGACCTGACCCGCGGCGAGCGCTGCCTCTTGCCGACGTTCCGGCTGCCCACGCTGATCCACACGCGCTCGGGCAACTCGAAGTGGCTGAACGAGATCAGCCACACGAACCCGCTCTGGGTGCACCCCGAGGACGCGGCGCAGCTCGGCCTCGAGAACGGCGGCCTCGTGCGCGTCGCCACTGCGATCGGACACTTCGTGGCGCGGGTGTGGGTGACCGAGGGCATCCACCCGGGCATCGTCGCGTGCTCGCACCACGTGGGGCGCTGGCGCATGTACCGGACGGTGGGGGGCGCGCAGCTCTCCAGCTCGCTCGTCGATGTCTCGTGGAAGGGCTCCGTCATCACCGTGCGCGTGAAGGAGGGGGTCGGTCCCTACGAGAGCCTCGATCCCGACACGCAGCGCGTGTGGTGGAAGGAGGTCGGCGTGCACCAGAACATGACGTTCCCGGTCCAGCCCGACCCGGTCAGCGGCATGCAGTGCTGGCACCAGAAGGTCACCGTCAGCCGCCCGGGGCCCGACGATCGCTTCGGCGACGTCGTGGTCGACACCGACAAGGCGATCCAGCACTACGAGCTCTGGAAGCAGAAGGCGCGCCCGGCGCCGGGCCCCGGCGGCCTGCGGCGGCCGAAGTGGCTGAACCGTCCGATGCGTCCGACCGACGCGGCCTTCGGCCTCTGACGGGACACCCCCCTTCCGGCTCTGCCAGGGCGGCACGGCCCCGGCTGTCATCCTGGCAGCCGGGGCCGTGCTGTCAGGGGGCCTGGGCCCCGCCGGGGCCGCGCGGCGGGGGGGCCTGGCGCGTCCGTGGACTTGGCACGGCCTTTGTTCCCTCCCCCGGCAGCGCGCTCGCTGCGCGCGCGGAGACATCCCATGAAGAAGAGCAAGATCATCGGCATCGACCTCGGCACCACGAACTCCGTGGTGGCCGTGATGGAGGGTGGCGAGCCGATCGTCATCACGAACCTCGAGGGCGCCCGCACCACGCCCTCCGTCGTCGGCTTCCTGGACGACGGCAGCCGCCTCGTCGGCGCGCCGGCCAAGCGCCAGGCCGTCACGAACCCGACGCGCACGATCGCGTCGATCAAGCGCTTCATGGGCCGCCGGCACGCCGAGGTCCGCGAGGCCGAGAAACACGTCGCGTACAAGCTGACGGGCGGCCCCGAGGACCTCGTCAAGGTCGACATCGACGGCAAGTCGTTCTCGGCCCCGGAGATCAGCGCGATCGTCCTGCAGAGCCTCAAAGAGGCCGCCGAGAGCTACCTCGGTGAGAAGGTCGACCGGGCGGTCATCACCGTACCGGCGTACTTCAACGACTCGCAGCGCCAGGCGACCAAGGACGCCGGCACGATCGCGGGCCTGACGGTCGAGCGCATCATCAACGAGCCGACCGCGGCCACGCTGGCGTTCGGCCTCGACAAGAAGAAAGAGGGCAAGGTCGCCGTGTACGACCTGGGCGGCGGTACGTTCGACATCTCGATCCTCGACATCGGTGACGGTGTCTTCGAGGTGCTCGCGACGAACGGCGACACCCAGCTCGGCGGTGACGACTTCGACGACCTGCTCATCAAGCACGTCGCCGACGCGTTCAAGCAGCAGACGGGCGTCGATGTCCGCAAGGACCCGATGGCGCTCCAGCGCCTGAAAGAGGCCTGCGAGAAGGCCAAGATCGAGCTCTCCAGCGGCACGACCAGCGAGATCAACCTGCCGTTCATCACGGCGGACGCCAGCGGTCCGAAGCACCTGCAGCAGCGCGTCACCCGCGCGACCTTCGAGAGCCTCATCATGCCGCTCGTGCAGCGCTCGATCGAGCCCTGCAAGAAGGCGCTCGCAGATTCGGGCCTGAAGCTCTCCGAGATCGACGAGATCCTGCTCGTCGGCGGCTCGACGCGCATCCCGCTCGTCCAGCAGAAGGTCAAGGAGTTCTTCGGCAAGGAGCCGAACAAGAGCGTCAACCCGGACGAGGTCGTCGCGCTCGGCGCGGCGATCCAGGGCGGCGTGCTCGGCGGTGAGGTCTCCGGCGTCCAGCTCCTCGACGTCACCCCGTTGAGCCTCGGCATCGAGACCCTCGGCGGCGTGATGACGAAGCTCGTCGAGCGGAACACGACGATCCCGACCTCGAAGAGCCAGGTCTTCTCGACGGCGGCGGACAACCAGCCCCAGGTCGACATCCGCGTCTTCCAGGGTGAGCGCGAGTTCACGAAGGACAACCGCCTCCTGGGCGACTTCAAGCTCGACGGCATCCCGCCGGCCCCGCGCGGCATGCCGCAGATCGAGGTCACCTTCGACATCGACGCCAACGGCATCCTCAATGTCAAAGCGGTCGACAAAGCCACCGGCAAAGTGCAGACCGTGCGCATCGAGTCCTCGTCGGGTCTGACCGACGACGAAGTCGAGCGCATGAAGCGCGACGCCGAGGAGCACGCCGCCGAGGACAAAGCGCGCCGCGAGGTCGTCGACCTGAAGAACGAGTGCGAGCAGCTCGTGCACGCCACGCGCAAGCAGCTCGAGGAGCACGGCGCGAAGCTCTCCGACTCCGACAAGAAGGGCATCGAAGATGCCGCGTCGGACCTGGAGCGGGTCGCGGGCAGCAGCACGGACAAGTCCGAGCTCGAAGCCGCGCGCGACGCGTTCGCCAAGAAGGCCCAGAAGCTCGGCGAGGTCGTCTACAAGGCCGCGCAGGAGCAGCAAGCCGGCGGCGGCGCGAACCCCGCGGCGCAGGGCGCGGAGTCCGACGAGCCGGTCGACGCCGACTTCGAAGTGAAGAACTGATCCGCGTCGAGCGGTACCAGGAACGACTCGGGGGCGAGGTCGCGTGCGCGACCTCGCCCCCAAGTCGTTCCTGGTACAGCTCGACCCAGCTCAGCCGAAGCGCGCACAGAGCGCTTCCGTCGCCTCGACCCAGGTCAGGAAGTCGATCGTCCCGAACTCATGGTCGATCGCCGGCGGTCCCAGCACGTACGCGTCGTAGCGCAGGTAGATCGCGAATAGCTTCGGGACTTCGACCTCGCGCTCGTCGCCCGCGAGCTCGACCACCGGGCAGTGGTACGCCGGCAGAGCGTGCACGCGCACTTCCGGGTGCACACGCCCGTCCTTCGTGAGGCGCCGGTACAACGCCGCGCCGTCGCGCGGGTCGGTGCCCGTCAGCGAGCTGCACCCGAAGAAGCGGCGCGCGCCGTTGTGTTGCACGTACGCGATCAGGCCGCGGAACAGCAGGAACAGGACGTTCCGGTCCCGGTGCGCCTGGTCGATGCACGCGCGGCCGAGCTCGACCGCGTTGTCGAGCAGCTCCTGCGGCACCGAAGCGAGATCGAACTCACCCGCGGAGTACCAGCCGATGCCCGCGCGCGCGCTGGCGGCGACCTGCATCCGATACGTGCCGATCACTTCGCCCGTCGCGGCCAGGGTCACCATCAGGTGTTGGCACTGCGCGTCGAAGCCGTCGGCGTCGAGGCCAGAGAGGTGCGCGGAGGCGAGGCCTTCGCCGAGCTCCAGGTTGAAGACGCGGTACCTGAGCCGCTGGACCTCCTCCAGGTCCGCCTCGGTGCGCGCGAAGCGCAGCCGGTACTTGCCGACGAGCGCGTCGAGCGGCGGGACGAGGTTCAGGTCGCGGAGCGGCCGCTCGGGGCGCCGCAGGAGGCCGAGGTGGGCAGATGCGTTCAAAGGCTTGCTCGGGGTTCGGGGGACGGCGTTTCCGCCACTCCTTCTACGCCCCAAGCATCGCTCCTTTGTGTGAATCCTCGTTGTGGCCTCGGTTGGACCTCGTTGTGGATTCGCTCAGCGCGGCGCTGCCCCAGCGGCGTCCTCTTTCGAGCGCAGCGTCGACCAGGCGCGGTCGGCGCGCTCGCGCAGCTCGCGCCCGTCGCGCTGCAGCCACTTCGTGCGCCCGTCCGAGAACGTGCCCGAAAAGAAGACCAAGAGGCGCCCATCCTGGATCAGGAAGGAAGTCGGATCGATGTCCATACGCTGGCCTTCGACCATGCCCCAGGCGCTCCAGCCGCCGTAGAGGGGCGCGTAGCGCTCCGGGTTCCCGATGAAGCGGCGACGGTTCGCCTCACCCGCAAAGCGGTAGGTGACCCCCTCGTAGCGGGTCGTCACGTCCGTGGCCCCGACCCGCGGCACGCCGCCGCCCTCGGGGAAGTACGAGACCGGGTCGTAGCCGTGCAGCCCGATCCCGAGCTCGTCGACGTTGAAGATCGCGGGGCGCGGGGCGAGGTCGACCTCCGGGGCCGCGCAGCCTGCGGCGGCGCCGAGCGCGGCCAGGGCGGTCACCACCAACGAGAGCGTTCGGGAGGTCGCCATGTCGCCCCGAAGATACCGTCTCGCGCGGACCCGCGCGCGGGACATGCGCCGGGTCCGTGTCTCGAGCTCACTGCGCCGTCGGCGGCGCGATCCGGTGCCCGCGCTGCGAGCGGCGGTAGCGGGACCATTCGCGGAGGATCCCGAGCAGACCGACCGTCGGCGTACCTCGGGACGCACAGTACGCGCCGATCCGGTACGCCTCGCTCCACTGCGTGAACAGGATCCGGTACGCCTCGAACAGCGAGACCGCCGGGTCGTACACGTTGGTCGCCTCCGACGTGACGCCGTTCAGCTCGATCACCCCGAGGCCCTCGCCGCGCGCGAGGTGCTCGGGGCTCGGTGCTTTGAGGTCGTAGCGGCCGAAGTGGAAGCCCTCGAAGCGCGCCGTCAGCGTGTGCATCGCGGCTTCGAGCGCCGGCGTGATGAGGTGTCGGCCGTCCAGGAACACCGCGCCGCGGGCGTGTGTGCCGACGTGGACGAGCTGCACGACCTCGCCGTGGGGGACCACCATGTCGAAGCGCGCGGCGTTCTCGCGCGCGTACACGCTGTGCAGCGCGCACGCGCGGGGATCGTCCAGCACGAGCTCTTCCAGCGTGCGCACGCCGTCGCCCGTGACGGTGGGCAGCAGCTTGATCGTGACCGCGAAGACGCGGGTGCGGGCCGCTCCGGGGTCGCGGATCACGAAGACCCCGAACTCGGGACCGTCGATGCGCGCTTGCAACAGCGTGTCGTGCGGGTGCCGGCGCACGGCGGCGTCGAGCTCCGCCGCGTCGCGCGCCGCGTAGACCCCGGAGCCCCGCTGACCCGTGTCAGGTTTGAGGATCACCGGATACTCGAGCGCGCGCTCGGCCACGAAGCGGCGCGCTGCTTCGGCGCGGACCTCCGGGGGCGCGTCGGCGGAGAGCAGCGTCCAAGGGGGGACCTCGGGCGCGTCGCCGAAGCCGCGCAGGATGTCCGCCTTCGACTCACCGACGAAGCCGCCGCCCGGGATCGCGGGGTTCGCCGCCGTGACCTTGGCGAGGCCGCGGTGGCGCACTGCGAGCCAAACGATGTAGGCCAAGATCGGGATGTACGTGATGTAGCTCGGCCAATACTCCCAATGGGTGCGCCGGATCCAGCGCCCGCGGAGGAGGCGCCGACCGCGGTGGGTGAACAGGAACGGCACGGTCCCGTAGAGCTCGCGCAGGACGAGCACCAGGAGGACGAGCCAAGGGAGCTGCGCGGGGCCGAGCCCGCCGAGCGCCTCTGCGGCTTCGCGCCCCGCGACCGCGGCGATCCCTACGAGCAGCGGGACCCAGACGATCCCGGCGAGCGCGAAGAACAGGCTGAACGAGACGATCGACGTCCGCAGGATGCCCGCGGCGACGTACGTCGGCAGCCGCAGGCCCGGCGTGAGCCGCGAGATGAAGATCACCGCGAGCCCGCGGCGCGCGAACCAACGGCTGGCGCGCGCGACGGCGTCTTCACCCACGAACCAACGGAGCGGCCTGCGGCGCAGCGCGGGCCGGCCGAACCAGCGGCCCGCGAGGAACAGCAGCAGGTCGCCGACGAAGATGCCGACGAAGCAGGCCGCTGCGGCAGCGAAGAAACCCAGGCGCCCGTCGGCGACGAGCAGCCCCGCGGCGATGCACGCGAGGTCCTCCGACACGAGCGTGCCGAGCGCGAGCAGGAGCAAGATCGCCAGCAGCGCCGGCCCCTGGAACGGCGGGACGCTGCGCGGATCGAACGGCTGCAGCGCGAGGGCGACGCGCTCGGGCGTCGCGTCCGCGCGGCGGGGGACCTCGCCGCGCTCCGCCCGGTCGAGGAACGTACCCACGTACGCGCCGACCAGCGCGGGCGACGTGAACGGAAGGAAGTGACCGGGGCCGAGCCGCGCGTCGGGCGCGATGCCGGGCACGTTGGCCCGGGTCAACACGGTCAGCTCCGCGTGCGGGACGATGCGCGCGTGCTCTTCGGCTGCGGCGAGCGGCACCAAGAAGTCCTCGTCGCCGTGCAGGATGAAGAGCGGCGGCTCGAAGCGCTCCAAGATCGGCCGCAGCCGCCGCTGGTCCGTGTCCGCGAAGTTGCGCGCGTACAGCACGTTGAGCGGGAAGTCGTCGAGCGCGCCGAAGTGCGGCACACCCCAGCGCAGCGCGCGCAACGCAGCGAGCTGCAGTTGGTGCAGCCCGTGGTTGAGCGTGTGGTCGCCGAAGAGTTCGAGCTCTTCCACGCCGAGCGCCGCAAAGAGCGTCAGCGAGCGCACGCGCGCCGGCGCGAGTTCGTAGAGCTCGAGGCCGACGGCGCCGCCCATGCTGTATCCGACGACGTGGGCTGCTTCCACACCGAGGGCGTCGAGCAGCGCCGCGCAGTAGCGGGCGTGCGCTGCCGCCGAGTACTCCGGCACCCAGCGCGTCGACGCACCGAAGCCCGGCAGGTCGGGTGCGATGCAGCGGAAGCGGTCCTCGAGCGGCTCGCACACGCGCGTGAAGTCCGTGTGCGCGCCGGGGCTCCCGTGCAGGAGCAGCACCGCGGGCGCGTCCACAGGACCGCGCGCGACGTACGCGAGCGTCGCGCTGCGACCATCGAGCGCGACCTCGACCGTGGACTCGCCCGAATCCGGTGCGGGCGCGCCGCGCCGCTCCATCGCGAACCACGACGCCGCGAGCGCGAGCGCGTAGAGCGCCGCCGCAGCGGCAGAGAGGCGGCGCAGGTTCACGGCCCGCGGCGGCGCGCGAGCACGACGGCGGGCCGCGGTTCGGTGGCGTGGGGCGGGCCGGGCACGTGCACGAAGCGCACCTCGCGCGCGTCGACCGTCACCTGGCACTGGCTGCGGGTCGCGGCGTCGGGGCGCTGCATCGACGGCGAGTACGCGTCAGGGCCGTGGGGGCCCGTATGGCTCTGGAAGGCGGCGAGCCGCTCCTCCGTCGCGCCGCCGGCGCCGATGACGAGGGTCTGGTACAGGGCCCGGCGCGCGCGCTGGACTTCGTCCTGGCGGAAGCTCGACGAAGCGACGGGCAGCGCGCGCTCGCCCTTTGGATCGACGACGAGGTCGAGGCCATCCCAGCGCGCCAACACCGCGGGGCTGCCGGGCGCGACCATCACGAGCACCAGCGGGCGGAACTCCGCGAGGCGCGCAGGCGAGAGCGCGCGCCAGAACTGGTGGGGCGTACGCAGCGTCGCGAGCGCGCGCACCAGGTGGCCGCGGCTCGTGTACGCGTCGCGCGCGGGCCCGCGGCTGTCGCGGTAGCCATTCAGCAGCGCGACCGTGACCCCGCGGTCGTTCGCGGCGATCCACGTGCCGCCCTGGTCGCTGTCCGCGGGCGCGATGTAGCGCCCTTCGGGGGTCTCCGCGACCGCCGGCGGCAGCTCGGGGCCGCGCGTGAGGAGCTCATCGCGGTTGAACCACAGCCGGTAACCATCGGCCGTGTGGAGCCAAGTGAGCGTGCACATGCGGGCGCGTCGACGCGCTTACTTGACACACTCGCGCCAGTACGCCAGGGTCGACGGCGCGACGCCGAACGCTCCGTCCGGCTCGACGCCGTGCGCGCGCACCGCCACGGCGATCAGCGCGTAGTGGTGGACGGTGTGGCTGACGAGCCCCTGCAGCTCGCGCGCGAGCGTCGAGCTCGCACACGGGAGCTGGTCGCAGCGCACTGCGACGGAGCGGTCCGCGCGCTCGATGCCCTGCAGGCGGGCTTGCAGGTCGAGGAGCGCCGCGCGGCAGACGCTGCGCTCGGATTCGATGCGCGGGTCGCGCTCGCGGCGGTCGTAGTCGACGTCGCCTTCTCCGAGACCTTCGAGCAGTCGCCGATAGAAGTCGATGACGTGACGGAAGTGCGCCCCCGGCCCCGCGAGCTTCAACATGGGCACACCGGTGGCGAACTGGTGGTCATCGAGCCGGTCGAGCAGGACCAGGCCTTGGCGGAGGACCTCCACGTTCTCGCGCAGGAGGACCGGAATCGTCGAACTCATACAGGGAGGTAGGGGGAGTCCCGGTGCTCGGGCGGGCAGGAGGGGCGGAACACGGCACGGAGGGCTCCGTGGGCCGCGGCCGCCAGCTCTTTACGCTCGGGTCCGGGGGGGATGCGCGCGCCGAAGGTTACGATCGCTTCCGTCCGGGGCTGCTTCAAGAACTCGTAGAAATGTGCGGCGAAGGGGGCGTCCCCCCACCAGCAGACGGTGCGCCAGGCTGCCGCGCCGCCCGTAGGGTGTACGTACGAGAGGGCGGCGCAGGACACGGGAAGGCCCATCTCTGCCGGGACCTCGAAGATCGAGGGCTTGAAGGGCAGGACCTCCACGCCCTTGGTGCTGGTCGCCTCGGGGAAGACGACGACCCCGGTGCCCCCGTCCAGGACCCGGCGCAGCTCCCGGTTGACCCGCGTCAGGTCGCGTTTGCGGGTCCGGTCCACGAACAGCGTGCCGGTCGTGCGGGCCAGGAACCCGAGCACGGGCCAGGTCGAGACCTCGGCTTTGGCCAGGAACCGGGCGTCCACGGTCGCGAGCAGCACCGGGATGTCGACGTACGAGAGGTGGTTCCCGACCAGGAAGAAGGGCGGCTCGGGGCGCTCGCCTTCGACCCGGACGCGCACGCCCATCACCCACAGCACCGCGCGCGCCCAGCCGCCGATGAAGACCCGGTGCAGGCCCGCGCCGAGGCGCGGCGAGACCCAACCCAGCGGCCGCGTCAGCGCGTAGCCGAGGTACAGGGGCGCGGTGGCCACCGTCAGCGCAGCGAGCCGCGCGGGAGCGAGGAGGGGACCCACAGCGCAGACGGTCTCAGAGGCGCGCGCCCGCGTGCCCGTAAGCGGCGGCGATCTCGGCGGTCAGGTCGACCCACGTGAGGAAGTCGATCGTGCGGAACTCGCGGTCGAGCGCGGGCGGACCGAGCACCTTGGCGCCGACCCGAAGGTAGATGCCGAAGAGCTTCGGCAGCTTCGGCGGCGCGCCGGCGAGGGCCTCGGGCGGCGCTTCGCAGCGGAAGGCGTCGGTCGGCACCGCGCGCAGCGTCGGGTGCACGGCGCCCTCCGTCTCGAGCCAGCGGTAGAAACGCAGCCCTTCCGCGGCGTCCTGGCTGGTGAGCGAGCTGCAGCCGAAGAACGAGCGCTTGCCGTGGTGCAAGCAGTACAGGATCAGCCCGTGCCAGAGCAGGTAGAGCACGCGCCGGTGGCGGTGGTCGATGTGCACACACGCGCGGCCGAGCTCGATCGAGCGGTCGAGCGCGGCGCGCTCGACCCCGCGCAGGTCGAACTCGGTGGCGGAATAGAGCCCGAGCCCGCTATGGGCGCGCTCGACGTTTGCGAGGGCGAGGTCCGCGCGCTGCATGCGGTACGTGCCGACGACGCTGCACGTCGCGGTGTCCTCGACCATCAGGTGTTGGCACTGCGCGTCGAACGGGTCCTCGTCGCGGCCGGTCAACGCGGACTCCGCGAGGCCCTCGCCGAGTTCTTCGTTGAACACGGCGTAGCGCAGCCTCTGCACGGCCTCGAGGTCGCCGCGCGTCGCTGCGAAGCGCAGGCGGTATGTGCCGTGTTCATGCACACCCGGCGGGTTCAAGTGCGCGCCGGGCAGGGGCAGCGCGCTGTCTCTGCGGCTCCCGGGGGGGTCGAGCTTCGTGTCCAACGTCGGGACTGTAACGCCCTCAGCCCACGCCGTGTTTCTCCAGGCGGTAGAGGAAGGCTTTGTAGCCGAGCCCGAGCAGCTTGGCGGCTTGGGCACGGTTGCCGCGGGCGAGGGCCAGGGCCTGCTGCAGGGCGTCCCCTTCGTGTCGCTCCCAGTCGATGCCCGCGGGGTCGAGGGTGAAGCCGCCCGCCCGGCCCGCACCGTCCGGGGCGAAGCCCGGCGGGAGGTCCTCGAGGTCCAGCGGACGCTCGCCGCCGAGCAGGACGAGCCGCTCTGCGGCGTTCTCGAGCTCGCGCACGTTGCCGGGCCAGGCGTGGTCGAGCAGGCGGCGGGTCAGGGCGCTCGTGAAGCGCGGCTGGGGTTTGCCGAGGCGGCGGCTCGCCGCAGCCAGGAAGTGCTCCAGGAGGACCGGCACGTCCTCGCGCCGCGCGCGCAGCGGCGGCAATTGCACCGGGATCACGGCGAGGCGGTAGTAGAGGTCCTCGCGGAAGCGGCCTTCCGCGACGTCGCCGAGCAGGTCGCGGTGGGTCGCCGCGACGACCCGCGCCGGTCGGCGGACTTCCAGCGCGCGCAGGAGGTGCGGCTGCAGCTCGAGCGGCAGCTCGCCGATGTCGTCGAGGAACAGCGTGCCGGCGCCCGCCGCCTTGAAGCGCCCGGAATGGCCGGGTTCGCCGTCGCCGAAGAGGAGCTGCGCTGCGCCGTCGGCGGGCAGCGCGGCGCAATGCACGACCTCGAAGGGCTCCGTCGCGCGCGGCGAGAGCGCGTGCAGCGCGCGAGCGACGAGGGCCTTGCCCGTCCCCGGCTCTCCGGTCACGAGCACCGTCGCCGTGGCGTCCGCGACGCGCTGCACGTGGCGGAAGACCTTCTGCATGGCGGCGCTGCGGCCGATGAGGTCGACGAGTCGCTCGCGCTCCCCGCGCGCTTCCACGAGCGCCTCCGACAACCTGCGGTTCTCGTCGACGAGCCGGCGCGCGCGCAGCGCGCGCTCGACGGCGAGCAGGAGCTCGTCGCGCTCGAAGGGTTTGGCCAGGTAATCATCCGCGCCCGCGCGCACGGCCGCGACCGCGCGCGCGATCGTGCCGTACGCGGTCAAGAACACAAACGCGACGCGCGGGAAGCGCTGGCGCACTTCGTGGAAGAGGTGCTCGCCGTCGAGCTCGACGAGGCGCCAATCGGACAGGACGAGGTCGAACTCGGCCCGCGCGAGCGCTTGCAGCGCGGCCTCCGCCGAAGCGACGTCCCTGACGTCGTAACCCGCGCCGCGCAGGAGCTGCGCGACGAGCGCGCGCTGCAGCGCCTCGTCTTCGACCAGCAGGATGCGCGCGGTCATGTGTGCGGCCCTCGTTCGGCATCGACGGCGAGCACGAGCTCGGCCCGCACGCCACCTTCCGCGCGCGCGTGCAACGCGAGGCTACCGCCGTAGCGCGTGCGCGCGATGCGCTCGGCGAGGTACAGCCCCATGCCTGTCCCTTGGGGCTTCGTCGTGACATGCGGCGTGAACAGCCGCGCGCGCACTTCCGGGGCGAGGCCAGGGCCGGAGTCCAGGACCTCGACGCGCGCCCGCCCATCTCTGGCCTGGACGCGGACCGTGACGGGCTTCTCGGGCGCCGCTTCGGCGGCGTTCACGACGAGCGCGTGGAGCACCGCGCGCAGCTCCGCGGGCACGCCCTGCACCTCGGTGCGGCCGCGTTCGCTCTGGACCTCGACGGCGCACGGATGGGGGGACTGCGCGAGCTCGAGCGCCACATCGTGCGCGAGGTCTTCGAGCACGACCTGCTCGCGCTGCCCGCCTGCGCTCGCGAGCGTGAGCAACCCCGCGAGCGCGCTGTCGATGCGCTCGATCTGCGTGCGCGCCGCGCGCGCCGTCGCGGGCTGCTCGCTGCCCAGCGTGCCCGCGGCCAGCGCATCCACCGCGAGGCCCAGCGTGTGCAGCGGATTGCGCAGCGCATGCGCGAGCCCGCGCGCGACCTCGCCGAGCTCGCCGAGGTGTTCGCGATCGCGCAGCCGCGCCGCCTCCGCGTCGAGCGCCGCCAGTCGGACGGACATCTCGTTGAACGCGGCCAGCGCCGTCGCGACCTCGCGGTCGCCGCCTTCGGCGACCCGGACGCCGAGCTCCCCCTGCCCGACGCGCTGGGCCCCGAGCGCGAGCGCCCGCAGGGGCCGTGTCACCCGGTGCGCGACCCAAGCGATCGTGCCGAGGCCCACCAGGAAGAGCGCGATCGAGCCGAGCAGCAGCTTCGAGCGGAACGTATCGAGCGCCTGCGCGAGGCCCTGGCGGGGCACCGGGATGCGCACGGGGGCGGTGCTGTCCAAGCTCGTGATGTCTTCGAGCTCGGCGCCGGTCGCCCAGCGGGAGCCGACCCGCAGCGCGACGCGGCCCGCCCGCGGCGCGGCGAGGTCTGTTGGAGCGAGGCCGCGCCATTCGACCTCAGCCGACAGTGGGACAGGCGCCGACAGTGGGACGGGCGCCGACGGCGGGACGGGCAGCGGCAGCGCGCTCGGCCTGGGCTCGGCGTGGCGTGCGCCTTCCAAGGCACCGTCGGCCTCCACCACGAAGACCTCGAGGTCGCGCTCGAACTCCAGGGTGCCGCCGAAGGTGCCGAAGTGCACGAGCGCCGGCGACCCCGGCTGCGGGCTCACGACCCGTTCGTGGGGCCGAGCGGGCTGCAGCACGGGGGCCCGGGCGGCACCGAAGGCGATGGCCTCGCCGACCACCTCGTGCGGCGCGATCAAGCTGAAGATCGACGAGCCGACGGACAGCGCCACGGTGTCGACCTCGGCGTCGAGCTCGCGGGTCAGGGCGCGGACGAGGCCCCACTCGGCGGCCAGGAGGACCGCCACCAAGCTGCCGAGGACCAGGACGAGGCGGGCGCGGAGCGACATGGGGAGGGCATACGCGCGGAGCGCGCGAGTGTGGGGGGGCGCCGCGTCCTGTTCGGTCGCGACGCGGGCACGGTACCCTCCTGGGCATGTCGATCGCCGCTTTCGCTCTCGCTGCCCTCGCCCTCGCCGGCCCCCAGGACGGGGTCGCCGGCAAGACCCCGCCGCCGCCCCCCGCCGACCTCGACCAGAAGGCCGTCGTCGAGCGCTGTGTCGCGCTGCTCCTGACGCTGCAGCAGGACTACACGGACCCCGAGGCGCCGGAGGCCGCGCGCCGCGAGTGGCCGTACGAAGGGGTCTACCGCGAGCGCGCGGGCCGCGGGGCCGAAGCCCAGATCCCGCTCGGGTATCGCGTCGGCGGCACGGCCATCGTCGGCTGGGCGCTCGTCGCGGCGCCGGGGTATCGCGAGAACGACGCCGCGCGCGCCGCCGTGCAGCGCGGCCTCGAGTTCATCCTCGAGCAACTGCCGAAAGAGGGCCTGCGCCCCGGCTTCAACGCCACGTACGACGTGCGCGGCTGGGCCCACGCGTACGCGCTCTGGTTCCTCTTGCAGCTCCGCGCGCACGAGGTCGTGCCCGAGGCCCACGCAGAGGCCGTCGCCGAGTGGATCCCATCGCTCATCGACACCCTCGAAGCGACGGAGATCCGGCCGGGCGGCGGCTGGAACTACTCGCGCCCGCGCGGCTTCGACAAACCCGGCAACGGAGCTTCGCCGTTCATGACCGGCCCGACCCTGCTCGCGCTCTACGAAGCGCGCCGTCAGGGTTTCGAGGTCGACGCCGAGGTCGTGACGCGCGCGCTCGCGGCGCTCGAAGCGACGCGCCTCTCGGACGGTGAAGACGAGTTCTCCTACGGCTACACCCGCGGCAGCCGCGGCGACGGGCGGCCGGGCGCGATGGGCCGCATCACCTCGGCCGAGGTCGCGTTGTTCCTCGCGGGCCGCAGCGACACGCAGCGGCTGCTGAGCGGCGTGCAGTGTTTCGTCGAGCACTGGGACCAGCTCGAGGTCCGGCGCCAGAAGACCGGCACCCATATCCCGCCCTACGGTGTGGCGCCGTACTACGTCTACTTCTCGCACTACCACACCGCGCTCGCCCTGTCGCTGCTGCCGGAGGCGGAGCGCAAGGAGTGGCGCGTGAAGTACCTGGGCCGTCTCTTCCAGAGCCGCTTGCCGAGCGGGGGCTGGAACGACCGGGTGTTCGAGCGCAGCGAGGCCTACGGCACCGCGATGGCCCTGCTCTCCCTGGTCGCTGAGGCTGCCCCGGCGCCCCCGAGTTGGCAGTGAGGACGGACAGTGGGGGGGGCGTGGTACCTTGTCATGATGCCGTTCCTTCCCCCCGCGCTGCCCCAGGTCTCCGAGGCGGACCTCGAGTTCTTCGAGAAGAAGGTCCGCCCCGTCCTCGTCCAGCACTGCCTCGCGTGTCACGACGCGGGCGCGGGCAAGGTCAAGGGGGAGCTCGACCTGTCGACCGCTGCGGGGTGGCGCGTCGGCGGGCTCTCCGGGCCCGCCATCGTCCCCGGTGACCTCGAGCGCTCCCTCGTCGCGGAAGCGATCCGCTACGAAGACGAGTTCGTCGCGATGCCGCCCGCGGGCAAGCTGCCCGACGCGGACCTCGAGGTGCTGCTGGAGTGGATCCGTCGCGGCGCGCCCGATCCCCGCGACGGGGCCGCGAGCGCGGCGCCGAAGCCGGTCCTCGACGTTGAAGCCTGGCGCACGTTCTGGGCCTACGCCGCGACCTCGGGCCCCGCGCCCCCGGAGTTGCCGGCGGACGCGCCCAAGGAGCTCGCCGCTTGGAGCGAGCAGCCGCTCGATCGCTTCGTCGCCGCGCAGCTCGCCCAGCACGACCTCGGCCCCGCGCCCCGCGCAGACCGGCGCACGCTGATCCGCCGCTTGAGCTACGACCTGACGGGTCTGCCGCCCAGCCCCGAAGAGGTCGAAGCGTTCGTCGCGGACCCGGCCCCCGATGCCTACGAGAAGGTCGTCGAGCGCCTGCTCGCGTCCCCGCACTACGGGGAACGTTGGGGCCGCCACTGGCTCGACCTCGCGCGTTACTCCGACTCGAACGGTCTCGACGAGAACCTCGCGTTCGGCAATGCGTGGCGCTACCGCGACTACGTCATCCGTGCGTTCAACTCCGACAAGCCGTACGACGAGTTCGTGCGCGAGCAGCTCGCGGGTGACCTCCTGCCGCCGACCGACGATCGCGAGGCGCACTTCGACCGTATCACCGCGACGTGTTTCTTGACCCTCGGCCCGAAGATGCTCGCCGAGCAGGACAAGGAGAAGCTGCGCATGGACACGGTCGACGAGCAGGTCGACCTGGTCGGGCGTGTCTTCATGGGGCAGACGATCGGCTGCGCGCGCTGCCACGATCACAAGTTCGACCCGATCCCGACGCGCGATTACTACGCCCTCGCAGGCATCTTCCGCAGCACGTCGATCTTCGAGGACCTCGGCTTCGTCAGCCGTTGGCGCGAGCGCGCGCTCGAGACGGACAGCGAGCGCGCGGCGCGTGAAGCCTGGAACAACGAGCGCAGCCAAACCGTCGCCGCGCGCACCGAAGCCGTCGCGCAGGCCGAGGCCCAGGTACGGACGGACCTCGCCGCGCGCTTCGGCGCGTACTTGGCCGCGGGCCAGCGCGCCCGCGCGACCGCCAGCTTCATCGAAGCCGAATCTGCGCCGCGCACCAACCTGCGCATCGATGACAACCACTGGGGTGACGCGCGCCGCACGGTGTTGCATACCCACAAAGCGGGCCTGCAGCACGCCGAGTGGGACGTCACCGCTCCGCGCGCGGGCAAGTACACCCTCTGGGCCCGCTACGCCGCCGGTGAAGCGCGCCCCCTCCGCCTCCTCGTCGATGGTGAAGTCGTGCAGGGCGACGCGTTTGCGGCGACGACTGGAGGGTTCCAGCCGGCAGACGTCGCGTGGCGCGAGGTCACCGGGCTCGAGCTCACTGCGGGTTCCCACGTGCTGCGCATCGAGCGCACGGGGCCGGTGCCGCACCTCGACGTCCTGGCCCTGGTCCCCGACGACGTGCGCGGTTGGCCCCTCGTCGACGGCGCGACGGAGCTCGCTCCGGAGCTCGTCCGCGCCTTCGCCGACGAGCTCGCGTGGCGCGCTGCGAAGGGCGACCGGCTCTTCGCTGTGTGGGAGGCGTACGCGGCCGAGGTGCCCGAGCGTTGGGACGCCGTCGCCGCCGAGCTCGCGCGGCGTCTCGCCGAGGGTGAGGACCTCGGTCCCGCGCCGTTCCGCGCGCTGGCCCATGGCGCGGCGCCCGCTGCGCTCGATGAGCTCGCCGCGCGCTTCCAAGCGGCGGCGCTCGCCGTGCAGGGCGTCGTCGCAGGCTTCGACGAAGCCACCCAGAAGGCCGCGCGCGCGAGCGGCGACACCGCGCGTGTGCTCGCTCTGCTCGACGGCCCTACGGCCCCCGCCACCCTGGCGGGTGCGCTCGGTGCAGCGGCCTTCCCGAGCGCTGCGCGCGAGCGCATCGCCGCTCTCGACGCTGCACTCGCCGCCCTCGATGCGCGCGCGCCGCGGGCGCCCGAGTTCACGATGGCGGCGATCGACGAAGCGACCCCTGTCGAGGTGCCGGTCCACGTGCGCGGCAGCCACCTGAAGCTCGAAGGGGACCCCGTGCCGCGCGGGTTCCTCTCGGTGCTCGACCACGTCGTGCCGTGGGAGACGCTGCCGGCCGATCGCTCGGGGCGCTTGGCGCTGGCCGAGTGGCTCACCTCGCCGGAGCATCCGCTCACCGCGCGGGTCATGGTGAACCGCGTCTGGCAGCAGCACTTCGGCGTGGGCCTCGTCGCGTCGCCGTCGAACTTCGGCGCCCGCGGCGCGACGCCTTCCCACCCCGAGCTGCTCGACTGGCTCACGGCGCGCTTCGTCGAGTCGGGGTGGTCGCTGAAGGCGCTCCACCGCTGGATCCTCAGCAGCGAGACCTGGCAGCAGTCGGTCCGCCACGACCCCGTCGCCGCGCAGCGCGATCCGAACAACACGCTGCTCTGGCGCCAGAACCGCAGGCGCCTCGAAGCCGAGGCCATCCGCGACACGCTCTTGGCGGTCGCGGGACGCCTCGAAACGACGATGGGCGGGACCCTGCTCTCCACCGAGAACCGCGGCTACGTCACGAACGACCAGAGCGCTGACGGCGCGAACTACGACGCGCCGCGGCGCTCGGTGTATTTGCCGATCATCCGCAACGCGATGTACCCGTTCTTCGGGGTCTTCGATTACGGCGATCCGAGCGTGCACATCGAGCAGCGCTCGTCGACCACGGTCGCGACGCAGGCGCTGTTCCTCATGAACTCACCGCTCGCGCTCGAGAGCGCGAAGGCGCTGGCCGCGCGGATCGCGAGTGAGGTCGGCGACGACCTCACTGCGCGGCTCCAGCGGCTCTACGCCCTCGCTTACGGCCGCGCTGCAGCGCCGGAGGAGCTGGCGACGCTCCGCGAGTTCGTCGACAGCGCGCTCGCGCGCGCCTCCAGCGACGCTGCGCCGGTCTCGGCCGCCGCCGGAGACAAAGGCGACCGCGCCCAGGCGTCGTCGCGCGCCTTCGAGCGCGTTTGCCTCACCGTGCTGGCCTCGAACGAGCTCGTCTTCGTGGAGTAACGCATCGATGGCGGAGGTGACGGACAATGCAGTCGCTCAGTTCCTGGCGCAACGAGCGTGCGATGTGCCTGGTATCGCGGGGTCCCACGTCTCTGTGCTGCGGAAGCTGACACACATCCTTCCGCGGAACATGACGCTGCGTCAGGTGCTGCAGGTCAGCGAGCAGCAGTTCTCCGAGATCCCCGCGGTCGGAGCGACGTTCCTGGCGCGCTTTCGCGCGCTGCAGCAGGACCTGACCGAACGACTCCGTGGACTCACCGAGGGCTCGGGCGGCGCCGTGAGCTTCGCCGAGCAAGTCATCGTCGGTGCCCCGGAGGCCAGCTCGCCCCTCGAGAAGATCCGCCGTGAGAAGCTCGCGCGCTACGCCCTCCACGCGGGCCACCTGGAGCCCAGGGTCGCGCGTGAGCTCGTCGCGCTGGTAGAGCGCTCCGCGCAGCCGCTGCGCCTCCTGCACCTGGTCGAGCTCGATCCCAGGCGTTTGCAGTTGCTGGCTGGGATCGGGCCCAAGCGCTACGAGGCGCTCTGCGACCTGCGCTGGGCCGCAGAGCAGGCGGCCCAGGAGCTGCTGGGCGAGCGCGAGCTCGCGCCGGGCGAGGTTGCGCGCGTCGTGCGCATCGAGGGACCGCGCTGGCCCGTCGATGTGCTGGATCAGTGTCTCGCAGAGGACCTCATCGCCTACGTCGAGCGCCTCCCGGAGAACCTGCAGCGCATCGTCGCTGGGGTGCTCGGCATCGGGCAGCCGGCGCGAACGCAGACCGTGATCGCCGAGGAGCTGTCGGTCTCGCGACAGCGGATCTCGCAGATCTTCCAATCCGCCACAGCTCTGATCGTCCATTACCTGCGCGCACACCCCGAGCGGACCTGGGATGAACTGAGCGCGATGCGCGGTCGAGATCTCTACACCGCGCTGCCGCGCCTCGCGGGGGTTCTCGGCGGGCAGGACGCCTTCTACATCGCCTTGTCCTTGCTGTGCAATCAGCCGTTGAAGACGGTGATCGAGTCCCTGCGGGAGCCCGGCGAGCGTTACCTCGACATCCACCAGTTCGCCGACGTTCACGCCTGCTCGATCGGTCCCGTCCACAAGCTCGAACATGTCTTCCACATCACCCAGGTGATGGACCTGGATGTCGCAGAGGCAGAGGCGTACGTCGATCGGTTCATCGAGCGCGGCGATCTCGAGCCCGTCGACGGCGGACTGTTCCCCCGTGCGCTCCAGCCCAAAGTCGCGGTCGCTCGAGTGCTCTACGAGCAGCTCGGTTCGCTCTCGGTGGACGAGATCATCGCTGCGGTGAACTCCAGCGGCACGGTGCGGACGCCGATCAGCTCGACCCAGTTCGGCCGTTACGTCGAGCACAATCGCTGGGTCTATCTGGCCGGTCGCGGCCGTTTCAGGCACGTGGCACGGCTCGCGCTCGACGACGAGGCGATCGATCACGTCCTGGATCAGGTGCACCTGGCGCTGAAAGCGTCCGGTCACGTCGCGCGGAATCTGACGTTCCTCTACCCGACGCTCGAGATCGATGAGCGCTTCGACTACTACGCCGTTCGCCACATCGTGCGCGACCACGGCGAGAGGCGCGGGCTCTCGTTCGTCGGTCGGTCGAGGGTGGACACCGTGTCGTTCGAGGACTTGGAGAATGGCAAACGTGTGGCCGACGAGATCTTGAGCTACATGCGCGCCACGCGTACGCCCGTGCGGCGCGCCGATCTCGTGCAACGTTGGCCGTTGATCTCGGAGCCCGCGATGTTCAACCACCTCAAATACCTCGAGCGCACGGGGCACGTCGCGCGGATCGGGCGGGGAGAGTTCGCGCTCCTCGAGGATGTCTCTGCACGCTTCGACTTGGACGCGCTCCGGGAGGGCATCCGGTCCGTGGTCGCGCGTACACCCAAGCCGGTACACCTCACACGACTGCAGGTCCTCCTCCAGGAGGTGCTCGGGATCGAGGTCCCGTCGGGGCTGCTCAGCCACGTCTTGGAGCGCGGCGCGACAGAGGGGCTGTGGTTCTCAGTGGCGAACATCGTCAGCCGAGAGCCGCTCTCCTTCCGCTCCATCAAGGAGCTGATGCAAGATGTGACCGGCGCTGTCGGGCGCGAGCGCGACGCCATGGCAGCGGAGCTCGCTCGGCGCCTGGATGTGACGCCGGACCGAGTGAGCACTTGGATCTGGGTCACGCTCCAGGGCCGCTGAGGTCGCCCCGTCGGCGGTCACGGACGGCGCGAGAGCTCGTCGCGGATCCGCTTCAGCTCGACCAGGACCTCACGCAGCGTGCGGTGCATCTCGAGCGCCCAGGTGTAGAACGCGACGATCCCCAGCGCGACGACGGTGCCGATCAAGAGCTCGCGCAGCGCCATCAGTGGGCCTCCTCGAGCGCGCGCCGCAGGACGCCGCCTGCGCGTTCCAAGCGCTGCTGCGCAGCGCTCGCATCGTCGCCCGTGTGCGCCATGACGACGGCGACCTTGACCTTGCCATCCGCGGCGTCGAGCAGCGCGAGCGCGCGCTGGCGGTCGACACCGCCGAGCTCTTGGACGAGCCGCGCGCCGCGATCGACGAGCTTCACGTTGGCTTTCGTATCGACGTCGACCATCCGGTTGCCGTGCACCTTGCCGAGCGCGACCATCACGAGGGTCGAGAGCGTGTTCAGCGCCAGCTTGGTCGCCGTGCCGGCTTTGAGCCGCGTGGAGCCCTGCAGGACCTCTGGGCCGACGAGCAAGCGCACCGAGACGTCGTAGTCGTCCGGCACCTGTTCGCGCGGCACACACGCGATGAAACCCGTCGCAGCGCCGACGCGGCGGGCTTCGGCGAGCGCCCCGTGCACGTACGGCGTCGTCCCACCGGCGGTGATCCCGACGACCAGGTCGCGGCGCTCGACGTCGCGCGCGGCGACGTCGGCGGCGCCTTGCGCCGCGCTGTCTTCGGCGCCCTCCACCGCATTGGTGAGCGCGACCTCTCCGCCCGCGATGATGCCGACGACGAGGGACTTCGGCACACCGAACGTCGGCGGACACTCGGATGCATCGAGCACCCCGAGGCGACCGCTGGTGCCCGCGCCGACATAGATGAGCCGCCCACCGCAGGTGACCCGCCCGCGCGCGAGCTCCACGAGCCGCGCCAGGTCCTCGCGCGCGCCCGCGAGCGCGTCGAGGGCCTTCTGGTCCTCGCGACGGAAGAGGTCGACGGCGTCGAGCGCGCTCAGCGTGTCGAGGGCCGCGCTCGCTGGGTTCAGGCCCTCGGTCGCGAGGTGCCCACGGTCGGGGACGTTCGGTTTCATGCGAGAGGATCTTCGTCGGTGGGGGCGCTGGTCGTGGGCCGCGCGCGACGCTCGCCGGGCTCCCACATGCGTCCGGCGCCGAGGGACAGCCCCCCGTCGATCGTAATGTTCGCGCCGGTGACGTAGCGGCACGCGTCGCTGCAGAGCCACAGCCCTTGCGCCGCGACCTCGTCGCGCTCGGCGAAGCGCTGCATCGGCACGCTGGCGCGGATCCGTTCTTCGACCGCGTCGCTCGGCCAGAGGTTCTGTTTGGCGCCGTCCGAGCGGAACGGGCCCGGCGCGAGGGTGTTCACGCGGATCCCGTGCCCCGCCCATTCGACCGCGAGGGTCTTCGACAGCGCGAGCACGCCCGCTTTGGCGCTCGCGCTGTGCGCGACTCCCGCCATGCCGGTCCAGGCGTACGTGGCGATGATGTTGAGCAGCGCGCCCGAGCCCTGGCGGCGCATGATGCGGCCCGCGTGTTTCGAGCAATAGAACGTCCCGTCGAGCACGATCCCGAGGACGGCGCGCCACGCATTGGCGCTCATCCGCTCTGCGGGGCACACGAAGTTGCCCGCCGCGTTGTTGACGAGCACGTCCAGCCGCCCGTGGCGCGCGTGGAGCGCGTCGAAGAACGCCCGCACCGAGGGCTCGTCGCGCACGTCGAGGCGCTCCGCCTCGGCGCGCCACCTCGCGCTGCGCGCTTCGTCCAGGAACTCCGTGTGGTGCTCGGGGGAGCGCGAGGCGATCACGACTGTCGCGCCGAGGGCCGCAAAACCCCGGGACAGCTCCAGCCCGAGGCCCGTTCCGCCCCCGGTGATGACGACGACCTGGTCCTGGAAGGCGCCCTGGGGCAGCCAGCGGGCGGCGGTGGGGGGGGCGGTCATGGTCCCGGCAGCCTACGGCATCCCCGGGGGGCGCCGCTCGGGTATCCTCTTTGCCCTCGGATGCGAACCATGCAGATCCTCGACAGCTACGTGTGCGGCGCCTGGAAGCAGGGCCAAGGGCAGGGCTCGGAGCTCACGAACCCGACGACCGGCGCCGTGATCGCGCGGACCTCGACGGAGGGCTTCGACATGGCCGCCGTCGTGCGCCACGCGCGCGAGGTCGGCGGTCCCGCGCTGCGGGCGATGACCTTCGCCCAGCGCGCGGCGATGCTGAAAGCCGTCTCGGCGGCGATCCACGCGCACCGCGACGCGCTGCTCGACCTCGCCGCGGAGAACGGCGGGAACACCCGCGGGGACGGCAAGTTCGACGTCGACGGCGCGACCGGCACGCTCGCGGCGTACGCGTCGTTCGGCCAGGGCCTCGGCGAAAAGCCCTACATCGTCGATGGCGACGGGATGCAGCTCGGGCGCACCGCGCGCTTCTGGGGCCAGCACATCCGCGTGCCCCGGCGCGGCGTCGCGGTGCACGTCAATGCTTACAACTTCCCTGCCTGGGGGATGATGGAGAAAGCCGCGTGCGCTTGGCTCGCGGGCGTGCCCGTCATCGAGAAGCCCGCTGCAGCGACGGCCCTCGTCGCGTGGCGCATCGCGCAGATCGTCGTCGAGTCGGGCCTCGTGCCCGAGGGCGCGTTCCAGTTCCTGTGCGGCAGCACCGGCGACCTCTTCGATCACCTGCGCGGCCAGGACTGCGTCGCGTTCACGGGCTCTGCTGCGACGGGCGCGGTCATCCGTTCGCACAAGGGCCTCGTGCAGCACAACGTGCGCGTCAACGTCGAAGCGGACTCGCTCAACGCCGCGATCCTCGCGCCGGACGTCGAGCCGTCGAGCGAGACCTACGGGCTCTTCCTGTCGAACGTCGCCCTCGACATGACGCAGAAGGCGGGGCAGAAGTGCACGGCGGTGCGCCGCATCCTCGTCCCGTCCGATCGCGTCGAAGACGTGAAGCGCGACCTCGTCGCGGAGCTCGCGCGCGTCCCGCTCGGTGACCCCGCCGACACAGGCGTGCGCCTCGGCCCCGTGGCCCACGCGCGCCAGCAGCGCGACGTGCAGGAGGGCATCCAGCGCCTCAGCGCCGTCGCCGACATCGTCTGCGGCGGCCCGGTGCCGCCGCGCGACGGCTGCTTCGTCGCGCCGACCCTGCTCGTCGCGCGCGACGCGAACGCCGACGTGCTGCACAACCTCGAGGTCTTCGGTCCGGTGGCGACGATCGTCCCGTACTCCGGCGACGCAGAGCAGGCCGCCGACCTCGGCGCGCGCGGCGAAGGCAGCCTCGTGTGCAGCGTCTATTCGAACGACGCCGAGTGGCTCTCGCGCGCCGTCCTCGGCCTGGCTCCGTACCACGGCCGCGTTTGGATCGGCTCCGACAAGAGCGCCGACCAGTCGCTGCCGCCCGGCATGGTTCTGCCGAGCATGGTGCACGGCGGACCCGGGCGCGCGGGCGGCGGCGAGGAGCTCGGCGGCCTGCGCGGCCTCGAGTTCTACACGCAGCGCGTTGCGCTGCAGGGCTTCAAGGGTCTGCTCGAAGCCCAGTTCGGTTGAGCGCGGGGTTCAGCGGCCCAGCGGCCCGCGGAGCGCTCAGCCGTTCCAGCGGGCCTCGACCGCCATCCAGTCGACGACCCGCCACCAGGCCTTGAGGTACTCGCCGCGGCGGTTCTCGTAGGTCAGGTAGTACGCGTGCTCCCACACGTCGTTGCCGAGTAACACGTGTTTGCCTTGGCTGACCGGCGTGTCCTGGTTCGGCGTCGACTCGAGCGCGAGCTTGCCCTCGGCGTCGCGCACGAGCCAAACCCAGCCGCTGCCGAAGACCGAGGCGCCTTTGGCCTCGAACGCGGCCTGGAACTTCGCGAAGTCGCCGAACGTGGCGGCGAGGGCCTCGGCGAGGGTCCCCTTGGGCTCACCGCCGCCCTTCGGGCTCATCGAGCTCCAGAAGAGCGAGTGGTTGGCGTGGCCGCCGCCGTGGTTGCGCACGGCCGTGCGGATGTCCTCCGGCAGGCGCTCGAGGTTCTTCAGCAGCGTGTCGAGGGGCTGCGCCTGCAGGTTCGGGTGCTTCTCGAGGGCTTTGTTCAGCCCGTTGACGTACGCCTTGTGGTGCATCCCGTGGTGCAGCTCCATGATGCGCTTGCCGATCACCGGCTCCAGCGCGTCCGTCGCATAGGGCAGGTCGGGCAGCGTGTGCAGCCGCGGTGCCGCCGCGTCCTGCAGGTCCTTGCCGAAGGCGAGCGCGCCGCCGACGACGGCGGCGCCGGTCACTGCGCCCTTCAGAATGGTGCGGCGGTCGAGGGGGGACGTGCTGGGGTCGTACGAGTGTTCCATCGCTCGAATCCTAGGCTGGCACGGAACCGGCCACAACCCGCGGAGGATGGGGCGCGCGCGGGATGGAGACCGTACCGATTCGGGCTCCAGCACGGACGGTGCTGCAGTCGATACGATCGATGCACCGGCGGTGCGCGCGCGCATGTTAGGCCAGGACCAAGGACCGACCGATCCCGCTGGGGAGAGTCCCGCCGCGGACGGGAAGCTCGACTGCCCCGATTGTGGGCGGCGCTTCGCGCGGCGTGGCCTCGCCGCGCACCGCAGGCAGGCGCACGGCGCCGTGACGGCGCGCGCGACGCCGGTGGACGCCGAAGGGCCGGTGCTGGCGGCGCTCAGCCGCTTGGAAGCCGAACTGGACCGCCGCCTCGCGCGGATCGAAGCGGCGCTCATCGAGCGCGCCGCGCCCCCGGAGCGCCGCGCGGGCCCTGCGGACGCCGTGGAGCTGGAGGAGCTCGAGGCGGTCCTCGGCGAGATCCGCGCGGTGACGGACGCCCTCGCGGCCCTCGACGGCCCGGCGCCCCTCGGAGCCCCGGACGCGTTCCAGCAGGGCCGCTCGGCCCGGCGCGGGGCGCTGCGGAGCGAGCTCGGTGAGCTGCGCCAGCGGCAAGCGGCGCTCTTGTTCCGCCTCGGCTCGGCGGCGCCCGGCGGCCGGTTCCCGGAAGGGGACAACCCGTTGACCTTCCGCTGAACCCGCGTCACCCGCGCAGCCGATCAGACCGGGACCGTGCCGCCCCCCCCGCTCCGTACGGCCCTCGCGCTCGCTGCGTGGGCCTTCGTCGCCGCGCCCCTTTCCGGGCAGGTCCTCGTCCCGCCGATCCCTGGCGGCCAGTTCGGCAAAGCCGTGGCCCTCGCCGGGGATCTGCTCGTCATCGGAGCGCCGCGCGCGGCTTCGTCCGGTGTCGCGTACGTGTTCCGCAAGGGCGGCGGGCGCTTCACGCTGGAGGCCGCATTGAGCCCCGCAGGCGCGGTCCCTGGGCTGGCCTTTGCCCAGTCCGTCGCCACCGACGGCGAGCGAGTCCTCGTCGGCGCCCCTTGGGAGGCGCCGCAGGCCGGTCAGCTCGGCTCCGCGCACCTCTTCGAATGGGACGGCAGCACGTGGCGCGAGGCGCTCGTGTTCACTGCGGACCAGCCCGAGGACTTCGACGGCTTCGGCCATGCGGTGGGCCTCTCGCAGGACCTCGCGGTGGTCGCGGCGCCGCGCTCGGACCGCGTCGCGCTGGACGGTGGCATCGTGCACACGTTCCGGATCTTCGCTGCGCAGGGAGCGCCGACGAGCGCGGTCCATGCGGGGACGTTCGCCGCGCCCGACGTCGGCCTCTCCGACGGCTTCGGTTGGTCCCTCGCGATGGGTCGCACCGTTGCCTCGGGCGCTCCGCTCCTCGCGATCGGCGCCGTGCGGGACGACGACGGAAACGTGAACGCAGGCGCGTGCCACGTGGCCGTTTGGCAGGGCAACGCCTGGCAACGCGACGGCAAGCTCGTCGCACCGAGCGCGACCCCGAACGCGTTCTTGGGGACCTCCGTCGCGCTCGACGGCGACACCATCGTCGCCGGCGCCCCCGGAGCGAACGAAGGCGGCCCTGGCGCGGGCGCAGCGTGGGTCTTCGAGCGCATCGCAGGCAACTGGACCGCGGTCGCTCGCCTCCTCGATCCGAGCCCAGCGCCGGGTGATGCGTTCGGTATCTCCGTCGGAGTCGCGGGTGAGGTCCTCCTCGTCGGAGCCTCGCACGCAGATTCACTCGGGCTCGACAGCGGAGCAGCGCACCTCTTCCGGCAGAGCGGCGGCACGAGCACACACGTGCGCGAGCTCACGCCTTGGGTCGGCGCCGCAGGCGACTACTTCGGCCTGGCCCTCGCGGTCGAGGGCGAGTTCACCGCAGTCGGGGCCTTCGGCGACGATCGCGCGGGCAATCTCGCGGGCAGCGTGCACCTATACGACACACCGGGCCTCGCGGCGCCTTGGGTCACGCCGTTCTGTTTCTGCCCCACGGGGGCGGCGTGCGGCAACCTCGACCTGGACGCGGGCTGCAACAACTCGACGGGCCGCGGCGCCTCGTTCGAGTGGTGGGGCTCGCCGTCGATCGCCGCGGGGGACTTGCACCTCGTGGTGCGCGACCTGCCGCCGGGCAGCGCGGCGATCGTCTTCCTGGGTGATGGCACGGGCAGCGTGTTTCTGACCGACGGGCGGATCTGTGTCGGAGCGGGGTCGCGCGGGGTCTTCCGCACGTCACCGATGGCAGTGGGGCAGGACGGGACGTTGGTCGTCGCGACGGACCTCGCGGGCCGGACGCAGTCGGTGCTCGCGGGGGTGGGCGGGCTGTCACCCGGGGAGACGTGGCACTACCAGGCCTGGTATCGCGACCTGGCGAGTCTGTGCGGGAGCGGGGCGAATGCCTCGAGCGCGCTGTCGGTGGTGTTTGCGCCTTGAGGTGACGGGGGAGCCGTGGCTTCTGCCCACAGAAGCGACAGGACGAACCAGCGCGCGCGCCGGTTCGTCCTGTTCCACTGGTGCTCCGCTGCACCGTGCCCGCAACTGTCGGTCAGTTCTTCTCGCGCAGGCCTTCGAGGATGCGGCGCAGCTCCTGGGCGCTCTCGAGCGAGATACCGCCCGCGTCGGAGTTGCCCAGGAGCGCTAGGGCCCGCTCGAGCTCGCCGATGCGCTGGGACCGGGCGACGAGCGCCGGGTTCGAGCGGACCTGTTCGACGTCATCGAAGGTCGCGGCGTATTGGGGCAGCGTGTCGATGGGGGTGCCCAGCTTCTCCAGGAGGTCCTTGATCGCGGCTTGGAGCTGCTGGTCTTCCTGGGGGTCGCCCGTCGGGAAGGCGGCGCCGCGGGCGTCTTGGACCTTGCGGCGCACTTCGAGGCGCACGAGCATGCGGACCTCGTCCAGGGAGAGGGGCGTCTCGAGGGTGGCGTAGAGGTCCGCGAGGCCGGGGTAGCGGGCGGGGTCGTCGCCGTCGAAGAGCGCGAGCTCCTCGAAGAGGGCGCGGTTCGATTCGTAGCGCTCGTTCACCCAAGTGCGCAGGACCCGCTGGTCTTGCAGCTTGCGCATCTCGACGAGCTTCCAGCCTTCCCAGCGGCGCAGCTCGACCTCGAGGTCGGGCGCGACGCCGCCGGGGCTCACGACGTTGCCCTCGTCATCGAGCTCGCGGTGGATCGAGCGGCCGGTCGGGAGGAGGTAGCGCTCGATCGTGACCTTGACGCGGGGGGCGTAATCGAACTGGCCGTTTTCGTTGAAGTCGCGGCGGATGCGCTCCCAGTTGTCGAAGCGGCCGTTCTGGTTCTCGTCGACGAACTCGTCGTCGCGCTCGCCGGGCAAGGTCACGACGCTCTGCACCGAGCCCTTGCCGAAGGTGCGTTGGCCGATCAGGGTCGCGCGGCCGTGGTCCTGTAGGGCGCCCGAGACGATCTCGGAGGCGGATGCGGAGAAGCGATTGACGAGCACCGCCATCGGCATGGTGAGCGGCACCAGCATGCGCCCGTCCGAATGGAACGTGCGCTCCTCGCGGACGCGGCTGTGCGTGCGCACGACGGGTTTGCCGCGCTCGAGGAAGAGGCTCGACACCTCGTGCGCTTGGGTCAGATAACCGCCCGTGTTGTTGCGCAGGTCGAGGACGAGGGCTTTGACCTCGCCCTGCTTCTGCAGCGCGCGGAAGGCCTCGGCGACCTCTTCGCCCGCGTGGCGGCTGAAGGTCGTGAGCTCGATCAGGCCGATGCCGCCGGGTAGGAGCTGCGACTGCACCGCCGGGATGTCGATCAGCGCGCGCTCGACCTCGACGATCATGTCCTCGGTCGGACGCTCGATGAGCTGCCCGTCCATCCCGTTGCGCCACACGTAGAGCTTCACGCTGGTGCCCGGGCGGCCCTTGAGGCGCTTGATGATCTCGTCGGTCGGCTGGCCGATGGTCGGCCAGTCGTCGATGCGCACGATCTTGTCATCGGTCTGCAAGCCCGAACGATAGGCCGGACCCGAGTAGATGGGGCGCGTGATCGTGAAGAGGTGATCGTTCGGGTCCTCGCCGACGTACGCACCGATGCCGCCGTACTCCGCTTCGAGGTCCTGCTCGAACTTCTTGAAGGCGTCGGGCGAGAAGTACGTCGAGTGCTCGTCGAGGCTCTGCAGGAGCCCGTTCATCGCGGCCTCGAGGAGCTCGTCGCGCGTGACCTTGTCGCCCTCGAGGTGGGCCTGCTGCACGAAGTCGATGAGGCGCTCGAGTCGCGCCAGATCGGGCGGCACCTTCGTGCCGCGGACCTCGCGCTCGCGGTCGCGTGCGCGCGCGATCTCGGTGTCCTTCTGGCGCCGGATGCGGAGCTGGTGCAGGTACGCGTCGGCGAGGCGGCCGTCGACCCCCGGCAGCGCAGCGATGCGCTCCAGCTCGGTCTCGACCCCTTCGACCTCGCGGATGACACCGCGCGCGGCGAAGCCGAACGCGCCGAGCTTGCGCAGCTCGGGGTCCTGCGAGTCGAGGAACTCCTTCAGCGTGCGCCGCGCCGCGTCGGACTGGGCGGCGAGGCCGAGCTCGTAGGCCGCGAGGGCGGAAGCCGCGCGCAGCTCCGGCGCGGCGCGACCGTCCCGCGCGCGGCTGAGCAGGGCCTCGGCCACTTCGCTGCGCGCCTCGGGCGCCGCGAGCTCGAGGCCCGCGCGCGACAAGAGCTCGGCCGCCGCCGTCGCCACGGTCTCGTCCGCGGCCGTCAAGACCGGCACGAGCGCCCGCCCGAGGGCCGCCGCATCGGCGTCGTCACCCAGGAGGCGCGCCGAGACGAGGAACAGGCGCTCTTTCGGGTCGCCCGGCCCGGCGGCGATGGCAGCGTCCAGGGCCGCGTCGAGCGCCGCGCCGAGGTCGTCCCCCACGAGGCCGACCGTCCGTTCGGCGGCCCGCCAGATGTCGGCGGGGGCGAGGTCGCGCGCCGCGCGCGCCCCCTCGGCCACCACCTCGGCCGCGTCGTCGACCGCTTGCCAAGCCAGCGCCGCGCGCGGCGGAGGCGGCGGGGCGGCGACAGCGGGGAAGGCGACGAGGGCGAGGGCGAAGGCGGTGAGCGTCATGCGGGGTGCTCCGGGGGTGCGGCCGAAGGGGCCCATGGTCCGCCGCGCGCCTTGCCGCGGGGCGGGGCCAGTGGGGGCGCCGTGGACTGGGAGGATCTATCGGAACTCTCCCGGCCTGGGCGCTAGACGGCTTCTTCTATGGGACGTGGTTATACGCGCCGCACGGGTGGAAGCGCGCGGCTCACCCAAATCGAACAGGGCGGGGCCCGGCGCCCCCGATCGGGGCTTGCCTCGCGCGCCGCCGGCGGCGACCCTCGCGGCATGCACGCATCTCCCGAGGAGCCCCAGGGGGGCAGCGCCGCGGACCTCTCCCACCTCGGCCCGGCAGACGCCGCCGGCCGCCGCGCCGCGCGCATGGTCGACGTCGGGGACAAACCGGTCACCCGCCGCACCGCCCTCGCACGCGCCCTCGTGGTCTTCCCGGAGGGCCTCCTGCCCCGGCTCCTCGCCGGCGCGGGCGCCAAGGGGCCGATCGTCGAGGTGGCGCGCCTCGCCGGGGTGCTGGGCGCCAAACGCACCGGCGAGCTGATCCCGCTCTGCCACCCCCTGGGCCTCGACCACGTCGACGTGACGGTCGCCGAGGTGGGGCCGGACACCCTCGAAGTGCGCTGCGAGGCCCGCACGGAGGGCCGCACGGGGGTCGAGATGGAGGCCATGACTGGGGCCTCGATCGCGGCGCTGACGCTCTACGACATGACCAAAGCCGCCTCGAAGGGGATCCGGATCGAGCGCGTCGAGCTGCTCGAGAAGACGGGCGGCCAGGGCGGCACCTGGCGCGCTGGGGCCCGCGCGGACTGACCTTCCCGCCCGCGATCCACGCGAGGGGAGGAGATCCTGAGCCCCCCGCCCGTTATCCTCTTTGGTCTCCGGCGCGGCCGCATCCCCCGCCCGCCCGACCCGCACCTCCACATGGACCTGAAGCTCATCCGCAACCTCGTGCGCATCATGGAGCGCGGCGAGGTCGACGAAATCGAGATCGAGGACGAGAAGGCTGGCCTGCGCGTGCACCTGCGCCGCGGTCCCGCGCCGGGCACCGGCGCGCCGCAAGTCCTCATGATGCCGGGCGGCGCCATGGCCCCGGCCCCGGCGCTGGCCGCGGGAGCCCCGGTGTCCGCCGCCTCCTCCGACGGCGGCGGCCGCCCGAAGGGCGTCGAGGAGATCACGTCGCCGATGATCGGCACGTTCTACCGCTCGCCGCGCCCCGACGCCGACGCCTTCGCCGACGTGGGCACCCGCGTCGACGACGACTCGGTCGTCTGCATCATCGAAGCGATGAAGGTGATGAACGAGATCAAAGCCGAGACCGTCGGCGAGATCGTCGAAGTGCTCGTCGAGAACGGCGAGCCGGTCGAGTACGGGCAGCCGCTCTTCCTCGTCAAGACGCGCTGACCCCATGTTCCGCCGCATCCTCGTCGCGAACCGGGGCGAGATCGCGCAGCGCGTCATCCGCGCCTGCCGCGAGCTCGGCATCGAAACCGTCGCGGTGTACTCCGAAGCCGACAAAGGTGCCCTGCACCTGCGTATGGCCGACGAGACGATCTGCATCGGCCCCGCACAGAGCGCCAAGAGCTATCTCGACATCCCCTCGATCATCTCCGCGGCGGAAATCGCGGACGTCGAGGCGATCCACCCGGGTTACGGCTTCCTGTCGGAGAACGCGCACTTCGCCGAGGTCTGCCGCTCGTGCAAGATCGAGTTCATCGGTCCGGCGTCCGAGACGATCGCGCAGCTCGGCGACAAGTCGCGGGCGCGCGAGATGGCGGTCGCGGCCAAGGTGCCCGTCGTGCCCGGCTCGGACGGGCCCGTACGCGACGAGGCCACCGCGAAGCGCGTGGCGCTCGAGATCGGTTACCCCGTGATGATCAAAGCCGCCGCGGGCGGCGGCGGTCGCGGGATGCGCGTCGCGAGCAACGAACCGAGCCTCATCACAGGGATGCGCGCGGCGCAGGCCGAGGCCAAAGCCGCGTTCGGTGACGACTCGGTGTACCTCGAGAAGTTCGTCGAGCGCGGGCGCCACGTCGAGGTCCAGATCCTCGGCGACCGCGACGGGAACATCATCCACCTCGGCGAACGCGACTGCTCCACGCAGCGCCGCCACCAGAAGCTCATCGAAGAGTCGCCTTCGGCGGCCCTGACCCCGAAGGTGCGCGAGAAGATGTGCGCCGCCGCGGTGCGCCTCGCCAAACACGCGGGCTACTACAACGCGGGCACGGTGGAGTTCCTGGTCGACCAGGAGGGCAACTTCTACTTCATCGAGGTCAACGCGCGGATCCAGGTCGAGCACCCCGTCACCGAGCTCGTGACCGGCATCGACCTGATCCAGCAGCAACTCCGCGTCGCGGCGGGGGAGAAGCTCGAGCTGCGCCAGAAGGACATCCAGTGGCGCGGCCACGCGATCGAGTGCCGCATCAACGCGGAGGACCCCGCGCTCGGCTTCCAGCCCTCGCCGGGCAAGGTCGAGCTCTTCGTGCCGCCGGGCGGGCCCGGGGTGCGCGTCGACAGCCACTGCTTCAGTGGTTACCGGATTCCGTCGAACTATGACTCGATGATCGGCAAGCTCCTGGTGCACCGTCCGACGCGCGAAGAGGCGATCGCCTCGATGAAGCGCGCGCTGGATGAGTTCGTCGTGGAGGGGCCGAAGACCACGATCCCGCTCCTGCGGGAGGTGCTCGACGTCCAGGAGTTCCGCACGGGCCGGCACGACACCGGTTTCCTGGAGCGCTACCTGGCCCAGACCGCGGCTTCGCGCCAGCGCGACGCCGAGGCGGTCTGAACCGTCGCCGCCGCCCCGCTGGAGAGCCCCCGACGAAGCCCATGGCCGCCTTCGACCCCCACCCGCCCCGCCGCGGGCTCTCCGCACTTCCAGCCGTCCTCCTGGCGCTCGCCGCGGGTTGCTCGATGCGCACGCAGCGGCTGCCCACGATCCTGGAGCCGACGGTCGATCCGCTGCCGCGCGGGACGCTGGACCTCTTCGAGGGGGGGCCCGAGGAGGCGCTCGTCGTGCGCCACTCGGACCTCGTCCAGATCCGCGCGGTGGGAGCGAGCGCCCCGCGCTCGCTCGAGTTCCACGACAAACGCGCCCGGGTGAACGCGGGCGCGTGGGTCATCACCGGGCCCAACGGCCGGGCCGAGGTCCTCCTGGCAGGCGGCGCGCGCGTCGAGCTCTCGGGGCCGTGCGTCGGTGTGATCGGGTCGGAGAGCCGGCGGGAGCCGCACTTCCGCCTGCGCGACGTGACCCTCGCTTCGCTGTCCGCGAGCGGCTTCAACCAGCTCGCGCAGTTCGAGCTGCCCGGCGGGGCGCGGCTCGCGACCGAGACGGGCCCGTTCGTCGTCGAGCGCGTCGCCGATGACGTGATCCGGCTGCGCAATCGCTCGCTCGCCCTCGGCCGCGTGGCCTACCGCGACGAGCTCTTCGACCTGGCGCCCGGCGAGGTCGTCGACCTCGCCCTGCCGCCCAGCGGGACCGCGCCGTTCCAGCGCGACCCGGGCTTCCGGATGCTGCCGACCGACGATGCGCCGCTGGAGTTCCGCGGTGAGGTCGAGGTGATGGCGGCCGAGGACGGCGCGCGCCTGCGCGCGACCGGACCCCACGAGATCCTCGCGCACGGCCTCGTCCTGCGCTTGAACGAGGGCGACGAAGTGACGCTGAAAGGTCTCGGGCGAGCGCCGCGCGGCGCGGCCCAAGGCGCGGAGAAATGAACATGAACAAGTCGAATCAGGCCCGGCGCCGTGTGCTCGTCACCGGTGGTGCAGGCTTCCTCGGCAGCCACCTCTGCGAGCGTTTCCTCGCGGAGGGCTTCGAGGTGATCTGCATGGACAACCTCATCACCGGGTCGCTGGAGAACATCGAGCACCTGCTGCCGGGGCCGCATTTCCACTTCGTCCACCAGGACGTGACGGAGTACATCCACGTCCCTGGTGAGCTCGATGCGATCCTGCACTTCGCGTCGCCCGCGAGCCCGATCGACTACCTCGAGCTGCCGATCCAGACGCTGAAGGTCGGCTCGCTCGGCACGCACAAGGCGCTCGGCCTGGCGAAGGCCAAGGGCGCCCGTTTCCTGCTCGCTTCGACGTCGGAGTGCTACGGCGACCCGCAGGTGCACCCGCAGCCCGAGAGCTACTGGGGCAACGTCAACCCCGTCGGCCCGCGCGGCGTCTACGACGAAGCGAAGCGCTTCGCCGAGGCGATGACGATGGCCTACCACCGCCACCACGGCGTCGCCACGCGCATCGTGCGCATCTTCAACACGTACGGGCCGCGCATGCGCCTCGACGACGGGCGCGCGCTGCCGGCGTTCATGTCACAGGCGCTCGAGGGCAAGCCGATCACCGTGTTCGGAGATGGGTCACAGACGCGCTCGTTCTGCTACGTCGATGACCTCATCGAGGGCATCTACCGCCTCCTCTGGAGCGACGAGCCGTACCCCGTGAACATCGGCAACCCGTCCGAGATGACGATCCGCCAGTTCGCGGAGAAGGTCGTCGAGCTGACGGGGTCGCGCTCGACGCTGACGTTCCACCCCCTGCCCGAGGACGATCCCAAAGTGCGCCAGCCCGACATCACCCGGGCTCGGAAGATCCTGGGCTGGGAGCCGAAGGTGGACTTGGACCAGGGCCTCCGCCGCACGCTCGCCTACTTCCAGTCGCGCGTCGGCCGCGGGAGCGCCTGACCCAATCCGTAACCGCCGAGCCCCGCTCGGACCGACCCAATGTGTGGAATCGTTGGCGCCATCTCGACCGAACTGGCCGTGACCCGAGGCCTCGTGGAGGGGCTTCGACTGCTCGAGTACCGCGGCTACGACAGCGCGGGGGTCGCGGTGCTCGACGCGGACGGGGTGCGCGTGCGCAAGCGCAAGGGGCGGCTCGGCAACCTCGAAGAGGCGCTGGGTGACGGCCAGCTCGACGCTGCGCGCGCGGGCATCGGGCACACACGCTGGGCGACCCACGGCGAACCCTCCGATGCCAACTCGCACCCGCACGTCGGCGGTAGCGGGCGGATGGCGCTCGTCCACAACGGGATCTTCGAGAACCACTCGGAGCTCAAGGACGAGCTGATCGCCGCGGGCGAGCGGTTCTCTTCGGAGACCGACACCGAAGTCGGTGCGCGGCTGATCGACAAGTATTGGCGCGAGGGCGGCGACCTCGTCGCGGCGGTGCGCAAGGCGCTCGGCCGCGTGAAGGGCTACTACGCGATCGCAGTGCTGGCGCTCGACGAGGGCCAGCCGCGGCTCGTCGCCGCGCGCAAGGGCCCGCCGCTCGTGTGCGGGGTGACCCCGGAAGGGGCGTATCTGTCCTCCGATGTGCTCGGCGTCGTGCCGTACACGAAAGAGGTCGTCTTCCTCGAGGACGGCGACGTCGCGGTGCTGACGCCCGGCGAGCTCGCCGTGTCCAGCTTCGAAGGGCGCCCGATCGAGCGCAAAGCGCGCCACGTCGAGTGGGGGGCCGAGGACTCCGGCAAAGGCGGCTTCCCGCACTACATGCTGAAGGAGATCCACGAGCAGCCCGACGTGCTCGCGCGGACCACCTTCGATCGCATCGACATCCAGGGCGCCGACGTGCGCTTCGAAGGCGGCGCCTTCGACGACGCGTTCGTCCGCGGCATCGAGCGCATCCAAGTGCTCGGCTGCGGCACTGCGCTGCACGCGGGGATGATCGCGCGTTACCTGATCGAGGGCTTGGCGGGGATCCCCGTCGACGTCGACTTCGCGAGCGAGTTCCGCTACCGCGACCCGCGCCTCGTACCGGGTACGCTGGCGCTCGCCATCTCGCAGTCCGGTGAGACCGCGGACACGTTGGCAGCGACGCGCCTTGCGCGCGAGCTGGGCGCCAAGGTCGCCTGCATCTGCAATGTCGGCGGCTCCAGCCAAGTGCGCGAGTCCGACGCGTCCATCCTGACCCACGCGGGCCCGGAGATCGGCGTCGCCAGCACCAAGGCGTTCACCGCGCAAGTGGCTGCGGCGACGCTGCTGGCGATCCGCCTCGGCCGCGGCCGCGGGGTGATGCCCGCGCACCGCGCGCGCCAGTTGCTCGAAGAGCTGCGCCTCCTGCGCCCGAAGGTCGACGCGCTCCTCACCTCCAAGGCGGTGGCCGAAGCGCGCCGCATCGCCGAGCTGCACGCCGCGTCGCGCGGGTTCTTGTTCCTGGGCCGCGGTGTGAACTTCCCCGTGGCGCTCGAAGGCGCGCTGAAGCTCAAGGAGATCGCGTACGTGCACGCCGAGGGGTACGCCGCCGGCGAGATGAAACACGGCCCGATCGCGCTGATCGATCCGGGCATGACGATCCTCGTCATCAACTCGGCGGGCCGGGTCGCGGACAAGACGCGCGCGAACATCGAACAGGTCAAAGCGCGCGGCGGTGTGACGGTCAGCATCGGCTCGGACTCGGGCAGTCACGCGATCGCCGATGCGTGCGTGCACGTGCCGGAGACCAGCGAGTGGCTCTCGCCGATCCTCAATGTCATCCCGCTGCAGCTCATCTCGTACCACATCGCGGAGATCCGCGGCTGTGACATCGACAAACCCCGCAACCTCGCCAAGAGCGTGACGGTCGAGTGATGGGGCAGGCGTTACGCGAGCGCGGAGGACGCACGGCATGAGGGTACTCGTCACCGGAGGCGCGGGTTTCATCGGCTCGCACGTCGTCGAGGCGCTGTTGGCGCGCGGCGACGAGGTCGTGATCCTCGACAACTTCAACACCTTCTACGACCCGGCGATCAAGCGCGGCAACCTGGAAGAGGTCGCGCAGCGCGGCTCCTTCGAGCTCGTCGAAGGCGACATCCGGGACGAAGCGCTCATCAAGCGCCTCTTCGAACGGCCGTTCGATGGAGTCATCCATCTGGCGGCGATGGCGGGTGTGCGCCCGTCGCTCGACGATCCGCTGCTGTACCAGGACGTCAATCTGCGCGGCACGATGGTGCTGCTGGAGGCGATCCGCAAGGCGCCGAAGACGCGCTTCGTGTTCGCGTCGTCCTCGAGCGTCTACGGCGGCAACACGGTCGTGCCGTTCCGCGAGGACCACGAGGTCACGTGCCCGGTCTCTCCGTACGCCGCGACGAAGCGCGCGAGCGAGCTGCTCGCGTACACGCACCACCACCTGTTCGGGATCCCGATGGCGGGGCTGCGGTTCTTCACGGTCTACGGACCGCGCCAGCGGCCCGAGATGGCGATCCACAAGTTCGTCGAGCTGACCTTCGCGGGCCGGCCGCTGCCGTTCTTCGGCGACGGCTCCACGCGCCGCGACTACACCTACATCGACGACATCGTCGACGGCGTGGTGCGGGCGCTCGACCGCTGCGAGGGCTTCGAGCTCTACAACCTCGGGGAGTCCGACACGACCTCGCTCGCGGAGCTCGTCGAGTTGATCGGCGCGGCCTGCGGGGTCGAACCGAAGCTGGACCGCCGGCCGATGCAGCCGGGGGATGTCCTCGTCACCTACGCCGACGTCTCCAAGGCCCGTGCGAAGCTCGGGTACCAGCCGTCGACGCCCCTCCGTGAGGGGCTCGTGAAGTTCGTCGCATGGTTCCGTGCACGGCACGGGATGCCCCTGTCCTGAGCCGGGCCAGGGGGCGTCCCGCGCCGGGAGCCCCCGACCCTCGGATCGCCCACCAGCGCCCCCGATCGGGTATCGTCCTCGGCCTCTCCTCCTCCCCACCTCTGCGCCACACGTTCCCCATGAAGGGTGTCATCCTCGCCGGCGGGCTCGGCACGCGGCTCTTCCCGCTGACCAAGATCACGAACAAGCACCTGCTGCCGGTCTACGACCGGCCGATGATCTACTACCCGATCCAGACGCTCGTGAACGCTGGCATCGACGACATCATGATCGTCACCGGCGGACGCAAGTCCGGGGACTTCCTCTCGCTGCTCGGCAACGGTCGCGACTTCGGCCTGAAGCACCTCAACTACACTTACCAAGAGGGTGAGGGCGGCATCGCGGAGGCGCTCGGGCTCGCGGAGCACTGGGCGAAGGGGGAGTCGGTGGCGGTCGTGCTCGGCGACAACCTCATCGAGAACAACATCCGCAAGGCCGTCGCCGACTTCCGTGCCCAGGGGCGCGGCGCGAAGATCCTCCTGAAGGAGGTCCACGACCCGCAGCGCTTCGGCGTCGCGACCCTCGAGGGGAACAGCGTCGTGAAGATCGTCGAGAAGCCGAAGCAGCCCGAGACGAACCTCGCGGTGATCGGCATCTACATGTACGACGGACGCGTGTGGGACATCATCAAGACGCTCGTGCCGTCGGACCGCGGCGAGCTCGAGATCACGGACGTCAACAACTGGTACATCAAAGACGGCTCGATGACGTTCGAGAAGTTGAACGGGTGGTGGACGGACGCCGGGACGTTCGAGTCCCTGCACCAGGCCGCCAAGCTCGTCGCCGAAGGCGGCGCGAACAAACTCGACTGAGCCGCCGGCGGCGCATTTGACGCGCCGCAGCGGCCCGTATGGCCGCGCGGCGTTCCCTTCCCGAACCCAGCACCGCCCGTGTCCGAACGAGCAGTAGAGCAACGGATCCCCCGTGGGGGGCGAGTCCTCATCACCGGCGCCGCAGGCATGCTCGGCAGCCAGGTGATCCTGGCGGCCCCCGAGGAGCTGACCACGGTCGGCACCGACCTGCGCGCGGCCCCGGGCGTCGACGCCCCGGGGGTCGACCTCGCCGATGCCGCCCAGGTCGCCGCGCTCTTCGAAGAGCACGGACCGGTGGCGGGGGTCGTGCACTGCGCGGCTTACACCGCCGTCGACCGCGCGGAGGAGGAGCCCGCCGTCGCCCAGCGGGTCAACGGCGATGCCTGCGGCGTGCTCGCGCGGCGCTGCCGCGAGGCTGGGATCCCGCTCGTCGTCGTCTCGACGGACTTCGTGTTCGACGGCCGTGGGCGGCGCCCGTACCGCGAGGACGATCTTGTCAGCCCGCTGTCCGTCTACGGCGCGACGAAGCTCGACGGCGAGCGCCAAGCGCTCGCGGCCCACCCGGAGGGCACCTCGATCGTCCGCACGCAGTGGCTGTACGGGCCGCGCGGGCGGCACTTCCCGCACACGATGCTGCAGCTCGCCAAGGAGCGCGACCGCCTGAAGGTCGTCGCGGACCAGGTGGGCTCGCCGACCTCTTCGCTCGAGCTCGCGCCCGCGCTGTGGGACGTCCTCTTGCGCGGAGCTCCGGGGGTGTGGCACGCCGCCTGCGAGGGCGAGTGTTCGTGGTACGACCTCGCGGTCGCGACCCTCGCCGCGGCGGGGGTGCAGGGGGTCACGGTCGACCCGTGCTCGACCGCGGAGTTCCCGCGCCCCGCGCAGCGCCCCGCCTACAGCGTCCTCGATTGTTCGAAGCTCGCGGCCCTGCGCGGCCGCCCCCTCGCGCCCTGGCGCGAGGCCCTGCAGACCTACCTCGGCAGCGAAACGGAAGAATGACACGCACCGTCCTCGTCACCGGCGGCGCCGGCTTCATCGGTAGCAACTTCGTACGGATGCTCGTCGAGCTGCGGCCGGATTGGCGCATCGTCAACCTGGACAAGCTCACGTACGCGGGCAACCTCGAAAACCTGACGGACATCGAGGGGCACCCGGGGTACACGTTCATCCAGGGGGACGTCGCCGTCCAAGCGGAGGTTGAGCGGGCCTTCGACGCAGCGGGCGCCTCGGGGGTCAGCGACGTGATCCACTTCGCGGCGGAGAGCCACGTCGATCGCTCGATCCAGAGCGGCTTGCCGTTCGTCCAGGCCAACGTGATCGGGACCCAGGTCCTGCTCGACGTGGCCCGCGCCCGCGGCGTGCAGCGCTTCGTGCACGTCTCGACCGACGAGGTCTACGGCTCGCTCGGGGCGACCGGGTTCTTCACGGAGGAGACCCCTCTCGCGCCGAACTCGCCCTACTCGGCCAGCAAAGCCGGCAGCGACATGCTGGTGCGCGCGGCGCACCACACCCACGGGTTCCCGGCGCTGATCACGCGCTGCTCCAACAACTACGGCCCGTACCAGTTCCCCGAGAAGCTGATCCCGCTGATGATTGCCAACGCCCGCGAAGGGCGCGCGCTGCCGGTGTACGGCGACGGGATGCAGGTCCGTGACTGGCTGTACGTCCGCGACCACTGCGAGGCGATCCTCGCGGTCCAAGAGCGCGGCCAGGCGGGCGAGGTCTACAACATCGGCGGCCACAACGAGTACCCGAACATCCAGATCGTCCGCCGCATCCTCGCGGCCCTGGGCAAGGGCGAGGAGCTGATCACGTACGTGAAGGACCGCCCGGGCCACGACCGCCGCTACGCGATCGACGCCGCGAAGATCGAGCGCGAGCTGGGCTGGCGTCCGCGTTACACGTTCGAACAGGCGCTGCCGATGACCATCGAGTGGTACCTGGCGAACGACCCGTGGCTGGCGCGGGTGCGCTCCGGGTCGTACCGGGAGTACTACAACCGCCAGTACAGCGGGCGCTGATCGAACGGTACCAGGTACGAGTTTGCGGCGAGGCGCGCGGCGCCCGAGCCGAC
>CAYOBN010000018.1:0-75003 GCA_964402175.1 uncultured Planctomycetaceae bacterium | reverse complement strand
CGCGAGCCGATGCAGGCCGCAGCTCGCGCCGCAAACTCGTACCTGGTACCGTTCGAAAGTTAGCGCGGATCCCGACTTGCGCATTCACCGCGCAGCCACCCCTCCAGCCGCGCGAGCCACGGCCCTGGCCTCAGCTCTTCGCCCGTCGTCCGTGCGCCCGCGGCCAACCGTGCGGCGAGCTCCGAATCGGCGCTGAGCCGCTGCAGCGCTGCCGCTAGAGCCGCGCTGTCCTGCGCTGGAACCAAGAGCCCGTTGACCCCGTCTTCGATCAGCTCCTCCAGCGCTCGGAAACGCGTCGCGATGACCGGTAGCCCCGCCTGCAGCGCTTCGACCACGATGCCTGGCAAGCCCTCGCCGCTGTGATAGGTCGGGAATACGAGCGCGTCGTGCGCCGCGAGGACCGCTGGCACTTCCGCGCTGGGCACCGGGCCACCGTAGCTCCAACGTGGATCTGCTGGCAGCGCGCCGATGTCGAACCCAGGCATCGCTGGTCCGTGCACCGTCAGCGTCGCCTCCGGCGGGGCATTGCGAATCGCTTCGATCGCCTCCACGATCCCCTTCTCCCGACGGAGCTGTGCCAGGAACAAGAATCGGCGGACATTCGTACTTTTCGACGCCGGGACCCGCGGCAGGTCGCGTGTGGTCGGGAACCACTCCACCCGTGCCAACTTCGAGAAGCGCTCACACAGAGCCCTCGTCTGAAGGAGCAGCCGCTCTGTCCTCACCAGGCCGCCGCGGAACAGCCAACGCCGCCAGCTGAACGAGCGCTCGTAGAAGAGGTCCAAGTCTCCGCCGAAGACCCGAACGAGCAGCCGTATCCGACGCAAACGGCACAGCCCCGCGATCAGCGGCAGGGTCTTGACGACGGCCCCCGCCGACACGTTCCACATCACGACGTCGCAGCGGCCCTTCGCGAGCCGCAGCAACAACGCTGCGAGCCCGCACACGTCCAGCCACATGAGCCCGATGCGACCACGCCCCGCGCGTGGCCGCGAGGTGTCGTGCACGTCGAAGGCCAGACCGCGGCTCTGCAGACCCTCGACGAGCGCACGGAACGAGACCTTGGTCCCGCCGATGACATCCCCCTCGATCGGCATCGGCCCGATGAGGAGCATGCGCGGGCGCGCCGAGCTCACACCGCGACCTGGAAGCGCTCCATCCATCGCCCGAGCTGCGCCAGCAACCAAACACGACCCGCGGCCGTTTGGGACGAGATCGAGCGCCCTGCGCGCTGGGCAGCGCGCCCCTCCGCGAGTGTCTGCGCAAGCGCGCGTCGCTCGAAGAGCGCCGCCGCGGGTTTGCCCTCCGCATAGAGCGCCTCGAAGAGCTCCCAGAACTCCGCGTTGAACCAACCGTGGAGCGGCAGGCCGAAGCCCTTCTTCGGATGCGAATACACGGCGTCCGGCAGATAGGGCCGCCCCGCTTCACGCAGGATGTACTTCCCGACGCGACCGCGCACCTTCAGATCGAGCGGACACCGCAGCGCGAACTCGATGATGCGCCGGTCGAGCAGCGGCACACGCACCTCGAGGCTCGCAGCCATGCTCATGCGATCCACCTTCGTCAGGATCGCCGACTGCATGTAGGTCTGCGCCAACGTCGCCATCGCGAACTCCTCCGGGGCGAGCCCCGCCAGAGTGCTCGCATCCCCCGTGAAAGCCGGCGGTAGCGCTCCCTCCAGGTTCCCGGCGATCAGCGCACGCGCCTCGGCTTCGCTCCACAGGCTCATCATGCGGCGCACCTGTTCCAGCGGCTCGCAGAAGGTCAGCTCGAGCCCTTTGCGCGCTCGCCGTGCGTGCTGAACCGCGGGCCCGACCGCCAAGGTCGCGGCCCCGGCCAGAGCGAGCTGTCCCAGCCGCCGCACCACCGCCGGCGTCTTGGCGCGCACGCGCTGCACGCGCGCAGCCCAATGCATGTGATCGTAGCCACCGAAGAACTCATCGCCCCCGTCGCCGGAGAGGATGACGGTGACTTCGTTGCGCGCGTACTTCGAGACGAGATAGGTCGGAATGCACGAAAGGTCGCCGAGCGGCTGGCCGACGTGGTCCACGATGACGTCGAGGATCGCCGGATCGAAGCTGGCATCTTCGACGCGCAGCTCGTGATGGACGCTCCCGATGTGTTGCGCGACCGAGCGCGCGATGGCGCTCTCGTCGAAGTCCGGCGATGCAAAGCCGACGTTGAAGCTGTGGATCGAAGCGTCTTTCGCGCGCGCAGCGAAGGCAGCGACCGTGGACGAGTCGATGCCGCCGGAGAGAAAGACCCCGACAGGGACGTCTGCGACGAGCTGCGAGCGTACGGTCTCGTCGAGGCGCGCACGCAGCGCTTCGATCGCCTCTCGCTCCTGCATCGGCTCCGGCGCGAGACGCATCTGCCAATACCGCTCGACCCGGACCTTGCCATCGCGCTGGTAGAGGTAGTGTCCAGCAGGGAGCTGTCGAACGCCCTCGAACAGCGTCATCGGGTCTCCAACCGCGCGGTCCACGAGCAGCATCGCCAGCGCGCGCTGGTCCAGCTTGCGCGGGACCGACGGATGAGCCAGGAGGCTCCCGAGCTCGCTCGAAAAGACCAGCTCACCCGATGGGCCCTGCCAGTAGTAGAGCGGCTTGATGCCGATCGGATCGCGCGCGACGAAGACGCTGTCGTCGTCGCGGTCGTGGATCGCAAACGCGAACATCCCGTTGATCGCGTCCAGCGTGGCCCGACCATGGCGGGCGTAGTGCTGCAGCAAGACCTCGGTGTCGGAGCTGGTGCGGAAGATCGCTCCGGTACGTTCCAGCTCCGCGCGCAGCACGGCGTAGTCGTACAGCTCGCCGTTGTAGACGATCGTGAAGCGACCGTCGCTGGTCTGCATCGGCTGATGGCCGCCGGCGAGGTCCACGATGGAGAGGCGCCGCATCCCGAGCGCCACCGAGCCGAGGGCGATGACACCGCCATCGTCCGGACCGCGGTGCCGTAGAGCTGCGTTCATCTGCTCCACGTGACGCGGGTCTGCGGCTCCGCGCTGCACACTGCCGTTGATTCCGCACATGGTGGGGTCCTCTATCCTCTTCGTCCGGGCGCTCCGATTCGCGGACCGTTGGCTGTCAATTCTCGATACGACCGAAGGGCTTCCAGACCCCCGGCGTGCCCGCGGTGACACAGATCGAACCGACGTAGCCCCCGGTAGCCGGGTTGCGGGTCAACGCGATGTCACCGCGGCGCGCCGGACGCCCAGCGAGCTGCTGGTTTCCGAACCGCAGGAAGGGGTCGATGTGGTTCGCCCCCTGCGCCGAGCCATCGTGGATCGCGTCGCGGGCGCTGCTCTGAGCCAGTCCATCGAGGGCGCCGAGCTCGTTGCCCCTCAGGACGACGTCAGTGGCCTGATTGATCAGTTGGATCTGGAACAGGTTGGTCAGCCCAGAGGTCCCGCTGTTCATCACGATGTTGTCGACCACCATCGCGCCCTGTACCGAAGACACCATGATGCCTGTCCGCTCGGACTCGAAGATCGAGTTCTGTGTGACGAGCGCTCCGCTGTGGTTCTCGACGTAGATCCCATGCTGGCCGCAAGCGCGCACCGAGTTACCCGACACGATCGTCTGCGTTCGGCGATCCGGATTCCCGTTGGCGAGTCGAATGCCGCAGGAGACGTTGCCGTTGGTAGGGTTCGTGACCCCCGTGATCCGGTTGTGTGTGACGAGTGTGCCGACGGGCGGTGCGCCGCTCTCAACGGCGTTGACGAGGATTCCAACCCCGGTCCCCGACTCCAGGACATTGTGCGCACATACGACGTCGGTGTTGCTGGAGAGCTGGATGCCGGTGCCGACGATGGTACCTGTCGGCGTCCGATGACCCCCGAACTGTACCGCCTCGTTGTGCTCCACTCGGACCCGCCGCGAGGCGTTGACGTAGATCGCGGACTTCGATGCCCGCGTGACGCTGCAGCCCGTGATGGTCACTCCCTCGACGCCGGAGATCGCGATCCCGTCCACATCGCAGCCGTCGATGCGAACCCGCTCCAAGTGAACGTGCTTGCCGCCAAACACCTGCAGCAGGCCGTGTCCGAGTCCTTGCGCATGACCCGTGAGGCCGCGCAGCGTCACATCGCGCAACGTAAAGCCATCGACGTCGCGCACGCGCAACAGTTGCACGCCTCCCTGCGTCTCGATCAGGGCGGCGTTGGGGCTGCCCTCGACCAGCATCGAACCTTCAACGAGGACGCACCAGTTCTGACCAGGCGCGCGCGAGACCCGCACGGGGAAGTTCGGCAGGCGCAGTGTGCCGCCAGCCGCCGCTGCGAAAGCTCGCCGGACCTCCGTCGAGTAGTCGACGCTGCCGTCCGTCACGAAGCCGAGCGGAAGGAAGTCGATCAGCGCGAAGTCACGCGACAGCCGCGGGTTCGTCGACGGCGGAGGCGCGACGACGCGGGGTGTGAACATCGGCGTCGGCGAGCTCACGACGGCGACGGTGCCGATCACCGTCAGCGTCGCCAGGATCACGAGGAGCGCTTGCGTAACTTTCATGACGAGGTACCGAACGCGTAGTCGGTACGGAGTGCGGGGACCTGGACGAGCTCGTCGAGCTCGGGTGAATACGCTGACAACGAGCCGCCGAAGACACAGCCCGTGTCGAGGCCCAGTGCGACGAGGCGACCGCCGCGCGAGTGGGCGCGCGGGAGTTGGCTATGGGTGTGTCCGAAGAGAACGAGCTCCGGGCCCGCCCAGTCCTCGTACCACCACGGTCGGCCGCGGCTCTCCAAACGACGGATCCCCGTCAGCACATCCGGCGACTGTGACTCTGGCGGGGAGCCCGGGACGAAGCCGGCATGCACGACCAGCCACTCGCGACCGTCGACGTTCGGTCCTGCCGTCGGGATGGCGTCGCGGCGCAGAACGTAGCCTGAGTGACGGGTCGCGGTGAACCGCACGAGCGCTGCACGCCGATCTCCCGGGCAGATACACGGGGTGCGACCGTCACCAGCGATGTCGTCGGGGTCGAGCTCGGGCAGCGCGAAGTCGGCGCTTGGGCGATCGCTGCCGTCGACGCGGCGCGGAGCCGCGCCGACACGCCTGAGGAGCGCTCGTTCGTGGTTGCCCAGGACGAAGAGCGCGTCGATGGCTTCGAGCTGCTCCATGACGCCCACGGGGTCGGGGCCGCGGTGGAACAGGTCTCCGCAAGCCACCACGCGGTCGCCTGGGCCGAGCCCGAGCTTGTCGACCAGGACTGCCAGCTCGTCACTGCAGCCGTGGATGTCGCCGAGGATCCAGGTCGCCATGGGGGAGGGGCGAGGTCACACCTCGCGTCCGCCGACCATCGGCGTTTCTTTCGCGGAGCATGAGCCCGAGCGCACGCTGTCCGGAAGAAGTTGCCGGCGCCTAGCTAGAAATCCCTACGGCCTCTAAGGGTCGAGGCGGCTCGCTCCGATACAGCCCGAGCGGATCCAACCCGCCCCACCTCGACCTCCATGCGCCTCCGAATCCGAACCCGACGGTGCGCTGCCCTGCTCCTCGGGCTGTCCCTCACCGCTTGCCGTATTGGGGTCTCCAGCGAGCCGCTCGAGCGGCCCGCCCCGCCGCCGCCCGGCGCTGCGTTGGACCTGATGCGCCTCGGTCCGAACGACATCCTGCGCGCGCGGGTCCATGGGCACCCGGAGCTCTCGACCCCCGAGAGCAACCTGCTGACGGGCACACGGATCGATCCCGACGGTACGCTCGCGTTGCCGCTCGTCGGTGGTGTTCAAGTCGGCGGGATGACGCTACCCGAGGCCCGCGTCGCGATCCGCGCGGCGTACTCCGCCTACATGAAGGACCCGGAGATCGAGGTCTCCGTCGTCGAGTACGCGGCGCGCCGCTTCTACCTCTTCGGCGAAGTCCGCACCCCCGGACCGGTCGCGCTCGATCGGCCGCTCAATGCGTATCAGGCGCTGACGTTCGGCGGCGGCTTCGCGCCCTTCGCGAACCGCAAGAAGATCGTCCTGCTGCGCGAGGTCGACGACGAGGTACAGGTCCACATCATCGATGGCGAGCAGCCCGACGAGTCAGGGCTCATCTGGCTGCAGCCTGATGACTTCCTCTTCGTGCAGCGCACGGGTGTCGGCAAGTTCAGCGAGCAGGCTCTGCCGATCCTGACGGCCATCTCATCGACCTTGAGCTCCGTCACCACCTTGATCCTCATCGACGAGCGCCTCGATGGTTAAGCTGCAACACGTCGAAGCGCGCGAGCAGAGCGCGGAGCGTCCCGACCTACGCACGGGAGGCTTGGTCCTTGCCGAGGCCTTGGAGCTCGTCCGTCGTCGCTGGATCCTGCACTCCGTCGGCGCGTGCCTCGGTCTGATGGTGGGACTGGCATGGCTCGGAACCAAGGCGCCCAGTTACCGCGCCGAGGCGACGCTGCGCCTCGAGCAGCAGACCTCCAGCGGCAGCATCCTGAGCGATCTTGCCGCGCTGACGCAGGCACCGATCGCGATCTCCGAGATGGAGGTCCTACGCTCGCGCGGGATCGCCGAGGCCGTGGTCGCGCGACCGTCCGAGCGTCCCGAGGTCGAGTCGCTCGGTCTGGCAACCCAGGTGGACGACGAAGCGCTCCGACCGGGTTCCCGCCTGGCTCGCCTCATCGGGGCCGGCGGACCGAAACCCGACCCGACACAACCGCGCCTCTCGGCGTGGCTCGAAACGACGACACGCTGCACTGTACCGATCGAGCTGCGAGTCACCTTCGATGACGAGCGCCGTGTTCGGGTCGAGCGAATCGACCTGATCGGCGACAGCGACGATGTCGAAGCCGATTGGATCCCTGGGGTCCCGATCACGCTGTCGAACGGCGATCGGCTCACCTTGGAGACGAACGGCGACCTCACGGGCCGCTCCTTCAGGGTCCTGCGTGAGCCCGAGGAGGAGACCGTCGAGCGCGTCATGAAAGCGACGCGAGTCGCGGAGACCGATCGCAACTCCGGCGTTATCAGGATCGTCTACCACGACTCCGATCCCGTTCGGGCAGCGGAGACCGTGAACGCACTGTGTCGTAACTACCTCGCCCGCAATCAAGCGAGCTCGGAGCGCCGCGCGTCCCAGACGGTGACGTTCATCGACGAACAGCTCACCGACCAGACCGAGCGTCTGCAGACCGCCGAGGCGGCGGTGGTGGACTTCAAGCGCGCCAACCCGCGCTTCGTCGACATCGGCGAGGCAGCGCGTGCAACGATCCAGAAGGTCGCCGAGCTCGAAGTGCGTGCGGTGGATGCCCGCATCCAGCGCTCGGCCCTGGATGAAGCCCTGGAGCTGATCCGCGCCGGCGACTTCGGCGCGCTCTCGCGGATCGGAGCCGAGCTGGGCGACGTGGTCACGGCTCAACTCGTAGGCAGCATCGCGCAGCTCTCCGCCGACAGCGAGTTGCTCGGCCGAACCGACGCAGGCGCCTACAAGCTGATGTTGCAGCAGAAGATGGTCGAGCTGGAAGCGCAGCGTGACACCGAGGCGCTGCGGCTGCAGTCGCTGCAGGCGATCCGCGCGAGCGTCGCGGATGGTGATGCGTCGGTGCTCGGCAATCTGGATGTCACGACGATGCCCGGCGTGAACGATCCCACGCTCGCGGTCTACGTCGAGCGCTGGGCGGAAGCCGACGCACGGGTGCGCACACTCGAGAACGAGTTCACCGATGCTCTCCCCGACCTACGCCAGGCGCGGATGCAGCGCGAGTCGCTGCAGGCTCGCATCGCCGAGCTGCTCGATGGACGCATCCGCGGCTTGGAAGGACGCATCTCCGACTACGCCGCTCTCACGGACCTCCGCGCGAGCGGAATCGCGGCGCATCCCGAGGAGGAGCGCGGTCGGATTCGTGAAGCGCTCGATCGATTGCGCGACCGCACCGTGGCGCAGCTCGTGGGGCAGCGCGAAGGCCTCGACGCGCTCATCCGCCTGATCGATGGCGAGGTCACAGGGCTGGAGTCGTCCTTGGCCAGTCTCCCCGACAACGAGCGCGCCCTCGCAGCTCCGATGCGCGCGGTCGAGACACACGGAGAGATCGTCAAGCTCCTCCTGCTGCGCAAACAAGAGGCGGAGATCACCAAGGCTGCGACGATCGCAACCGCGGAGTTCATCGATGTGGCGACGCCGCCCCGGAAGCCTGTGGGGCCGTCGTTGCCGACTCACGCCCTGATGGGCCTCGTACTGGGCTGCGCGGCGGCGACCGTCACAGCGCTCGTCCGCGAGACCCGCGGCCGCGAGATCTTCACCGCGGCCGAGCTCGAGCACGCTACAGGGCTCTCCGTGGTCGGCACGATCCCCGACTTCCGTCGCGGTAGGACCCGCGTCAAGAACGCTACCGCCGACTTCGTGGCGCTGCGCGACGACCCCGATGGGCCGATCGCAGAGGCGTACCGCGCGCTGCGCTCGAACCTGAAGTTCATCATCGGGCACACGAAGGATCGGAAGACCCTGGCGATCACGTCATGTGTGCCAGGCGAAGGCAAATCGACGACCAACGTCGACGTCGCCCTCAGCTTCGCGATGTCCGGCAAGCGTGTTCTGCTCGTCGACGCCGACATGCGCAAGCCGTCGGTCAGCAGATACCTGCGGCTCGGTCCGGCAGAGGGCCTCTCCGAGGTGCTCGCGGGCGAGCGCCGCTGGAGTCAGTGCCTCGTGCAATCGCTGCACGAGAACCTCGACGTCCTGCCCTCGGGACGTGTCCCCGAATCCCCGGGCGATCTGCTCGCAGGTGCGAGCGCGCGCGCGTTGATCAATGAGGTCCGCGAGTGCTACGACCTCGTCGTCTTCGACGTGCCGCCGGTCCTCGCCGTTGCGGACATCGAGTGCCTTGCGCCCCACGTCGATGCGGTCCTGCTCTTGTGCCGCAGCGCAAAGCTGACGGACGGAGCCGTCACCCACGCCGTGAACCGACTGCGCCAAGTCGGCGCCAACGTAGTCGGCACCGTTCTCAACGCGGTGGTCGCACGCGGCGTCAGTGGCAAAGGTTACGGCTACGGCTATGGCTATGGCTACGGATACGGCAAGGAAGACAAAGCGAGCGGCCGCAGGGCGGCCTAGGAACCAGACCAGGAGGCGCCGCGTCCCCAGCGGCGAAGCAGCATGAACAGCGCTCGAGTGAGTCAATCTGCGATCGATCAACCTGTCGTCGACCAAGGTGCCCGGCCCCTCGCGGCGCCGCTCCCTTCGACGCCGACCGGTGCGACGCCTGCCATCGAACTGATGCGCGTGCCGGAGCCCATGCGGCCCGTCGCGACCGCGAAGGTCTGCGTCGTTGGACTCGGATACATCGGGCTTCCGACGGCGTCGCTCCTCTGCAGCCGCGGCTTTCAGGTCCATGGCGTCGATCTGTCGAACCACGTGGTCGACACGATCAACAGCGGACGCATCCATATCGTCGAGCCCGACCTCGACATCCTCGTCCGTAGCGCGGTGCACGGTGGGATGCTGAAGGCCGCGCTCGCGCCGGCGGCCGCCGACATCTTCATGATCGCGGTGCCCACTCCGATCGATGACGCGGCGCGACCGGACCTCGGCGCGGTAGAAGCCGCGACACGCGCCATCGTTCCACACCTGCGTCCGGGCAACCTGGTCATCCTCGAATCGACCAGTCCGGTCGGTACAACCGAGGACCTCGTGGCGCCCATCATCGAAGCGGCGGGCCTGCGCGTGGGCGAAGACATCTTCCTGGCCTACTGCCCGGAGAGAGTGCTCCCTGGCCGCATCCTGACGGAGCTCGTCGAGAACGACCGCGTAGTCGGTGGTGTCAACCAAGCCTCTACCGACAAAGCGGTGCGCTTCTACGAGACGTTCGTCCGCGGAGAAGTCATCGGAACGGACGCCCGCACTGCGGAGATGGTGAAGCTCACGGAGAACTCCTTCCGTGACGTCAACATCGCCTTCGCCAACGAGCTCTCCATGATCTGTGGTGCTCAGGGCATCAGCGTCTGGAACCTGATTCGTCTGGCGAATCGTCACCCCCGGGTCAACATCTTGCAGCCCGGACCGGGCGTCGGTGGACACTGCATCGCCGTGGACCCGTGGTTCATCGTGCACGCGAACCCTGAGCAAGCGAAGCTCATCCGCGCGGCTCGCGAGGTCAATGACAGCAAGCCCGACTGGGTAGTCGAGCGCGTGAAGCGCTGCGTCCAGAAGGTGAAGGACCCGCTGATCGCGTGCCTGGGCCTGGCCTTCAAGGCGGATGTGGATGACGTGCGCAGCTCGCCGGCGGTGGACATCGTTCGGGCTCTCCAGCGCGATCTGCAAGCGCCGCTGATGGTAGTCGAACCGAACCTGGCGTCGCACCCTGAGTTCGAGCTGACGGCGCTGGAAGAGGCCCTCGAGCGCGCGAACATCGTGCTCGTGCTCACCGACCACAAACAGTTCAAGCGCATCGATCGCGAGATCCTGCACGAGAAGTTCCTGATCGATACCCGGGGCATCTTCCTGTGAGCGTGCGCGTCCTCAGTGTCTTCGGTACACGACCCGAGGCCATCAAGATGGCGCCGGTCGTGCGTCGGCTCGCCAGCGATCCGCGCTTCGAAGCGCAGGTCGCGGTGACCGGCCAACACCGTCAGATGCTCGACCAGGTCCTGCAGGTCTTCGGGATCGAACCCGACCATGACTTGGCCATCATGCGGCCGGGGCAGGATCTGTTCGACGTGACGAGCGCTGTGTTGCTCGGGCTGCGGGACGTCCTGCGCCGTGAGCGCCCCGACTGCGTGCTGGTGCACGGGGACACGACGACCTGCATGGCCGCGAGCCTGGCGGCCTTCTACGAGCAGATCCCGGTCGGCCATGTCGAAGCTGGGCTGCGCACCGGCGACCTGGCCCGTCCGTTCCCCGAGGAGCTCAACCGGGTCCTCACCGGGCGCATCGCGGCGGTCCATTTTGCGCCGACCGAAGGTGCTGCTGCGAACCTCCGGCGCGAGGGGGTCGGCGAAGACGCGATCCTGGTCACAGGCAACACCGTGATCGACGCGCTCCTTCTGGTGCGAAGCTCCGTCCAGAGCGAGCGCGCGCGCGCCTTCGAGTCGGTCCTCGGCGAGCGGCTGGTCGCAGAGCTCGAGTCCGCAGACGGGCCGATCGTATTGATCACGGGTCACCGCCGGGAGAGCTTCGGGGACGGGTTCGCGAACATGTGCAACGCGCTGCGCGACTTGGCCCAGCGCCACCCCGACTGGCGATTGGTGTTCCCGGTGCACCTCAATCCGAACGTGCGCAAGCCAGTCTTCGAGCTGCTGTCTGGCTTGAACAACGTCCACCTCATCGAGCCGCTGGAGTATCGTCCGTTCGTATGGATGATGGACCGTGCCAGCGCGATCGTCACGGACTCGGGCGGTATCCAAGAAGAGGGCCCTTCCCTCGGTGTGCCCGTGCTCGTCACGCGTGAGGTCACCGAGCGACCGGAGGCTGTCGCCGCTGGAGTCGTCGCTCTGGTCGGAACGGATCGTGAGCGCATCGTACAGGCGGTCGAGCGCTCGATCCTCGACCCGGTCACCCGGGCGCGTATGACCACCGCACAGAACCCCTACGGCGACGGCCGCGCAGCAGAGCGCATCGTCGAACGCCTGGCTCAGCGCTTTGTTCAGGCGCGAGCGCGACAAGCGGCTTGAGGGCACAGGCAGGGGAGATGGGAATCGCAAGCGCACTCCTCTACGCGCGGACCTTGCGTCACCTGCGGCCGACGCAGGTGGCGGCGCGGCTGGTGCGGCGCATGCGACGTCCGAGCCTCGACAACGCTCCCGCACCTCCGCGGCGCGCTCTCGGCCTGCTGCCCGCGCCCGCTGCTCGCGAGCCCGTGTTGATCGGCCCGACGCGAATCCAGATGTTGGGCTCGGAAGGGGCATTGGCGCATCCCGGTGATTGGGACGACCCAGAGCGCAGCGCGCTCTGGCGATACCACTCACACTACTTCGATGATCTCCGAGCCACCGGGAGCGGCGCACGCATCGCGTGGAATCGCGACTTGATTCGGCGCTGGATGGCGGAGGTCCAGCCCGAACATGGCTGTGGCTGGGACGCATACCCCACCTCGCTGCGCATCGTCAACTGGGTCCGGGGCGCGCTCAGCGCGCTCGGCACGTCTGAGTCCATGGTGCACTCCATGGCTCAGCAAGCGCGTTGGCTGCGGCAGAGCCTCGAGCACCACTTGCTCGGGAACCACCTGCTGGCCAACGCCAAAGCGCTGGTCTTCGCCGGTGTCTTCTTCGAAGGCCCTGAGGCCGACGAGTGGCGCACGGAAGGGCTGCGGCTGCTGGCGCGCGAGCTCCGGGAGCAGGTCCTGTCCGATGGCGGGCACTTCGAGCGCAGCCCGATGTACCACTCGGTGATCCTCGAGGATGTGCTCGATCTGATCGCGCTGAGTCAGTGTGCGCCCGACGTGCTCCCCGATACGCGCGCGTGGATCTCGCTCGCCGACCGCATGCGCCGTTGGCTGCGCGTGATGGTGCATCCGGATGGGCAGATCGCGCTCTTCAACGACGCAGCCTTCGACCAAGCGCCGAGCCCCGGCGCGCTCGAGGAGTACGCTCGCCGCTTGGGCCTCGGGCCCATCGCCGAACCCAACGCTGCGGTGGTGCACTTGGAGGCCTCCGGCTTCCTGCGTGCTGTGAGCGGCGATCTGGTCCTCTTCTGCGACGTCGGCGAGATCGGACCGGACTACCTGCCCGGCCACGCTCATGCGGACACGCTCTCGTTCGAGTTGTCCCACGGCCGCGACCGCTGGTTCGTCGACACGGGGACGTCGCACTACGAGCCCGGGGCGGAGCGCCTGCGCCAGCGCACGACCGCTGCGCACAACACGGTCGAGGTCGACGGCGAGAGCTCGTCCGAGGTCTGGTCCAGCTTCCGTGTCGCGCGCCGCGCGCGACCTTTTGATCTCTCGATCGAAGACCACGCGGATCGGCTCCGAGTGGTGTGCTCACACGACGGCTACCGTCGTCTACCGGGGCGTGTGGTCCATACGCGTGCCTGGGAGCTCTCCGCACGTCGCCTGCGCATCGAGGACACGCTGCGAGGCCGGTTCCACACTGCGGTCTCGCGCGTGTACCTGCACCCGGACCTCGAGGTCCGCGAAGGTCGGATCGAGCTTCCGAACAGCGTCTCTGCGCAAGCGGCTGTGACGGGGGCGAACCTGGCCCACGGCAGCGCGACATGGCATCCGCGCTTCGGTGCGAACATCCCCACCAGTGTCCTGTCCGCGGTCTGGGAGCGACCGCAGGTCTCGTTCCAGTTCGATTGGTGAGCCCATGCAGATCCTGTTCCTCTCCGACAACTTCCCGCCCGAGACCAATGCCCCGGCGTCGCGTCTGCATGAGCACGCGAAGCGGTGGGTCGCGGACGGACACGAGGTCACCGTCATCACTTGTGCGCCGAACTTCCCGCAGGGCAAGGTCCACGAGGGTTATCGAAACGCGTGGTACTCGGTCTCCGACGTGGATGGCATTCGAGTCGTGCGGGTGAAGACTTTCATCGTGGAGAACAAGGGGTTCGTGCTGCGGACGCTCGACTATGTGTCCTTCATGGTGGCGTCATTCGTGGGCGGGCTGTTCCAGAGGAAACCCGACGTCATCGTGGCCACGTCGCCGCAGTTCTTTGCTGCGGTCGGCGGTTGGATGCTGGCGGCTGTGCGGCGGGTGCCGTTTGTCTTCGAGCTGCGCGATCTATGGCCGGCATCGCTCGAAGCGGTCGGCGCGATGAAGGGCTCGCGCATTCTCCGCTGGTTCGAGCGACTGGAGCTCTTCCTGTACCGCCGCGCGCGAGGCATCGTCAGCGTGACGCACGCGTTCGTCGATGACCTGGAGCGGCGTGGGATCCCGCGCGCCAAGGTCGAGGTCATCACCAACGGCGTCGACCTCGGGCAGTATCAACCACTGAGCGGCGAGAGTCCGTTTCGCAAGGAGCTCGGGATCGAAGGCAAGTTCGTGGTGGGCTACGTCGGCACCCACGGAATGGCGCACGCTCTGGAGAACGTCATCGATGCCGCGGCGGCGCTGCGCGAGCGCTCGGACATTCACTTCCTCTTCGTCGGCGACGGCGCAGCCCGTGACGAGCTGATCGCTCGCGCGGCTGCCGCGAATCTCACGAACGTGACGTTCCAAGCGTCTCTGCCGAAGTCGCGTATGCCTGAGGTCTGGGGCGCTTGTGATGTGGCCCTGGTGCACTTGCGCAACACCCCGCTCTTCGAGACCGTGATCCCCTCCAAGATCTTCGAGGCGATGGGCATGGGTCTGCCGATCCTCATGGCGAGCCCGAAGGGTGAGGCCACACACATCGTCGAACGCTCCGGCGCGGGGGTCGTTGTCGCTCCTGAAAGCCCGAGCGCCTTGGCAGACGCTGTCCAGCAGCTCGCGGGCGACCGTGAGCGAGTCCGAAAGCTGGCCCGCGCCAGCGCGAGCGCTGCGCCTGGGTTCAGCCGCGACGAGCTCGCACGGCGCATGCTGGAGACCCTCGCGGCTTGGGTCGGTCTACCGGCGCGGCTGCCGTCCGTCCGTGAGCACCGCGAGCGCCAGAGCACGCGGCGAGCGGCATGACAACCGACGAGACCGCGTGCGCCTCCGACTGCGCTGGCGCCGCGGCTCGTCAACTGTTCTGATGGGCGGCGCCCATGAAGCTGAAGCAGCCCCTCATCGCGCTCCTCTCCTTGGCGGCCGTCGCGGCCACTATCGAGTGGGTCGCTGAGCGCGCGCTCGGGCCGCGGTTCGTACGCGGCGTCGTACCGCGCCTCGGCTGGCACGATGCGGGGGTGCGTGAGCCGGCGCGTGGCTGGGCCGGGCGACCGAAGCTCCGCGCGGAGCTTGTCGGGCCGCACGCGCCGTACTTCGTCGAACATGACTCGCGAGGCTACCGTCAATCCGAGCGCGACCTCGCCAAGCCAGAGGGCGTGCAGCGGGTCGTGGTGCTCGGCGATTCGCTCGTGTACGGCTGGGGGGTGGCGCGCGAAGAGCGCTTCACCGATCGCTTGGAGCAAGGCCTCCTCGCGCGCGGCCTCGACGTCGAAGTCTGGAACCTGGGCGTTCCCGGTTACTCCGTCGATCAGTACCTATGGACCTACGAGCTGCATGGGCGCGAGCTCGCGCCGGACTGCGTCGTCGTCTGCCTCGTGATGAACGACGTTCCGATCGCCGAAGCGAGCGGCTTCCGCGGCCTGGCGAAGCCGCGTCTTGTACGGACGGACACCGGCTGGCAGCGCGAGGAGCCCGCGCCCGACCTCGTGCGTCCGCGTGCGATGCCGCTCGGCTTGCGGTGGTCAGCCCACTCGGCGACGCTGGCTTGGCTGCGCGAGCGCCGCGAAGGCCCGCTACCAGGGCCGCCGGCGGCGCCGCCCGAGATGCCCTGGGACGAAGCCGGCGGACGCGCGGTCGCGACGGCGACCGCGAATCAAGCGGCGCGCTTCCTGGCCGAAGATGCGCCGGTGCACGCAGCGCTCGAGCGCCTCGTCGCTGCGCTGCGGACCCACGGAGTCCCGCTCGTGCTCACGTCGTACCCCTTCGGGCATGACTTGTACCTGACCGATCCGCGCTTCGAGCCGCCGCCCGAAGGCCGGCAGGAAGGGCCGCTCTCGCGCGTCGTCGCGCGTCTCGCGACGGAGTTCGGAGCGCTCGGGGTCTCCGTCGACCTGGCCTTGGGGGCCGCCGCCGCGGAGGGACGGCCCCTGCACGTCGGAGACGGACACCCGAACGCCGAGGCGCACGCGCTGCTCGGCGCCGCGTTGACCGAGGCGGTCGCGGGGGCCCTGGAGCGCTGACAGGCTGCCCCGGCGCCGCACCCCGTGCGGCCCGCGAGCGCAGCCGCCTCGGTACCACTGCGGGACCGGGCGTCGCTTGATCCGGCTGGCACCGGACGTTGAACGTTTCTTGATGTTAAGGCCGGAGGATCCCGTCCGTGCTCGGGCGCGGTGGCGCCTGGACGACCGCCCCTGCCCCCCCAAGCCGCGACCCGTGCTCCTTCGACGCTTCGTCTGTTCGATCGGCTGCGCCGTCGTCCTGCCCGCGCTAGTCGCGGCGGCGCCGCAAGGCCAAGGGTCGATCCGCGGCCTCGTCAAGGACAGGGACTTCGACGTCCCCTTGCCCGAGGCCAGGGTTCAGGTGCTGGAGACCGGGGCGCAGGCCACGACGAGCGACCAGGGCCTCTACCTGATCCCCGACCTGCCGGCGGGGCGGTATACCCTCGTCTTCTCGAAGGACGGCTACACCAGGCAACCCGCCAACGTCGTGGTCGCAGCGGGCGCGCTCTCCGAGGTCGACGTCAGCCTCACCGGTGAATTCGTCGAGATGGAGGAGTTCGTCGTCGAGGACGTCCTTGCGATGGGCGGCAGCAGCGAGCTCGCGCTGCTCGAGCTGCGCATGGACAGCCCCGCGCTGATGGACTCGATCAGCAACGAGCTCATGTCGCGCGCAGGCGCCTCCGACGCTGCGACCGGATTGCGCCTTGTGAGCGGCGCGAGCGTGCAGGACGGCAAGTTCGCGGTCATTCGCGGTCTCCCCGACCGTTATGTCAGCTCGCAGATGAACGGCGTGCGCCTGCCGTCCGCCGACGAGGACAAACGCGCCGTCGAGCTCGACCAGTTCCCGAGCTCGGTGCTGGAGAGCTTGCAGGTCGCCAAGACGTTCACCCCAGACCAGCAGGGCGACGCCTCGGGCGGCGCTGTGGACGTGCGCTTGCGCGGCGTGCCCGCCGAAGCGATCGCGTCGATCCGCACGCAGTTCGGCATGAACACGCAGTCGACGGGCCGCTCGGACTTCCTCACCTACAACGGTGGTGGCGTGCGGACGTTCGGAGACGACGGCGGCTCGCGCGACATCCAGTTCGAGAACCTCGGTGACAACTGGACCGGCGCAGCGGGAGTCTCCGAAGAACAAGCCCCCATCGATCACAAGTGGGCCATGTCACTGGGGGGCAGCCGCGAGCTCGACAGCGGTTGGCGCCTCGGCGGTTTCATGAGCCTCTTCTACGAGCGCGACAGCCAGTACATCGGCAACGGTCGCAACGACTTCTGGTGGGTGCAGGACCCGGGCGGCCCGATGGTCCCCGAGACGAACCAGGGCGCCCCCGAGCCAGGCCGACCGCAGACCGGCGACTTCAAGACCGCCCTCTTCGACGTCAAACGCGCGACCCAATCGGTGAAATGGGGCGGCCTCGCGACGGTCGGTTTGGAGTCCGATAAACACGCCCTGTCGCTGACGTACCTCTACACGCGCGCAGCGGAGGACGAGGCCATCCTCGCCGAGGACACCCGCGGCAAGGCTTACTTCTTCCCTGGCTACGACCCGACGGATCCGGCGGGTCCGGGCAACCTGAGCTCTCAGATCAACGCTGCGCCTTACCTTCGTACGGAGACGCTCGAATACACCGAGCGCACCGCGAGCACGCTGCAGCTGCGCGGCACGCACGAAATCGGTAGCGACGGCGGCTCCGTCGGGGACCTGCTGCGCTTCAAAGCGCCGGAGCTCGATTGGGTGCTCTCGACGAGCTTTGCGGACTCGAACCAGCCCGACAAGCGCCAGTTCGGCTCCCTCTGGCACCCGGCGTCCTTCAACCCGGGGGCGCCGCCGTTCATTCCCCCGTTCACGACCGACCCGACCTACTTCCCGTACCTGCCGGCGGCGAACTTCAACCTCGGCAACCTGCAGCGCATCTACAAGGAGATCAACGAGGACAGCGTCCAGACGTCGATCAACCTGAAGTGGCCGTTCGAGCAGTGGGATGGCCGCGAGGGCTACGTCAAGACCGGCTTCTTCGGCGACCGCGTCGACCGCATGTTCGACCAAGAGACCTTCAGCAACTTCGGCGACGCAGGCGCGACCTACCAGGCCGAGTGGAGCGAACGCTGGAGCGAGGTCTTCCCGTTCGAGAACCACCCGATCACGGCGGGGAATCTCGACGTCGACTACGAGGGCGAGCAGAAGGTCACCGCGCTCTACTCCATGATCGACCTACCGCTCTCCGAGCGTTGGAAGGTGGTCACGGGCGCGCGCTTCGAGTCGACGGAGATCGGGATCGTCAACGATCCGGAGATCGAAGCTGTCTGGTTCCCCCCGGGCGCCACAGCGCCGGTCGTGCTGAATCCGGGTGATGCGGACGTCCAGTTCGAAGAGGACAACATCCTCCCCGCGCTCTCCCTCGAGTACCAGTTGAGCGACGCGGTCACCTTACGCGCCGCCTACAGCCAGACGATCGCGCGTCAGACCTTCAAGGAGCTGACCCCGATCCTGCAGCAGGAGTTCCTCGGCGGTCCGGTGTTCATTGGAAACCCGGAGCTCGAGCTGAGCCAGTTGGACAACTACGACCTGCGCGTCGACTACGTCCCGTACGAAGGCAGTCTGCTGTCGCTCTCGGCGTTCCACAAGGACGTCGAGAACCCCATCGAGTACGTGCAGCGACTCGCGGGCTTCACCTTCACGACGCCGTTGAACTACCCGCGCGGTCGACTCACCGGGATCGAGGCGGAGGTCCGGCAGAATCTGGGCGTCCTCTGGTCCGACCTCGACGGTGTGAACCTCGGCGTCAATGCCACGCTCATCGACTCGAAGGTGCGCCTCACCGACATCGAGATCGCCGCCTTTGCGTCTCCGGCGATCCAGGCGCCATTGACCGAGCGCGAGATGACCAACGCGCCCGAGTACCTGTACAACCTCTTCCTGACTTACGACGTCCCGTTGTCGGGAACGCAGCTCGGGCTCTTCTACACCGTGCAGGGTGACACGCTCGTCGCCGGTGCCGCGGAGAGCCTCGGAAACTTCGTACCGAGCATCTATGCGCTCGAATACGACACCCTCAACTTCTCCCTGTTGCAGCCCCTCGGGCCGTTCCTCCGCCTGCAGATCCAGGCGAAGAACCTGACCAATCCGATGATCGAGACGGTCTACCGCTCTCAGTACATCGAAGACGACGTCATCAACCGCTCGTTCTCGCGCGGGATCGAGTACTCGATCACTCTCAACGCCACCTTCAGCTTCTGACCCCACGGCACCCCATGACACACTTCGAAGCAAAACACCTTCCGACGGGGAGGAGGCGCGGTCCCAATGCTGCGCTCGCGGGTGGCGCACTCGTGATCGCTGGGATCATGGCGCTCGGGCGGACCTCCGATGCTGCGCAGGACGATCCGATCGATACCACCCGCGCGACCATCGAGCAGTGGGTGGAAGCTCGACGCCTGATCTCGGAAGAGAAGCGGGACTGGGCGGTGGACCGCGAGCTGCTGGGCGATCGTATCGGGCTCGTCGAGCGCGAGATCGAGGGCTTCCGGACGCGGGTGAAAGCCAGTGAGGCCAACATCACGGAGACCGATCGCCAGCGCTCGGAGCTCGAAGCGGAGGCCGCTGAGCTCGACCAGGCGACCCAGGGGTTGACCGAGCTCATCTCTGGCTTCGAGCAACGCTTGCGCGGGCTGCTGCCGCGGCTTCCGCTGCCCCTCCGCGAGCGGGTGAAGATCTTCGGTGCACGGTTGCCCGTCGAGGGCGCCGAGGTCAAAGCCTCGCTGGCCGAGCGCTATCAGAACGTCGTCGTCCTCCTCAACGAGATCGACAAGTTCAACCGCGAGATCACGCTGTCGATCGAGGTGCGCGACCTGCCCGATGGCACCTCTGTCGAGGTGAGCACGATGTACGTCGGCATCGGTCAGGCCTATTACGCGAGCGCCAGCGGCACCGTCGCGGGCATCGGCTCCGCCAACGCGACGGAGTGGACCTGGACGCCCGCGAACGAACACGCGACGGCGATCCTCAACGCCATCGCCGTCCAGCGCAACGAACAGCCTGCGGCATTCATCCAGCTCCCGCTCCGGGTCGAGTGAGTCACGCGAGACCGCCATGCAACGATCGATTCGAACGACTCGGGGGGTCAAGACCCTCATCCCGCTCCTGGCGCTCCTTGCGTTGTCTCACAGCGACGCCGCTGCGCAGGGCAACGATTTCTTCGCGGCGCGCGATGAGTCCGGCAAGCGGCTCGAGAGCAGCCTCAAAGAGCTGGCGGAGCTGCGCGAGCAGATCTCGGCCGAGCGCATCCCGCTCGGGCAGAAGCTGAGCGACCTCGAGCGTGAGCTGAGCGACGTGCGGCAGGAGTTCCAGCGGGTCAGCCGCTTGCAGGACTCCCGCACGCTCGACCTCTCGAACCTCCGGCAGGAGGTCGAGCGTCGTCGCTCCTCCAGCTCGTACCTGTCGAACCTCCTCGGTGAGTACCTGCGCAACTTCGAGTCGCGTGTGCACATCACCGAGGTGCAGCGCTACCGCGAGGTCGTGCAAGCCGCCAAGCTGGCCCCGGAGAACGCAGCGCTGTCACCGCGCGAGGTCTTCACCACGCAGGCGGGCGTCGTCACGGCATCCCTCGGGCGCATCGAAGAAGCGCTCGGCGGCGTGCGTTTCGAGGGCGGCGCGGTCGATAGCACGGGCCTCGTCAACCAGGGCACGTTCCTCTTGGTCGGGCCGACGGCGCTCTTCCGCGCCAGCAGCGGCTCGATCGTCGGTACCGCCGAGCAGCGCCTCTCGACCGAGCCGATCATCGTCCCCTTCGGCAATCCGCTCGACTCCGAGGCGGCAGCCAACCTGATCGCCAACGGCGCGGGCTCGTTCCCGCTCGACCCGACGCTGGGCAACGCGCACAAGATGGAGGCGACCAAGGAGACCTTCGTCGAGCACATCAAGAAGGGGGGACCGGTCATGATCCCGATCTTCGCGATGGCGTCGGCGGCGCTCCTCGTCGCGCTGCTCAAGTGGTTGACGCTGACCCTGATCCGCCGCCCGCGGCGTAAGCAAGTCGCGGCGTTGCTCGATGCCGTCTCGCGCCACGACATCGCCGCGGCCGAGAAGGTCGGCAGCCAGATCAGCGAGCGCGGTCCGATCGGTCGGATGCTCTGGACGGGTGTTCAGAACCTGTCGCAGCCCCGCGCCCTCGTCGAGGAGACGATGTACGAGACGGTCATCACCGCGAAGCACCGTCTGCAGTCCTTCCTCCCGTTCATCGCGATCTGCGCAGCTTCGGCCCCGCTGCTCGGTCTGCTCGGCACCGTGACGGGCATCATCAACACCTTCAAGTTGATCACCGTCTTCGGCTCGGGGGACGTGAAGTCGCTCTCCGGTGGCATCTCCGAGGCGCTCATCACGACGAAGTGGGGTCTCATCGTCGCGATCCCCTCGCTCCTGTTGCACGCGTTCCTCTCGCGCAAGGCGCGCGGCATCGTGGCGGACATGGAGGCGACCGCGGTCTCCTTCGTGAACCGAATGGCGAAGTCGGAGTCGAGCGACGATGTCGGCGCAGCGCCCCGGGCTCCCCGTACGGAAGGCGCGGTCGACAGCGACCTCGTCCGCGCTGAGGTCTCCCGGATCCTCGGCGACCTGCTCGGCCCGCTGCAGGACGGCGACGCCGCTCGAGCGCGTTGACGCAGCAGTTTGCCCGCTATCTCTCCCATGGACACGTTCCTCAAAGACACCTCAGCCGGCCTCAACCGCGTGTGGCGTGAGGCCGTCGAGATCTGGGTCAGCGGAGGCTGGGCCATGATCGCGATCGCCGTGATCGCCTTCGTGATGTTCGCGGTCGGGGTCCACATCCATCTGCGCCTGCGGGCCAAGGGACGGATCGCCGTCGCCGAATCCCGCTGGCGGCGCTGGATCGATCACCCGCGGGAGCGCGACGGCGAGCTGGGAGAGATGCTCGACATGGTCACTGGGGGCAGGACCCTGGAGGAGACCGCGTTCTTCTTCGAGCAGCTCCGTGCGACCGAGACCGCGCCCTTCGAGCGCGACTTGCGCGTGATGAAGGTGTGTGTCAGTGCAGCGCCGTTGGTCGGGCTGCTCGGGACGGTCACAGGCATGCTGACGACGTTCGGCGCGCTGGCGTCGGGCTCGGGCGGCGACAAGACCATGGCGATGGTGGCGAAGGGCATCTCCGAGGCCCTCATCACGACCGAGACGGGCCTCGTCATCGCGCTTCCCGGCCTCTTCTTCCAGTATCAGTTGGCGCGCCGATACAGCCGCTATCGCGCATTCCTCGCGCACCTCGAGACCGTCTGCACGCAGACGTTCCATCGCAACGAACAAGAGACGCGATTGCAGGCTGCGCGCCGCGCCGCAGCGCAGCGTGTCCGCACCGCACTCCGCAAACAGCTCTCGGCGAAAGCCGCGCGCTCGTGAACCACACCACACCACAGCACCTGCAACATGGGACGCTTCAGAGAATCCAGCGGTGAAGACGACTCCGAGCCCGGCATCGACATGTCGCCGCTCATCGACTGCGTCTTCATCCTGCTGATCTTCTTCATCGTGACGACCGTGTTCGTCGAGGAGACCGGTGTGGAGGTCGACAAACCCCAGGCGGCTTCGTCGAGCCAACTGGAGAAGACCAGCATCCTGATCGCGTTGACCTCCAACGGTCAGGTCGTCTACGACGGCCGTGACATCGGCGTCGCAGGCGTCCAGGCGATCGTGCGGCGCATCGTCCAGAAGGAAGACACCCCGGTGATCATCCAAGCGGACCAAGCCTCGCAGACAGGAATGCTTGCGCGGATCATCGACGAGGCGAAGCTCGCTGGTGCGACCAAGATCAGCCTGGCCACTGCCCCGCGGAAGGGCTGATACGGATGAAACACGGCCGCAGACCGTCGCTCTTTGCGCGCGCCCTCCACGGGGTGCTCGTCGTGGTATTCGCCTCGGCTGCGACGCTCGCGTTCTTCCTCGTGTTGCCGCTGATCCAGGCGATCACGGCCCAGCCGCAAACGGACCTGATCGTGCAGTCGCTCGACTCGCCGGCGCTTCCGCCTCCGACGATGGAGCAAGAGCCCGAGCCCGAGCCTGAGCCCGAGAAGGAAGAAGAGCCGCCGGAGCTGCTCGAAGACGTGCCACCGCTCGACCTCGCTCAGATCGAGGTCGCGCTGAGCGGCGCGATCGGCGAGGGGTTCCTCGGCGGGGACTTCGGGATCCGTCTCAACTCACTGACCGGCGGCTCCGGCGACGATGTCGACGCGCTCTTCTCCGTCGCGGACCTCGATCAGGAGCCCCGCGTCGTCCACCGCGTGGCCCCAGTCTTCACCGCCGACCTGCGCAAGCGCGCACCGGCTACGGTCTACATCCTCTTCACTGTCGACGCACGCGGGCGGGTCGAGAACCCGATCGTCCAGACGTCGACCGATTCCACGTTCGACAAGGCTGCGCTTGCAGCCGTCAAGCAGTGGAAGTTCGAACCCGGCAAGCGGAACGGCCAGCCCGTCCGCTTCCGTATGCGCGCGCCCATCACCTTCCCGAAGAAGTGAGCCCTTCACCGAGCCGGCTCGGTCTTGAACCCATGTCCGTCACGTTCCACCGCTTCCACGCCAAGACGGGCGCCGCGTTGTGCGCGCTCGTCGCTCTGGGCTCCGGCTGCGCGTCCACCGCTCAGCGTCCGATCGACACTCTCTCGGGTACCGAATCCACAGCGGATGTCGCCGCGGACGTCGTTTACGCGGTGACCGCTGCGCCGTCGGCCAGCGCCCCCGCACACGCGGTCGCCGCGCAGTGGACCGAGCTCGACCTGACGCTCTGGAGCACGCCCGCGTTCCGGCGCCGCTTCACGGAGAGCTACATCGCCGAGACCGATATCGAGCCGCGGGTCACCGAGCAGGAGCGCAACACGCTCCAGCAGGTCGTCGAGCTCATGGGCGAGGGCAAGGTGGACCGCGCGATCTCGATCCTCCAGAAGAACAGCGGCGAGGGTGCCAGCGCCGTCTTCGACTTCACGCTCGCGAACGTCTACTTCGAGCAGGAAGAGCTCTATCAGGCGAGCGTGTCGTACAAGCTGGCCGTGGACCGCGCGCCGAAGTTCCGCCGTGCCTGGCGCAACTTGGCCCTCGTGCACGTGCGTCGCGGCGAGTTCCGCGAAGCAGCTGCAGCGTTCTCGCGAGTGATCGAGCTCGGCGGCGGCGATGGGATCACCTACGGGCTCTTGGGTTACGCCTACACGAACCTCGAGCAGCACATGTCTGCCGAGTCCGCGTACCGCATGGCGCTGCTCCTCGATCCGGTGACGCCGGATTGGAGCATGGGCCTCGCGCGTAGCTTCTTCAAGCAGAAGCGCTTCGCGGAAGCGATCACGCTGTGCTCGAGCTTGATCGCGAAGGATCCGGACCGGGCGGAGCTCTGGCTGCTGCAAGCGAACGCTTACATCGGCCTCGAGCAGCCGATGCGTGCCGCGGAGAACTTCGAGGTCGTCGCACAGATGGGAGCCTCGAACTACGAGACCCACGTCACGCTCGGGAACATCTACGTCAATGCCGAGCTGCCGGACCTCGCCGTCGCAAACTACCTGCAGGCCCTCGAGATCGACCCTCAGGGGAACCTCGACGGACTTCTGCGCTCCGCGCGGGTCCTCTCGGCGCAAGGAGCGCAGGCTGATTGTGTCGCGCTCATCGAGGGCATCGAAGCGGTCGCCAAAGAGCGCCTGACCTCGGGCGAACGCAAAGAGCTGCTCCGTATTCGCGCACGCATCGCGGCAGCGCGTGGCGCGGGCGAACAGGAAGTGCAGATCTTGGAAGAGCTGATCACGTTGGATCCGCTCGACGGGGATGCGTTGATTCTGCTGGGCCAGCACTACGGGCGCGAGGGTGAGCTCGAGCGCGCTGCGTTCCTCTTCGAGCGCGCCGCAGGCATCGAAGCCTTCGAAGCCGACGCGAAGGTCCGCCACGCCCAGATGCTCGTCGTCGCTGGCCGCTATTCGGAGGCGATTCCGCTCCTGAAGCGAGCGCAGACGGTGCGGCCGCGTGAGAACATCCAGCGCTTCCTGGAGCAGGTCGAGCGGGCTGCCCTCGGTCGCTGAACAGAGTTAGGTTACGTGGGGGCCCTCGAGGGTGCCCCCCCTAGCGCCGGCCCGTGGCCGCGGCGGATGCCGCGTCCGCGGGCCGCGCCGCATGGGGGAAACCCGTTTTTGGCCCGCGCCCCGTTCGTCGAGTCCGTCTCGAAACAAGCCTCTGGATGAGGCTTGCCCGCGTCTTGATCGTCGCTTTGAACTCGGCCCCTACCGTCTTCCGCGTCCAGTGGAATCGGCTCGGGAGCGGCCCGGCCGGCGTAACTGGGTGACTCTGAATCCCGTTCGAGGGGACGACTCCGTGAACCAACTCCAGCAAGCATCCTTCGCCGTCGCCGCGGGCCTGTGTGCGGCCGGCAGCGCCAGCGCTGCCGACGTCTTCGTGACGTCCAACATCGCGACCTCCACCACGTGGACCGCCAACAACGTCTACAAGCTCGAGCAGCAGATCTACGTGCTGCCGGGAGCCACCCTGACGATCGAGCCCGGCACCGTGATCGCGAGCCGCACCGCCATCGGTGGCAGCCTCGCCGTCTCCCGCGGCGGCCAGATCATCGCGAACGGGACCAAGGAAAACCCGATCATCTTCACCTCGGAGGCGGACGTCGCCACGTGGGTCGGCGGCAACCCGAAGACCGGTACCTGGCGGGAATCCGCCAACGAGTGGGGTAACGTGACGCTCATGGGTCGCGGTTACTGCTCCGAGAACGCGACCGTGGGCAACACCCCGGTCCCGTCGGCCAGCAACGTTGCGAACATGGAAGGCCTCGTCGCGGCGTTCCCGGGTGACCCCAACGTCCTCTACGGCGGTGGCAACGACGACGACGACAGCGGCACGCTGCGTTACTGCTCGTTCCGCTACACCGGCCGCGTCGTCGCGCTGAACAACGAGCTCAACGGCCTCTCCATGGGCTCGGTCGGCCGCGACACGGACGTCCAGTTCGTCGAGATCATGAACAACGTCGACGACGGCATCGAGATCTGGGGTGGCAAGGTCAACGTCAAGAACTTCTCCATCTGGAACATCGGTGACGACTCCTTCGACATCGACCAGGGGTGGCGCGGCAAGGCGCAGTTCGGCCTGATCGTCCAGGGTTACAGCCTCAACGCTTCCTCGGGCTCGGGCGTCTGCGACAACATCCTCGAGATGGATGGCGCCGAAGACTCCGACTGGCAGCCGGTCACCTCGGGCGTCCTGTACAACATGACGCTGCTGGGTCAGCCTGCGGGCGGCGACCACGCGACGGCGTGGCGTGACAACGCGCGCATGCAGATCCGCAACAGCATCCTCATGGACGTCGGTCAGCGCGTCGTCTCCTTCGACAACATCGACGGCGACGGTGGTAGCGGCTACGGCCACAACGGCACCACCTCGTGGACCAACTCGTGGACGACGCCGTTCAACTCGTTCTCGACGGTGAACGCTCCGGCCAACCCGGCCGCGTTCTACACCGCCCAGGTTGACGGCAACCTCTGCGAGATCAAGGACTCGGTCTTCTTCCGTAACCTCGCGAGCCAGGCCAACACCGTCGCAAACGGCCTTGGCGTGTTCAACCCGCTGAACGGCAACGTCGACCAGACGACCCTCATCGACCCGAGCCTCGCCCCGATCGCGAGCATCACCCGTGGCCCGGCGGTCGTCCGCGGTGGCCGCACGCTGCTCCCCGTCATCGGCCTCGACCCGCGCGCGGCCAACGCGGCGGTCTCGAGCGGCGCTGCTGCCCCGAACGACGGCTTCTTCACCGCTGCGAGCTACCGCGGCGCCTTCGCGCCGGGTAACGCCCCGTCGTGGCTCTGCGGCTGGACCGCTTCGTTCGCCTTCGGCTACACGCCCGGCGACTGCATCGGCTTCAACTACTGCAACGCCAACCTGAACTCGACCGGCCAGCGCGGTGCGATCACCGCCGAGGGCTCGAACTCCCTCGCCGTGAACAACCTGCGCCTGACGGCGAACAACCTGCCGAACAACGCGTTCGCGTTCTTCATCGTCAGCCGCCTCCAGGGCTTCATCGCGAACCCGGGTGGTAGCTCGGGCAACATCTGCCTCGGCGGCGCGATCGGTCGCGGCGCGGGCGGCATCGTCAACACCGCCGGCACGGGCCGCGCGACGGTGACGATCAACCTCGGCGCGATCCCGCAGCCCGCGGGCGCGGTCGCGGTGATGGTCGGCGACACCTGGAACTTCCAGTGCTGGCACCGTGACTCGCTCCCGGGTGGCGGCGCGACGTCGAACTTCTCCGACGCCTACTCGGTCACCTTCCAGTGATTCGGGCGAGCAGCCCCCAGAGGGGCTGCTCCAGGTGTAATCTAGTGCCCCTGATCCTCCCAAACTGTCGGGAGGATCAGGGGCACTCGTTCGATCGGACATGTGTCCTGAACCCTGAACCGCAGCGTTGTGATGCACGGCTCGTTCTCTCGACTTCTGCTTCTCTCGGCCCTCGTTGTGGCCTCCGGCTGCGATCGATCCACAGAGCGTGGACCGACGGATGGTGGGGCGGAGCGCCAAACCACTGGAGCTGAGACGCCGAGCGCCAGCACAGCTCCCGGCGGTATGGACGCTGCGTCTGCAACGCGCGACGCTGCGCTCGAGCCGTGGCGCCGCGAGCTCCTGGAGCTCGCGTTCCGCGCCGCCTCGAAGCTGCCGGTTCAGCCGCACATCAAGAATCGCTCGCGGGCGCAGTCCGAGGTCCTCGCCGCCTTCATCGAGCTGGAGCAGCTCGACCGCGCCGAAACGCTGTCTGCGGAGGTCGTGAACTGGCGCCGCGGCGTCGTTCTGGGCGAGCTCGCCCACCAGGCGGCCCGGCGTGGCGATGTCGCCAGCGCCGACCGAATCGCCGCTGTGGCTCGTGAGGTCATGGTCGGCGTCATCGCGGAGGACGATCAGGAGTGGCGCGCACAGTCCGTCCTGGCGAAGCTCGCTCTGACCGATCTGACTCTCGGACGTAACGAGTCGGTGCTGGAGAAAGAGCGTCTGCTCGAGCACTCTGAACGCCGTGAGCTCGTGCGGGCCAAAGCGCACCTGCTCTCCGAGGAGGAGGTGCCGCTGCAGCTCGCCGAATACCGTCGTTTGCTCGAGTCCAAGGACTTCGAGATCCTCCAGAACGTCTCGCTCGGGGCGCTCGAGCTGCACAGCCGCTTCTACGGCAAGGAAGCCCTGCGCACCGAGATCGAGGCGCTGGTCGAAGAGGCCCAGCGCACGATGCCCAGCACCCTGCGCTTCACGTACCAGGAGACCCTGGCGAAGAACGCACTGGACGCCGGCGATAGCCGCAATGCGGCCCGTTTTGTCGAGGCCGCTCAGTCGATCTTCGATCGCACGAGCTGGGCCGCCGAGGACCAAGTGGCGGCCGTCGGCCGCTTGGGTTCGCTGCGGGCGCGGGCCGTTTCGCGGTCCCAAGGGCTCGGCCAGATCCAAGCCGGCCTCGAGACCTTCGAGTCCGAGAAGATTCGGATCCCCGACGTCTTCCGCGGTGACGCGCTGCGCCCGGTCGCCAAGGCTTACCTCGACGCCGGCGAGCGTGACGCAGCATTGTCTGTCTACCGCCAGCTCGTGGAAGAAGGCGTGCAGAACCTCAACTCACGCCCGCGGGTCGATGACCTGGTGCGTACGTGCTGCAGCCTCGCGGTGCTCGGGCTGCAGCCCGATGAAGCGCTCCTTACGCGGCTGCGTGCGATCGAGTCGCAGCTCGGCGAGCCGTGGTGAGCTCGGCTGGCTGATATTGGAGCAGCGCGCGGACAGCAGCGACATCCCAGCTCATGAGGCGACCGTGCAGACCCTTGAGGGCCTGGCCGGTAGCGACGAGAGTGTCGTTCGACCCAGGGCCCTCGGGTAGGCGCACCAAGGGATAGAGCAGGCGCCCGCGCACGTCGTTCAACAGAGCCAGGTCCCGCTCGAACTTGGCCAGTGGCTGCCACGTCTCGCCGCAGAGGCTCACATAGACGTGCACCCATGGGTCGCGATTGACCTCACTGGGCTCGATCGCAGTCGAGACGACGTGCAGGGCGCCAGCGCGGCCAGCCGAGAAGGCGCTGCCGGGCAGCGGCTCGAGGTCCTCGAAGCGAGCGGTCTCCGGATCGAAGAGCCGGATCCAGTTGCGCTCTTCGGGCGTATCGGAGGGGACGATGAGACCCCGTTCGGTCGGCAGCACCTGTACGGCTCGCGCCGCCTGCGAACCTCTTGCGACAGGCGTCAGGCTGCGGAGCTCGTCGTCGCTCCACCAGAGTCCTGCTTCTTCGCCGTCGTCACCCGTCATGACCCAGAGTCCCTGTCGGTGGGGGTCGAACACGATGCCGTGGACGTGCCGGATCGCCCCCCGCGAAAAGGTGTAGGCCACGTCGAACTGGGTGCCGTCGTCGCTGCCGTAGAGGTGCACCTCCTCGCGGGCGGCGTTGCCGAAGTACTCGCCGAAATAGATGCGGCCGCTCGGCGCGCGGCACAGGTTCAGCGGCCTACTGCCGCGCTCGATGCGGTGTACCAACTCGAACACGTCGGACGCGGCTCCGCAGTGGAGGATCGCTCCTCGTGCGATCGCAGTCAGTGCGCCGTCGACGCCTACGGTGACGCCATGGAGGCCCGAACGGGTGAGCCGCTCCAGCATCGGGGTCCGTGCGATCAGTCGATCGAGCCAGGGCTGCGTGCTGCGCGCGCGGAGCTCGAAGGAATGGCCGCCATCGCGCGAAAGGAAGAGGTCCAGTCCACGCGAGGCATACAGGACCTCGGCTTCGGCGCGTAGCACGCGCCAGCGCGGACCTCGATTTGGCCGCAGCTCAGGGAGAGCGCGCACCGTCGCGAGCGCCCTCTCACGCGAGGCGTCCAGGACCTCGGCTTCGGCGCGCAGGACCTGCCAGCGCGGACCTTGATTCGGCTGAAGCTCCGGGGGACTGTTCAGCATCGCGAGCGCTCCACGATCCGGCGGACAGTGAAGAGAGAGCGTGCGAACCCGCGCATCAGCGGTGCGACGGGCGCCAGCACGTTGGTCCTCTCCGATCTCTCGTAGCTCAAGTCTGCAAACGCGGTCCGGCTCACCGCTTCGACGAAGCGGACCTGTCGCTTCGAGAGGTCTGTGCGCCACTTCGAGGTGTTATTCCGCAACAGTGGTCCGAGGGTCTCGCTCTTCCACGCTCGCTCGCGTGAGTCGACCAGGGACTTCGCGGACGCCGAGAAGTCCAGCATGGCTGGCGTGTACTCGAGGTTGGCCGCCGCTGTGATCCTGCGTAGCACGAGCTCGGGGGTCGCAAGCAAGTCTTCGTAACGCACCTCGACGTAGCGCTCCCGGAAGTGGAGCGGACCGAGACTGCGCGCTCGGTTCAGTTGATCCTCTGCGAGCAGCGCATGCAGCCACCAAGGGCGGCTGCGCGACCATTCCGCCCGAGTTCGGGACAGGAGGACCTCGCGCGGATCGCGGTAGACATGGACCAGGATCGCGTGGGGGAAGGCGCCAGCGAGCGCTGGAATGTCATCGATGTGCCGCGGGTCCTTGTCTCCCACCCGGCTCTTGCCTTCGCGGGCCGCAACGGTCCGTAGCAGCGCACGGAAGGTCCCTAAGGTGTCCACGCGACCCGACGCAGTGGTTTGGATGACCGTTTCTGGAGCGATCGACAGTCGCGCGAAGTCTGCGTCCTGTGCGAGGCGCGTATGAAAGCGATCGACAGACTCCTCTTCGACCGCCTTACGACGGCCGGCTGCGGCGATGTAGCGACGAAAGAAGTGTGTCTCGGGCGGGAACGCGACCTCGGGGTGGGCGTTGAGCATGCTGTGGAGCAAGCTCGTTCCCGAGCGTCCAACGCCGGCGATGAAGAGGACGCGCTCGACATCCACGCCAGTGTTCGACGTGGTGCGTGTGTTGTCTTCGATGAGCGCCGTGGTCATCGTGCCGAGACGGCCTCCTCCCGTACGCTGCGGCGCGCCTCAGTGAGGCGCTCTGTGCTGCAGTTGCCTACGACGTCTTCGATGTAGAGCCCATGCCACAGCATGAAGTTGACGAGGCTGAAGTAGAGGCGGTCGTTCTTCTTCTCCGTCAGCGCTTGCAGAGCCGCTGGGTCGAAGTAACCGGTTTTGTCCGCGAAGGCCCGCAAGTCCGCGAGGGTGTTCTGACCGAAGGAGTCGCGCTTCCACTCCTTCACCGGCGCGCGGAAACCGCGCTTGCGGCGGCGCACGAACTCGGTGGGGAGCTTCCGCTCGGCGACGTCTTTGAAGAGGGCCTTCCCTTCGCGGTCGCGCGCGCCGCGCCAGTCGGGCGGGAGTCCGATCACGAACTCGACGAGCTTGTGATCCAGGTACGGGACCCGTCCTTCGATCCCGAAGGCCATGCCCATCTTGTCGAGGCGAGGTAGCATGAGCTGCGGCAGGCGGAAGCGCAGGTCCACGTAGGTCATCCACGCGGTCGCGTCACGTGCATCGCCGCGCGCTTCGAAGGCGGCGCGCAAGGGCCGAACGACGTCGTCATAGGTGGCGGTGCCGGCTTCGACGCTCGGCCCGATCAGGCGCTCTTTGGCGCCCTCGCCGAACTCCATGGCGCCGGCCCAGAAGAGCGGCTCACCGGCTGCGGCACGGCGCAGGACCTCTGCGTGTGGGGAGAGCCAGTTCAGACCCGTCGCCGCCAGGTTCGCGGCGCCTCTGCGGAGCAAACGCCCCGGGAGGTCGGGGATGCGCGCATTCCAGCGCTCCGCGTCCCGTAGCCGGAGCCAGTTGCTGTAACCGATGAAGACCTCGTCGCTCCCTTCGCCGGCGAGCACCACGGGGACACCCGCGCGGCGCGCAGCTTGGGAGAGGAAGTACACCGCGGTGCAGACGGGCGCAGCGATCGGCTCGTCCTGGTGCCACGCGACATCCAACAGCGCTGCGCCGTAGCGCTCCGCATCGAGCGCGATTTCGTGGTGCCGTGTCCCGGCCTCTGTCGCCAGTTGTCGGGCGACAGCGCCTTCGTCGTACTCCTGGTGACCAGGGTAGGTGACGGTGAAGGTCGATGCAGTGCCAGGCTCGTTGCGTAACAACTGCAGTAGGTACGCGGAATCGAGCCCACCCGAGAGAAACAAGCCTACGGGGACATCGGCCACCATGCGCAGCTGGAAGGACTCCAGCAGCAGCTCCTCGAGCCGCTCGCGAGCCTCTTTCAGGGTCGGCGGCGGCGCAGCGGCGCGCTCCAATGGATCCCACCACGTCCGGCGCACCGAGGTGCGGTGCTCCAGGTCGATGTCGATGAGCTCCCCAGGGCCGAGGCATTCGATGCCGCGGAACAGGGTGCGGGGCGCGGGGACGGCGCGGAACGACAAGAAGTGCCGGAAGCTCTGGTGATCGACCGCGCGCGGCGCCGCAGGGTGAGCCAGCAGAGCCTTGATCTCCGACCCAAAGACGACGTTGCCGCCGAGCTGGGCGACATAGAGAGGTTTGACGCCGATCCGGTCGCGCACGAGCACAACACGTTGGCGATCTTCGTCGAAGATCACGAACGCGAACATCCCCCGTAAGCGGTGGAGCAGCCCATCGAGACCGAAGGCCAGGTATCCACGCAGGATCACCTCGGTGTCCGAATGATCGGTGGTGAACTGCAGGCCCCGCTGAACGAGCTCGCGGCGGATCGCGGCATGGTTGTAGATCTCGCCGTTGAAGACGATCGACGCGCTGCGGCCCTCGTGGGTCGCATGCATCGGCTGCGCGGCGGCGCTGGAGAGGTCGATGATCGACAGCCTGCGGTGCGCGAAGCCCACACGACCTCGACGATCGATCCACTCACCCGCACCATCCGGGCCGCGGTGCGCGATCGCTGCACCCATGGCCGACAGGATCTCCGCGTCGACCCCGCCCTCGAAGGCGATCCATCCAGCGATTCCACACATCAGTTGAGCCTCAGGTGAGACGGTGACGCGACCACGCGCAGGAAGCGAGCGCTCTCGAGACCGTGTAAGCGTCGCGCGTTCATGATCCGAGTACAGCGGAAGTTGCCAGAGCGCCGAGGGTGGCAGCGAGCATCAGCAATGCGATCAAGCGCCACGGCGGGAGGGCTCCTCGGGTGAGCCTGCGGGCTTCGATCGCGATCAGTCCGAGCTCGGCACAACGTGCTGTCAGATACGTCGCGAGAGCGCCAGAGGGACCGTACGCGGGGATCGCGAACGAACCCACGAGCAGCATCGTGGCCGCCGAGGCGATGTACGTCACCCGATGGGTCCGGAAGTCACCGAGCGCGCGCTGGTACGCCGTGATCAGGAACCCGAACAGGTGGATGAATACCCCCAGCAGGAAGAGCGGATAGAGCAGCGGGGTGCCCGGCGCGACGAAGCCCTGTCCGAGGACCAGCGCCATGATCGGAGCGTGCAGCAGGATCGCCGCTGCGAGCGCCACGAAATAGCCGAGCGTCACCCACGACGCGACACGTACGAAGTAACGCTCTGCCGCGCCTTTGCCGGCGTTGCCTACGAGGCTCGCGATCTTCGGCAGGATGATGTTCCCGAGGGCGGTGCTGACGATGTTGACCTTCACCGCCAAGTCGTATTGACCCGCGTAGTGGCCGAAGGACTCTCGGTCGGTGCAGCGCTCGAGGATCAGCTTGTCCGCAGACGAAACGACGGCGCTGGCGCCCGCGAAGACAGCGATGTCCGCGGCGCGATCGCGGCGCTCGAGGAGCAGCCGGGCCTTCGGCGCGATGAGCAGTGACGACAGCGGTTGCCGGACCGCGCTCTGGTAGCGCCAGAGGATGAACAGGTTGGCTCCAACAAACGCCCACGCGTAAGCGTTCACCGTAGCGACGAAGAACGAGGCCCCGACAGCCGCGACCAGCGCCAGGGCCCACGCGGTGTTCCGGATGCGACCTGCGAGGCCGACTCGACCCTGCGCCGAAAGCTGCGCGAAGCCGACGGCGGTCGCCCCGTGCAGAAGGGCCGCCGTCCCGAGGGCCGCAGCCCAGAGCGGACCCCCGAGGAGCGCCCCGATCAGCCCCGCTGCGAGGCCCAGCGCGACCGCGCTGGTGACCGCCAGGGCGCGCTCTTCTCGGCCCGCGGTCTGTCGGCTCTGCGCGAGCTCCTGCACTAGGATGGGGCGCGCGAGGTCGAGGTTCGACAGCACGCCGAGCGCGGTGAGGAAGAGCGAGAACTGTCCGTACGCAGCGACGCCCAGGTTGCGGGCCAGTAGCGGCAGGCTCGCGATGCCGACCGCGGCGACCACGGCGTGGCTGCCGAGGAGCTCCGCGAGGTTCCTCGCAAAGCTGCGCTCGCCCGCCGGACGCGGGGTCTCGGCGGCGACCCCGGATGGGGGAGCGGTGGTCAGGGCGACGCTGGTGCGCAAGGGGGGCTCCTCGGTCCGACGCGCCGGGGCGTGGACCTCGGACCTATCGGTCCCATCGGGAGATCCCTGAAGCCCCACCCCTAGGTCCTTCGGCCGGGGCCCCCGGCGTCGGGACTTCGATTTCAGATGACCCACCCTGGGGCCGATAGGACGGAGGCGCGCTTTCCCCTGCGGCGCGCCCTGTCCCCATGCGATTGAAGCAGCGCACCTCCCAGTCGAGTCCCCGGACCCGAACCGAGCTGAAACCTCGGCTGCGGTCGGCGGAGCTCGCCCCCCGCTCCGAGGACGAACGCCCGGACGAGGAGGGCGCTCCGCCGCCGCGTTCCGCGACGGGGCTCTACGAGAAGCACGGCAAGCGCGCGCTCGACCTCTTGTTCCTGGCCGCCGTCGCGCCGCTGGCGGTCGTGATCGCCACGCCGATCGCGCTCTGGAATGCGGTCGTCTTTCGCGACCTGCGCCAGGTCTTCTTCTTGCAGCGTCGCATCGGTCACCAAGGCCGGATCTTCTGGATCTACAAGTTCCGAACGATGCGCGAGGCCCGTGCGAGCGAGCAGGGCGCCTGGTCGATCGAGAAGGACGTGCAGCGTACGACGCGCTTCGGGCGGTTCCTGCGCAACACGCACCTGGACGAGCTACCGCAGCTCATCAACATCGCCAAGGGTGACATGCACATCGTCGGGCCGCGACCCGAGATGGTCGAGGTCCATCGCTGGGCTTGCACCGAAGTGCCTGGATTTGCCCAGCGTCTCGCGACTCCCCCGGGTCTGACCGGTCTCGCTCAGATCACCCAGGGTTACACCGTGCGCGAGGCTGAGTGTTACGCGCAGAAGCTGTCGATCGACCTGGACTACATCGCGCGCACGTCGCTCCGCATGGATGTCTCGATCCTACTGCGGACGATCCCCTGGATCCTCGCGGGCCGTGGCTGGTCGTGGCAGCGCTTTCAGCGCGGCCGCATCACGACGACGCCGAAGCGCCAATCGACGAATGGCGCGGCTCCGAACGACGCAACCGGCTCATAGCGCGCGCTGATCCAAGCCGCGAGCTCGCGCCCGTAGTCCTGGCCGAAGAAGCGCACGCCGTAGTCGGAGGTGTCTTTGTGCACGACTACGACGCAATCCGGCGGATGTGCGTCGAGCGCTGCGATCACGGCGCCCTCGCCGAACATTGCGAGCTCGGTCGGCATGAAGCCGAGGTAACGGGTCGGCGTGGGTCGCCTCGACCAGTAGTTGAGCGAGAGCCCCTCGGGCAGCACGAGGACCGAAGCGTCGGGCTCGGTATGGTCTCGCAGCCAAGTCAGCGCCGCAGCGACCTCGTCGCCGCGGCCGTCTGCGAGCAGCATGTCCGCGCCCGATCCGACCGGCTCCGTCTTGAACTTGCGCCAGAACAGCGTCGAGCGCACGTGGACGATCGCCAGCGCGAGCATGAGCCCGAGCATCAGCGCGCGGTACGAGGCTGCGCTACCGCGTGACCAGCGCTCCCAGCGCTCCGCGGCACTGAACCACAGCGCTGCGGCCACCGCGCAGAAGGCCGGCAGCGTGTGCACGAACCCGTAGAAGACAAAGCTCTGGCGCAGCCCGAGCTTCGGGAGCCACGCGAGCGCAAAGACGCACCACGCGTAGAGTTCCGGCCGATCGGGCCTCGGTTTCGCGCCGGGCAGCGTGGCGAGGAGCAAGACAAGGGCGACAGCGAGCCCGATCGGGCGGCCGATGTCCAAGATCGCGTCCAGCGGGAACAGCGCGATACCCACGCCGAGTCCCAGGGCGGCCATGACCAGCGCCGGAAGGCGCCGGCGGACCAGAGCGCTGAGCAGCGCGGCGCAAGCTACGGTCAGGCCCCAGCCCGCTGTCCAGCGCAGCGTGGTTTGCAGGTGGAGCTCGGGAGCGTCGAGCCCTGCGAGGCGCTCGTAGAACGCTGCGTTGACGACGTCACCGCCGAGCATGTGCGGCCAAGGCCCAGCGAGCCCGAGCAGCGCCTCGCTCGGCGACAGCGCTGTGCAGAGCACGGCGAACGCCGCAGCGAGGGTCGCTGCAGCGGCGGCGCAGCGCAGGAACCAACCGCGCCGGACCGCGGGATCCGCGACATGGAGGGCGAACCAGCCTGCGCAAGCCGCGACAAACGGCTCGGCCTTGGTCAAGAAAGTCGCGGCCAGCAAGACCCCTGCCAGTACCTGCCCAGCGCGGCTCTGTCGACGCGCCGCGATGAGCGAAAGCGCCCCTAGTAGCAGCCCGTGCACGGGCTCGTGGGAGTACGGCGTCACGTAGTTCGTGTTGCCGATCCCACCGTATTGCCCGAAGCCGAATACGGCCAGCGCGGTCCCGGTCACGACCGCTGCGGTCCAGCGCGTCGTGAACTTCGCGACGAGCCCGAAGGCCGTACCGAAGATCGCCAGCGCGATGAGTGTGTTCCAGGCCTCGAGCGCCCACATGGACGTCCCAGCGAGGCGGAACACGAGCGCGTTGACGTGTACGGAGAGCGGCCCGCTGAACCACGCGATGTCGCGGCCTAGGACGTCGCCTTCCGCGAGCCGCCATGCGACGTAGAGCTCGCGGCCGAAGTCGACGACCACGTCCGTCCAGCGGCGGTACGTCAGAGCCCAGAGCCCGACAAAGAGGGCCGCGACCGCGCCGATCGGCGCGGCCGCGGCCCAGAGACGAAGTCTCGTCGCGCTCGTCACTTCGCCGCGCCAGCGCCGCAGTAGCGGTCGAGCCAGCCGAAGAACTCACGCTGCCAAACGATGCCGTTCTGCGCGCGCAGCACCCAGTGGCCCTCCTCGGGGAACACGAGGAAGCGGCTCGGAACACCCATCACCTGTGCGGCGGTGAACGCTTGCAGGCCCTGGTCGTAAGGGACGCGGAAGTCCTTCTCGCCGTGGATGACGAGCAACGGCGTCTTCCAGTTCTGCACGTACTTGTGCGGCGAGAACTTGCGGTAGCGCTCGGCGGCCTCCGGCGAGCTCCAGTACGGCCCGCCGAGGTCCCAGTTGACGAAGAAGAGCTCTTCGGTCGCGAGGTACATGCTCTCCAGGTTGAAGACGCCGCAGTGCGAGATCATGCACGCGAAGCGCTCCCCCGCGTTGCCCATCATCCAGTAGACCGTGAAACCACCGAACGACGCGCCGACCGCAGCGCTGCGCTTCTTGTCGATGTAGGGCCGCGCCTGCATCGCGTCAGCGACCGACAGCAGGTCTTGCATCGCTTGGCCGCCCCAGTCGCCCGAGATCTGGTCGTTCCACGCCTGACCGAAGCCCGGCAGACCGCGCCGGTTGACACCCGCGATGACGTAGCCCTGGGCGGCCATCAGGTGGAAGTTCCACCGGAACGAGAAGCCCTGACCGACCATCGATTGCGGGCCGCCCTGGCAGTAGAGGATGAACGGATACTGCTTGTTCGGGTCGAAGTCCGGCGGCTTCACGATCCACGCTTGGATCGAAGCGCCATCGGTCGCTTTGAACTCTTCACCGTCGATCACCGGCAGCTTCAGCTTTGCAAAGACCTCGCCATTGAAGTCCGTCACTTGCACGATCTGGCCGGTCTCGACGTCGATCGCCACGACCTCGGCCGGGCGCTCCATCGAAGTGCGCAGCGCGTAGACGGTACGCGCATCCGGCGCGAGCTGGATCGCCGAGATCGCGTGACGCCCTGCGGTGATCGCGCGGACCTGCGGCGCCGCCACCGGCGTCGTGTAGAGTTGCGTCGTGCCGCGGTAGTCCGCCGTGAAGAAGATGTGCTGGCTGTCGCGGCTCCACGTGACGTTGTGCGGCGACGCGTCGAAGTTCGGCAACAGCTCCGTGTTCGTGCCGGTGCTACGTTCGTGCAGCATCAGCCGCGCGCGATCGGCTTCGAAGCTGGCCCGCTCCATGCTGGAGAACGCGATGTACCGACCGTCCGGCGAGTAGACGGGGTCCTGGTCGTAGCCGACCATGCCCGGGGTCAGATTACGGTGCTCGCCGCCGTTCGCGGGGACGAGCCAGAGCGAGCTGTCGGTGCTGGCCTCGGGGTTCGGCACGCGCCGCGCCGTGTAGCAGAGCTCCTTGCCGTCGGGTGACCACGCAATCTGCTCCGCGCCGCCGAACGGCGGCAGCGGAGTGTGCACGCGCTCGCCCGCGAGCAGGTCCATCGCCGCCGCGGCGTCGGCGCTCGTCGTGTCGAAGCGCTGCACGAAGAGGTGGCTGTACTCACCGGTGCTCCAGGTATCCCAGTGGCGCACCATCAAGTCGTCGTACACCCGCGCCTTCGCCTTCGGCAGATCGGCGTGGATGTCCGCGGCGGTGTCGTCGAGCTTGACGCTCTGCGTGTAGCTGAACGCATCGCCGGCGGGCGACCAGTGCACGTTGGAGGCGCCGCCCGCGACCTCGATCGGCAGGACGAACGCGCTGTCGAGGGCGTGCACAACCAGGCCCTCTTTCGTGCTGAGCGCGAAGTGCTGCGAGTCCGGCAGCCAAACGGGCGAGGACCCGCTGAGCTGACGGACGCTCTTGCGCGACGCCGTGTCGATGATGTGGACCTCAGCCGTGCTCGAATCCGCGGCGACGTCCGTCGTTCGGACCGTGACCAGCAGGTGCCGTCCGTCAGGGCTGAGCTTCGGCTCGGCGACGCGGGCCAGGCCCACGAGCTGCTCCGGTGTGAGCACGTCGCCGGCGGGCGCGAGCGCGCCGACGAGCAGTAGGGTGGAGAGAGCGATCATGCGGACATGATCGCCCCAAGGCCGGCCGGGCGCCAGGGACCGGCCGCGCGGGCCTCAGGGGCCGGTGACCACCTGTGCGGTGCCGTCTTCGCGCTCGATGACCTGGGCCACCTTCACGTCCTCCAACCAGTCGTAGATCTCCGCCAGCGGCGTCACGAGGCCCATGTGTGGCACGATGACGGGTCGGATCGAGCCGTGGGTGTAGATCTTCGAGAAGAGACCCAGGAGGTGATGGCTACCCGCCGCGTAGATGCCGCCGCCCGAGTTACCGATGTAGGTCGGCGCGGAGATCATCCAGAACTCGTGCCCGTCGACCATGTGGTGGAGCGACGAGAGGTTCCCCAGCGTCGGAATCGGGTCGTTCCCGAGCGGGCAGCCGACAGCGACCACGGGGTCGTACACGTTCGATGCGGCGAGGGTCGCACGCGAGGGCAAACGCGCGCCATGCGGCACCCGTTCGTTCGAGACGAGGCGCAGGAGGCACGCGTCGATGTCGACGTTCGCTGCGATCACCGTCGCGGTCGTCGTCACGCGCGAACCATCCGGTGAGTAGATCGCGACCGGAACCGGACCATCCGGCTGGCTGTTGCCAGCCTGAATGTCGCGGACGACGTGCCAACACGTGAGGAGCAGCGTTTCGTAGGCGCCGTCGCCGAGCGGGCGCGATTCGAGCAGCACGCCGCTTCCCACGGTCGTATCGCCCGCGAGCTGCACCGTCGGGCCGAGCGTCTCGCACCAGCGGCGGCTCGGATTCGGCTCGGTTCGCTCGATGCGAGCGCGCGTCTCCTGCGCGAGCTGCAGCGTCGCATCGACGGTGCTCGTGAGTCCGAGCACACGCTGTTCGAGGCCATGTTCGAGCGCGACGAGGCGCGCTTCGGTCGCTGCCGTGGCGCGCAGCGTGCAGACCTGCTCCCCGACCTCGTTCAAGCGGTTGCCTTGCAGCGTGAAGAGCTCGCGAGCATCCTCGAGCGCCGCATCGACGGCGGCGATGCGCGCGTCGAGCGACGCGGCGAGGCCGCTGTCCCCCTCCGCCCCGTCGAGGTCCCGGCGCAGGCCAGCGAGCTCTCTAGCGAGGCGCTCGATCTCGCGCAGCAGCGCCTCGTCGCGGCGCGGTGCTGCTTGCTCCGCCTGTTCCAGGGAGGCCAACCGGCTCTCCAGTGAGCCCTGGCGCACGACACCCATCGAGATCAACACTGCGCCGAGCGCACCGGCGAACAACATCCGTTGCATGGGAAGGGAGCGGAGAGGAGCGGGGGTCGCCGGAAAAGCAACTTCCTTGGCGATGCCGCTCCCTTCGGCGCGCGGGGGGGCCTCGACTGAAGCCCTCCTCGGACTCTCCACAAGGAACTTGCATTCCTTGTGGAGTCCTAAGTGCCCGCCCCGCGGGGGGTTAGGCCGGAACAGGCAGGGTTTTCCACAGCCAGTCCTGCGACCCGACGCCCCTCATTGGAACACGATCGAGAGGCCGTCCGCGAAGTTGGACGTGGCGCTTCCTCCGACCACGTCGCGGTACCAGGCCGTGAAGTTCCACGTCTCGCCGGGCTGCGCCGCGACGCCCCCGACGGGGGTCGGCAGGCCCGTCAGGTTCAGGCCCAGCTCGATCGCGCCCGCCGCGCCCGAGTTCTGGATCTGGCCCGGACCGACGAAGCGCCCGATCGAACCCGAGAGGCACAGGTTGCCCTGGCTGCCGCCGGGGTTCTGGATGAACCCCTGGGTGCGCGACGTCAGGAAGAAGCCGAACGCGTTGTTCGGGAGCCGGCTCGCGCGCAGCGTCACGTCGTTGGCCGAGGCGAGCGTCGAGCCGGCGGCCGACATCGCGGCGCTGACGCCGCTCGAGTTCACCGCAGCCGTGCAGTAGTTCGTCCCGAGGGGCTGCGCGCCGCCGGTGGTGTACGTGCCCGCGGAGAAGACCGCGGCGCCGGTCGCCGCATGCTGCGGCGGGTTCGGGTCATAGAGGCCCGTCGCGATGTCCAGGTTGTGCAGCGGCGAGGCTTCGTCCTCGATCAAGAACACGCGCCCTCGGCCGGCGTCGAACGCGAGGCCGTCCAGGTCGTTCTCGCCGGCGGGGTACGGGAACGCCGTGCGCTCGGTCACCGGGTTCGCGCTGAGATCGATCACGGTGATGCCTCGCCCCGAAACTCCGGTGGGATCGACGTACGCGCCGCCGTCGTTGGCGCCGTACAGAAGGCCCGTCGAAGGGTCGAAGTCGAGGCCCTCCAGCGCGATCTGGACGCTGGAGTAGGGGTACGCCAGCGTCGCTGCGAGGGTCACGACGTCCACGGCGTAGAGGCCCTCGGCCGAGCCCGCGTTGTGGCTCGCGTAGAGCACTCCGTTGTGATGGGCGAGGCCCGTGAACGAGCGGTTCGAGCCCAGGTACGTCGTGGTCCCGACGGTCGTCACGGGGCCCCCGGTCGCGCTGTACGCGGCGCTCGAGAGGGTCACGCCGGTCTGCACGTAGAAGACCTGGGCCGCGTCGTCGTCGGCGAGTCCCGACACGAACACGTTGGTGAACTCGGGCCCGTTGCTGACCCCGGTCGCAGTGTCGAGGCGCCAGTTGTCGACGAGGGTGCCGTCGGAGCCGTAGAAGACCTGGGCCGAAGCCGTGGGAGCAAGGAGCGCGCCGAGCGCGAGGAGGGTGGAGCGTTGCAGCATGGTGGAGGAGAGTCGGGTTCCCCCTAGAGGATCGCCGCAGGGCCGGAATGCCGCAACCCGAGTCAGCGGGAGAGGACCCAACCCGTGCCGACGACCGTGGCGAGGCCGAGGGTCTTCGGGACACCCCAGCCGAGCCGCAGGAGAGCGATCAGGGCCCCGGTCGCGATGGCGACCGCTCCGAGGTCCACGGTGCTCGGATCTGGGCGGATGATCCGCAGCCCGAGCACGCGCAGCTCGCCGACGTCGCGGAACAGGACGTGCGCAGCGAACCACAGCGCGAGGTTCGCGATCACCCCCACGACCGCGGCCGTCACGCCGCGCAGCGCAGAAGCGATCGTGCGATTTCCGCGCAGCCGCTCGACGAATGGCGCGCCGACGAAGATCCAGAGGAAACACGGTGCAAAGGTCACCCAGGTCGTGATGCAGGCCGCGGCGATCCCTGCGGCCAGGGGCGAGAAGGGCGCGGGATCCCTGTACGCGCCCATGAAGCCGACGAATTGGACAACTTGAATCAGCGGACCTGGCGTCGTCTCCGCCATCCCCAGCCCGTCCAGCATCTCGCCAGGCCGTAACCACCCGTGAACTTCGACCGCTTGCTGCGCGACGTAAGCCAGGACGGCGTAGGCGCCGCCGAAGGTCACGACGGCGACCTGGCTGAAGTACGCGCCGACTTGGACCAGGATGTGGCCTCGACCGAGCGCGAGCGCGAGCGCTGCCATCGGAGCGATCCATATCGCCAGCCAAAGGAGCGCGGTACCGAGGCTCTGGCGGACGATCCCGCTCCTCGTCCGTGTGTCGGCGGCAATGTGCGCCGAATCATCTCTAGTGAATCGGACTCCGAGCAGCGCGGCCCCCGCGACGACTATCGGGAAAGGGACCTCTCCGAAGCCGAGCGCGAAGAACGCAGCGATGGCGATGGCGACCGCGCCGGGCCCAGCCAGCGCGCGTCGGCCCACACGGCGCACCGCGTCGATGACCAGCGCCAGCGTCGCGGCCTTCAGCCCGAAGAACAGCGCGGTGACGAGCTGGACTTGATTCAGCTCGACATACAGCACCGACAGCGCGAGGATCGCCAGGAAACCCGGCAGCACGAAGAGCGTGCCGGCGATCACTCCTCCGCGCCAGCCGTGCAGCAACCAGCCGCAGTACGTGGCGAGCTGCTGGGCTTCCGGCCCCGGCAACAACATGCAGAAGTTGAGCGCGTGCAGGAACCGCTCTTCGCTGATCCAGCGCTTCTCCTCGACGAGGACGCGGTGCATCACCGCGATCTGGCCCGCGGGGCCGCCGAAGCTGTGCAACCCGATGTGTGCGAAGGCACGGGTCGCCTCGCGGAGGGAGACCGCGGGGTCGGGCTCTGTCATCGCCCCGCACTCTAACCGCGTCGGTGCAGGAGGCCGCGGGCGGGCTCCGGGAGCGGTGCGGGGGAGCGCCCGGCGGGTGCCCGGGCCCGTGCGGCGAGGTGGCGCGCCCCTCGGACCGGCAATCGAATCTCAATCGAATTGCACTTGCGACGCAGTCGCAACAGCAGTAAGCTCCCTCCCGTCGTCGCAGACACCCTTCCCAGACCGAACCTCCGCCCCCCCCGGTCCGACCGGGGACGCCCATGTTCCGCCCGAACCTGCGTACGACCGCGGCCCTGGCCGCCCTGACCCTCGCCCCCTCCGCCCGCGCCGACTTCCAGGCCGTCGCACCGCCCGACTACGCCGGCAGCAGCGCCGCGCAGTTCGCCTACTGGGGCGGCGACCCCGGCAACACCTTCACCGGCTTCTCCAGCGCCTTCGGCGCCCCGAACGCGCCGAACGACCCCAGCTCGGACCTCGCGGCGACGCTGACGCAGTGGACCCCCGGTGCGGTCCTGACTTCGACCGGGAACATCTACGGCGTCGCTGGCGCGCTCTCCCTCGAGGTGCGCGCGACACTGCCTGCGGATGCCCGAGCGGTCACGCTGCAGCTCCGGACCCTCGGCACAGGTATCGACGTCACCCACGCCCAGCTCACGCTCTCGGATGGCGTCCAGACGGTGCCCGCGGGTCCCGCGACCCGTCAGCTCCTGCTGCAGATCCCCGGCGGGTTCGTCGTCGAGGAGTGGCGACTCGATTGGGACGTCTCCGGGCTCGCGCTCGAGGCGACCGAGCTCGTCCTGACGTTCGACTCGCTCGGGGCCAACACGAGCCTCGACGATGTGCGGCTCGACGTCCTGCACGACGGGGCGCTCAGCGTCTCGACGTGCGCTGCGAACCCGAACTCGACCGGTGCACCGGCACGCGCGACGGCGCACGGTGACGACACCGTGGCAGCCAATGACCTCGTCTTGCGCGCCTCGTCGCTGCCCCTGCAGTCCTCGGGCTACTTCTTGGTCAGCCGCACGGCTGGGTTCAGCGCGAACCCGGGGGGCAGCCAGGGTGACCTCTGCTTGCAGGCCCCGATCGGCCGCTTCGTGGGACAGGTGCAGTCCTCAGGGACCCGCGGCATGTTCGAAGTGCCCATCGACCTGACGAGCCTCCCTCTGCCGACGGGCACGGTGCAAGCGCAGGCCGGCGAGACCTGGCACTTCCAGGCGTGGTACCGCGACGCGAACCCCACGCCCACGAGCAACTTCACGGACGGCATCGCCGTGACCTTGCGCTGATCCGACGACCAGGGCGCGGCGGCTCGGAGTGCGGCCGCGTCCCTTCTGTGATGCGCGGTTGCGACGTGGGGTCGACACCGCGCGCCGATGCTGGCCGGCGGCTCCGAAGCGCCCGTCGATCTCACGCGACGACATCGACGGGACCGCAGAGGGACCGCCGGCCGCTCTCTGACTCTCGCTCTAAAGAACAAGACATGCACCTCTTCCTTCCTATCGCCCTCGGGCTCGCCCTCGGTTCGGGGGATCCCGAGTCCGCGGCCAGCATGCACGCTTTCTTGCCGCGCGGCATCACCAGCTTCGGCGCAGCCCAGAAAGACGGGTGGGTCTACATCCTCGGTGGCTACGACGGCCAACCCCATGCCTACTCCCGTGAGGGACAACGAGGCGAGTTCTTCGCTTTGAATCCCCATGATCCGCGCGACATGCGCGGCTTACCAGGCGTCGAACCCTTGCAGAGTGTGACGCTCGTCGCTCACCCCACGGGGCTCATTCGCGTCGGTGGAATGCGCGCACACAACAGTGCGACAGAGGAGGCCGACCTGCGTTCGGTCGCAGAGGTGGCTCGCTTCGATGTCGCGCGCGGTGCGTGGAGCGCGCTCCCGTCGCTCCCTCGGCCACGCTCGTCTCACGACGCCGTCATCGCGGGCGACCAGCTCGTCGTCGTCGGCGGCTGGATGTTGACGGAGGCTGGCAGCCTCTTTCATGCGGAGACACTCGTCCTGGACCTCGTCGATCCTGCCGCGGGCTGGCGCTCCATCGAGACGCCGTTTCGCGCGCGAGCGCTGGCGGCGGCGCCATACATGCACGACGGACGGCAACATGTGCTCGTCGTCGGCGGCCTCGGAGTCGACCGCCGGGTGCAGCGCGCGGCCTGGAGCCTCGACCTCGCAGAAGGCCAATGGGCAGCGTTACCAGCGTTCCCCGTCGATGCTTTCGGTGTCGCCGCGGCCTCACTCGAAAGCGGCGTGATCGCTTCGGCGAAGGATGGCCAGATTTGGCGCTACGACCCCGGAAGCACGGGGTGGGAGAGTGTCGGCAGCCTCGCGCTCGGCCGGATGTTCCATCGCATCGTGGCGGCGGGCCCCGCGCGCGCGCTCTTCATCGGCGGCATTGCAAACATGGAGAAAGGGGATCGCATTCGAGCGATCGAGCTGTTGGACCTTGATGCGACCGCGGAGCATGAGAGCCCTTCCTGTGTGTCGGCAAGCGCTCGAAGCCGCGACGGAGAGCACGCAGCAACGCGCTCGACTCGGTGGTGGCTTCGGCCACGCTGGCGAACCCACCCGTTCTTCCCCAGAGACCTTCCTCATCGATCTCGAGACTACGGACTGGTCGAACGGTCAGCGCCCCGAACGCTCCCGCAGCCAGTCCCGCGGGATACGTCTGATTGTCGAGTGACTCCGGCAGGGGCACTGCACGAGCTCTTGCAGCGCCACATCCGTCGCAGGATCGAGGCCGAGCGTCCCGGGGACACTGCGGCGCATTCGTCGATGGGCTCGACCAGCCCGAGCGCCGATCGCGAGAACAGAGTCACGAGCGTCGAGGGGGCTCCTGGCCGGCGCCAGGGGTGAAGACCCGACGGACGACGCCGCCACGCCAAGAAAGTACGCTAAAGGCTCACTCAGCCCTGTACGGTTACGCTCAGGCGACGACACATTCAGCTCCACCCCTTTCGGCCTCAGCGAGCTGCTGCCGCTCGCCCGCGACATCACCGCGTCGCTTTCGAGCGACGATCGCCTCAAGCGACTCGTCGCTGCAGTGCACCGTGCGCTGCCCTGCGACGCGGTCGCGTTGCTGGGGCTCCAAGGGGCGGATTTGGTGCCGGTGGCCGCGCGCGGGCTCGGCGACGATGCGCTCGCGCGTCGCTTTCCACGCGCAGAGCACCCGCGCCTCGACATCATCTGCAACGCCGAAGGGCCGACTGTCTTTCCCGCCGACAGCCCGCTGCCGGACCCGTATGACGGGCTCGTCGTCGGCGCGCCAGAGATCGGCAAGTCGGTGCACGCTTGCCTCGGCTGTCCGTTGCGGGTCGAGGGCGAGCTCGTCGGTGTGTTGACCGCGGATGCGCTGACGCCCGGCGCGTTCGACGCGGTGCCGCGCGAGTTCCTGGAGCACCTCGCGGCGCTCGCCGGAGCTGCGCTGCGCACAGGGGCGCTGATCGACGCGCTGGAGCGCGAAGCCGAGCGGCGCGGCCGCGTCGCGCAGGAGCTCGTCCGCGACGCGCTCGCGCGCCGCGGTGACGTGCTCGTCGGCGGCAGCTCCACCGTCGCGCGCCTCCGCGAGGAGATCGACCTCATCGCGCGCGCGAACTTCCCGGTCCTTGTGACCGGAGAGACCGGCGTCGGCAAGGAGCTCGTCGTGCGCACGCTGCACCAGAGCTCCCGCCGCGCCGAGCAGCCGCTCATCTACCTCAACTGCGCGGCGTTGCCCGAGTCCGTCGCCGAGAGCGAGCTCTTCGGGCACACCCGCGGCGCGTTCACCGGCGCGATGCAGGCGCGTCCCGGTAAGTTCAAAGTCGCGGACGGCGGGTGTCTGTTCCTCGACGAGATCGGCGAGCTGCCCCTCCACATCCAACCGAAGCTGCTGCGTGTCCTGCAAGAGGGCGAGATCCAACCCCGGGGGCTCGGATCGCACCGAGCGCGTCGATGTGCGCATCTTCGCTGCCACGAACCGCGACCTCGAAGCCGAGGTCGCGGCCGGGCGTTTCCGCGCGGATCTGCTGCATCGTCTGGATGTCTGCCGATTGCGGGTGCCCCCGCTGCGGGAGCATCTGACGGACATTCCGGCGCTCGCCGGTCACTTTGCGGATCGTGTGCGCAAACACATCGGCTGCGGACCCATCCGCTACGAGCCGACCGCGTTCTGCGCGCTCGAAGCGAGCGACTGGCCAGGTAACGTCCGCGAGCTCGAGAACGTCGTCTCACGCGCGATCCTCCGCGCTTCGGCGCGCGCAAAACACGGCGAGATGGTCCTCGTCCGCGAGGCCGATCTGGATGTACGCCCGAGCGCGCCGCGCGAAGCGTCACGCGCTAACGCCGCGACACCTAGCGCTGCTGTGCCGACCGAGAGCCCCGGCCGCGCCGCTGCTCACGCCGCCCTCGCGGAAGGCGCGACGCTGCGCACCGCGCTCGAGCGCTTCGAGCGCGAGCTGATCGCAGTCGCGATCGAAAGCGCCGAGGGCAACCTGGCCGGTGCAGCGCGCGCGCTGGACGTCGATCGGTCCAACCTGCACCGCATCGCAAAACGCCTCGGCCTCAAATGAAACAGGGTTCGAGCGGAGCGGCCCTGGGCGCCGCTCGACTCGAACCCTGTCCTACGAGATCGGGCTTACTGGAACAGGATCGAGAGCCCGTTCGAGAAGTTCGACGTCGCCTGTCCGCCGACGACATCGCGGAACCAAGCGGTGAAGTTCCACGTGTCACCGGCGAGCACCGATACAAACCCCGACGGCGTCGGGTGTTGTGTCAGGTTCACGAGCAGCGAGATCGTCCCCGTCGCGCCCGAGTTCTTGATCTGACCCGGCCCGACATAGCGACCGATCGCGCCGGAGAGGCACAGCCGACCTTGGCTACCGCCGGGCTGCTGGATCGCGCCCTGGGTGCGGCTCGTGAGGAAGAAGCCGAACGAGTTGTTCGGCATGTCGCTGCAGGACAGCGTGAGCGAGTTGTTGGCGGCGATGAGCGAGCCGCTCGCACCGGTACGCGCACTGCTGCCGGAGGAGTTCTGCACGGCCGGCGAGCAATACGTCGTGCCGAGCGAACCCGAGAAGTACGCATCGCGGTGCGCGTTGATCTCCGCCAGCGGCAGCGCGGCATCGTAGACCGCGACGCCGCGGATCCGGCCGAGGCCCATGACGTCCAGGTTCACGCCGTTCGGGCGGTAGATCTGGCCGATGCCCTGCAGGCCCTGCAGGAGCGGCGCAAACGGCGCGGTGCCGAAGCTGACGCCGTTGACGAAGAGCTCGGTCGTGTTCGTCTGGATGTTCGCGATGTAGACGAGCTGGATGTCCTGACCCTCGGTGTTCGCGCCGCCGGGGAAGGAGTAATCGGCGACGCCGAACGCTGTCACGCCGTAGCTGAGTGTGTCGGGCCACTGCTCGAACTTGAGACCCGCGCTGGAGCCGACGCCCGAGCCGAGGTTACCCATCAGGCCCGAGCTCGCGCCCGCGTTGCTGCCGTAGACGACGAACTCGTACGTGACGCTCGTCGTGCCGTTCGGCGCGCCGATGTCCGCCACGATCGGCCCAGGCAGGAGCGAGTTCGTGTAGAGGGCCGGAGTGCCCGTGCCGACAGCGTTGAGCCAAGCCGCGGCGGAACCGCTCGGCGGCGGCAGGATGGTCTCCGTGATCGTCAGCGTGCCGACTCCGGTCGCGCCGCCGAAGCCGCCGATGCGGAAGACCGCGCTGGCGCCCGGTTGCAGCGAGACGGTCACGCGGCTCGAGAGACCGCACGCGTCGTCGTTGCACAGCACCGACGTCAAGTTGTTGCACGGCCCGGTGAAGACCTCGAGCGCGGTGTCGTAGCTGCTGCCGCAGGTCTCGATCGTGAACGTCGCGTCGTTGGCCGAGGTGATGGAGTACCAGAGGTCCGGCCCGCCCGAGGCCGCGCACGGCCAGGTCTCGGGGCTGAGGGTCGCCGCGGTCGTGTCGAAGGCGTAGACACCGGGCGTGACCGGTGTCGCCGTCGCGCATTCGTCGTTCTGGGCGAAGGCCGGCGCTGCGAGGGCAGCCGCGGCGAGGGCGAGAGCGTGGGAGCGAGGATGCATGGAGGGAAGCTAGTGGAGACTCGGGGTGGAGCAGACCGTCCGCCTCACCCAGGCCCCAGGGTACGCCGCTGGGCGGAAAGCGACACGGAAGTGTCACGGCGACCGCGGGAACACGCGGTCGAATCGACCACCGGCCCCGCTCCGTGCCTCTGGAGCGCGTGGCACGCGCCTTGCACTAGGTCCAGCCCCCGAGTCCCCGCGAGAGCCTACGCCATGACCCCCTCCACGACCTTGCACTGCGACCGTCTCCTCGCCGACCTCGCGGTCGAGCACCCCGCCGCGTCCCGCGTCTTCCACCGCCACGGGCTCGATTTCTGCTGCCACGGGCGTGTCTCCCTGCGGGATGCATGCGCGAAAGCCGGGCTCGATCCGCAGGCGCTCCTCGACGAGCTCGCGCACGCGGCCGACAGCGCGGCGGCCGGCCCGCGCCCCGATCAGCAGCCGCTGCCTGAGCTCGTCCAACACATCCTCGAGCGCTACCACGCCGACCACCGCGAAGAGGTCCCGCGCCTCGTCGAGATGGCGCGGCGCGTCGAGCGGGTGCACGCCGACAAAGCGGACTGCCCGCACGGCCTGGCGGCGCACTTGGAGGAGATGCGCGACGCCCTCGAGGACCACATGCTGAAAGAAGAGCACGTGCTGTTCCCGATGATCCTCGGCGGCCGTGGGCGTCAGACGGCGATGCCGATCTCGGTCATGGAGGACGAACACCGCGACCACGGCCAGAACCTCGCGCGCTTGCGCCAGCTCGCCCACGACTACGAGGCACCGCCCGACGCGTGCAGCACATGGCGCGCGCTCTACATGGGCCTCGGCGAGCTGGAGCGTATGTTGATGGAGCACATCCACCTCGAGAACAACGTGCTCTTTCCCCGCGCGCTCCGCACCTGATGGACCTCTCCTTTCGCCACGACCTGTGGTGGACGCTGTTGCCGCGCTCACCCCGGGATGCAGGCCGCATCGAGCTTTGCGTCGTACGCCCCGCGCGGGGCGAGCGCACCGTCGTACCGGAGCTGATCGTCGAACCGGGGTTCGGCGCGGTGGGGGACCGCTGGCGGCACGACGCGGAGCGCACGCCCGGCACCGAGCTGGCGCTCATCAACGCCAACGTGTCTCGCTCCGTCGCGCGCGACGTGACCCACGCGGGGCACACGGGCGACAACCTGCACGTCGACTTGGACCTCTCCGAAGCGAACCTGCCCGTCGGCACACGCCTCGTGTGCGACGGAGTGGTGCTGGAGGTCAGCCCGGCGATCCATCGCCCGTGCCGCACGTTCCATGAGCGCTTCGGCAAGACCGCCGCACAGCGCATCGCGCGCGCGAATCGCCGCGGCCTCCGCGGGCGCGGCGTGCTCTGTTCCGTGGTCGCGGGCGGAGTGTTGCAGACGGGCGCACTCCTGACGGTCGTGCGCCCGCCGCACCCGATCGCTCAGTAGTTCTTCGCGAAGAGGACGCGCCGCTCGCTCGGACGGCCCGTCTTAACGCACTTGCCAGGGCTCGGCGCGGGGCCCTGCCCAGCGAGCGGCAAGCAGCGGATCGTCGCTTTCGTCTCTTCCTTGATCGCCAACTCGGTCTCGGTCGTGCCGTCCCAGTGCGCGTAGACGAACGAGGACTCTCCCTCGCGGAACGCCTCGACGAACTCGGCCCACGTGTCGACCTCTTTGGTGCGCGCCTCGCGGAACGCGAGCGCGCGCTCGAACAGCATCTTCTGGAAGCGATCGAGCCGCTCACCGATGGCCACACCCAGGTTGTCCCAAGTGAGCGTCTCCTTGACCGGTTTGCCGTTGGCGTCCGTCTCGGAGAGGCGCATCTTGCAGACGACCGAGCGGCTCTCGAGATCGCGCGGGCCGAGCTCGAGGCGCATCGGGACGCCCTTGCGCTCCCACTCGTAGTACTTCGCGCCGGGCTTCAGTCCTTCGCGCGCGTCGACCTCGACGGTCAGGCCGTCGTCACGCAGGCTCGCTGCGAGGCGCTGCGCTGCTTCGACGACCGCGGTCTTCTCTTCGTCCTTGCGGTAGATCGGCACGATGACCACGTGGATCGGCGCGAGCTTCGGCGGCAGGACGAGGCCATCGTCATCGGAGTGCGCCATGATGACCGCGCCGATCAGGCGGGTCGAAACGCCCCAAGAGGTCTGCCAAACGTACTCGCGCTCGCCCGACGTCGTCTGGAACGTGACGTTGAACGCTTTGCCGAAGTTCTGACCCAGGTCGTGGCTGGTGCCCGCCTGCAGCGCTTTACCGTCCTGCATCATCGCTTCGATGCAGCGCGTCTCGACCGCGCCGGCGAAGCGCTCGTTCGCGGTCTTGATGCCCTGGATCACCGGTACGGCCAGCACGTCGTGCAAGACCTCGCGGTAGATGTCCAGCATCCGCTGCACCTCTTCCTGCGCTTCTTCGTGCGTCGCGTGCGCGGTGTGGCCCTCTTGCCAGAGGAACTCACCCGTGCGCAGGAAGATGCGCGTGCGCAGCTCCCAGCGCATCACGTTCGCCCACTGGTTGATCAGCATCGGCAGGTCGCGGTGCGAGTCGATCCACTTCGAGAAGAAGTGGCCGATGATCGTCTCCGACGTCGGGCGGATCACGTAGGGCTCTTCGAGCTCCTTGCCGCCCGCGTGTGTGACCACCGCGAGCTCGGGCGAGAAGCCTTCGACGTGCTGCGCCTCACGCTGGATGAAGCTCATCGGGATCAGCAGCGGGAAACACGCGTTCTTGTGCCCCGTAGCCTTGAAGCGCCGGTCGAGCTCGGCTTGGATCTTCTCCCAGATGGCGTAGCCGTGCGGCTTGATCACCATGCAGCCCTTCACGACGCCCGCGGCCTCCGCGAGGTCCGCCTGCTGGATGACGTCCTGGTACCACTGCGCGTAGTCCGTCGCGCGCGGTGTGATCTTCGCCTCTGACATCGTTCGAGCTCTCCTGCGTGGGCCGCGTTCTGCGGCCGAGTGTGCGCCGCGCCCGCGGACCCGCCCAATCGGACCCGCGCGCGGCGCGAGGGCGAAGAGGATACCCGACGGATCGGGCCCCCGGACCCGCCGCGCTTGCGTCCCCGGGCCCGAAGCCCCATCCTCGCGCGCGTATGTCGAGGTCCCTCGCCGCACTGATCGTCCTGACGCTCGCCGGTTTCGCCACGTGGCGCGCGTTCACCCGCGGGCACACGGATCCACAGCCGGACCCACAGGCGGACCAGCCGGCAGCCAGCGTCCCGGAAGAAGCTCCGCGCACGGCCGAGGGTTTTGTGCTGCGCGGCCGCGTCGTCACCCGCACCGGTGCACCCGTCGCAGGACTGCCCATCGGAGCGCTGCCGCGACCGAACGGCCTCGGCGGTCCCCTGCCCGATACGGGCCGCTTCCAAGCGCGCACGGAGACCCTCGCCGACGGCTCCTTCGAGCTGCGATCGTCGGTCACCACGACGCTCTGGGTCGGTCCGCTGCACGGGCCCGGGTTGCCCCCGTTCCTCGCCTCACCGGCCTCGGTGCGGTTCGGCCCGGACCTCGCGTCGCGGGCGCCGCTCACCTTCGAAGCCGCGCCGGCCCAGGTGCTGCAAGGGGTCGTGCGCCTCGAGCGCGCGCCCGGCGTCGCGCCCGCCGAGGTCCGCGTGATGGTGATCGGCGAGCGCACGGGCCACTCCAGCACCGCGGGCATCGATGCCGAAGGGCGCTTCACCTTCACGCTCCTGCACGACGAACCCTACACCTGCGCCGCGGTCGCGACCGCCTACGTCAGCGCGCCCGCGTTCGGGGTCGCTCCCAAGGCGAGCGCGACGGGCGCTGCGGTCGAACTGACGTTGGAGCCCGTCGCGGCGCTGCGCGTCGAAGTCGAGGGTGGCCAGCCCGAGGGCCTGCGTGTCGAGTGTGCGCCGCTCGAGGGGCACCCCGTCGAGCTCGCCCGCCTCGCGTTCGCGGGCCGCGGGCCGAACTTCCTCTCAGCGCGCCCCCAGGCCGTGGCCGCGTTCACGACCGACCGCTTCGGCTTCGTACCGCGCGCCGACCCGGGCCCCCGCGACGCTGCGCCCACCGTCGCGGTCGCGCTCGGCCCCGCGGCGCAGCTCGAGCTGTCGAACGTCGCCGACGCGCCGCGCATCGTGGTCGTCGAGCAGGGCGGTCGTGCGGTGCGCGCGCAGTCGCTCGCACTGGCGAGCCAGATGGTCCTGACCGTGCCGCCCGGCGACCTGCGGGTGCACGTCTACGACCTCTCGGGGGCGCTCCTCGCGGGCCACGACGTGACCTTCGGCGCGGCGGGCCTGCGCTCCAAGCTCGACGTGCGCTGAGTCGGCCAAACGGATCCAGATATCGGTCTCGAACCGGTCGCGGCGCCGCGGTTGTGCCTGCGCCGGGGCGGGCCTAAAGTGGCCCCACCGAGCCATGACTACGCCGACGATCACGCCCGACATGACGATGGAGGCGATCCTCGCGGTCGCTCCGTCCGCCCAGCGCGCCCTCTTCCAGCGGTACCACATCGGCGGCTGCTCGGCCTGTGGTTTCCAGCCGACCGACACCCTCGCGCAGGTCGCAAAGGACCACAACCTGCTCGACATCAAGGACGTCATCGCGACGATCCAGCGCGCGGAGACCCTCGACCGCGAGCGTCAGGTCGACTCGGCGGACATCAAGCGCTGGCGCGCCGCGGGCGAGGACTTCAGCTTCATCGACGTGCGTCTCCCCGACGAGCGCGCTTCGCATCCGCTCGCCGCGGAGGTCGCTGCAGAGCCGCTCGACTACGACAACTCGCAGCGCTACATGACGCTGCCGAAGGACCGTCGCATCGTCTTCGCCTGCGCCGACGGCGGCCGCTCGCTGGACGTCGCCAGCTACTTCCTGGGGCACGGCTTCCAGAACGTGCACGCGCTGCGCGGCGGGTTCGCGGCCTGGTGATCACTCACCGCCGTCGACCCACGGCTTCGCCATCCCGTCCAGCTCGATCAGGCCGCTGAACGGGCGCATCCGCAGGATCCGCTGCTCTCCGCGGTATGTCAGGACCACACGCGCCCCTTGGCGCGCCGTACCGCGGTCCGTGAACTCGACGGCCTCGAGCCCACCGAGGTCCCACGAAGCGATCTTCACGCCGCGAAAGACCGCATCGCGGCCGTAGCGGCGCACAAACGGGTGCGCGCCGTACGGCGAAACGAGCGCTGTGCCCTCCTCCGTCGTCGCGCTGTAGCCTCCGCCGTCTTCGTCGAAGTGCAACAGCAACGTCGCTTGGTACAGCGCGGCGCGATTCTGGACCTCGCGCATGTCCCGCGCGAGCAAGCGCGCGGCGTTGTCGAGGGTGACCTCCGGCCGGTCGAACCATGCTGGGATGGTGAAGCTCGAGAGGATGGCCACGGCGGCCAGCACGATCGTCAGCTCGAGGATCGTGAAGCCTGCCCGGCGGCGGGAGGGCGCGTGCGGCGTGCGGAGGGCCATGGGGACGCTCCGTGAACCATCGGGCCCCGCAGTCCCTCGGCTTGAGCCCCTACTGCGGGTTGCCCTTGGCCCGGCGGACCTCGTCCTCGAGGACCCGCGCCAGCTCCTCGGGATCGACGGGCTTCGACAGCCGTGTCCAGGATTGGAACTTCGTCGGCAACAGCGCCGCCGACTCGTACCCCGTCAGAAACAGGAACGGTACGCCGAGCGTCACGAGGACCTCCGCGACGGGCGCGGAGCTCTTGCCCTGCAGGTCGATGTCCAGCACCGCTGCGTCGGGGGCGGCCTCGGCGACGAGCTCCAGCGCGCGCGCTGCCGTCGGCGCCGGCCCGACGACGCGGCAGCCCAGCTCCTCGAGGGCGAACCGCATCGATTCGGCTAGGACGAAGTTGTCCTCCAGTACGAGGACACTTCGGCCGGATAGGGGAGAGCTGGCGGGCATCACCCGAGGTTACCGTGAACGACCCTGGATTTCCCGTGAGTGCCCGATCGACCCCTCCGCTGCCCGAAGAGCGCACGCCGCTCGGACCGCTCCTCGCCGCGTGTGCGGTGGCGGTCCTGGCGCTGAAGCTGTGCCTGCTCGCGCTGCCGCCGCTCGAGCTCTCGCCCGTGCACATTCCCGGTACGGCGCCGGGTTTACCCGGATTCGAGGAGTGGCGCCGCGGGATGGCGGCGGAGGAGTGGCTCCGCGGGCCGCTCCTCCCGTGGCTCGATTATCAGCAGGGTCATTTCCAGGGCGGCACCCTCGTCACGATCGGCCTCGCGGCGCTGAGCTTCAGGCTCTTCGGATCGTCGCCGTTTGCGATGCGCTTGCCGAACGTCCTGTTCGACATCGCAGGTGTCTTGGCGCTCGTGTGGCTCGTCGACCGCGCTGCGGGACGACGCGCGGCGCGCTACACGGCGCTCTTCGCCACGCTCGCAGCTCCGGGTTATTGGATCGTCGGCGCCGCGGCCTGGGCGTCACACGTCGAGTCGAATGGGCAGGCGTGTGTGCTGCTCGCGTTATGGGCGCGGCACGTCTTCTTCGGCGCGCGCGGCGCTCGCTCGGCCTTTGGGCTCGGGCTCGCCGCGGGCCTCGCGCTCTGGTACCACTACGGCGTCGCGTTGTGGCTCGCGGTCCTGTTCGCGGTCGAGCTCGTCCACGCGCCGCGGCGCTGTCTCTCGCGTGTCTTTCTCTGGCGGCTCCTCGGCCTCGCGGTCGGCCTCGTCCCCTGGTTGATCTACAACCTGCGCTACGGATGGGCGGGCCTTGGCCTGTACGGGCGCAGCGCCGAGCAGCACGTTCAGTTCCATCTGAGCCGCGCGCTGGCCGCGTTCCGCGAGCTCTGGGTCGAGTTCCTGCCCGGCTCGACCTGGATCCCCGACCTCTTCGGCGTCGTCGGTAGCGGCCGCGTGATCGGCCATGTGTTGGTCGCTGCGGCGTTCGCAGCGTGGCTCCATGGCCTGCGGCGTGCGTTAAACCGTTGGCGGCAAGAGCGCGCCGTCGGGCCCGAGCTCGTGTTCGTGATCCAACCCGTCGTCTGGGCGCTCGCCTATTCGTTCGGCGAGTTCCATGGCGACCGCAAATGGGCCCAGGGCTACCGCTACATGCTCGCGATCCATCCGTCCGCTTGGGCGCTCGGCGGCATCGCGTTCGCCGCTTGGGCGGCGCGCTCGCGAGCGCTCGCGCGCGGCGCAGCGCTGGCGCTCGGCTCGGTGCTCCTGGCAGGTTTCGTTCTGGTCCTGAGGCCCGCACACCTGCCGCTGGCGTTCGAAGCGCCCGGCCGCAATCTGGAGTCGCTCGGGCGCTGGCTCTTCCATCGTCGACTGGATTCGCCCGAGCTCTTGGTCCGCGCCGCGGAGCGCCTCGTCGCCGAGCGCGAGCCGCTCGAGCAGGACATCGTGCTCTTCACGCTCGGGAACACCCTCGCGTACCAAGCGAGCGCGCCCCCGCCCGCCGGTGCCTCCGCCGACGCCGTCGCCGCGCACACGCTCGCCCAGGAGCAGGCGCGCGCTGCCTCCGCGGCCCTGGCGGCCGCCGTGCCGGAGGCATACCGGCCCTATTTCCTGCCCCTCGCGCCAGGAGAGCGCCCGTGGCCGTGGTCGCAGCGGGACGGCTTCTGGCGCCAGTGGGACCGGCGCGGGGTCGGCCGCCCGCCTGGGGCCTATCGGCACTGATCGACGCGCTCTGCGGAGAAACCCAGGACAGGCCGCCGCAGTAAAGTCCCGCCGTGGGAGCGCTGCCCGCATAGATTCCCGCCCTGCACGCCTCCGGTGGGATACGGTTCAGCGAACCGTCTGTTGCACCCGAACGAGGTACACCCGTGCTCGAAACCGTTCTTCCCACGCGCGTCGACGCGGCCAAGCGCCGTCTCGAAGACCATCCCGCCTACCGTGCCGTGCACTCCGTCGAGGATGTACGCCGATTCATGCAGCACCACGCGGTGTGCGTGCTCGACTTCATGACCCTTCTGAAGACCCTTCAGATCGGCCTGACGTGCGTGCGTACGCCCTGGGTGCCGCCGGCCAATCCGCGCGCCGCGCGCTTCATCAACGAGATCGTCCTCGGCGAAGAGACCGACGACGCGTACGGTGAACACCCGGCGAGCCACTACGAGTGGTACCTCGCCGCGATGGATCAGATCGGGGCCGACTCCGGTCCCATTCGCGAGCTCGAGGCGCGCCTGCGCCGCGGGATGCCGTGGCGCGCAGCGCTCCAGGGCTGCGGTCTGCCGCAAGCCTCGATCGATTTTGCGACGACCACCTTCGAACTGGCGGAGGCGCCGTTGCACGTCGTCGCCGCCGTGTTCTTCCACGGGCGCGAAGACGTCATCCCGCGCATGTTCCTGCCGATCGTGCGCAACCTGCGCGCGCAGGGCCTCGCCTGTGACCTACTGATCGGTTACCTCGAGCGCCACATCGAAGTCGATGGCGACGAACACGGCCCGCTCGCGGGCCGCATCCTGGAGGAGCTCTTCGAGGGCAGCGATGCGCGCCGTCACGAGGCCACCCTGGCGGCCGAGCGCGCCCTCGCAGCGCGCGAAGCCCTCTGGGACGCCGTCGCCGCGGCTCTGAAGCGCTGAGCGCGCGCCGCGGATCGCGACCTGCATGGGCGCAAGAGCGCCCATGCGCAGTGAAGACCGGGGGCCGGGCGGCACATGTCGCGCGGCCCCCGGTCTTGCGTCGCGTTACCGATCACCGCGCGTCGCGGTTGGATCAGAGGCCCTGACCCAGCGCCGCTCCGACCTTGCCCACGAGCACGCTGCGGAGCCCTTCGATCGGCTCGCGCTGCTCCACGAAGCGCGCGTAGCCCGAGGTCCGCTCGCGGCGCTCGATGGCGCTGCCCGGCGAGGTGTTCAGCAGGCGCAGGCGCGGCGCAGCCTGGGCCACAGGGCGCAGCTCGCGGGCCGCTGCCACGGGCAGCTCGGCGCGAGACAGCTCGACCGCGTAGCCAGCGCGCTCGGCACGCCGGCACCACGCTTCGAGCTCGGCCTGGGCGCCGGCGAAGCCGCGCTCGTCGATCCCACCGATGTGTGCGAGCGCATCGCGCCGCACGAGCAGCGCCGGTCCCACCGCGCCGCGGCGTACGTCGTGGCCGTGGCCGGCGAGCGCTCCGAGGCCCACCGCCGCGAGCTCTGTGTTCGCTTTCAAGTGCCGCACGAGCGCGCGCACCGCGTTCGCGTCGACCGCGACGCCGCCGTCCAGGATGAGGACGAACTGCGCCCGACCCTGGTGCAGCCCGCGGTTGACCCGCGCTGCGACACCGACCTCGGCATCGATGCTATGGGTCCAGACGCAGCGGTGCTGCAGAGCCACCGCGCGCTCGACGTCGGTGTGGACTTCGATGATCCACGTGCGGAGCGGAACGTCCAGTGACACCGCGACGAGCGCCCCGAGGCAGCGCTCGGCGGGCGCGGCATCGCTGCCGACGAGGATGATGGCGTCGAGCTCGGTTTCGTCGTGGTGGAACATGATCGTCGGGTCCAGCGTCAGCGGGGGGGGCCGTGTGCACCCCACGGGCTCCGTTCAGCATCGAGCGTGCCAACGGCGCGGGGCCAAACAAGCATCCCCTGCTCTGGGCCTCCATGCGGCGCAGAGAGGTCGTTTGCGCGCCGAGTCTCGATCGTGAGCACCAGAGGGGGCGGAACGAACTGCGTGCATTGGAAACCCCTGCCGGCGTCCAGGCGAACCGCGTCCCACAGTGGAGCAGGCTCGGGTTACAATGCAGCCAGAGGTTCCATGCAGCTCTCCACCCGCTTCGAGGACGCGCTCGTCTACGCCAATCGGCTGCATTCCTCACAGACGCGCAAAGGCCGCGGGATTCCGTACATCTCGCACCTGCTCGGTGTTTGCTCGCTCGTGCTCGAGTACGGCGGGGACGAGGACCAAGCGATCGCCGCTCTGCTGCACGACGGTCCCGAGGACCAAGGTGGCGCGGAGACCCTGCGCGAGATCGAGACGAAGTTCGGACCCCGCGTGGCGCGCATCGTCGAGGGCTGCACCGATGGACTGCCGGACGATGGGGGCCTGAAAGAGCCCTGGCTCGAGCGCAAGCGCCGCTACCTGGCGCACCTGGCCGAAGCGACCGCAGACGTCGTGCTCGTCTCGTGTTCGGACAAGCTCTACAACGCACGCTCGGTGGTCGGGGATCAGCTCGTCTCGGGTGACGAGGTCTTTCAGCGCTTCGCTGCCAAGAAAGACGGCACCCTCGCGTACTACGGCTCGATCGTCGAAGTGATGCGGGCCCACCGTATGGCGGGTCGCTTGCCGAGCTCGCTCTTCATCGCGCTGGAGCGCACCGTCGAGCGCCTGGAAGGGCTCGCCGGCGCGCAGCGGCGCGCGACCCTCGCTGACCTCCGCTGATCGATGATGTTGCGACTGACCTCTCTCGCGATCTTTGCCTGTCTCACGGGTCTCGCCGCGGCTCTGCCCGGCAGCGTCCAAGCTGCGGACGCTGAGCCCGCACGGGACACCGCTGAACCCCTGCGCGCCGAGGTGGTCGTCTACGGCGGGACCTCTGGCGGCGTCGCAGCGGCGGTGCAGGTCGCCCGCATGGGGCGCGAGGTGCTGCTGATCTCCCCCGATGCGTTCCTCGGCGGGTTGACCACTGCGGGCCTCGGCTTCACGGATGTCGGTCGACGCGAAGTGGTCGGCGGCCTCGCCCGCGAGTTCTACCGCCGCCTCGGCGCGCACTACCGCACGGATGGCGCGTGGCGCTGGCAAGCGCGCGAGTCCTTCACGTTCCGCGTACAGCACGCGTCGGGCTCCGACGGTAAGCAGGACGACGGCGCGGTCTGGGTCTTCGAGCCCTCCGCTGCGCAGGCTGTCGTCGACGCGCTCGTCGCCGAAGCAGGGGTGCGGGTGGTGCACGCTGCGCTCGACCGCAGCGCCGGCGCGACGTCCGTCGAGGAGCGGCGCATTCGCGCGCTCACCCTCGTGGATGGCCGCCGCGTCGAAGGCCGTGTGTTCATCGACGCGACCTACGAAGGCGACCTCTTCGCCGCCGCGGGGGTCTCGTACATGCTCGGCCGCGAGGACAACGCGCGCTTCGGCGAGTCGCTCAACGGAGTCCAGCACGTCCACTCGACCAAACACCAGTTCCCCGACGGCATCGACCCCTATGTCGTCGCGGGCGATCCGAGCTCGGGTTTCCTGTCCGGCTTGGAACTGGACGAGCGCGCCGACGGCGACGGCGATGCCCGGGTGCAGGCCTACTGCTTCCGCCTCTGCCTGAGCGATCACCCGGAGAACCGCGTCCCGTTCCCGAAGCCCGCCAGCTACGACGAGCGCGAGTACGAGCTCCTGTTCCGCTTGCTCGCTACGGGCTACACGAAGCCGTGGATCACGTTCTCGGCGATGCCGAACCGCAAGACGGACACGAACAACCACGGCCCGTTCTCGACGGACGCGATCGGCCTCTCGCACGAATGGCCGGAGGCGACCGACGCGCGCCGGCGCGAGCTCTTCGACGCACACGTGCGCTACCAACAGGGGCTCCTGTGGACCCTCGCGAACCACCCGCGTGTGCCCGAGGTCGTGCGCGCGCAGTTCGCCGATTGGGGCCTCGCCAAGGACGAGTTCGTCGGCTCAGGCAACTGGCCCGATCGCCTCTACGTGCGCGAAGGCCGCCGCCTCCTCGGCGAAGACGTGATCACGGAGCTGCACTGCCTCGGCAAGCAGGTCTCGGAGTGGCCCGTCGGCAAAGCGGCCTACACCATGGACTCGCACAACGTGCGCCGCACCGTGCGCCCGGGCCCTGACGGCGCGCTCCAGGTGAAGAACGAAGGCGACGTGCAAGTCGGCGGCTTCCCGCCCTACCCGATCGGCTACGGCGCCCTCGTCCCGCGGCGCGAGGAGTGCACCAACCTGCTGGTCCCTGTCGGCCTCTCCGCGACGCACATGGCCTTCGGCTCGATCCGCATGGAGCCCGTCTTCTTCGTCCTCGGCCAGTCCGCCGGAACCGCGGCCGTGCATACCCTCGAAGAAGACTGCGACGTCCAAGCGATCGACCGCCAACGGCTGACCGAACGCCTCCTCGCCGACGGCCAGGTCCTCTGAGCCCGATGGTGCGAAGGGAGCGCTCCCGACCGCGGTCGCGCTCCCTTCCACGAGCAGGGCGTGTCAACCGCCGGCCCCGCCGCGTGCACGTGCGGAGGCGTCGCTGCGCGGATCGAGTCTGTGGCGCATGCTCGTGGAGGCCCCCGCGAGCGCGCGTATGCCATCGATGGTCTTCATCTTCGCTCTGCACCTGTCTTGGGTCCGATGGCGATCGACACCGGAAGTGGTGCCGAGAACTCGCCTTCGGGATCCCAGGACAGGGGGAAGGCCTCCGTGGTGTCACGGGTGCTCACCAGAACGGTCAGTTGGCCCTCGGAGCGGTCGACCCAGAAGCGGAAGGTGCCGTCCGTTCCGACGGCGACGGTTCGGGCTCGGTCCTGCGCGCGCCACGGTTGGGGGCCCAGGATGGCCTCGACCTTGGGGCGGAGCTCGAGGGCCGAATCGGGGACAGAGAGGCGCCCCTCGATCTCGATCGGGTGGGCCCGATGCACGACGCAACGAACGTGGGTGCCTGTGCTTGGAACGTCGACGCGCGCGGGCATCGGCGGGCGGCCGATGCGTGCAGTCCCAGGCGCTGCAAAGGCGCTGTAGCCCTCGGGCTCGACGACGAAGGTGTAGCGGCCCGCGGCGAGTCCTTCGGCGCGGAGGTGACCGTTGGAGTCCGTTCTCCCGCTGCAGACCGACGCCGCGAGTCCGAGGTTGAGCTCTGGACCACTGACCCCATCCAGGTCGTTCAGTCCCGCGTGGCTCACGAGCACAAAGGCGTCTTCGAAAGCTGCACCGCGACCGTCGACGACCTCGATCGTCAGGGTGGCCGTCCCGAGGCGCCAACCGACGTCGACTCGCCGGACCTCTCCCGGAGTCAGCGTGAGGAGCATGGGTACGGCCAAGCAGCCCGTCAGATCGGGTGCAGGTGGGTGCACGTACGTCGGATCAGGCAGCGGTTCACCTGTCGGCCAATCCGGCTGAGGCATCACGATCCAATTGCCAGGATCGAGGGTCAGCTCGTACCACCCCGAGTCGTAGGCCGAGGCGTAGATCGAGCCGAGGAACGCCGACGGATCTGGGGCACGTAACTCGTCGAAGCGCACGTGGGTCCCACGGAGGTCTCCGCCGTCCGCACCGAAGACCCGCCCGTGGACTCGAGCGCCGCGCACGACCTGCAGCGTCACCTCGTTGTCGCCGGGCTGCAGAGTGAGAGGCTCAGGTCCATAGCGCGCGCGCAAGTGGCGTGGGGGCAGCATTCCTGACGGCAGGTCCGCGACCTGCAGCGCGCCGCTGAAACCCGCCGTCGACTCGACCACGTACATGCCGGGAGTCGCTTCTGTGAGCGACAGCTCTTCGCTCTCTCCGCGCAATGACAGCCGCGCCATCGGGACGAGCAGCCCATCGGTCGTCTCGAGGTGAACGATGAGGCGTGCAGCCGCCTGGGGCTCTATGGGGGGAGTTTGCTCCTCGGAGGCTGGGGCGGGTTGCGCGGAGTCGGGCGCGCTCGCATGGGTCTCGGTCCTCGCCTGCTGCATCGCAGCGTCGACTTCGATGGACTCCGTGTCAGGCGCTCCCTCGCTCTCGACCGGTCCCGCGACCTCGATGGCGTGCGCGGCGCCCTGTGGCCGACCTCGCACGATGTTGAGCACGAGGGCGGCGGCGCCGAGGACGGTGACAATGAGTACGACGCGGAGTCGTTGGGTCTTCTCCATGGCTCTGGTCAAGACGGGTCCCTGTGCTCGTTCGCTTGGGAGCAGGATTGGAACCCATAGGACCATCCGGGCCGTACGCGGGTGACAGGTGCACGCAGAAAAAAGAATCTGATGCGCGAGGCCTCGAAGACCGACCGCGCATTCTGATGCGTCCAAGTCAGGTGGTTCGCGGCACCGATTGACGATCGGCGCCTGCGCCACACAAGTCGATTCGCAGGGCCATCGCTCTGCGAACCGACTTGTGTGGCGCAGGCGCCTCGTTCAGCGCGCGATCTGCCGCGCGTACAAGAGCTTGTCCGTGCCGATCGCGTGGAAGTGGTAGAGGCGCGCGACGAGCGACCAGCCTGTGCGCTCGAAGAACACGCGGGCTTCGGCGTCGGAGTCGGAGCTCGTCAGGTCGGCGTACACGTGCGTCGCGCCGCGGGCCGCGAGCGTCTGTTCCAGAGCGCGCAGGAGCGCGGTCCCGAGGCCCGCGCGGCGCGCTTCCTGCTGGACCGTGAGGCCCTGCAGGGTCCAGCCGGTGGCTGTCTCCGGCGTGCGGGCCGCGCACGCGAAGCCGCGTAGGGCGCCGCGTTTGCCCCGGACCACGAGGCACACAGGTGCGTCTCCGTCTGCCTCTGTCGCGCCGAGCGCCCCATCGGCCAAGGCGGCGATGCGCTCCGTGTGGGGGACCGCCAACGCTCGCAGCCCTTCCAGGTCGGCGGGCTCCAGCGCGGCGCAGCGATATCCGCGGGCGCCGTCGACCTCGGCTTCGGCGATCGCACCGGCGTCTTCGACCTCGCGGCGCGGACCGCGGACGGTCGCAGCGCGCACGATCCGCCGAATCATGTCGTCGTACGCGATCCCGGGGCGCTCGGCCATCGCGGAGAAGCCCGCGTCCGGCGTGATGCAAGGGTTGGCGTTGACCTCCAGGATCCACGGCCGGCCGGCGAGGTCGACGCGGAAATCGACGCGTGCATGGCCGCGCAGGTCGAGCGCGCGCCACGCGGCGACTGCGAGGCGCTGCAGCTCCTCCAGCAGCGCGTGGTCGCAGGCATCGAAGTCGAGCCGCCGTACCGTGCGCTCGTACTCGAGCGAGTCCTCGTCCCACTTGCACGCGAAGCCGATCAGCTTCGGTTTGCCTTCGGGCCAGTCGACGAACTCCAGCTCCGACGGAGGCAGCGTCAGCGGCGTCGTCGGGTCGTCGTCAGGCCCAGGGGGCAGGAGGCCCACGACGAGCTCGCGCCCGTCGATGTACGCCTCGACAAACCCCTCACCGCCGAGGGCGGGCAGGCGCGCTTCGAGCCGCGCTGCGACATCCGCCGCGTCGCCGCCTTCCGCGAGGACCGCGCCATCGTCGATCCCGATGCTGGCGTGCTCCCACGCGCTCTTGAGGATTACTGGGCCCGGCAAACCCTCTCCCGCGCGCAGTTGCTCGAGCGTGCGCCAAGCGGGGGTCGGCAAGCCGGCATCCGAGAGGATGCGTTTGGCGAGCACCTTGTGCGACGAGACGTGGATGCCTTCCGCGGAGCAGCCCGCGACGGGCACACCGAACGCCTCGGCCAGGCGCGGCACCGTGGCGAGCAAACGTGTGTGCCCGCCGAGCGACTCCATCGTGTTGAAGACGAGGTCCGGCGGACGCGCCGTGAGCCGCGCCGCGAGCGGACCCAAGTCGTAACCGCTCGCGAGGGTCTCGACTTCGTGACCGAGCACATGCAGCGTCTCGGCGATCGAGGCCGCTTGCGCGAGGGAGTCCAGTTCGTCGGGCCGCGGGTTCGGCGGCAGCTCGTCGTGGACCAGGAGGATGCGGAGCGGAGCTTCGGCCGTCACGGGCAGCGGTGGGGAGCGGGGCGGGGGGGAGGCCGCCCTCGCCACGAACCTGGGTCCCCGACGGGCAGCGCCGCCGAGAGGGTAGCGCCTCGCCGCCGGGGAACACACGGGGTTCTGTCAGCGACGTGAGCGAGCGCTCAGGAAGGCGCTCCGGGTGACCCGCGCGCTCGACCCGGGGCCGCCCCTCGCCCATACTCCCGGCATGAGCGCGACCACGGCCATCCAAGCCTTTCTCGACGGCGCCCCCCACGCGGTGGTCGGCGCCTCGACCAACCGCGAGAAGTACGGCAACAAGGTCCTGCGCTGTTACCTCCAGCACGGCCGGCCGGTGCACGTCGTGCACCCGAGCGAGGCCTCGATCGAGGGCGTCGCCGCGGTGCGCTCGATCGCCGACCTGCCGGACGGGGTGCACGGCCTCAGCGTGATCACGCCGCCCCCGATCACGGAGAAGGTGGTCGAAGAGGCGGCGAAGAAGGGCATCCGGCGCCTTTGGATGCAGCCGGGCGCAGAGAGCGCGAAGGCCCTCGAGCGCGCGGCGGAGCTAGGCCTCGAGGTCATCGCCCACGGCCCGTGTCTGCTCGTCGTCCTCGGCTTCCGTGAGTGATCAGCAGCGCGCCGCGGCGGAGGTCACGATCGCGTTCAAGAGCTCGCGGTACTCGCGACCGCCGAGCCGCCACAACATCGGCAGGTCGCCCGTGACCGGGTTCAGGCCCGGCAGCGGGTTGATCTCGATGAAGTGCGGTCGGCCGTGTTCGTCTGCGCGCACGTCGACCCGCGAAGCGTCGCGCGCGCCGAGCGCTCGGTGGGCCGCCACGGCGAGCTCCGACGATGCCTGGGCGAACGCATCGTCTGCGAGCCGATAACGGACCCGCTCGCGCCATTCCTGTTTGTTGGCGTAGGTGTACCCGGCGCCGTCGGCGGGGCCGACGAGCTGCACCTCCATCACCCCGACGGCGTGGGCCTTCGCGCCCGTCCCGAGCACGCCCACGGTGACCTCGCGGCCGGGCAGGTAACGCTCGACGAGCACCGGCTGGCGGAAGCGTGTCAGCAGCCGATCAGAGACCCTTGCGAGGCCGTCCCGGTCGCGCACGAGGCAATCGGCGTCGACGCCCTTGCTGGAGCCTTCCGCGACGGGTTTGGCGAAGAGCGGGAAGGGCAGCGTGACCGCCGCGACGTCAGCGATGTCCTCCACGAGCGCGAAGTCCGCCGTCGCGACGCCGGCGTCGCGCACCCAGCGCTTCGCGGCGGCTTTGTGCAGCGTCGCAGCGCAGACCAGCGAATCGCTGAATGTGCAGGGAACTCCGTAGGCTTCCAGCAGCGCGGGCACCAGTGCCTCGCGTCCGAAGCCGCCGTAGCTCTCGGCGATGTTGAAGACGAGGTCCCAACGCTCGCCGGCCGCAAGGCGCGTCGCGAGGGAGCGGAAGTGACCGATGCGTACGACGTTGTGGCCCAAGCTCCGCAGGGTGTCCTCCAGCGCTGCGATGGTGTCCTCGTCGTCGAACTCCGCGGCGTCGAGCGGGTCCCAGCCCTCAGCGAGATACGTCGAGCGAAGGTCGAAGGTCAGGCCGATCTGCATAACCGAACTGAGAGAGGGTCGATGAAGGGGTGTGCGCGCGGGCTCAGCGCTTGCGCTTCGGGCCGATCCCGCCGAGCTGAACCAGGACCTCTTCGAGGTCGCCGTGCAGGGGGACGTCTTGCACGTGTTCGTCGGCGTTGACGTGGATGAACGGGCGCAGCAGTCCTGCGCGGTCGGCGAAGAACCCGGCGGTGCGGGGGTCTTCGCCGGCGATCGGGTGCCCGAACATTCTCAGCCGATTCAAGGCGCGCGGCAGGTTCCCTGTCAGGCGCAGGCGTACAAGGCTGTGTGTGGCCACCATGCCGATGCGCTCGTACTCCGCGCCTTCGAGCGTGCCGCGATCGCGGGTGCGTCCGACCACCAGGACGGTCACGACCCGCGGACGCCCCACCGCCCCCGACGGGCCATCGGTCCACGGCCCACGCACGGCGCCATGGTCCCAGCGAGTCACCGCGGGGCCGCGCTCCAGCAGCACGACGGTCTCGATCTCCGGCGTCTGCGGGAAGAGGTCCACCGGGACGATGCGGCGCGCGCGCAGACCGTGCGCAGCGAGCACATCGAGGTCGCGCGCGAGGGTCTCGGGACCACACGAGACGTACACCGCACGCGGCACGAGGCGCGCCAGCGCCGTCAGCGTGCCGAGATCCGAGCCGCGCCGCGCCGGGTTCAGCACCGCTGCGTCCCATTCGCCAGTCAGTGCCAGGTCCTGCACACGCGCCGCGGCGACCTCGACATTCGCCGGCGCCATCGCGCGCGCGGCTGCCGCTGCTTCGGCGACCTCTTCGACCAAGAGCACTCGTTCGCGGCCGGGCGCCAGCATCAAGCCGTAGGCGCCGACGCCGCTGTACAGGTCGAGCACACGCGGCGCAGCGCCGACGAGGTCACGCACGAGGTCGTGGAGGACCGCCGCTTGGCGCGGATCGACTTGGAAGAACGCACCCGGGTGCAGCGCGTAACGCGTCTCGCCGATGCGCTCTTCGAGCGCTCCGGGCCCCGCGAGCACACGCGGCTCGCTCCCGAGCACACGTTTGCCATCGCGCTCGGCGCGCGACACAGCGACCGTGCGCAGCTTCGGCACCGACCGCAAGAGCTCCCGCGCGCCGCGCGGACCGCCGTGCAGCTCGCCGCCGCGACACGCAAACACCACCATGCCTTCGCCCGTCGCTGCGCTGATCCGCAGGTCGATGCTGTGCACACCGTCGCGGCCGCGCAGCCACGTGAGGATCGGCGCGAGCAGCTCGCGCAGCTCGGGCGCGAGCACCGGGCAGTCCGGCGTGTCCAGCACCGTGTGGTTCGGGCCGTAGAGCCCGACGCGCACCTGTTCGCCCTCGACGGCGACCGGCAGCTTCAGTCGATGCCGGTAGCCAGCAGTGAACGCCGCGGGGACCACGGCCTCGGGGCTCGGCAGGTCGAGGTGCGGATAACGCTCGAGCGCTCGCACGAGCCGCTCGCGCTTCGTCGCGAGCTGCTCCTCGGGCTCCAGCGCAAGGAGCCCGCACCCGGGGCAGGCTCCGCCGCGGGACGGGTGGTGGTGACATTCGAGGCGCGCCATGGACCCCGAACCGTATCAGGCGGCGAGGTCGGAGGGCCAGCAGAGGGTCAAAGAGAGGGCCAAGAGAGCAGGTCGCGATACTCGAGCCCGGTCGGCAGGTCGGCCAGCGCCACCAACCCTCCTGCGACCCTGCCAGGTCCAGTGGACACCGGGTATGTGGGGACTCCAGGTGACGTAGGGTGACGACGCGATCGTCGCGGCCTTCTCGGACACGGGGTTCCCAGTCGACACACTCGGTTTCCTGCGCGCGGTTGCCAGGCAGGTGCGTTTCAGCAGCGACTGGAGTGGCTACGCTCCAGGCCTTGGCAACCATCCGTCCGGGACGGTGAACACCACTGCGGACTCCTGCCAGAGAATACGGCCTCGCGGCAAGGTCTCGATCGGACCCGACACCTTGCTCGTCCTCTCGCAATGAAACTCACGCACGGCCCTCTCCCGCGCGGACCCGAGTCCCGTCTAGCGTAACCGCGGTCCTTCGGTTCTCCTCTTCTCCATCCCGTTCCTTCTCACCCGCTCTCCCGGCACGAAGCGGCAGAACGACGCCGCCGAGGCCATCTGACCATGTCGAAGTTCCTCCTACTACCCACCGCGCTCCTCGCGGTCGCCTCCGTCGCGTCGGCTCAGATCACGCCCATCGCGACCGAGACGTTCCAGTACACGTTCCCGGGCCTGCTCGACGGCCAAGGGGGCGGCACCGGCTTCTCGAACAACTGGTTCGTCACGAACGGCAACGACATCGTGATGTTCGATCCGAGCGTGACCCCGCCCTTCGCGTTGAGCGACGCTGTCGGCCAGTACGCGGGCCAGGCGAACGTGTTCGGCGAGGCCTACCGCCGCTTCGACACGGCGTTGCACCCCGACATCGTCGACAACGGCAAGTACGGCGCCGATGGCTCGACGATCTGGATCTCCTTCAGCACGGTCAACTTCCAGGGGCAGCCGATCGAACACTACGGTGGCCTCTCGCTGTTCAACGTCGGCGTCGGTGAGGTGCTCTACCTCGGCTCCCCGTGGAACACGAACGCCTGGGGCATCGACGATCAGGGCCCGGCCGGCGCGCCGCCTCAGACGATCCCGGGTTCGAACGACACGGTCGCGACGCGGCTCGTCACCCGCATCGACTTCATGGCGGGCCAGGAGCGCCTGCGCATGTGGCTGAACCCGGCGACGGCGCACCCGGCGACACCCGCGGACCTCGACACGCTGATCGCCGACCTGCGCTTCGACGAGATGCGCCTTGCGTCGGGCGGCAACAACGGCGACCTGTACTTCTGGGACAACCTCGTGTTCGAGAAGGGGACTGCGGGAGGCATCAACACCAACTACTGCGGCCCCGCGGTGCCGAACTCGACCGGCGCGTCGGGGACCATCGCGGGCTTCGGCTCGACCTCCATCGCGGCGAACGACGTGACGCTGGTCGCCAACGCGCTGCCTACGAACGCCTTCGGCTTCTTCCTGACGAGCCGTACCCAGGGCCTCATCCAGAACCCGGGCGGTAGCCAGGGCAACCTCTGCCTCGCGGGCTCGATCGGCCGTTACGTGGGTCCTGGCCAGATCAAGAACTCGGGCACGACGGGCAGCTTCTCGCTCGCCCTCAACCTGGTCAACACGCCGACGCCGTCCGGCTTCGTCTCGGTCGCGGCCGGTGAGACATGGTATTTCCAGGCTTGGCACCGCGACTCGGTCGGCGGGTTGGCCACCTCGAACTTCACGGATGGCATGTCGATCGGTTTCCTCAACTGATCCGTCCGAGGACGCGGCGGCGGCCGCTGCCGCGTCCTCTCTGCGAACCACGGGCCTCGCCCCGGCGCCGGGGCCCGTTCCGCGCCCACGGCTCGCTCCGACACGACCCCCCCGGCGGCGACCTCGGCCGTCGTCCAGAACCAACCCGTCGCCGACGACCCGTTCGACGACGCGCCCCAGCGGGGCTGGGTGATCCAAGCAGGAAGATCGGGGCACGTTGGTGGGTCGCGCAGCGGCCCCATGCCGTACCGCAAGCCGTCGCGATACAGAGGTCTCTGCCGCGGTCGCAGGTGGATGACCGGGACGGGGGTCGATCTCCGAGGGCGTCGAGAGCTCGGGCGAGCGACGGGAAGCTGGCACGGTTCGCGAGTGACGTGGCGCTTCGCCAGCGCAGCGACGGCTCGGCACCAGGCAAGCTCGAGCTGCAGCGACTCACACGCGGGCGCGACCGGCCGTGATTCGGTGCGAAGACCGATGTGTACCCTGGGGCGAGTGCTGGTGGGTGGTATTGCAATCACCGCGAGCAGGACGCGGCGCGACCCGCAGCGAGGGCAACTGAGGACGTTCTTCGCAAAGACCCTCGTCATCAGTTCGGCCCAACCGAACTTCGGCTCCTCGCTAGTTTGATTCGGCGCAGGACCGGGCGTGCGAACTGGGTCGCTGCGACCCACGTCCGGCCGACCATGGGGGGGACAGGTCTCGTCTTGGGTTGTTCTGGGTCCACCTAAGGGCGAATCGCGTCCCGAGTTCCGTGCTTGGAGCGCCTCTTCGCTGCGCTCACTCGAGGGCGCCGCCACGGGAGACGCGGCGCACATAGATGTCCGACCGCTCGTAGTATTTTTCGAAGGCAGCCCTCAGCTCTGTCTCGAAGGCCTGGCGCTCCTTGCCAAACGCCATCACCCACCCGAGCTCGGGCAGCAAGATCATCCCGTCCTCCGCGATCGCCTGGGTGACCTGGATGTCGCTTGGGTTGAGGCGGTCGACCACTTCGAGCTCGTCTCCGATGTTGAAGACGACGGGTCGAGGGGTGAGGCTGGCTCGCTCGGGTTGCAGCCGAGCCTCCTCCAGCACCAGCACGGCTTTCTCGAGCCGTTCGCCCTGCAGGTAGGAAGTCCAGGCTAGGAAAGTGACCGCTCCGAACAGAAGGGTGATCACAACGGAGGCTTTGGTACCCATGTGATGTTCCTGCGTGATTCGTTCATCGACGCACGCCGCGACGTGCGCTTCGAAATCGCCAAAACGGACGAGGGCGCGCGCCATCGCGGCGACGGCGTCCTCACCTGCCGCGAGGTAGGCATCGCGGGAGTCTTCGACGTGGGACCACAGCTCGCGCCGCACCTCGAGTTCGAGCTCGGCGCGGCCGGAGAGACGGTCCCAGAGGGGCGCGAGGCACTGGGTGAGGCTTCTCACGCCGAATCTCCTCGACAGGGCGCGGCACCGCCCGCATCTAGGATCCCGTCGACGGCGTCGCGCAGGAACTGCCAGCCAGCGCGTCTGCGCTGCAGCTCGCGGCGCCCGGTCTGCGTCAGGCGATAGACGCGCACCTTGCGCCCCGTGGCCGAGCGCCCCCAACTGGCGGCGAGGAGCTTCTGGCGCTCCAAGCGGTGCAACGCGGGATAGAGGCTGCCCTCCTCGATCCGCAGCGCGTCCGCCGAGAGGAGATGGATTCGGCGGGCGATCTCGTAGCCGTGGGTGGCCTCGGCTGCGAGGACCTGCAGCGCGAGCAGCTCGAGTGAGCCGGCAGGGAGGTCGGGGGGGGCGGGCATGGGATCTGACCCCTGGTTCGGCCAGGGGTCCGCATCCTATGGGTCGTACCCCTATTTCGACAAGGGGTGGGTGCCAGGAATCCCCGATACGCGCAGTGCTGGCGCAGTCGCCTTGTCCGGTCCGTACTGCAGGGAGCCCGTCCGCGTAGGGACTCTTGCACGCGCGTCGTGGCTGCGGGCGCTTGCCTGGCTGCGGTGACGCACAGCCTCTCAGGTGCCTGTATCCGACCCGCCCCAGCGCCAAGGCGACGCCCGCTCGGCGGCGTCGCGCTCGCGGAACTCGGCCGGCGACACGCCGACGGCGCGCTTGAAGGCCTTCGAGAAGCCGAAGGCATCTTGATATCCGACGGCGCGCGCCACCTCGTCCAGCTTGCGCCGCGGCTCGCCCAGCAGTTGCATTGCTCTCTGCATCCGCAGCGTGCGAAGGTGGGCCAGCGGTGTCTCGCCCATCGCGTCGCGGAACTTCACCGCCAACGCGGTGCGCGAGAGACCGGCCTCCAGCGCCAGTAGCTCCAGCGTCCAGGGGCGCGCCACGTCGGCTTGCAGCAGCGCCACGGCACGGTGGATGGCCGGGTCACGTACGGCGTGGCTCCAACTGCTGGCGGCGCCGCCGCAGCGCGCCACGATCTCGCGCAGCAACTGCACGAACAACACGTCGAGCAGGCCGTGCACGAGCACGTCGCTGCCGAGCGAGGCCACGGATGCGACGCCGCGATCGGCGCGGCCGGCCTCGTCGGCCAGCATCGACGTCGCCAGCGCCAGCGGGCTCAGGCGCGGCATCTCGAGCGCGGTGAGGACGAACCAGCCGGGCAGCTCTGCGAACAGGGGGTGCAGCGGCGTGTGCCACAGTTGGTAGGCACCGCTGATGACCGAGGCGGCGCCGTCACCCGCCGCCGGCGTCGCCGGCACGCCCCAGGTCCCGGCGATGGGCTGCGGTTCGAGGCCGTCGAGCAGCGGCGCCGTGGCCAGCACGTGCACACAGCCGCGCGCCATGAAGGCGACGTCGCCGGCGGTCAATGCCAGCGGTTCGGCCGCTCCCCGCGCATGCACCCACACCCGCCCCTGCGTGACGACGTGGAAACCCATGCTGCGCTCGCAGGGGAAACGCAGCGCCGTGGTCGCCGGCAGGTGGCGCAGGTCGAGCAGCCGCCGTTGCAGGCCGGCCTGTCGTAGGACGTCGCTCAACAGGTCCATGGCGGGACACTCATGCGGCTGCCGATTTCTGTACCTGAAGACATACAAGTTGAGCTCGAGGCCGTTCAGGGTACACGTGCGTCGAACTCACTTGCATACATCGACAGCCCCTGTCGACGACCTCCACCATGACCACCACCCTCATCGTCGGCGTCAGCGGCACCGTCGGCAACGACTTCGCCTCCCGCCTGGCCGCCGCCGGCCACACCTTGCGCCTCGCCACCAGTCGGGGATAAGCGGTCGAAGGAGGCATTGCCGGATCTCGAGGTCCGTTGCTTGGGGGGTAGAGGGGCCCCATTTCGAGGCAGATGTCGTGCCGGTCTGCCACGCGACGCTCGCGCGCGTGCTGTCTCTGGCTGCCCGCGAGGGCCTGGTCGAGTGGTTTGGGGTTTTCCCCGAAGACTGCTCGACCAACTCGCTGGCTGCTGGTCTCATTTGTGGAATGTGGACGTTCGTTCTCGCCCAAGCCCTGCTCTGGCCAGTGGCCTCTCATGCGACGCACATTCTGGAGGCGACCAGTAACCTCAACTCGACTCAGCAGGGTCCCGAAAGCCGCAATTCCAGCGGCCGGGCGACCTTCACCAAGACCCTAACCGGTGGCATTAGCCATGATCGCCCGACGTGGCGACCTCCGGTGACACATCACATTCCACTCCTTGTCACAACGTTCGGCAGCAGAGTTCCCGCGCGGTAATGCGTGGTAAGCTAGCTCCGAACTACCACTACGCTAATCTCATTGCGTTGACCTCAGGTGACCCCACATACGCTACCCAGGTCTGATCACCGCCCGCACACCTTTCCGTCAGTTCTACTGGCGACTGCAAGTAATTTCATGAGCTCCAATACCGCCACTGAACAAAAGCTCTTGGCCCTCGACAAGGCGCTTGAGCTCGTCGACCAATACATCACTGTTATCGCGAACGATCCTGGCGATCCAGTACTTCCAGCCAACCTCCTCCCAGCCAGCAAGCAAGACATTCGCAGCGCACTAATCGTGGCGGCTAACACGATGCTGCACACAATACAATTACATGCTGGAGCGCCGGAAGCAAAGGCGGCAGAGGAATTGTACATGCGGGCCTTTCGGGGCTGGCTGCAGTTGGCCTTTTTTGCGGAGCCCAATAGTCCCGATGCGCCATTTGCAGAAGAGCTGGCCAGCACCCATTGCAGAATCGAATTTGCGGGCAATGCGTTTGCGCAAGAGCGCATTCGTGCGTATCAGCGCAAACCCTTTGAGGGGCCGGCGCAGGTAGACGCGTTAACATCAAGACGCTCTCACGTCGACCCTCCAGAAGTTTGCATCCGCTACATATCTGAACGGAATACGGAGTGGAAGCGACATCTTGGAGATCAGGCGCGGCTCGCTGATGCACTGGCGAGCTTCGTCCCTGACGAATATCGCGAAGCCGTGCGTTCCTCGCTGATGTCCCACGAATCAACAGCCACTACGAAGCCGGCGAGCACTGGTTGCCTAATATGGATTATGGCGTCGGCCATTGTTCCGTCTATTTGGCAAATGGTGCCGTAGAATGCCAGCGCATTCCCTCCCAATGCTGCGCGGGGTCAACGATGACACGCTTCGACTGATCTGCATTTGCACCTCCTGCCGGTGAAGCGTGCATTAGCTACGACGGGCTCTTGCGGTTAAGATTGTCAGCCATGGCAGTGGTATGCCACCCTTGGCTACCACCTAGTTCCTGCTGCTGCCGACTAACTCTACCGCCAGTGGTGTGACTACCCCCCCCACCCTGGTAGCTTTAGGTGCGCTGAAAAATGAGAACATTCAGGGCGGTCAGTTGCTCGAAGAACTGCCGGTCTGTCTGCGCGTGTTCAAGGACAAAATCCGCGGCACTCTTCTTCGTCGCGGAGAAAATTGTCGGCGTTATGAACGCAAGCAAGCCGATGCCCAGGTACCAATTCACGAAGTAGCCGAGCAAAATGAACCCAGGAACGGAAATCACTCCGACCCAGAACCAAAAATGAAATGCCGCCTGGTAACGCGCAGGAAGGTGCTCGACGAGGCGAATTGCCACGCTGTTCTCGATGCCAGCCTGGATTTTTCCTTGTGCACGCAGTGTGAGGAAATCTTGGTAGTCCATGTGCGAGGTGTCGAAGGCTCCGGTTGTTCCGGCAATCAGGGTACGCAAGCCGCGATCGGGAGTCGATGGTACCGAAGCCACGCCATGATGCGCTGGAAAAAGCCGGGCCATCAGTTCGCCCTTTGGGGGATAAGCGGTCCAAGGGGGGATAAGCGGTCCAAGGAGGCATTTCAGGACATCGAGATCCGCTGCTGGCGGTCTGGTCGCCCCATTTCGAGGCAGATGTCGTGCCGGTCTGCCACGCGACGCTCGCGCGCGTGCTGTCTCTGGCTGCCCGCGAGGGCCTGGTCGAGTGGTTTGGGGCGCGCGAGGCACGCTGGGACGCTACCAGGGGTCCGCGGTTCCAACAACCCGAGCCCACACCTCGCGTGCTCGCAGGGGGTGGACTCGACTCGGGCGCTGTCGTTACTCGTCCGGTGAGTGGTGGAGGACCACGCGCTACCAGAAGAGCGCCGGCTCGCGGGCCGGCGCGATCGGCAATGGATCTGGTGGGAGCTTCAAGCGCAGCAGGATCCGTCGGACGATCGCCGGGTCGGTGATCGTTGCGAGCATGTGACGCGCCGCACCGCACCGCGGACAGATCAAGACTCGCGTTCCGAACACACGTTTGAGCAGCTCGGCCCAGGTGTAGTACCGACGGCGCGCGACATGCTGGTTCGGGTCGGCACCAGCGGCGCTGGTCGTGCGCTCACGACTCGACGGTGGCAACGGCACAACGTGATCGCGTACGGGCGAGGCGGGTGCTAAGTAGCCGTGATAGGTGAGCTGATGTTCACGAGGATGGGGGATCAATGCGACAAGACGCTCGACCCGCAATGCTTCTTGGCCGAGCGGATCGAACACGAACGCTCGCGTTCCGTCGCGCCAAGGCTTCCGCAAGCTCC
>CAYOBN010000017.1:67022-75154 GCA_964402175.1 uncultured Planctomycetaceae bacterium | reverse complement strand
CGAGGGCGCGCGCTGCGCGCGCGCGACCTCGCCGCCAAGTCGTACCTGGTACCGTTCGACGCCACACCCCCGCGACGGGGTCGCAGCCACCCGACCTTCTGACGCGCTTCCCGCCACCTTCGGTTGTTGACCCGCGTTGCCGGCGTGTACCGTGCGGGCCGCGATGGACCTCTCCCACCTCCCTGAGCTGCCGGCCGATGCGCCCTTTCCTGTGGTGCTCGGGATCGACCCCGGGACCCGCGTGGTCGGCTACGGGGCCATCGTCGTGCGGCCCGATGGGCCGCGGCTCCTCGCGGCGGGGGCGCTGCGCGCGACGCCGGGTGCGAGCGTACCGACGCGCCTCGGGCACATCCGCAGCGCCCTCGACGAGCTCCTGCGGCGCCTCAAGCCTCGGCTCGTCGTCGTCGAGCACGCGTACACGGCGATCAACAACCAGTCCGCGTTGCGCATCGGCGAGGGGCGCGGGGTCGCGCTCGCGTGCGCGGCGTGTGCGGGGGCCGAGGTCGAGCAGCTCCAGGCGTCGAGCGCCAAGAAGGCGCTGACCGGCGACGGCGGGGCGGACAAGGGGCGGGTGGCCCTGTGTGTCGCCGCCCAGCTCGGTCTGGCGGAGCCCCCCCGGCCCGCCGACGCGACCGACGCCCTCGCCCTGGCCCTGGCGGCGGTCTTCCGATTTCGCACCGCAGGAAAACCATGACTGGTCCGGGGCGCTTCCCTCGTTATGCTTGTCTCACATGGCGACCGAGGGCGGCTCCGAGCCCGCGACCGATCGCCCCATTTGGGGCACCGGCGCCGCGCCTCCGTCGGCGGCAGCGGTCCCCCCGGCCCTCGAAGCGGCGCTCGACCGCGCGTTCGGCGGCTTCCAAGTCCTGGACCGCGAACTCGCCCTCGGCGGTGACCCGCAGCACCCCGCGGCCCGCGCGCACCTCGTCGGCGTCGACGGCGACGGACGCCTCGTGCTCGGACTGCACCTGGCCGTCGAGGAGGTGCCCGGCGCGCTGGAGCGCGCGCTCGACCTCGCCGCGCTCGCGGACAGCCGCCGGGCGCTGCTCGCGCGGCACCTCGGCCGCGCGCTCGCGCCGAGCGGCGCTTGCGTCGCGCTCGTCGCGGGGGCGTTCCCCGACGCCATCGTGCGCCGCGCCGCGGTGATCGGCCGGAACCGCGTACGGCTCTTCGAAGCGCGCGAGCTGCACAGCGCCCACGGCGTCAGCATCGCGTATGTCGCGCTCGGCGCCGACCCGATCCCCGCGGTCGACGTACCCGGTTTCCTCGCGACGTTGCCCGGCGAGCGCGCGTCGCGCGCCACCGAGCTCGTCGCGCGCCTCGCGCGGCTCACGCAGGGCTGCGCTCCGACCTGTACGGCGGAGGGGCTCGAATGGCGCCTGGGCGAGACGCTCCTCTGCCGCGTCGCGGCCAGCGTCGATGGCCTCGTGGGCCAGGTCGAGGGCGGCGCGCTCGCGCTTGCGGACAGCCCTGCGCTCGAGGCCTTCCTCGACGCCGCGCTCGAGCGCTTCCTGCGGCTCGATGCGCCCTTGCGGGCGTGACCCGCGCCCGCGCGAGCGCTACCGCTGGTCGGCCGTCTGCACCCACGGCGCGGCCGCGCACCACGCGCCGCGTGCGCGCCCCGGCCCGCCATCGGCGCACATGTCCGTCCCTGCCCTCATGGAACCGACTTCCTTCCAGCGACCGTTCATCGTCCTCACCTTGTGCCTCGGCGCGTTCGGCCTTGGGCGGGCGTCGGTCGGAGCGACCGCGATCGAGCACGGGGTCCACTCGTCGGTAGAGGCCACCCCGAGCCTCGCGGGCTGGGTCGTCCTGCTGGGCGAGCCGTCGGGACTCGAGCCCGATGGTGTCACGCCGTCGATCCTCGGGATCGGCACCGAGCGGGCGTCTTTCTCCTACACCATCCCCGCAGACCAGACCCTTCACGACCTGACCCGCACCGTCGTGGACGCCCTCGTCGATCGGGGCATCGCCGCATCCATGGTCACCGACGGTGTGATCCAGTTCACCTTGAGCGGTGCGCTCGACCGAGGTTTGTCCGTCGAGCTGACGGATACGGGCCTGGACGTCAGCCACTGGGTCGAGACGCGCTGAGCGCCACGGGAGCGCTCGCCGGATTCCCCCGCTCGGGACTGGATTTCGCGCCCGGGGCTTGAATCGCGACCACCCATTCTCGCAGGCTGGTCTCAGAACGCGGCACCGTGCCGCGTCGCTCTCTCGCTCTCTGTGACCGTGGATCCGAGCCGTTGAACTGGGACCGGGCGCGCCAACTGCTGCGCCTCGGGCGCCTGACGCGGGATGAGGCGCCCGCGGGCGTCCGTGTCGCTGCGGCGCGGGTCCCCGCCCAGCCTCCGCGTGCGGCGCAGCTCGGCCCGACCCGCGTCGCGGCTTCGATCTGTGTGGCGAGCGGCAAGGGCGGCACGGGCAAGAGCCTCGTGTGTGCGTCCCTCGCGCGGGAGTTCGCAGGGCTCGGCCGCACGCTCGTCTTCGACGCGGACCTCGGCTGCGCCAACGCACACCTCCTGCACGACGTGCACCCCGAGCGCAGCGTGATCGACGTCGTCGAAGGACGGCTCGAGCTGCCCGAGATCGCGGTCGATTGCGGCGGAGGGCTCGCGCTGTTGCCCGGCGGCTCGGGCTTCGCGCGCCTCGCCGGCCTGAGCTCGGTCGAGCTGCTGGTCGTCGCGCGCGGCCTCGCCGAGCTCGAGACCCGTTACCGCTACCTCTGCGTCGATTCTGCGGCGGGGCTCTCGCACCAGACCGTCGCGTTCGCCGCGGCGAGCGACCTGGTGCTGCTCGTGACGACCCCCGACGTGACTGCGATCACGGATGCGTACGCGTTCCTGAAGGTGTTCGTGCGCCGCGAACCGCGCGCGATGCCGCTGCTCGTCGTGAACCGCTGCACCGAGCGCGGTGAGGCCGAGCGCGTCGCGCGCAAGCTCTCCGAGGTCACGCGCAAGTTCCTCGGGCGCGACCTCGCGTGCATCGCGGCACTGCCCGAGGACCGCGCTGCGTTCCGCTGCACGCAACTGCGCACGCCGGTGACGGTGGGCGAGCCCGAGACGCCGCTGGCGCACGCGCTGCGCCAGTTGGCGCGGGACGTCGCGCAGGAGCTCGGACGGATCCCGCCGCAGGGCCTCGGCGCTTCGCTCAGCGCGGGACTGCACGCGCAGGCGCAAGCCCAGAAGCTCCGCTGAAACCGCCCGCGCCGTCGTGTGGTCCAAGGGGTGATGCCCGCTCTCCCCAAGCACCGCGGAGTCACCCAGCCCCCTTGGCCGCTCGTCTTCGTCCTCGGTTGGACGCTCACTGCGGCCGGCCTCGAGCACGTGCACCGCGACCGGACCGCCCGCGCGGCCGCGGAGTTCCGCGCGCTCGTGCGGGGGTCGGCGCCGGGGTCCGAGAGCGGGCCAGAGGGGGCCGCTCTCGCGGCGACCCGCGCGACCCCGACGCCGCCTGGGCCGCGCGAGCTGCGCGCGCTCCCTGGCATCGGCCCGACCCTCGCCACCGACGTCGCCCGTTGGCTCTGGGCTCAACACGGCACCCCGGGCGCGGGATGGGACACCCTCGGCCAGGTGCGCGGCCTCGGCGAGTCGCGCACGGAGCGCATTCGAGCGTTCGCCGCGGCGCGCGGCGCGTCGCAGGGCGCGGTGCCCGGTAGACTGGAGCCGCGATGACGCCCGAATCTTCGACACAGGCGCGCCCCGCGGTCGCGCCGGCGGCGTTGGCCGACGCGACGCGGCGGGTGCTCGCTGCAGCGCTGGCCGAGGACCTCGGCCTTCGCCCCGAGGATGTCCTGGACGCCGTCGAGCGGCGCGCGGCCGAGCGCTTGATCGCGTGCGACGTCACCACGCGCACGGTCGTGCCGGCGGACGCGCTGGCGCGCGCGACGGTGCTCGTGAAGGGCACGGGCGTGCTCGCGGGCCTCGACGTCTTCCTCCGCGCGGTGACGTGGCTCGACCCGGCGGCGCGCTGTGAGGTCCTGGTCGCCGACGGCACGCCGGTCACGCCGCGCACGGTGGTCGCGCGCATCGAAGGCCGCGCGCGCGCGTTGCTCGTCGCGGAGCGCACCGCGCTGAACCTTCTGCAGCGGCTCTCCGGGGTCGCGTCGATGACCGCGCGCTGCGTCGCGCTCGCAGCGGGCGGCGCGCGGGTGCTCGACACACGCAAGACCACGCCGGGCCTGCGGCTCCTCGAGAAAGCTGCCGTGCACGCCGGCGGCGGCGAGAACCACCGCATCGGCCTCTACGACGAGGCGATGATCAAGGACAACCACGTCGAGCTCGCCGGCGGCACGCTGCACGCCGCGCTCGCGGCGTTGCGCGCGGATGTCGGGCCCCGTGTGCGCATCACGTGCGAAGCCCGCGACCGCGACGAGGCGCTGACCGCGGTGCGCGGCGGGGCCGACGTCGTGTTGCTCGACAACATGAGCGTCGAAACGCTGCGCGCGCTCGCGCCGGAGCTGCGCCGTACAGCGGCCGAGCTCGGGCGGCAGATCGAGCTCGAAGCGTCGGGCGGCGTCAACGAGCGCACGCTGCCCGAGATCGCTGCGACGGGCGTGGACCGCGTGTCGATCGGCGCGCTGACCCACTCGGCGCCCGCGCTCGACATCTCGCTCGAGCTGGAGCCGCTGCGGCGGGGGAGCGGGTCGGGATGAGCGCTCCTCCGACGCCGCACGGTGAGATCCAGCGCCGCGACACGCCCCACGAGCTGCGCCTCGATCTGCCCGCGACCCACGCCCACGGGCGCATGGCGCGGCGCATCGCGCGCGAGTTCGCGGAGTCCGAGGGCCTCGCCGAGCGCGAGTGCGAGACCCTCGAGTTCGTGGTCGGCGAGCTGCTCGACAACGCGGTCGACCACGGCGGCGGGCATGCGGCGCGCGAGCTGAGGGACCTGGCGGACGACGTGCGGATGTCCCTCTGGGTCGGCATCGACCGCGTGCGCTGGGCCGTGCGCATCGGCGACCAGGGCGGCGGCGACCCGGCGCGGGTGCGGCCGCTGCTGGATCCGCCGGACGGTGTGCCGGACCTCGACGACGACCGCGGCCGCGGGCTGTTCCTCCTGGGCCAGCTCGTCGATGTCCTGCAGGTCGACCGGAGCGAAGACGGCCGCGGCCTCTCGTTCCTCGCCGTCCGCCGCCATGCCGACGCCCGCTGAGAGCGCTGAGACCGCCGCGCGCGCTGCGCCCGAGACGGGTCCCGACGCCGTCGCCCTCCTGCGGGCCGCCGGCCGCGGCCTCCTCTACGCGCCGCGCAGCGCCGCGTGGGTCCTGCCCGCGGCGTGGGCGGCGCTCCTCTGGCACCTGTCGTCGGGGGCCCCCGACATCGCACCGGGCCTCGACCTGCCCGAGTGGCTCACGGCGCTGCTCTTCGACCTGGCGCACCCGCTTGCGTTCGGGCTCCTGGCGCTCTTCCTCGTGCCGCTCCTGCCCCGCGCGCCGCTCGACGGACAGCGCTGGGTGCGCTGGAGCCGGCCCGGCGCGCTCGCGGTCTTCTGCGCCGTCGTCGCCTACGGCTTGGTCGACGAGACGCACCAATCTCACGTGCCGGGGCGCGTCGCGTCGCTCTTCGACGTCGTCTCCGACGCGACCGGGGCCGCCGCGGTGCTGGGGGTCGTCGGTTACCTCTCGCGGCCGGACGCAACGCGCGCAGGCGTCGTGCAGCGCCTCCTGTGGGGCGCCGCCGCGAGCGTCGCGGCGGCGGCGGTGTCGAGCCTCTCCTCCGCGTGGCTCGGCGGCGGGCTCTGGTTCACGCGCTGAGGTGTCAGTCGTCGAGCCAGGCGTCGCAGACCTCGACGCCGGCGAGGCGCGGGGTCCACTCCTCGACGAGCGCGCGGTGCTCGGGGTGCACCTGGTAGGCGTCGTGGGCGGCGCGGTCCTCGAAGAGCACCCAGAGCGCGACGTCGAACCGGTTGTCGTTGCGCGGCCCGCTGAACTCGGGGGCGCGTGTGCCGGCTTCGAGCAGCAGGACGCCCGGGATCGTCGAGAGGCGGCGATGGCAATCGGAGACGAGCGCCGCGGCCTGCCCGTCGTCGGCGAGGTCGAAGAACACCGCGTGGGCGAGCTGACCGGCTTGGCCGATCGAAGGTTCTTGGGCGACGGGCGCGGCGCAGGCTGCGAGCCCGAGCGCGGCGGCGCCGAGGAGCATGGGGAGGGACTTCACGGGGGCATTGAAGCGTCGCCCGACCCTCGGGAGCAAGGGCGCTCGCGTTTGCATCCCGCGGGTCCCGCTGGCCATCCCGCCCCGGTGTTGGGACAATCCCGGGGCCGGCGACCGCCGGAAAAGAAGGAGCCCCGAGTGCCGCTGAAGATCGCTGTGACGAAGGAGACCCACGCCGGAGAGCGGCGGGTCGCGCTGCTGCCCCAGGTCGTCCAAGACCTCGTGAAGGACGGGCGCGAGGTGCTCGTCGAGCGCGGCGCGGGGGTCGGCTCCGGCTTCCCCGACGCCGACTACGAAGCGCGCGGCGCGCGCCTCGTCGCGGACCGTGCGCAGCTCTTCGCGGAGGCGGACGTCGTGCTTCAGGTGCGCGCCCTCGGCGCGAACCCCGAGCACGGCGCGGCGGACCTCGCAGCGATGCGCAGCGGGCAGGTGCTCGCTGCGAGCTGCGCGCCGCTCGATCAACCCGCGCTGCTGCGCGATGCGGCCGCGCGTGGGGTGACGGTCTTTGCGCTCGAGCTCGTGCCGCGCACGACGCGCGCGCAGAGCATGGACGTGCTCTCTTCGATGGCGACGCTGGCGGGTTACAAGGCGGTGCTGCTCGGCGCGAGCGCGCTGCCGCGCATCCTGCCGATGATGATGACCGCGGCCGGCACGCTGTCGGCGGCGCGCTGCTTCGTGCTGGGCGCGGGCGTCGCGGGGCTGCAAGCGATGGCGACCGCGAAGCGCCTCGGCGCGGTGGTCGAAGGCTACGACATCCGGCCGGTGGTCAAGGACCAGGTCATCAGCGTCGGCGCGCGCTTCGTCGAGCTGCCGCTCGACACGGCGGGCGCTGAGGGCGCGGGCGGCTACGCGAAGGAGCAGGGCGAGGACTTCCTGCGCCGCCAGCGCGAGCTCCTGACCGGGGTGATCGCGAAGAGCGACCTCGTCATTACGACGGCAGCGATTCCCGGGCGGCCCTCGCCCGAGCTCGTGACCGAGGACATGGTCAAAGCGATGCAGCCCGGCTCGGTGCTCGTCGACTTGGCGGCCGAGCGCGGCGGCAACTGTCGCCTCACGCGGGCCGGCGAGACGATCACGGTGCACGGCGTGACGATCATGGGACCGCTCGACTTGCCGGCGACGGTGCCCGCCGATGCATCGCGGATGCTCGCGCGCAATGCGCTGGCATTCCTGCGCAACGCCTACAAGAAGGGCGCGACCGCGCTCGACATGGCCGACGACATCGTGCAAGGCACCCTGGCGGTACACGGCGGTGAAGTCGTTCACCCGCGCGTCCGCGAGGCCCTCGGCCTGCCGGCGCCCGCGTCGGTCTGATCCCTCCCCGCACCCGCGCGCTCTCCTGCCCCCTACGAGGCTCATGCTGGTCCTCTCCCTCACTATCTTCATGCTGGCGGTGTTCGTCGGCTTCGAGATCATCAACAAGGTCCCGCCGACGCTGCACACGCCGCTGATGTCGGGCTCCAACGCGATCTCCGGCATCGCGGTCGTCGGCGCAGTGCTGGCCGCGGAGCTGGCCCAGGGTTGGTTCGCCAACACCTTGGCGTTCATCGCGGTCGTGCTTGCGATGATCAACGTGGTCGGTGGTTTCATGGTGACGCACCGCATGCTCGCCATGTTCAAGACGAAGCCGGCGAAGGGCGCCGAGACGAAGGGCTGAGCTGCGATGCCGAACGAATCCTTCGACTCTGCGAGCCTCGTCCAGCTCGCGTACCTCGTCTCCGCGGTCCTGTTCATCCTCGGGCTGAAGGGGCTGACGCGGCCGCGCACGGCGGTGCGCGGCAACATGCTCGGCGCGCTCGGCATGGCGGTCGCCGTCGTCGCTGTCTTGCTCGCGGCCAAGGTGCACGTCGGGTTGATCCTCGGCGGTGTGGCCATCGGCGGCGCGATCGGCGCTGTCATGGCGGGGCGGGTCAAGATGACCGACATGCCCCAGCTCGTCGCGCTCTTCAACGGGTTCGGCGGCGGGGCCTCGGCGTT
>CAYOBN010000017.1:52821-66922 GCA_964402175.1 uncultured Planctomycetaceae bacterium | reverse complement strand
GGCACGGGCGGCGGCGCGAAGGCGGACGATGTCTACGCGGGCAAGATCAAGGCAACCTCCGCGGAGGAGCTCGCGATGTTGCTCGAATCGGCCGGCCGCGTCGTGTTCGTCCCCGGCTACGGCATGGCCGTCAGCCAGGCGCAGCACGCGGTGCGCGAGCTGACCAACGCGATGGAGAAGAACGGCACCGAGGTGCTCTTCGGCATCCACCCTGTCGCGGGCCGGATGCCCGGGCACATGAACGTGCTGCTCGCCGAGGCCGACATCGACTACGCGAAGCTCTTGGACCTCGACGCGATCAACCCGCTGTTCAAGCAGACGGACGTGGTCATCGTCATCGGCGCCAACGACGTCGTGAACCCGCTGGCGCGGGACGACAAGTCGAGTCCGATCTACGGCATGCCCATCCTCGACGTGGACCACGCGCGCACGGTCGTCAACGTGAAGCGCAGCCTCTCGCCGGGGTTCGCGGGAATTCCGAACCCGCTCTTTGCGCTCGACAATTCGCTGATGTTCTTCGAGGACGCGAAGAAGGCGATGGCGGACACGGCGGCGGCCCTCAAGGGTGGCTGATCGGGGAGGTTTCCCAGGATCGGACCGGGGGCCCCGCTGCGGGGCCCAAGACGTCGGCGCGCGGTGGTACCTTGGGGCCCACGGCGGGTAGAACGGGGGTCGCCCTGGGCCTACCTTCCTGCCCCGAGCCTCTCCCTACCCCCCGATGCACCCGCTTCGAACCGTTCGCCGCGCCGCACTGGCCGCGCTCGCGCTCACCTGTTCCAGCGTCGCCGACGCGCAGGTCGTCGCGCTCTTCCTCGAAGGCGAGAAGTCCGCGAAGCGCTACGAGGACCGCGTCGTGCGGATCCACGGGCGCCCGGCGGTCGTCGGCGAGCTCCGCCCGAACACGGGGGTGACCCTGGAGGGCTCGAGCTTCAGCCGCAACCCCGCCGCGAGCATCGAGCTCTGGGTCGCCGACCCCGACGATCCTTCGGTGCCGGCGTATGTGCTCGGTCGCAAGGGCGACCTCGAGCCGGGCTCGAAGAAGACGGTGCTGCGCCTCGACGGTGGCTCGGTGGCGACGAAGGACTACGCGATGGTCCTCATGCGCGACGAGACGCTGCCGTCGCTGTCGCGCGAGTACACGCTGCGCCGCGAGGGCATCGACGAGCTGCGGCGGCTGCGCGACGGCCACGACCGCGCCTCGACGGATTGGGCCGCGGCCCACGCCCGTGTGATCACCGAGATGGAGGGCCTGCAGACGTGGCTCGGCAACACCCTCTGGCCCAAGTTCGCGGCGGAGAAGTACGCGAAGGAGATCCAGAAGGAGGCCAAAGCGCACAAAGCGGCCGCGGTCCGCGTCCGGCATGACCGGGCGATGGAGTCGCTCGTCACGGCGGAGGTCCCGGCGGCCATCGCGCAGGCCTCGATGGAGCTCACGAACGGCTCGGATCGCTTCCACGTGCGCGAGACGCTGCACCTGCGGATGATCTTCACCGACGCGATCGCGCCCGACACGGTGGAGAAGGCGCTGCTGCTCGGTGAAGAGGTGATCGAGGGCTTCCGCACCCGCTTCGTCGACCCCTATCTGGGCGAAGACTACGCCGACGGCATCCCCGACATCGTGTTCCAGGAGTTCCTCGTGACTCCGAACGACAACGCGCGCTACATGGCGTACGCCACGGCGCTCTACGGGACGGCTTGGAACCAGAACCAGGAGCAGCGGCTGCAGATGGGCGGCGAGCGCGTCGACGGCAGCAAGACGCGCGCGTACCGCTCGTACCGCAAGTACGACGAGCAGATGGACCTCGAGGGCATCGTGTGCCACCAGCTCGGGCACGCGCTCGCGGGGCTGCACTACGGGCCCGGGGGCAACATCAATCAGGACTGGCTCTCGGAGGCGCTCGGTTATTACCTCTCGTTCGAGTTCCTCGCGCGCAACACGGTGACCTGCAAGGCGTTCGACAGCGGCCGCTCGGGTTACGTCAAGCGCGAGCGGCAGCGCAACGAGGGCGAGAAGACCGTCGGTGAAGGGCGCCGCGAGCTCTACAACGCGATCGCGCTGGAGCTCGGCCGTCCGATCGATCAGCTCGCGCGGAAGGACCTCTACGAGCTGGACGACGCGGACCTCGCGAAGTCGTGGAGCTTCTTCGACTACATCGCGCGCGCGGAGGGCAAGCCGGGGCAGCTCTGGCTGCGTGCGGCGGGCAAGTATTCCCACGACGCCAAGACCTTCATCGCGGAATGGCGCAAAGCCGCCGCCGCGGTCCTCGGGGTCGGTGAAGCCGAGGCCTTCCGCTCCGTCGAAGCGCGTTGGCGCACGTTCGCGGAGACCAAGGGCGCGACGGGCGAGAAGAAGTGATGCAGCCGATCCCTACCCGCCGCGGCCTCCTCGGGGCCTCGTTGGTCCTGCCCGCGGCGCTGCGCTGGCGCATCCAGGAGCCCGAGACAGAGGCGGCCCCTGCGCCCGCGGGGGACCTGCCGACGCCGAGCGCCCGCGTCCAAGCCTTCGAGCGCCTCGGCTTCGGGATGTTCCTGCACTACGGCCTGTATTCGCAGCTCGGCGCGGGTGAATGGGCTATGAACCTGCAGCGCATCCCGAAGGAGCGCTACATGGGCCTGATGCAGTCCTTCCACGCGAAGGACTTCAGCGGCCAGGACCTCGCGCGGGTCGCGCAGCGGGCCGGGATGCGTTATGCGACGCTGACGAGCCGCCACCACGACGGCTTCAGCCTCTACGACACCCGCGGGCTGTCGCCGCTGGATGTCACGAAGACCCCCGCGGCGCGGGACCTCGTGCTGGACTTCGTCGAAGGCTGCCGTGCCAACGGGATCGTGCCGATGCTGTACTGCACGACGCTCGACTGGAGCGACGAACGCTTCCAAGGCGACTGGGACGCTTACCAGCAATACTTGCGCGCCTCCGTGGAGCTGCTCTGCACGCAGTACGGCCCGATCGGCGGCTTCTGGTTCGACGGCAACTGGAGCAAGGCGGACGCGGATTGGCAGCTCGATGCGCTCTACGGCGTCATTCGGGCCCACCAGCCCGAGGCGCTGATCATCAACAACACCGGCCTCGAGAAGGGCGGCGAGCTCGGTCACCCCGAGATCGACAGTGTCACCTTCGAGCGCGGCCGGGCGACGGCGCTCGACCGCCGTGGTATGTCGAAGTACGTGGCTGGCGAGATGTGCCACACCTTCAACTTCCACTGGGGCATCGCGCACAAGGACTTCAACCTCCTGTCGCCCGCGCACGTGATCGAAGAGCTGTGCCTGGCCCGCCGCGCGGGTTCGAACCTCTTGATGAACGTCGGCCCTGAGGCGAGCGGTCGGATCCCGGACTACGAACGCGCAGCGTTGGCGCGCGTGGGGGATTGGATCGAGCTGATGGACGGGCCGCGCGGCCCGCTCTATCAAGGCGTGCCCGCCGGTGTCGTCGGAGAGGGCCGCGACTTCGGGCTTATCGTCGACGGGCGCACGCTCTACCTCTTCGTGTTCGACCTCACCGCCACGGCGGACTCGCGCCACGGGGTCGAGGCGCGCGGTCCGGGCGAGCGCCGCTTCACCGGCCTCGCCGGAGACTGGGGCCGGCCGCGCTGGCTGGACAACGGCGAGGAGCTCGCGGCGACGCGCGACGGCGACGCGCTGACCCTCGTCGCGACGAAGTATCCCTACGGCACCAACACCGTGGTGCGCGTCGCGCGCCTCGAGCGCGCGTGAGCCTTCGATCGTCTACGGGCGCCGGGCGCGCGAGGTCGCCGCGCCCGGCTCCGTATCGAGGGTCTCAGCCGAACACGGCGGTCTTGCCGAGCTCCTGCGCGAGCAAGTAGTAGAACACCGGGCGCAGCTTGTTCGGGTTCGACTTTCCGATCTTCTCGGTCGCAGCGGCGATCGCGGCCTCGACCTCGGGGCCGCCGGCGCAGCCGAGCTTGCCGCCGATGAAGTTCTTGCGGACGGTGTCCATCTCGCCTTTGTCCGAGGTCGAGACGACGCTCGAGTCCTTGTTGTAGATCGAGGGGCCGAGGGACTTGGCGATCTTGACGAGCAGGGCTTCGTCGCAGGGGATGTTCTGGTCCGCCATCAGCTTCTTGCATGTGGCGATCACGTCGTCGAACTGGCTCATGTTCAGGTGGGGTCTTCGGCGGCCCGCCCCAGGGGAAGGTGGGGGAGGCCTCGGTCGGGGCCGGCGCGCGGCAGTCGGGCGCTCGGCCGGTGGGGAAACACTCGGGGCGAGGTTGCCACGGCGGGGAGCGCTCGGGGAGGTCGCGCTCGGTGATTTTTCATGACTTATCGCTCAGGACCCGTGCTCGGCACCGGCTGGCCTGGGCCTTAGACTGCTCGGCCCCATGGCTGGCCGCAAACGCTTCAGTGTCATGCGCGACCCGGTGCACGGCGACGTGTACCTGACGCACGAAGAGATCCGCGTCCTGGACACCCCCGAGATGCAGCGCCTGCGGGGCATCAAGCAGCTCGGGCCCGCGTACCTCGTCTACCCCGGCGCGGTCCACACCCGCTTCGACCACTCGATCGGCACCGTGCACGTCGCCGGTCGCATGATCGAGGCCATCAACCTCTCCTTCGAGCTCGACCCGGCCCGCAACATCGGGATCTCCGAAGAAGAAGCGCGGGTCATCCGCATCGCGGCGCTGGTCCACGACGTGACCCATATCCCGTTCGGCCACAACGTCGAGGACCAGGACCAGCTCTTTCGCCGCCACGACTCCGCTTACCGGTACGAGCGCGCCCTCGATCGCGGCACGTCGCTCGGCCGTACGCTCGACGAGCTCGGTGTTCGCACCGATGTGTTCAGCATCCTGACACGCGCGGGGACCCCCGGCAGCCGCGAGATCCCGCCCTACTGGCGCCAGGTCATCTCGGGCACGATCGCTGCGGACATCCTGGACTACCTCGCGCGCGACGCGTACTTCACAGGGCTGCGCTTGCAGGTCGACGAGCGCGTCACGAGTTACTTCAAGGTCGATCGCGCGACGGGCAACGTCTACATCGACCTCGCCAAACAGGGCCTCCTGCGCGAGGACATCCTGAGCGAAGTCGTGCGGATGCTCGAAGCGCGCTATTACTTCTCGGAGCGCGTGTACTACCACCACGCCAAGGTCTCCGCAGGCGCGCTGATCGCGCGCGCAGTGGACTTGCTGGTGCGCGGCGGCGCGCTCGCGGAGGAGGATCTGTACGACCAGGACGACGCGTCGATCCTGGGCACGCTCGAAGCCGCGGCGAAGCGCTTGCCGAAGGAGCTGCGCCAACGCGTCGAAGACGTCGTGCGCCGCTTCCGCGAGCGCCGGCTCTACAAGCGCGTCTGTGTCTTCCCACGCTACGGCAACGAGACCCAGCAAGCGCAGCTCGTCGAGCGTTACTTTGCGCAGGGCGGCGGCGAAGCGCGCGCGAGCGTCGAAGGGCGCATCGAGGACCTCGTGCGCTTTGCGACGGGGAAGGAGGTGCGCGTGATCGTCTATTGCCCTGCGCACACCATGCAGCTCAAGGAGGCGCGCATCCACGTGCGCTGGCCCGGTGAGCCGACCGTGAAGCCTCTGGCGACGTTCGCGGATCGGATCCCGCGGCTCGGCGACTTGGAGGAGTCGTACCGCAACCTGTGGAAGTTCTACGTCCTGGCCGATACGCGCGAGCGCGACGTGCTGCGCAAGGTCCAGGAGATCGCGCGCGCCGAGTTCCCCGGCGCCGTGGATGTCTACGCCGTCCCTGACGTCGCCTGAGCGTCTCCCGACAGCGGGTGCACCCGGACGCTGCGCACGCGGCGCGGGGAGGCCTCGGCCACCTCGAGCGCGAAACCGGCGACCGTGAAACGCTCTCCCGCCGCAGGGATCCGGTCACCCGCGAGCGCCACGCACCAGCCGCCGATCGTCGCGTAGTCCTCGGGGTAGTCCTCGAAGGACGTCCCCAGCGCGCGCTCGACATCGCGGATCGGGGTCGTGCCGGCGAAGACGAGCGTGTCCTCGCTGCGCAGCGCGCCGGGGTCCGTCGGGCGGGCGTGTTCGCTCGCGATCTCGCCGACGAGCTCTTCCAAGAGGTCCTCGAGGGTCACGATCCCGGAGAACCCACCGTGTTCGTCGATGACGATACCGAGGTGCATCCGCTCACGCCGCATCTCCTCGAGAGCATCGATCGCGAGGCGGCTCTCGGGCACGAAGTGCGCGGGCCGCAGCAGGTCGTCGATCACCACGGGGCCGCTGGACCAGACGCGCTCGACGACATCGCGCCACGAGATGTAGCCGATGACATGGTCGATCCCACGGTCGTAGATCGGCACGCGGCGATGGCCGTCGTCGAGGAACGCCTTGCGCAGCTCGTCTGCGCCCGCGGTCCGCGGCAGCGCGACGACGAAGCGCCGGTGCACCATGACCTCCTCGACGGTCAGCTCCGCGAAGTCGAGCGCGCGCGTCGCGATCTCGCTGACGGACTCGTCCAACGATCCTGCGCGCGATGCGTCGTTGACCATCTGGCGCACCTCTTCGAGCGAGACACGCGCTTCGAGGAAGTTCGTCTCGTCGCGGAAGGGCCGCAGGACGAGGTTCGAGCTGACGGTGAGCAGCCAGACCGCCGGCGCGGCCAGCCGCGACAGGGTCAACAGGGGCTGGGCGATCGTCAGCGCAAAGCGCTCCGAGTGGCGCAGCGCGAGCGACTTCGGCACGAGCTCACCCACGACGACGGAAAGGTAGGCGATGGCGGCGACGACGGTGCCCAGCGCGACCTCCTCGGCATACGGCGCCAGCGCGGAGATCGAGCGTAGCGGCGGCTCGAGGCGCGCGGCGAGGGTCGCGCCGCCGAACGCCGCGGCGAGCGCCCCGATGCACGTGATGCCGACCTGGACCGTCGCCAGGAAGCGCTCCGAGTTGCCGCGCAGCGACGCCAGCGCGAGCGCTGCGCGGCTGCCCTCCGCAGCGAGCTCCTGCACCCGGCTCGAGCGCAGGGAGACGACAGCGATCTCCGCCCCCGCCAGCACCCCGTTCAGAGCGATGAGTGCAACGATGACGAAGACGTCCTGCATGGTGTCCTGGTGGCGCCGCGCGGTGTGCGGCATGCGGCGCCAGAGTCTACGCGATCACGGCTGCTCGGCCGCGCGGCGCTGCCGCTGCGGCGCTCGGGGCGCCGGCGCCTAACGCTGCAACATCCGCCCGAGGCGGCGCAGCGCTTCGTCGATGCGGTCCTCGTGCAGCGCATACGAGAGCCGCACGTGGCCCTCCATCCCGAACGCGGTGCCCGGCACGAGCGCGAGCGCTTCGTGTTCCAGCGCGTCTTCGCAGAACCCCGCCACGCCGCGCGCGTCCGTGAAGCGCCGCACGTTCGGGAACGCGTAGAACGCACCGAGTGGTTCGACGAGGTCGAGGCCGAGCCCGCGCAGGCCCGCGTAGAGGCGGCGGCGGCGCGCATCGAAGGCGAGGCGCATCGCCTCCATCTCGGGCGGGTCATCGAGCAATCCGGCGAGGTACGCCGACTGCGAGATGTAGTTGGGGCAGCCCGAGATCTGGCTCTGCAGCTCCCCGACAGCTTTGGCGATCGGCGCGGGTCCCGCGAGGAACCCCATGCGGTAGCCCGTCATCGCAAATGCCTTGCTGGCGCCGTCGACGATGACGACCCGCGCGCGCGCATGGGCGCCGAGCGCCGCAGGTGAAACGTGGCGCGCAGCGCCGTACACGAGGCGCGCGTAGATCTCGTCGGAGACGATCCAGAGGTCGTGTTCTTCGGCGAGGGCGACCAGCGCTTCGAGCTCGGCTTCCGTCCAGACGTACCCCGACGGATTGTTCGGCGTATTCAAGACGATGCCGCGCGTGCGCGGTCCGAGCGCGGCGCGGATCCGCTCGAAGTCGGGGCCCGCGTCGGGGCGCGGCGGTGCGCTCTTCACGACGCCGCCGGCGATCCGGACGAGCTCGTCGTACGAGCTCCACGCCGGTAGCAGCAGCAGCACCTCGTCGCCCGGATCGATGAGCGCCAGGAGCGCATGGCTCAGCGCGTGTTTGCCGCTGTGGGTGACGACCACGTTCTCGGCCGTCGTCGGCACGCCGCGGTCGCGCGAGAGGTGCTCGGCGAGGGCGCGCCGCAGCTCGGGCATGCCGGCTGCCGGTGTGTAGCGCACCTCGCCGCTGTCGATCGCGCGGTGCGCGGCCGCGCGCACGAGCGGCGGCGCGTCGAAGTCGGGCTCGCCGACGGCCATGCTGACGACGTCGCGGCCGCTCGCCGCGAGCGCGCGGGCCCGGGCGGCGAGCGCGAGGGTGGGGGAGCCAGAGACCCCGGAGACGCGGGAAGAGAGTTGCATCGGGGGCGTATTGAACCCGGAGGGCGCGGACGCTGGGCCACAGGGGGCGGTATCCTCCCCGCTCCGCCTTCCCACCGCGATCCCACCATGAGCCGCAAGAAGCGCCTGCTGCGGGCCGGCTGCGTCAGCCTGTTCCTCCTCGCCCTCGTCGGGTACTTCGCGTTCTCGTCCTTGTTGTTCCCCCCGTTCGAGGGGCGGTTCAAGGCCGGGGTCGCGGGGCTCGTGCCCCGTTCGGTGGACCTGTACGTCGGGCGCGCCCGCCTGCGCGAGGCCTTCAAGCCCTTCCCGCGCCTGGCGGTGCTGGACGAGCTCGCGGGCAACCCCGCCTACGAGGCCTTCCTGGCGTCGCCCCAGTGGGAGCAGTTCAAGACCGCCAACGGCGTCGACGAGGGCCTGGCGCAGCTCGACGCGGCGCTGAAGCAGCTCCCCTTCGGCATCGAACCGCTGAGCATCTTCGGCGGCCGTGAGCTCGCGCTGGCGGGCAACTTCGTCGGCCGCGGGGTCGAGCGCACCGACTGGGCCGTCTACGGCCGGGTCTCGCGGATCGGCAAGCTCGGGGTGTCCTTGCTGCGTTACCCAAAGCTCCTGAAGCTGGACCGCCAGGGCCTCTCGGTCGAACGGAGCGGCGAGGTCTTCAAGCTGACCGGGTCGAGCCTGCCGCGCGCCCTCTTCGTCGCGCGGGTCGCGGACGTCGTCGTCGTCGGGACGGGCGAGACGCTCGTGCAGCAGGCCGTCGAACTCGCGGTGACGGGCTCGCAGGACTCCTTGTTGCTGGCGGCGCCCTACGGCGAGCACATCCGCGCCCTGCCCGGCCGCGATCCGGAGCTGCGCGACTTCGAGGTCGTGCTCGACGTGCGCGCGCTGCGCGAGAAGTGGGGCATGACGAAGCCCTGGCCGAACTCCAACGCGCAGCAGTTTCTGCCGGCGTTCACGGGGCGCATGTTCCAGCTCGCGGCGACGAACCGCGTGCTGGGGGTCGTCGACTTCGACACCGGGGTCTCGGTGCAGCTCCGCGGCGAGTTCTCGAGCGAGCTCATCACTCCCGAACAGGCGCGTATCTACCGCGCGCGTTCGTTCGACCACGACGACGTGTTCGAGATCGCTCGCATGGCCCACGAGGACACGACGTTCTTCGCGTACCTGCACGGTCCGGTCGGCACGTTGCTCGACATGGTCGTGCAAGCGATGGAGCCCGCGATGCGCGACAACTTGCTGTCGGCGCTGAAGGAGACCGGGCGCTACAAGACGATCGCGGAGCTCGTGAAGGACCTCGACGACGGCATGCACGATCGCCTCGCGCTGCTCGCGCGGCCGAACGATTGGGGCTACGAGCGCGACTACAAGCGCAAGCCGAACTCGACCGAGTTCGAGCTCGACGAGCGCGGCGAGCCGATCTACGAAGGTCCTCCGTTCACGCCCGCGGAGGTCTTTGCGTGGACCCTCGTCGTCTGGCACGAGAACGAGAAGAAGCTCGTCGACCTGCGCGAGCTCATCGGGACCAAACCCAAGCTGTTCGGCCTCGCGGGCCGTACGCCGGGCCAGCCGGGTTTCTGGAGCAACCGCATCGCTGGTAACTTCGAGACCCGCGAGTTCTGGTCACAGTTCGTGCCGGGCACCGGTCACATCGCGACGGTGAACCTGCCCCAGCACATGATGATCACGAACCGCTACGTGATGCTGGAGGACCTGTCGCAGAACCTCCTGCAGCGCACGACGCGCACGGGGCGCCTTTCGGACCGCGCGGACTTCGCGACGCTGCTCGACGACATGCCGGTCTCCGGCAACCTGTTCGTGTGGCTGAACCCGCGCTCCGGCAGCGGCGTGCTCCAGCGGCAAGCGGAGAGCGCGGCGCGCCAGCGGCTCGAGTCGGGCATCGACCTCGTGCAGGTGCGCCGCCAGTTCGAGCCCGAGGCGCGCCGCGATGTCGTCTCCGGCAAACCGCGCAACCAGCTCACCGCGGACGAGGTCGCGCGGCTCGACCAGGAGCTCGACACACGCGTCGCGGCCCACCGCGACAAGGTCCTGCGGGAGCAGCTCCCCGCTGCGCTCGAAGACGCGCGGCGCCAGGTGACCTACCTGCGCGCGATGTCCTCGTGCATGGTGTGGCTCGACCTCGAAGAGAAGTGGTTCCGCCTCGCCGGCCGCGCGATCGTGCCCGCGGAGGGCCCGCGCGAAGCGGCCGCCGAGTGAGCGACCTGCAGCGGGCCGAGCTCGACGCTGCTTTCCGGCCCCAAAATCGTGCGAGGCGCCGGCCCCGCGGTCCATCGACCGCGGCTCCGGCGCCTCGCTGCGTGGGAGTGGTGCCCGAGACTGGAATCGAACCAGCATGGGTTGCCCCACCAGATCCTTAGTCTGGCGCGTCTACCAATTCCGCCACCCGGGCACTCTGATCGGCTTGTCAGCGCGGCGGCCCAGGCTGGACCCGTTCCGCCACGCGGGGCGCGGAGCATAGGGGCCGGCCGTCCCCAGCGCAAGCCCCCTTCCCGACATTCCGAGGGGCGCCCCCGGGATTCCAGCGCTGGAGCCCAGCCCGCGCGGGGACTACCCTCCCCGCGGTCCAGCACTCCCCTCCCCGCACGGAGCCCGAGCCCATGTCCCGCCTCGTAGGCCGCGCCATCATCGGCCAGTCCGGTGGTCCCACCGCCGTCATCAACCAGTCCCTCGTCGGCGTCATCGAAGCCGCCCTCGCCGCCCCGGAGATCACCGCCGTCCTCGGCGCCGAGAACGGCATCCAGGGTCTGCTCGAGGGGCGCATCGTCGACCTCGGCCGCGAGCGGCGCGAGGACCTCGAGCGCGTCGCGGCGACGCCCGCGGCGGCGCTGGGCTCGGTGCGCAAGAAGCCGACCCCGGACGAGTGCACACGCATCGTCGCGGCCCTGGCGCGCCACGACATCCGCTATGTGTTCTACATCGGCGGCAACGACTCCGCGGAGACCGCGCACCTCTTGAACAACGCTGCCGCAGCGCAGGGTTACGAGGTGCGCCTCTTCCACGTCCCGAAGACGATCGACAACGACCTCGCCGCGCAGGACCACACGCCGGGTTACGGCTCGGCGGCGCGGTTCGTGGCGCAGGCCATGCTGGGGGTCGATGCGGACAACCGCAGCCTCGGCGGCGTGAAGGTCGACGTCATCATGGGCCGCCACGCGGGCTGGCTGACGGCGGCGGCGCGGCTCGCGCGCCAAGCGCCGGGCGACGGCCCGCACCTCATCTACGTGCCTGAGGTCGCGTTCGACATCGACGCGTTCCTGCGGCGCGTCGGCGGCTGCCTCGCGGACCACGGCCGCTGCGTGATCGCGGTCTCCGAGGGCATCCACCTGGCGGACGGCACGCTCGTCGCCGAAGTCGGCGCGTCGGGCGCGCGCGAGGTCGACAGCCACGGCAACGTGCAGCTCTCGGGTTCGGGGGCGCTCGGCGACAAACTCGCCGCGTGGATCAAGGAGGGCGTCTCCGGCGCCAAGCGGGTGCGCGCGGACACGTACGGCTACCTGCAGCGCAGCTACTTCGGCGTCGTCTCGGAACAGGACGCGAGCGAGGCGCGCGAGGTCGGCCGCATCGCCGTGCGCGTCGCCGTGAGCGGCGAGCGGCCCCACGGCTCGGTGGCGATCCAGCGCGACCGCACCAGCGCGGTCTACCGGCCGCGCTTCGAGGTCATCGAGCTCGCGGACGTCGCGCAGAAGACGCGGGTCATGCCCGCGGAGTACCTGCTCGGAGACTGTGACATCTCTCCGAAGTTCCTCGATTACGCGCTGCCGCTGGTGGGGCCGCTGCCCCAGGCGGGGCGCCTCGCTCGCCACCGCTTCCAGGGCTGAGGTACCTTGTCCCCATGACGCATCACGCCATTCGACCGACCTCCTGCGCGCTCGCGCTGCTCGGCCTCGCCGCCCTCGTTCCGGTGTTCGCCCAGGGGGAGCTCCACCGCGAGCGCTCCGCCGAGGTCGCGCTCCGCAGCCAGGACCCGACGCCGCCCGCGCCGCAGGAGGCCACCGCCGACAAGCCCAAGCCGCTCGTCACGGGCGTCGTGCGCTTCAAGGGCGAGCTGCCGGAGAAGAAGCCGCTGAAGATCGATGACCGCCAAGCCGAGGGCTGCTGCCCGCCCGGCCAGAAGGTCGACGCGGTCGATCCGTCCTTCCTCGTGGACGAGAAGCTCGGCATCGCCAACGTGGTCGTCACGGTCAGCGTGCCGGGCGTCGAGGTGAAGGTGCCCGAGGCGCCCTACGAGATGGACCAACGGAGCTGCCACTTCACCCCGCACGTCCTCGTCGTGCCGAAGGGGGCGAAGGTGGCGTACCTGAACTCCGATGCGACGGCGCACAACGTGCACCTCATCACGCTGCTGAACGATCCGCTGAACCAGACGGTGCCGGCGGGGGGGCGCCTCGAGCGCGTGCACAAGGAGGCCGAGGCCGTGAAGGTCACGTGCGACATGCACACCTGGATGACCGCTTGGGTCGTCGTCACGGATGCGACCCACTGGGCGGTCACGGGCCCCGATGGCTCGTTCCAGCTCGCGGGCCTGCCGCCGGGCACCCACGAGGTGAAGCTGTGGCACGAGACCCTCGGCGCGCGCACCGCGAGTGTGACCGTCGCCGCAGACGGCACGGCCGCGCCGCTCGCCCTCGAGATGGAGCCGAAGAAGGCGAAGTCGCGCCGGGCGCGCTGACCGCAGCGGCAGAGCCCCCTCCGCCGGGCGCGTTTCCCCATCCGGGGAGACGCGCCCGGCGGCCGTTACGGGAGGTCTACCCCAAAAATCCCAAACGCGGGCCGCCCTGCGGCGTAGAACGAAGAGAGACCCTTACTCCGACCGAAGTGCCATGCAACTGCGTTCTTTCACCACCCTCGCCGCCCTCGCCCTCTCCCTCGGCTCCGCCGCTGCCCAGTCCAAGCCGCGTGTCCTCGTCCTCGACGACGTCACCGGCCCCTCGCAGGGCGTCCTGAGCCTCCGCCCAGCCCAGGTCCAGCCGGGGGCCCCCGGCATCCAGGAGCAGGGGTTCCTCGGGGTGCAGCTCGCGACGGAATCCGAGGGTGAGGCCGGCGCTGCGGTGTCGGGCCTCGTCGACGGCTCGCCGGCCCAGAAGGCGGGGCTGCAGGCGGGCGACCGCATCACGGCGGTCGACGGCAGCCCGATCCAGTCGGCGGGCGAGCTGACGGCGGCCGTGCGCGGCAAGCAGCCGGGGACCCGGGTCAAGCTCACGCTCGTGCGGGGCGGGCAGACCGTCGAGCAGGAGGTCACCCTCGGCACGCGCGGGAACGTCGGCGCCGTGCCGCCGCCGGTCCTCGACATCGAGGGGCTGCGCACGCTGCCCCAGCTCCAAGACCTCGGCACGGTCCTCGAGGAGGTCCTCGAAGTGAACCCCGAGGAGGCCATCGAGGACCACGCCGAGCTGCCCAAGGTCCAATCGCAGCGCATCGTCGTCAGGAAGGCCGAGGACGGCCCGGGCGAGGTCCGCATGTGGGTCAACGGCAAGGAGGTCGAGCCGAACGAAGGGCAGCTCCGAGGCTTCGGTCTCCAGGGGCAAACCGAGAACGTCTTCGAGTTCCGGGCGCTGCCGGAGGGCGACATGCGCCTGCTCCAGCCCGGCCAGGGCGGCGCATGGATCCAGCGCGCGCAGCCCGGCATGGGCGCGCTGCCGCGGATGACGGAGCTCGCCCAGCGCGTCGACGCGCTCGAAGAGCGGCTCGGGCGCATCGAGCAGAGCCTCGCGGAGCTGCGTGCGCTGCTCGGGCACGGTGAGCACGGTGAGCACGGTGAGCACGCGGAACACGGTGAGCACGCGGAACACGGTGAGCACGCGGAACACGGTGAGCACGCGGAAC
>CAYOBN010000017.1:0-52721 GCA_964402175.1 uncultured Planctomycetaceae bacterium | reverse complement strand
GCACGCGGAGCACGGTGCGCACGCGGAGCACGGTGCGCACGCGGAGCACGGTGCCATGGGCGAACACGGCGCCCACCCGTCCGCGCCGAACACGCGCTCCGAGCGCCGCGCGGACGCTCTGCCCCGCGCGCGTGGCGAGCGCCGCCGCGAAGCAAGGGCCGCCGCCCCCCTGGCCCCGGCTGCGCCGCCGACCGACGGCGCCCCGGTCGACGACCTGCGCCGCGAGATCCGCGAACTGATGCGCGCGATCGAGCGCCTCGAGCGCGGCGGCGGCCGCTGACGTGACGTCTGGAGCGCGCTGCGCCGGACCTCAGGTCCGGCGCGGCCCGCCTTTGAAGAGCGGCAGCAGCGTCTGCTCGAGGCGCCGGTAGAGCTCCGCTGTCGCGCGCACGTCGCGCAGGCAGTACTCGCCGATGTCCTCGATGCGCCCTTCGCGGTACGCGCGGCTGACTTGGCTGCCGTCGATCGAGCCCTTCGGTGACTCGATGTCGAACCTGCGGCACCAGTAGTCGAGGGAATAGCTCGGCCAGCGCGACCCGTGGAAGTCGAAGACGTCCATGAGATCGCAGTGCTCGGAGATGTCGTAGCGGTATCCCACGAGGTCGCGCCGCGCGCTCACACCGAGCTGCGCAGAGCGGATCATGAGCGTCGGCCCGTCGTACGAGCGCCCGTTGTAGGTCACGAGCCGCGGCAGCTTGAAGGCTTTGTTCGCGGTCGAAACCACCGACCAGAACTTCTCGAGCAGCGCGCGCTCGTCGCCGCGGAAGAGCTTCGAGCGCGGCACCTTCGCCCAGTCGTGTTCGTCGGGCTCACCGTCGTCCGCGGGGTCGCCTTCGAGCAGGAGCAGCCCGCGGTCCGCTTCGACGAGCCAGATGCCGATGGCGACGACCCGCCCGAGCCCGGGGAAGAGCGCGGTGCGGTCGGGGACACCGTCGCGCCGCTCAGGGTCCTTCTCGCGCGCGAGGAGGTAGCCGCGAGTGATCTCGTCGACCTCCTCCCAGGCGTAGCCAGCGACTTCGATGTCGTAGACGAGGGTGTAACCCTGCGGAGGCGTGGCGCTCATACCGCCGCAGGATACGCTGAGCGGCGCAGCGCCGCGCGCCGCTGCAGCGCCGCTGCCGCGAGCGCGACGAGGATCCAGCCCGCCCCGGCGAAGACCTTGCGGGCCGTCGGCGGACCCAGATGGGCCGGGTCGACCGCCCCACACGCGCCGAACTTGTCGAGGCTCGGGATCTCGGGTTCGTGCTCGTACTGGAACCCGGAGGCGAGGATCGAGGCCTGTCCGGTCTCCGCGTCGCGCACGAGCACCGACGCGACCGTCGAAGAGGACGCCGGCGTGCGCACCCGCAGGGTCGTGCTGCTCTCGAGCTCGACCGACGCGGCTGCGGTCCCGCCGACGCCGGTCTTCGGGTGTGCGCCGAAGACGACCTGTGTCTCGGCGCTGAAGCCCGTGCCCATCAGGGTGATCGTCTGGCCGCCCTCGGGGCTGCCGCGATCCGGGGTCACGTACGTGAGGACCGGGTCCGCCTTGCCGACGTAGGCGAACGCCGCCGTCGCCGATGCGCCGCCTGGGTTCGTGACTTCGACGATGTACGGACCACCGACCACGCCCGGCGCGGTGAAGATCGTCATCTGCGTCGGTGAGTCCACGCGCACGTTCGGCTGGGCGATACCGTCGATCGTGACGAGCGCTCCGGTGACGAAGTTCGACCCCGTGAGGATCACTTCGGTGCCACCGGCGGCCGAGCCGACCGACGGGAAGAGCGTCGCGATCGCCGGTGCAGCCAGCACCGTGAAGCTGTCGACCGCGCGCCCCTCGACCCCCGACGGGTCGATCACGACGACGTCGTGCTCGCCGCCGATCGTCGCCGCGGTGGTGAGCGTCAGCGTCGTGGGATCGACGAGCGTCGCACCCCCGGGCGCGCCCTCGACGTAGATCCGATCGCCGATGACCACACGCAGCCCGGGGCGGAAGTTCGTGCCCGTCACGGTGACGAACGTGCCACCGACCGGCTCACCGTCGGCGGGGGTCACCGACAGGACCTCGGGGTTCGGCGGCGTGATCTCCAGTGCGGCAGTGAGGATGTCGACGTCGCCCGACGGAGACGTCACGATCAGGTCCGCATGGCCGAGGGCCGCGCCGCTCTGCACGGTGACGTCGAACTGGACCGAAGTGCCGAACCACGCCGTCGGCGTGACGGTGATCGAGGGATCGCTCGCGGTCAATGTCGAACCCGAAACCAGCTCCGCACCGCGCACGAGCCGCGCGACGGTCTGGCCGGAGATCGCTCGCAGCGGGTAGTCGTCGGCGATCCGCCCGAGGCTGACGGCGACATCGGGGAGGACCTCGACCGAGCCGAGGGTCGCGGTCGAACCCGCAACGACGTCGATCGTCCCGAGGACGGTCGAACCGAAGCTCGTATCGACGGTCTGGCCGCCGCCCAGATTGCTGACGCTGACCGGGAAGTCGAGCGCGTCGGCGTAGACCGTATAGCGCCCCGTATCGAGCGCTTGCAGCGCGAAGTTGCCCGAGCTGTTCGAGAGCGTCGCACCCGCGAGGCGGCCTTGCATGTCCAGCGCCACGACGTGCGCTCCGGCGACGACGTTCGAGGTGCCTTCGTGCAGGAGCGTGCCCATGATCTGCCCGTAGCTGGCGCTCGGGTACATGTGGCGGACGCCCCGGATGTCGTCGAGTGAGAGGCTGCGGTGCAGGATCACCGACGTGTCCACGTAGGGATACATCGTGGCTCCGGCGCAGCCCGAGTGGTCCAGGCCGACGAGGTGCCCGAGCTCGTGGGTGGCCACGTCCTGGATGTCGAAGCGGCCGACCTGACCGCGCGTCGTGAACCCGAAGTTCTTGCCGTTGAAGAGCACGTCCGCGTCGATGATGCGGCCGTTGGTGTAGAACGTGATCGGCGTCAGAGCGACGATCCCGGACGACCCGGGGAAATAACCCGAGTCGTTATCCTCGTCGAACAGGACGAGATGGATGTCCGTCGAAGCCCAATCGCGGCGCGCGCGTTGGCCTGAAGCAGCGTTCTCGACGAGCTGCAGGTTCGCGCCCGTGACGCCGTTCCAGGCCGCCATGGCGCTGCGCAGCGCTGTCGCTTCACTGCCGTCGTTGATGTCGTCCGAGCCATCCGATTGCAGGACGAGCGTCACGTTCGACGGGTTCGACCAGTAGAGCGCGGCGCCTGTCGTGGGGTACAGGAGCCGCACGTGTGCGCTCAGGGTCGCCGCGGTGACCGCGGCGCCGAGGAACCAGAGAACGGGATGGCGGGGACGGCCGGTCACGTTCAGCGCTCCTCGTCGGGCTGGTCTGTATTCGTCGCGCGCGGCGGCGGTGTCGTCGCGCGCTTCGCTTGGGTCGCGGCTTCGAGCTTCGAAACGAGCTCGGCGTAGTCGAGCACCGCGAGTCCGTCCCTGTCACCGAGTGTGCCAGCCGTCGAAGCCAGCGTCACGTTCTGTCCGGTGCGGACCGCGCGCTTCGAGCCCTCTTTGTCGGCCACGATGCGGTACTTGCCTTGCGTCAAGCCCGTCGGGACGCGCATGCCGTCGGGGCTCGGCTCGCTCAGCATCAGGACGACCTCCTCGCCGGGCACGAGGCTCGGCATACCCGGGACGAGCGTCGCACGGCCGTCGGCCAGCGCGCCGCCTGGGAGCCGCACGGTCTGCGTCGGCGCGTCTTCACCCCACCAGGTGCGGTCGACGGCGATCTGCCAGTCGGTGTAGATCGATCCTTCGGGTGAGGTCGCGCTCTGACCGCTGACGACGCGACCTTCGAGCACGAGGCCCGAGGCCTGGACGACCTCTTCGAGCTCCATCTTGACTGCCGTCCCGGCTTGGGACTGTTCGGCGGTGTCCTGCGCAAACGCGGACACGATGATGCCGAGCGCGATGCCCGAAGCGGTGAGGAGGACGTGGCTGGTACCGATCGACATGACTGGGAGGCCGTCAGGGGCCGGGGTGAGAGGAGAGGAGCAGGCAACGGGGGCGACAACGCGGCGCGGTAGGCGCCCGCCCTGCGTCTTCGGTCGTCGCACGCCGAGGGTCGCCTTGATCCCAGATGCAGATTCCTTGGCCACGGCGCGATTCGGGTCACTGCGGAGCAGGCCGCACAACTCGCCTGCGCGCGACGCCGAGCGGTTGTGAGCGAGGTAACGTTGGAGGTCTCCCCCCGAAATCCCATGGACGCGAACCGACTCCTCGAACGCCTCTGCGCCAGGCATGGCCTCGTACCTGGTGACGCATCTGCGCTCCTGCCCCTTGTCGAGCGCGCGCTCGTCTCGCCGAAGGACGTACGGGATCGCATCCTCACCCTGGTGGACACGAACCTGGCGAAGCGCGCCCGCGGCGAAGGTGATGCGACGCTGGACGACCTCGAAAGGGACCTGGACGAAGAGGTCTTGCGCGCGGTCGCAAAGACGCTGCACGTCTGGGAGCCCAGTCAACGTGTGCAGGGCTTCGCGGACGAGAACGGTGAAGGCGGCGGAAGCGACTTACCCGAGGGGCTCGGGTTCTGACGCGGTCGCTCACGCTGCGTCTTGTAGCGCGCTCGAGCGGATGAAGCGCATGCGTTCGGTCTGCCAGCGTTCGATGAAGTCTGGGACCACCGCCGCACCGAGCGGCCGCGCAACGAGGTAACCCTGCAGCAGAGCGCAGCCCTTACCTCGCAGCAGATCCGCTTCCTGAGTCGTCTCCACGCCCTCTGCGACCGTCACCATCCCCAGGGCGCGTGACATCGCTAGGATCGTCTCCAGGATCACCTGCGCCTCTTCGTCCTGGACGATGTCTCGCACGAAGCTCCGATCGATCTTCAGCGTGTCGAAGGCGAAGTGGCGCAGGTAACCCAGCGCGGAGTAACCGGTGCCGAAGTCGTCCAGCGCGAGGTGGTAACCCATGCTGCGCAACGCGTTGAGGCGCGCGACAGCCGCAGCGGTATCATCGATCAGCGCCGACTCCGTCACTTCCAGTTCGACACGCCGCGGCGAGAGCGCGGAGGTCGCCTCCAAGACGAGCTCGACGAAGCCGCGCGCCGAGAGCTGGGGGGCTGCGACGTTGATCGAGACACGCAGGTCCTCGGGCCACCGCGCAGCTTCATTACACGCTTCGCGCAGGACCCAGGCACCGATCTCCTGCATGAGGCCAGCTTCTTCGGCCACTGGTACGAACTCTGCCGGCGAGACCACTCCGAGGTCGGGGTTCGTCCAGCGCAACAGCGCCTCGAAGCCGACGAGGCGCCAGTCTTCGAGCGAGATCTGCGGCTGATACACGAGGTGAAACTCGTCACGCTCGACGGCGCCGCGCAGCCCACGCTCGAGAGCCGCCCGGCGGCGCTCTTTCTCGGCCATCCCCAAGTGGAAGAACTGCACGCGGCTGCCGCCGGAGTGTTTTGCGGCATAGAGCGCGATGTCCGCGTGGTTCATCAGCGTGTCGACGTCCGTACCGTCGTCCGGCGCAACGGCCACGCCGATACTGGTCCGGACCCGCAGGCCTTCGAAGCTCTCGCTCTCCGGGGCCAGAATCTGGCCCGCGACCCGTTCGACGACGGTACGTAGCTCGCCACCAAGGAACGGTCCGCGTAGCAAGATGGCGAACTCGTCGCCGCCGAGGCGCGCGACCGTGTCCGACTTACGCGTCGCTGCAAGGAGTCGGCGGCCGAAGGACTGCAGCAGGAGGTCGCCGGCGGCGTGTCCACGCGAGTCGTTGACTTGTTTGAAGCCGTCGAGGTCGAGCGCGAGGATCGCAAACGACGGGGGTTTCTCCCCGCCTTGGAACAGCAGCGCGCGCAGGAGCTCACGGAACTCGGTCCGGTTGACGAGGCCCGTCAGTGCATCGTTGTGGGCGAGCCACTTCAGGCGGCACAGCGCGAGGTGTTTGTCGGTGATGTCCGCCGCGACCCCACGCCAGCCGAAGCGCCGACCCTCGGAGTTCTGGACCGTGCGGGCGCTCAGCGACCACCAACGCGCGCCGTCGCTCGTCTGGAGCGAGACGATGAGGTCGCGGAACGGCTCACCCGTCGCGAGCCGCTTCTGCAGGACACGCCAGAGCCGCTGACTCTCTTCGTCCTTGGGGACACGGCGCGCCAGGAGGCGTTCGGCTTCGTAGCGCACGAAGAGGCGCTCCGGTAAGTCGAGCGCGGCAGCGAGGCGCGGTGAGACGTGGGTGAAGCGCCCGCGGTGATCGAGCTCCCAGAGGAGGTCGGACGTCGTGTCCTCGAAGTCGCGCAGCAGCAGGCCGATGACCTCGTTCTGGCGATCCGCTTGGGCCTCCGCCACGAGGCGCGCCTCCAGCGTGCTGGCGATCGACCAGATCGCAAACACCACCATCGCGCAGTAACCGAGCAGGACCGACAGCATCCATGGCGCGGTCGGCAGATCCGAACGTCCCAGGGCGATCGCGCCGGCACCCCCCAGGATCGCGACCCACGCGGTGCCGGCGATCGGGACGCTCGAGAGCGCAAAGCTGCCCGCGCAGATCAGGCCCGTCGTCACGACACCGAGAAAGAGCTGCGATTCACGCCCCACCTCCGGCAGCCACATCGCGGGGACAAGGCCCCACGTCAACGCCAGGATCGCTGCGTGAAAGGCGGCGCGCCATACAGCGCGCGGTGACGCCGTCGTGCGCGGTGGGCGATTACGTGTGCGCGCCCAGCCCGACGTACCCAGACCGACGAAGGCCAGAAGCGCGAGCGACCAAGCGAGCAATGGTGCGGTCGCTACCTCGGTCCAGAGGAAGCCGACGACTGCCAGCGCGTTGGCGACGTTGCTCGCCATCGACATCGGCGTGAGGCGCAGCATCGCCTCGATCTGCCGCGCGCGAAATGCGCCGCGATCTGCGTGCGCGCCTGGGCGTGTAAGCAGCGTCGTGAGGAAGCGCTCTCGAGCTCGGGGGGACGGCTCCACGCGAATGCGATCGACGCCGCGACTCGCCGATCCTGAGCGTCACCGGGCCGGGGCTCGAAGCGGGATCTCTCGCGCTGTCACCCCGTGTGTCAACCCGAGAGCGCGCGGTACGCCGCGAGGGTCTCTCGCGCGCAGCGCGCCCAGGTCAGCGTCGCGGCGTGGGACAGCCCGCGCTGGATCGCAGCGTCCCGGGCCGCGGGATCGTCCAGCAGCTCCCGCGCCGCTGCCAGCAGAGCCGCGCCGTCATCGGGATCGACCAGCACCGCCCCCGAACCCAGCACTTCGGGGAGCGACGTGCGGTTCGAGGCCACCACCGGCACGCCCGCGCGCATCGCTTCGAGCGGGGGCAGGCCGTATCCCTCGGCGTAGCTCGGCCAGAGGAACAGCGCTGCTTCGGCGTAGAGCTCAGCGAGCTCGCGCTCGCTGACCGCGCGCCGCCACTCGATCCGATGGCGGGCCGGGGAGGCCTCGATCGCGGCGACGACCTCCTCGCAGCGCCAGCCGTACGGCCCCGCGATGACCCAGTTCAGGTCGCGGCCCTCTCCGACGAGCGCTTCGAACGCCCGCAGGACCCCGAGGTGGTTCTTGCGGGGATCGACCCGAGCCACGGTCAATACAAACGGTCGCGCTGGTGTGCGCCGATTCAAAAGCGGCAGGTGATCACAGCCCAGCGGCGTGATCCGCGTCCGCGAAGGGTCCGCGCCCAGCGCCTCGACCAGGTCCTGCGCAACCCAGTGACAGCCCGTCAGTACCAGGTCCGCGCGCTGCACGGCGCTGCGCAGGGTCGCTGTCATGCGCTTCGCCGTCTCGGGTTCGACCCAACCCGGCGCGGGTCCGCCTGCGCGGGTGCCACCTTCGGCGTCGGGGACGAAGAGCGCGTCGAAGACGGTCAAGACCTCCAGCGCACGCCGCACTCGCAGCACGTTCGGCTGAGTGTGATGGAAGAGGTCACAGCCGCCGATGAGGTCATCGACACCGAGCCGTGTCACCGCGAGTCCCCGCGCGACCAGCTTCGACGGCAGTCGCCAACGTACGAGCCGAGCGCGCGGATGGGGCAGGCCGAGCTCTGTTTCGTCCGCGCGCGCTCTCGCTAGCGTGGCGCCGAAGAGGCGCAGCGTCTCCGAGCCCTCGACCGCGAGCAGCGCACGCACGAGCTCCCGTGTGTAGCGCCCGATCCCTTCGCGGTTCACGAGCGCGGGGCGCGCATCGAGGCCGATATGGAGCGCGCTCATGTTCGTTGCTCCTCGCGGGGTAGAGCGCAGAGCGCGCCGAGGGCGACGGCGAGCTCTGTAGCGAGCGTCGCTGCGGCGGCGCCGGTGCTGCCGTGCAGGGGTACGAGCCACGTATTGAGCCCGACGTTCAACGCGAGCCCACCGACGGCGATCCCCGCGACGTGCAGCGTCCGCCCCGCAGCGACGACCGCGGTGAGCAGCGGCGCGCCGATGTGGATCGCGACCAGCGCCAGGACCAGCCAGGCGAGCGCGCCCTCCGCGCCGCGGAACTCGGCGCCGAACAGCCCGAGGAGCTGCGCGCGCAGCGGCCACAACACGGCGGCGAAGAGCGCTCCGAGCGCCGCGAGCGGCGCCGCGAGTCGCAGCGCCGAGGAGCGCAGCGCGCCGCGGGCATGTGCGCGGACGAGCCAGGGCAACGCCGCGCTGCTGGCGAGGACCGCGCCGCTGATGCCGAGGGACATGACCCGCACGGCGACGTTGTAGTGCCCGACGGCGGCCTCGCCGCAGTGGAACCGCACAAAGACGTTGTCGACGTGGAAATAGAGCTGCTGCGCGAGCCCCGCGAGCCCCATGGGCAGCGCCGCGCGCAGCAGGGGGCCGAGGGGCGCGGCGGGCGCAGCGCCAGGCGGCAAGTGGCGAGCGCCGAATGTGTGCAACAGCACATTTCCGACCGTACTTCCGAGCGCGATCGCACACAGGTACGGCCCCGCCCCTGAGCGCTCGAACGCTGCCGCCAGCCCCACGAAGCAGAGGCTCAGCGTCACCGCGGTGGCCCGAATCACGACCGGCGTCCGCCACCGCAGCGTATTGCGCCACGCGAGCGTCGACACCTCCAGCGCGTGGGTGAGCGGATAGAGGCTCGCCGCGGCGATCCAGAGCGCCTCGGGCTCGCCGCTCGCGAAGACGAACCCCGAGACCGCAGCGAAGCCCAACGCACCCGTCACCGCGCGGACCCGTCGCGCGCTGCGCACGACGCTGCGCACGTCGTCGGGCTGCGCGGCGGTGCGCTGCACAGCGACGGCGCCGAGGCCCAGGTCCACCGCCGCGTCCAGGACGAGGAACGCCGCCAACCAGAAGGTCAAGCGCCCGAACGCGGCACCATCCAGCGCGCGGGCGGCGATCCATAGCAGCGTGATCGTGCACGCGGAGCCGTAGAGCCGTCCCGCGATCATCCAGCCAGCGCTGGACCAGACGCGGCGCGGGACGGCGCGTTCGTTCATCGCAGGCTGGAGCGCAGCCGATCGATGACGACGCGCGTGAACTCGGTGGTGGAGAGCTTGCCGCGGACATCTGCCGTGCACTCCCCGTCGGCGATCGCGCCCAAGAGCGCCGCGCGCAGCGCGTCGCACTCGCGCGCATGGCCCAGATGGCGGACCATGTTGGCGAGCGCCAACAGCGCCGCCGTCGGGTTCGCGATGTTCTTGCCCGCGATGTCGGGCGCGGTGCCGCCCGCGGGGTCGAACATCGCGGTGACGACGCGCTCGTCGTTGTCGAACGAGTAGTTCGCGCTATCGCCGAGGCCGACGCTCCCGATCAAGCCGCACGCCGAGTCCGAGAGGAAGTCGCCGTACTCGTTCGGGCACACGATCACTTTGTAGCGCTCGGGTTTCATGATGATGCCCGCGAGCAGAGCGTCGAAGAGCTCCTGCCGGTGCGGCACCGTCGGATAGTCCTCGGCCACGCGCTGCACGGCCTCCTCGAAGAGGCCGTCCGTCGCGCGCTGGATCGTGTACTTGCTGGTCGAGACGACGTGTGAGCCACGGATCTGCGCCAGTTTGAACGCAAAGCGCGCGGCGGCGCGCGACGGGCCGCGCTCGATCACGCGGATCGAGACCGCGACGTCCTGGCCGATGCGCCGCCCCGGATCGTCGTACGTGCCGCCGATCGCGACGCGCACGACGTCGATGTCGATCGAGCGCTTGAAGTTCGATTCCAGCCCGGGGATCGTGCAGACCGGCCGGTGGATGACCGAGAACTGCAGGCGCTCGCGCAGCACCTTGTTGGGGCTCTCGCGCGTCGTCGCTGTCGGATACTTGATCGCCGTCCCGAGCTCCTTCGCCAGCCCCGCAGCGTCGTCGTAGAGCGCGAGGCCCCGCCGCTCGCGGTTTTCGTGGCTCAGGTCGACGGGGACGAACTCAAGCGTGAACGGGAGGGCTTCGGCGACGGCGTGGACACTCGCGGAGAGCTCGGCCGAGATGCCGTCGCCGAGCAGCTCAGCGACCTTGTGGTGCGACATGGGACTTCGGAAGTGCAGGAGTGGGCCGGAGGGCGCAGCGCGCGACCGGAGGGGGAGTAGGATAGGGATCGGCCGCCGCGCCGCTTCCCTTGTGACGGATCCGATGTCCGAACCCCCGCTCCTTGCCGCCCTCGCGCTCAGAGGTCCGCGGGTGCGGCTGCGCCCTGTGCGGCCGGAGGACGCGACCGCGCTGTTCCCGCTCGTGTACGGCGTCCGGCCCGTGCTCGATTGGCTGTGTTGGCAGGGGCCGCGCGACCGCGACGAGCTCACCGCGGCCTACAGCACGTGGCGCGCGCTCGGCGGCGCGGGCCGCGGCGCGAACTACCACTTCGCCGTCGAAGACAGCGCCAGCGGCCAGGCCATCGGCACCGCGGCGCTGCGCACCCTCGACCACCCGCGTCACGGGGACCTCGGGTATTGGCTCGGGGTGCCCTTCCACGGCCGCGGGCTCGGCACCGAGCTCGTCGGGCTCCTGGTTCACGTCGGCTTCGACCTCCTGCGGCTCGACGCCCTCAGCGCCGAGGTCTTCCCCGGCAACACGGCTTCCGTGCGCGCGCTCGAGAAGAGCGGCTTCCGGCTCGCGCGGGCGGCGCGCGGTGGCCCGGGCGCGCCCGCGGCCCCCGGAGCGGACAACGGCACCGATCCCAGTACCGATCCCGGGCCCCCGGACCCCCTGCGCCCCCGCGACCGCTTCCTGCTCTTGCCCTTCGACCGTCCGCCCGCGCCCCCCGAGGTGCTCGTGTCTCGTTTCGAGACAGAGCCTTGGCCCGCCGTTTGCAGCCCGAGCGGAGGCCCCTCAGCCCCGTCCGCCCCCCTCTGAGCCCGAGCATGTCCCGCGCTGCCCTCCTGAGCCTCCTCCTGGTCTTCGCTGCGGCCGGCCTCGGCGCGTTCGCCATCCTCGGCGGCGGCGGGGCGGCCCCGACGGACCCGGGCAGCGTCGCCCCCGTCACCCCCCTCGGGCCGATCGCGCCGCGGCCCTCCGAGCCCGCCGAGGCCCCCGCCGCCGACCTGGCTGGCCCGAGCCGCGCCTCCGAAGCGGGCGCGGAGACCCTGGGCTCGGCCGCGACGACCGTGATCTACCCCCTGCGGCTCGAGCTGTCGCTCGTCTCGCGCGCGTCGCTGCCGAAGTCGGACGACGTGATGGCCTTCCGCGCGGGCGCGATCGCGGGGATCGAAGGGGTCATCACCGGTGTCGATGGGCGGCCCGCACCGGGCGCGCGGATCGAGTTCCTCGCCGGCCCGAACGCAGGTACGACGCTCGTGACCGACAGCCGCGGGCGCTTCGGCGCCACGGACCTCTGGCAGGGCCTCTCCACGGTCCTCGTGCGCGTCGGCAGCGTCACCAGCGAGCGCCCCGTCCGCCTCGGCCGGCTCTCGCGCACGCCGTTCTCGGTCGATCTCTCCCAGCGGGTCTTCGTCGGTGTGCTCGTGAAGGACGCACAGGGCAAGCCGGTGGAAGGCGCCGAAGTGCGCGTCGACGGGACCGTGTCGTACAGCGACAGCGCGGGGCGCGCGGCGTTCCCCGCGGTCACCGTCGGCAAGGTGATGACGAGCGTGCGCAAGGAGGGCTTCGCCGCGATCGAGCGCGAGCTCGCCCTGTCCCGCGGCGTCACGATCGAAGCCAGCAACAACGTCTACACGCTGCGGCGCGGCGCGTCGCTCGAGCTCGCGGTGCGCAGCGCGGGCCCGATGTCGACGCCGGCGCTCGTGTACCTCATGCCCGCGGGCGGCTCCGGCGGTCCGGGCGGCACGACGCTGCGCGAGTTCCCCTGGCACGCGGTGTCGCCGGTCGAGGTGCCGCCCGGCCGCGGCGTCGTCGTGCCCGACCTGCCCGAAGACCTCCTGCACGTGCGAGTGTTCCACGCGGGCTCGCGCGGCGAGCCGCCGACGACGCAGGTGCGCCTGCAGGCCGGCGCGGTGACGCGCCACGAGCTGCGCCTCGGCGCGGCGCCGACGATCATCGGCCGCGTCCTGCGCGAAGGGCGCCCGGCCGAAGGGGTGACCGTCACGCTCGAAGCGCCCGACCGCGACCACGTGACGACGGCCGCGCTCGACAAGAAGCCGATGTACGCGCACGAGGTCGTGCTGCCGCACCTTCCGGCTGCGCTGCAGCGCGTCGTCACCGACGGGCGCGGCGCGTTCACGTTCACGGCGTACGACGGCCTCGCCGAAGGGCGCTACGTCGTCGCGGAGACGTTCGACGGCCGCTGGCGGGGCGCGGCGCTCGTGCGCGCGCCGGGGGTCGAGCTGACGCTCGAGCTCACACCCGTGCCCACCGACGGCGGCGCGCTGCGCTTCGTGTTCGACCACTTCCAGGGGCTGCCGATCGAAGCGCGCATCGCCGGGCGCCCGCTCGAGCCCGTCGTGCTGCGCCCGGGCGAGCCGTTTGTCGTCGAAGGCCTCGAGCTCGGGACCTGGCGCGTGCACGCCCAATGGGAGGGGGAGGACGTCATCCGCCGCCAGGTCGTCGAGGTCGGCGCGGAGCCTGCGGAGCTGACCGCGCCGCTCCCGAAAGGGGCGCGCGAGGGGCAGACCGAGGACGAACGGCGGCGCGCGCTCGGGGGTTGAGCCGGGGGGGCGCTATCCTGCTCGCCCCGATGCAGACGCTGACCCTCGACGGAACCTCCCTCGGCCTGGACGACCTCGCGCCGCTCCTCCGCGGTGACTCGCTGCGGCTCGCGATCGGCGAGCGCTGCCTCGACGGCGTGCGCGCCTCGCGCCGCATGGTCGACGAGCGCCTCGCGCGCGGCGAGGTCGTCTACGGGCTCACCACCGGCTTCGGCAAGCTGAAGAGCGTCGCGATCCCCGCCGCGGACCTGCGCCAACTGCAGGTGAACCTCGTGCTGTCGCACAGCGTCGGTGTCGGCCCGGCGATGCCTGCGTCGCTCGTGCGGATCGCGCAGGTCCTGCGCTTGAACAGCCTTCTGCGCGGGGTCTCGGGGGTGCGCGAATCGCTCGTGCACGAGCTCGTCGAGCTCTTCAACGCAGGCTTTGTGCCCGAGGTCCCGCAGCAGGGCTCCGTCGGCGCGTCCGGCGACTTGGCGCCGCTCTCGCACATGGTCGCGGCGTACATGGGCTACGGCCACGCGACCGTCGCTGGCGTGCGGCTGCCCGCACGTGAGGCCCTAGCGCGCATCGGCCGTGCGCCGCTCGTCCTCGAAGCCAAAGAGGGCCTCGCGCTCATCAACGGCACGGAGATCATGAAAGCCTGGGGCGTCTCCGCGGTCCTGCGCGGGGCCAACGTCTCCAAGGCGGCGGACGTCATCGGCGCGCTGTCGCTGGAGGCGCTGCAGGGCAGCCTGCGCCCGTTCGACGACATCCTGGCGCGCTTCAAGAACAACGAGGGCCAGCGCCGCACCGCCTCGAACGTGCGCGCGTGCCTCGCGGGCTCCGAGGTCCTGGCGTCCCACGCGGCCTGCGATCGTGTGCAGGATCCGTACTCGCTGCGCTGCATGCCGCAGATCCACGGCGCGTTCAAGACTGCGGCACAGCACGTCACCGACGTCATCGCGGCGGAGCTGAACGCCGTCACCGACAATCCGCTCGTCGTGCCCGAGAAGGGCGAGGTCTTCAGCGCGGGCCTCTTCCACGGCCAGCCGCTGTCGATGGTGCTCGACTACATCGGCCTCGCGGCGTGCACGCTCGCGAACGTGTCCGAGCGCCGTGTCGAGCAGCTCGTCAACCCGGACCTGTCGCGGCTGCCGGCATTCCTCTCGCCGAAACCCGGCTTGAACTCGGGCCTGATGATCGCGCAGTACGCGGCCGCAGCGCTCGCGAGCGAGAATAAAGTGCACGCGCACCCGGCGTCCGTCGACACGGTCCCGACCAGCGCGAACCAGGAAGACCACGTGTCCATGGGCATCACGGCCGCGCGCAAAGCGGCGACGATCCTGGACAACGTCGAGGCGGTGCTGGGCATCGAGCTCGTGTGCGCCGCGCAGGGCCGCGAGTTCCACCGCAGCTTGCGCGCGGGGCGCGGCGCCGAGGCGGCCCACGCCTGCGTGCGCGAGGTCGTCGCGCCGCTGGCAGAGGACCGCTACTTGCACCCCGATCTCGCGGCGGCGCGCGAGTGTGTCGCGTCGGGCCGCCTCGTCGCGGCCGTCGAAGGCGCGGTCGGTGCGCTGGCGCCGTGACGCGACGGTCGCGGCCTCAGCGCGCCCACGCGCGGCGCGCGAAGAGCGTGGCCAGCACCGGCAGGTTCGTGCGCTTGTTCGGCAGGAGCTTCAGGATGCTCCAGAGCCGCCCCGGGCGCAGATAGAAGCGGCGGTACGCCTGCTTGCGCAGCTTCGTGACCTTCGCCTCCGGCACCTCCGACAGATTGATGTCGCTGCGGTAGGGCTCGTACGCCGTCCAGTCGTCGGGCAGCCACGCGCCGCTCGCTCGAGCCTGGCCGTAGAGCTCCGTGCCCTTGAACGGGATCACGCGGAAGAACGCCGCGGTGTGGAACGGTGAGCTGACGGCCCAGTCGATCGTCTGCCGCATCTCGGCCTCCGTCTCCGTCGGGAAGCCGATCATGAACGCGCCGTGCACCAGGACACCGCGCTGCGCGCAGTACTCGGCGATGTGGCGCACCTTGTCGATCTTCAGGTTCTTCTTCGACAGCTTCTGAATGCGCGGCACCGCGGACTCGACCGCGATCATGCAGCGGTACATGCCCGCCGCCTTCAAGAGATCCACGAGCTCTTCGTCCAAGTGGTCGCCGCGGAAGCCGTTCGGGAACGACAGCCGCAGGTCGTAACCGCGCTCGATGAGGCCGCGCGCGATGAGCTTCGCGCGCGCGGGGCGGAAGTTGAAGATGTCGTCGAGGAACACGAGCTCCTTGACGCCGTAGGTCGCGACGAGGTGGTCGATCTCGGCGAGCACGCTCTCGGCGGAGCGCTCGCGGAAGGTCTTCCCGTACGAGTTGTGGCAGTACGTGCAGCGCCACGGGCACGCGCGCGACGAGAAGAGCGTCGCAAAATCGCCCGCGGTGCGGATGACGCCGCTGCGTTCTTTGTCGCGGTAGGCGGCGTGATCGACGAGGTCCCAAGCTGGCATCGGCAGGAGATCCAGGTCGTCGGGCGGCGCGCGGTCGGGTTCGTGCACGATGGAGCCGTCGGGCCGGCGCCACGAGACACCGCGCTCGTCGGTCCAATCGCTGCGCCCTTCCGCGAGGCCATCGAGCACCGCGGGGAAGCTGTCTTCGGCTTCACCGCGGATCACGAGGTCGACGGCCGGGTCCGCCAGGACATCGTCGGCGGCCACGCTCGGGTGTGGGCCACCCGCGAGGACCTTGGCGCGCGGCAAGCGCTCGCGCACGAGCCGCGCGAGGCTGTGCAGGCACTTCGCCTCGAAGGTCATCGCGGAGAGTCCTACGACGTCCGGCGCGAGCGCGACGAGCTCCTCGATCGCCTGCTCCGGGGACAAGCGCCGCGCTTTCATGTCGAGCACGTGCACGTCTCCGTAGCCGCGGCTGCGGGCGACCGCCGCCAGCGAAAGGAGCCCGACGGGGTGCACCGTGGTGAGCTGCTCGAACGGCTGGTGCGTCTGCACCAGCACGATCCGTCGCACAGCGACGGCGGGGGGGGCCGCGACCGACATGGCCTGAGGCTACCGTGACGCGCGCAGTTCGGCCACGGCGGCCGAGCTCACTTCTGCGCGGCGAGCTCCGCGAGCTCGATCAGCTTCGCGCGCGCCGCGGCATGGGCCGTTCCGAGGGCCCCCGCGGCCCAACTCCGGACTTCTTCGGGCGTCGCCGTACCTCGGAAAGGTGAGTCGCCGAGCACCATCCCGAACGCGGCGACCGCTGCTGCGAAGCGCGTGTCGTCGCTCGCCTCTGCGAACGCGGCGCCCGTGTCGCGCACCTCGACCTCGAAGCTCTGGCGAACTCCGTCGCTCGGACGCACGTAGCGCACGCGCAGGGTGCCCATCCGTCCGGGCTCGGCGCCCGGAGCCTGGCTGACTTCGAGCAGCGCGACGAACGTCGACGCCGCGCCACCGCGGCTCGCCCCGGTGGCCCCTGGAGCGGCGTCCGCTGCCGCCCCGGGCGCGAGCTCCGCCGCCGGCGCGTCGCCGAAGAGCCGCACGGACCCGGCGCGGGCCGCGTCCCAGGCGACCTCGAGCTCCACATCCGCGAACGAGAGCGCACGGGGCGCGCTCGGCTCCTTCGCGAGCAGCGTCAGGGTCACGTGCACGAGGCGGTGGGCCGGCTGCCACGGCGCACGGGTCACGGCCGTGTGCACCGCGAGCGGATGTTCGCCCTTCGCCGTCGGAGCCACCGACGCGCACGGGAACGTGTTGAGCAGCGCTTCGATCTGCACTGCGCCGCGGCCGACGCCGCGGGCCCGATCGGCGAGCGAGCGCTCGAGCTCTACCAAGTCCGTGCGCCCGACAGCGAGCGCGATCGGAGTCACCGCTTGGAGCGCGACGGCGACGAACGGGCTCTCCCCGCGCGCACCGCCCGCTTTCGGAGTCACGAGGCTGCGCATGGCACCCTGGTCTTGCTCAGCCCTCGGACGCGCCGCGTCGGGGACCGCACCGAGCAGCGCCTCGCGCGGGGCCCCCGGCGCCGTCGCCTGTTCCAGGGGACCCGGAGCCTCGAGTAAACCCGAGGCAGCCGCTGCGTCCTGTCCGCGCGCGGTCCCAGCCGGGTCCTCCGCGCCGAGCACGGCGAGCTGATGGGGGGCGACTCGCCCGACCTTCAATCCATCGGCCTCGCCCTTCGCCCAGGACTCTTCGAGGGCTCCGAGCGTGCTCGGCTCCGAGTCCATCGCAGGCAGGGGCGGCGCAGAGGGCGCTTCCGCAGCGGCGGACACCTGCACTGCTTCGGGCTCAGTTGCCCCCGCTGCAAGGAGTCCCGGCGCAGGAGCCTCTGGCGGCAGCTCGAGGCGAGCCGACAGCGTATCCGCGCTCGAGTCCCCGCTCGGATCGACCCGCAAGGTCACCGTCAGCGCGAGGCCCGCAGCCACCGCGAGCGCCAGCCAAGCCCGCGGGCGCCACTGTGCCCGCCGCCGCGCCGCGACCTGGTGCTGTGGTTGTTCCGCGCTGGCCGCAGCGCGCGCCATCTGCTCGATCACGGCCCGGCGCGCGGTCGACAGGCCCGGGCTCGCTTCGCTCGCGAGCGCCGCGCGCAGGGCCGCTGCGGTCTCGCGCAGCTCATTCACGGCCGCGCGCGCGGCGGGATCCTCCGCGACGAAGCGCGCGACGAGCTCGCGCTCGGCACCTTGGAGCTCATCGCATGCAAACGCGCTGAGGCGCGGATCCTCCGATCGGTCGACGCGTTCGTTCACAGCAACTCTCCTTCGACGCAGAGCTTCGCGCGCAGTCCCTTGAGACCCACGTGGATCAGCCAGCCCACGTTGCCGACCGTTTCGCCCATCACCTCGGCGATCTCCTTGTAGGAGAGCTCGGCCTGGAACTTCAGCCGCAGCGCCTCGCGCTGTTTGGCGGGTAAACGAGCGAGGCGCTCTAGAACGAACGCGACCGTGTCGCGCTGTTCGAGCGCCTCGTCGGGGGCGGCCGAGCGCTCGTCCGGCCGCGTGTGGTCTTCGTCGCTCAGCGGGTTCATCCGACCTTCCTTGCGCCGCGTGTCGATCGCCAGGTTGCGCGTGACGCGGAAGAGCCACTCCGCCGTCCGGCCCTCGACCGCGGCCCGCGGCTCCTTGCAGAGGCGCAGAAAGGCCTCCTGGACCACGTCCTGGGCCCGCTCGAGGTCGCCGAGCAGACGCGCCGCGTAGCGCACGAGCTCGCGTTCGTAGCGCTCCAGGGCAGCGTGGATCCAGTGTGTCGTCGGCTGCGACTCGGCGTGGGGCATGGGCGGGCCTCGGGGGCTCGCATCCTCCACGGACAGCGGCGCGGGACCTTGGGGAATCCGGGCAGAAATCGCGTAGGGGGCCCGTCCTGGCCCCCTGAGCGCGGCGCGGCCGGGCCCTCAGCGAGTGCCCAGCACCCGGAACGCCCGCTCGAGGTCGTCGAGGTTCACCTCGCAGCCCCCGAACGCACGATCCGTGCGCACCCCACCCCAGAGGAGCACGGGGACGCTGCCGAGCGATGGCGCGGCGCGCAGCGCGTCGCGGCGGGCGGCGGCGGGCGAGCCCCCGACCGCAGCGGCCGCGAACTCGGCTCCGAGGGTCACGAGGCGCGCGGCATCGACGCGCCAGACCTGACCCGGGTTCGCGTTCCCGAGCGCCTCGACCGCGGCCTGCAGCTCCGGCGGCGCGCCTTTCGGAGCCGTGAACGCGCGCAGGCGCGCTTCGGTCCCAGAATTCGCGCCGCCCAGGACGAGCATCATCTCGCGCCCCGAGGTCGCCATGTAGAGGTGGATGTGTGGCCCGCCGAGGAACGCCTCGAAGAGCTCTCGCATCTGCGAGCGTGCGTCGAAGTCCAGCCTGCGCCCGTCCAGGCGGATCGTGAAGTCCTCGACCACCGCGTTCCCGAGGCGCGAGCGCACAGGCAGTGACAGATCGAGCCCGACCGTCTCGAAGTCGATCGAGCCGAGCAGTCGCCCCAGCGCAGTGCCAGCGATCGATGTATCGCGCGCTTGCAGCACGATCGCCAAGTGCATCGCACCTGGCGTCGGATCGATCAGCGTGACAGCGCCAGGCTCGAAGCTCCCGAGGAACTCAGGGAGCGCTCCTTCGACGGCATCGACGACCGCCTGGAGCGGCGCCATCCACTCCATCGCGCCGCCGATGACTCCTTGATCGATCGCTTGATGTGCGGTGTCGAACGCGATCGCGCCGACCAGCGGCGTATCGGCCGAGAGGTGCCGCACGAGGGCGTTGAGGTTGTTGCCGCGCTCTGAGGCTTGAGCCGCGATCGGGCCCTCTTCCAGTTGGATCTCGCTGCGCAAGGCGAGCTTGCCGCTGTCGACATTCACCGCGACATCGAGGGCGAGGCACGTCTTCAGAGCCTCCATGAGCGCGGCGTCTCGCAGCGCAAACTCCTCTTTCTGCTCTGGCGTGAGCCCTTCGCTCGGTGTGAGTGATCCGAGCCAGACCGGCAGCGATGGGCCGAAGCGCCGCATCAGGCTGCGCACGTCGACGTGCGCGCGGACGAGCTCCGAGCTGGCCTCGGCGGCCATACTCTCGCACCAAGCCGGCGGCGCGGCGTTCGGCGCGGGGCTGTTGTCGAGGGTCAGCGCGACATAGCCACCGTCCATCGCCGTCTGGCGCGCCACTTGACCTGGCTCGTTGATGGCGCCTGGAAGGGGTGCGTACGCGACGATCGTCGGCTCGGTCGCGGCCTTGGGCCAGCGCGCCGCGAAGATGAGCGGCTCGCTCTTTCGGACCTTCTGCCAATCCACACCCGCGAGCGCAGCGAGCGCCATCAGGTCTTCGCGGAGCTGCACCGGTTGGCCCGTGCGCTCGGCGATGGCGCTGACCTTCAGGATCGTGTCCTCGAGCGCCTCCATCGAGGCGATCCGGACAACCGCTACGGTGTCGCTCGGCACGAGCTGCAGCGGTTCGAACGCTGGCCGCACGGGCATCGTGGGCGCGGCGACCTCGGTCTTCGGCTTGGGCGGCGGCACGACGGTGCTGGCTTTGGTTACGGCCGGCGTCTGAGCCACTTCTGCGGTCTCCCCACCGCAACTGACAAGGGCCGCGCACCCGGCGGCGAGGAGTGAGAGCGTGCGAGCGGAGGAGGTGCGGCGCATGTGGGGGTGATTCGGACGGGGACAGGGCCGCCTCCGCCGGACCCTTGTGGTCCGGAAGCACGGTCGCGGCCAGAGCTCCACCCTCGGCTTCGGGCCCCCGCGCCGCTCCACTTGACCCGAAGCGGGTCCGGTCGCCGCGGTGTCCGAGCTTGACGCACGCTTCGCACGGGGGAGCGCGCTGCTGTCCTACAATGCGACGCGTATGCGCCGACGGATCGCTCTCGTGTTTGTGTTCCTGTCCCTGTCTCTGTCTCTCGCGGGGTCCCTGACCGCCGCGGCCCTCGGGCAGCAAGGGGAGCTGCGCCACCTCGTGGTGTTCCACACCAACGACATCCATGGCCAGGTCTTGCCACGGCCGGCGACGTGGCTGAAGGACGTCGATCCGCTGCCCGACTCCGGCGGGTTGCCGCGGCTCGCCGCGACCGTCCTGCGCGAGCGGCGTGAAGCCGAGGCGTCCGGTGCGGCGGTGCTGTTCGTCGACGGCGGCGACTGGTTCCAGGGCACACCCGAGGGGCACTTGGAGCGCGGACGCGGCTTCCTGGAAGCGCTCGCGCTCGCGGGCCACGACGCGCTCGTCGTCGGGAACCACGAGTTCGACCATGGCGTCGACGTCCTGCGCGAGCTCCTGCCGGTGATGGGCGAGCGCGCGTTGCTCGCGAACGTGCGCGATGCCGAGGGCCAGCGCATCCCCGGCACGCGCGATTCCGTAGTCGTCGAGCGGCTCGGGCTGCGCATCGCGCTCGTGGGGCTCTTGACGCCCGTGACACCCGACATCACCCATGCCAGTACACGCGCGCTCGTGTTCGAGCCGCCCGCAGAGGCGCTCGCGCGTGTGAAGTCCGAGCTCGGTGACAGCGTCGATTGGATCCTGCCCGTGTGCCACCTCGGCGTCGAGCACGAACGCGCGCTCGCGATCGCGCACCCGTGGCTCGACCTCGTCGTCGGCGGGCACTCCCACACGTACCTGCGCCAGGGAGTCGACGAAGGCTCGACGCTCGTCGTGCAAGCGGGCGACAAAGCGAGCGCCCTCGGTCGCGTCGATCTCTGGTTCGATGCAGAGGGGCGGGTCGTCCGCAAGTCGGCGCGCCTCATGGACCTCTATGACGAGCCGGGTGCGGAGGATCGCAACACGCTCGTCGACGAGCGCTGCGCCGCGCTCGCGAAGCGCGCGGCGGAGTCGATGGACCAAGTGGTCGGTGTCCTCGGCGGTCCGCTCGAACAATCGCGCCGGCCGCTCGTCAACACGAGCGCAGGCAACTTCATCACGGACCTGATGCGCGCCCGCAGCGGCGCGCCGATCGCGCTGCACAACCGCGGGGGCATCCGCAATACGCTGCCTGCGGGGCCGGTCACGCGGCGCGACCTCTTCAGCATCCTGCCGTTCGGCAACCACCTCGTCACGCTCGAGCTCGATGGCGCGACGCTGATCGAGATCTTCCGGCGCTCGGTCGAGGACGAGGACGCGCGCGCCCTGGAGTTCAGCGGGCTCGTCGTGGTCGTGCGGATGGAAGCGGGCAAAGCGCGGTTTGTCGAGCTGCGCGTCGGCGCGGAGCCTTGTGATCCAGCGCGGCGCTACAAAGTCACGACGAACAGCTTCCTCGCCGAAGGCAACGACGGACTCAAGGAGCTCGCGGCAGCCGCGCCGCGGGAGCTCGACTTCGTGGTGCTGCGCGACATGCTCGAATACGCGTTCGCTGGCGGGACTCTGACGCCCCAGACGGACCAGCGCTACGAGGTGCGGCGATGAGGGCGGGCCTCGTCTTCGGCGCGCTGTGTCTGGCGGTGACGTCGTCTGCGGTCCACGCAGGCGGGCGGTCGGCGTCGCCGCCGGTGACTCAGGACGCGGGGCAATCGCTCGGCGAGGCGGTGAAGGGCCTCGACGCACGCGAGCCCCGCGACCGGCGCAGAGCCGTGCAGGCGCTCGCCGCGATCGGCTCGTTCCAGGCGTACGCCGTGCTGTTCACCCGCGGCCTCGAAGACAGCGAGCCGATGGTGGCGGATGAAGCGCAGCTCGCGCTCGGTGCGATTCAGGAGGAGCGCTCGGCGGAGCTCGCGTTTGCGCGGCAGGTACAGGGCAACCGGAGCGCCCTGGTGCGCTTGCGCGCCTTCGAGGCGCTCGGTCGGATGGCGGTGCAGTTCGAGGCCGAGCGTTGGAACGCGTTGCTCAAGGAGCGCGACCCGCGCGCGCTGCGGACCGCTGTCGAGTCGCTGGGGCTCGCTGCGGCCGCGGGGCGTTTGACGGGGGAGCGCGACGCGCTCGTCAAAACCGTCACACGCCTCGCCGACCGCGGAGACGCTGCGACACGCGCTGCGGCGCTCGTCACGCTTGCGGAGCTCGACGCTGGGGCCGCACGCAAGGCCGCCGCGGCGGTGAAAGCGAAAGACGATTCCGTGGTCGCTGTGGCGGCGCTGGATGCGACGCTGCGCGCCGCGCCGGAGGCCGCCATGGAGCGACTGCGCACCGCCCTCGACGACCCCGAGCCGCGTGTGCGCGCTCGCGCGGTCGCTCGGCTCCGCGAGCGGGGCGACAAGGCCGCTTGGCAATGCCTCGCGGCACACCTACCGCAGGAGGCACGGCGGCGCATCGCCGCCGACATCGTCGACGGGCTGCGCGCGGTGTCGGGGCTGCGGCATGGCGCGAATGCGCGCCCGTGGCAAGCGTGGCTCGATACGCTGCCAGACGGGCCGGACCGGCTCACAGCTGCGAATGCAGCAGAGGCTCCTTCGAGCGCTGCAGAGGAAGAGCGCACGACGACGTTCGTCGGGCACGCCGTGCGCTCCGATCGGGTGACGTTCGTGATCGACATGTCGGGGTCGATGTGGACCGTCGCCAACGGCGAATCGCGCAAAGCGCGTGTCGAACGCGAGCTGCGCAAGGCGCTCGAAGGCCTGCCACCGACAGCGCGGTTCAACGTGCTGCCGTTCCATGACACACCGTGGCCTTGGTCCAACGGCCTCGTCGATGCCACGCCGGCGAACATCGCCGAGGCGCTCAAGGCGTTCGAGCGCAACACGACCCGCGGCAAAGGGGATATCTGGGGCGCGTTCATGCGGGCGCTCGAGGATCCGGAGGTGGACACCCTCGTGTTGCTCTCCGATGGTGCGCCGTCGGGCGGTGAGCGCTGGCACGTCGAGCTGATGCAGCTCCTCTACGCACGCGAACATCGGTTGAGCGGTGTCGCCGTGGACGTGGTGCTCTTCGGCGGCAGCAAGACGCTGGCGAAGTCGTGGACGAAGTTCGCCGAGGCTTTCGGCGGACGTTTGACGGAGGTGTCGCTGTGAGTGTTTGGCTGGCGCTCGTTTGCCTCGCTGCGCAGAGTTCAGCCGAGCCCGAGACGCTGAAGGTGCTGACGTGGAACATCTGGCACGGCGGCCGCGAAGACGGTGATGAGGTCGGGCCGCGCAAGGTCGCGGACGTGATCCGAGAGAGCGGCGCCGATGTGGTGGCGCTCCAGGAGACCTACGGATCGGGGGAGCGACTCGCAGAGGCGCTCGGGCTGCACCTGCACGCACGCGGCACGAACGTGTCGCTGCTGAGCCGCTACCCGATCGCCGAGGACCTCTCCGTCCACACGCCGTTCCATTGTGTCGGTGCGCTCGTCGAGGCACCGCAGGGGCGGGTGGCGGTGTATTCGGTCTGGTTGCCGTACGACGATGAGATCTGGGCGCCGGGCACGCGGGCGGGGCGCGAGGGAGAGTCCTTGCTCGCAGCGTGTGCGTCCTCGGCGCGCGAGCTCGGCGCGATCCACGCGGCGATCGACACGCGGCTCGGCACAGAGGCGTACCGCGGGGTGCCGGTCATCCTGATGGGGGACTTCAACGCGATGTCGCACCTCGACTACACCGAGCTCGCGCGCGACCAGCACGGTGCGGTGGTGCGGTGGCCGACGAGCCTCGCGCTCGCCGGGCAGTATCTCGACGTGTACCGCGCGTTGCATCCGCGAGTCCAGCGCAGCGCCGATCGCACGTGGTCGCCGCGCTTCGCCGACCAAGAGGCCGACCGCATCGATTTTGTCCATCTGCGCGGCGGGGCGCTGACGCCGGTGGCGGCGCGCATCCTCGATGTGCACCCCGAGGGGTTCCCGTCGGACCACGCCGGGGTCTTTGCAGAGCTCGGTTGGCAGAGCGCGCCGCCGACGAAGGGCGTGCGGGCTGCGACCGCCAACATCCGCCATGGTCGCGGTATGGACGGTCAGGTCGATCTCGAGCGCACAGCGCGCGCACTGCGCGCGCTCGACGCAGATGTGATCGGACTCCAGGAGGTCGATCACCTCGTCGGTCGCAGCGGGCGTGTGAATCAGGCCGAGGCGCTCGGAGCGGAGCTCGACATGCACGCGGCGTTCGGCGCGTTCATGGGGCTCGATGGGGGGCACTACGGGATGGGGCTCTTGTCGCGGTATCCCATCGTCGATGTGCAGAGCATCGCCCTGCCGGTCGGAAACGAGCCGCGCATCGCGCTTGCGGTGGATGTGCGGTTGCCGGACGGTGAGGTGCTGACCGTGGTCAATGTGCACTTCGACTGGGTCGACGACGACGGGTTCCGGTTCGCGCAAGCCTCCGAGGTCGCTGCGCGGCTCGGGGTGTTGCAGCGGCCGTTTGTGTTGCTCGGCGACTTCAACGATCGGCCAGGCTCGCGGACCCTCGGGTTGTTCGAGGCGTCGTTCGTCGGCGCGCAGAAACCCGACGACGCGCGGTTTACGTGGCCCTCGGACACGCCGGAGATGGAGATCGACTTCCTGTTCGCCGGCCCGAAGGAGCAGTGGCAGCCAGCGCGAGCGGTGGTGGTGCCGGAGGCGCTGGCCTCGGACCATCGTCCGGTCGTGGCGACGTTCGAGCGGCAGCGCTGAGCGGGGGATCGGGGGGCAGGCGCGTTGGCGCGGCGGTGTGGATCGGGCTGCCGCAGTGGGCGTCGAACGGTATCAGGTACGACTTGGCGTGCGCGCGCGAGGGTGCTGGCGAGTGAGAGGGGGCGGGCGCGCGCCAAGTCGAACCTGGCACCGTTCGACCGGGTGCCAGCCCGAGGACCCGCGGGTGGGGGCCAAGGCTGGACTCGGCGGGTACGTTATGGGGCCTAGAACGAGCGTTCCGGTGGGCCCCGGAGAGCTCGCCGCCGGAACCTCTCCAGAGGAAACCGTGTGGACATGCACTGACGCAGGGCTTCTGCGACCTTGTACGTACCCTGGTGGGGAACACCTGGGGCGGTCCCGGAACCGGCGCCCTGCGAACGGGGCTAGATCACCCGGGATCGGGCCAAACTAGGTAGACGGACTCGCCGCTTCGGCCCCTCCCAGGGCCCCGGCGCCCCACCTCTCTCTCTCCCGACCCGGCGCCCCCCCCGCGCCTCCATCCACGCACACCATGAGCCTCAAGCAACACGTCGCTGGCCGCCTGCTCGCCCTCGGCCTCCTCGCGCTCGCCGCCGCTCCCGTCGCTGCCGCCCAAGGCGGTGTCTACCTCGAGCAGAACGGACTCGTCGCGGTCCAGTTCGAGTCCGCCCCGAACGCTGGATGGCTCGAGAGCACCCAGACGGGCGGCTTCACCGGTCAGAACTACCGCGTCTGGACCGGGCCGAACCTCTTCGCCCAGCCTGGCGTCGCCGGCGTCTTCTCGTTCGACTTCCATGTCACGAACCCGGGGACGTACATCCTCTACATCCGCAACCGCCACGAGAACCCGGACCCGACCGAAGAGAACGATGTCTGGGTCAAGATGGACAACGGGCACTGGGACAAGGTCTTCTCGAACAACTACACCAGCCTCCCCTACGTCGGTAACTGGACGTGGGAGAGCCGCACCGAGGCCCCGGGCTTCCCGCAGGCTTCGTTCTGGCTCAGCGCCGGCACGCACCGCATCTCGTACGCGGCCCGCTCGTTCGGCTTCAAGATGGACCGCTTCCACCTGGCCCGCCCGGGCCAGCCGAACGCCAACGACCTGAACGTCGCGGAGTCGGTGCGTGTCGTCGGCACGACCTACGGCCAGGCGACCTTCAACAGCTCGGGTCAAGTCGGCATGCTCGAGGGCCGTGGCTCCAGCTACCGCCAGTTCAACAACCTGACGTTGCGCGCCTCGAACCTCCCGCCGAACACGATCGGCGTGTTCCTGGTCAGCCGCCAGCAGGGCTTTACGGCGAACCCGGGTGGCTCGCAGGGCAACCTGCTGCTCGGCAACAACTTCGCGCGCTACTCGAACGCAGTCGCCGTGTCGCCGATGGGTGTGGCGCAGATGCCGGTCAACGCCGCCGCGATCCCGGTCGGTATGGGCAGCACCGCTTCGGCGATGCCCGGTGAGACCTGGAACTTCCAGTTCCTGCACCGCGAGCAGAACTCGTCGAACATGACGCGCGGCCTCGCCGTGACGTTCGAGTGAGTCGAGCGCGGCCCGGCAGAGTCCGCTCCGCGGGCTCTGCCGGGCCGTCTCCATTGTAAGAGGAGACGCCCCGACGGCCACGCGCTGGTCCCCGCGCTCGAGCGCAGGGGACCAGCGCGTGGGCGTTTGGGGGGGGAGGCCCCGCGCGGTCCTCAGCGCGCCGCGGGCGGCAGTCCGCGCTGGAGCTCTGGTCCGTCGACGAGCAGGTCTCCCGACGTCAGTGTCCAGACCGTGCGCTCGGGATAACGCGCCGCGAGCGCCGCGTTGCGCTCCGTCCCGAGGTCGCGCGCCCAGATCACACGTTGCCCGTCGATGTCGGCGCCGTTCGTGACCCAGATGTGGTGCGGTGAATGCCCGGGTGCGACGCGCACGAAGACGATGTGCTCCCCAGGGTGCCGGACGATCCCAGCGACGACGTCGGCGCGCATCCGGCCGAACCATGAGATCGGCGGGGTGTGGAAGTCGTTCCACGTGAGCGCCCCCGTCCCGAGGACGACCGCGAGCGCCGCCACACCGAACGCGGGTCCGCGTCGCCGCAACCCCGCTCTACGCAGGTTGTCGAGGCCGACCGTCGCCACGGCCACCATCGCGGAGACGACCGGCGCCGCGTAACGGGGCTCGATGTAGGTCGTCGTACAGAGCGCAGCGAAGGCACACACTCCCACGATCGCGAGGAACCGGACCCCCTTTCCCCGCGGGCGCAGCAGGTATGCAGCGCACAGGAGGAAGAGCGGCCAGCCTGCGAAGTCGCGCGCCAGCTCGTAGCCGCGCTCGCCGACGAGCCAAGCCATCTGGCGCGCGTCGCCCCAGGCTCCGTAGTCCCCCGCCTGGAAACCGAGTGCGAACTCGCGCAGCACATCGTGCCGGAACTGGGGCTCCGGAGCCTTCGCCTGCCACAGGAACGGCGGATAGACAGAGTATTGGCGGTCGTACTCCGTGTACGGCAAACGCAGGGGATCGCCGGTCACCGCTCGGTTGTAGAGCAGGATCCCACCGATCGCAGTAAAGACGACCACAGCCGCCGGCGCGAACACCCGCAGCGTCGCACGCCCCTGGCCGGTCCTCAGCCGGCGCCCCAGCCACGCGAGCAGTGCCACAGCGCACGGCACAGCGAGCACGAGCCCCTCGAACGGTCGCGTCCCCGCGAGCAGCCCGAACCCCACACCGAGCGCGATGCCTGACCCCATCCGCGGGTCAGCTGGGCGACGCAGCAGGCGGCCGAGCGCGCCCAGCGCGAGCGCGCCGCCGATCCCCGCGAGCGCGCCGTTGTAGAAGGTCTGCACCCAAGGGCCTGCGAGGGTGTAGCGTCCGATCGCGAGCAACGAGCCGATCACCGCGAGCCGCGGCGACAGCCACCCGAACAACATCCACGCGACCGCCGCCGCGAGCGCTCCGCCTTGCAGCCAGAGTCCGTACCGCGGCTCGTCGAAGAGCGCCTCACCTAGCGCAAAGGGCAGCGCGAGCCCCGGCGGATACTTGGCGGCGTACGTGGGCTGATGGATGACGTGGTACGTCTCGAAGTGCTCCCAGAACGGGTGCGTCGGCATCGCGGCACGGCCGCTCGCAAACGTCTCGGCGGTGAGCAAGTACGCGAACTCGTCGTGGATGCTGGGCACGGGCCAGCGCACGTAATGGGCGCCCAGGAACGGCGCGATGAACCCCACGACGCCGACCATCGAGACCCAGAGGCGCGGCGCGCGCCCGAACCAGCCCGCGAGCTTCAAGCCCCCATCGAGCGCGCGCCGCAGGGGCCGCGGAGCCACGAGCGCCGACGCCGCTGCGACACCGATCAGCGTCAGGATGCGGTCGGCGAGGTCCACGGGCTCTGAATCAGCGCTCGCGCACCGTGTTGAGGTCCAGCACGCTGCTCATGAACGCGGACAGCACGAGCTGCAGACCGAGCGTCATGGCGGTCACCGCAGGCACGACCTGCCGCATCGTCACTTGGTAGTCGAGGTCACCGAGGCCGCCAGCGCTCCACGACGTCACCGTGGCGACCAGGAAGCCGAAACCCAGCACAAAGACCGAGAAGCCCACGATCACGGCGCGTTCGAGCGCAAAGAGCCCCCGCAAGCGTGAGGCTCCGCGCGAGTCTGGCAGGATCCCCGCGTTCACGCCGAACTGCTTTGCGAGCACACCGAACGTGATCGTCTGCGTCCCGAGCACCAGCAAGGCCGCACCGACGACGAGCGTGTGCACGTCGAGCCGCACACCCGAGACCTCGAACGGCCCCGGCAGAACGAGCCCCATCAAGAGCAGGCCGAGGGCGATGAGCAGACCTCCCGGGGCCACGAACAGCCACCGCGGGCTCAGCATCAGGAGGAATCGCAGGTGCCGCCAACCATCGCGCCAACTGCGCAGGTGCGGCGGGCGCGAGCGGCCGTCTTTCTTGAGCGTCGTCGGGACCTCGCTGATGCGGAGGCCGCGCAGCGTCGCTTTGACGACCATCTCGCTGGCGAACTCCATGCCGGTCGTGCGCAGGTCGAGGCCCTGGATCGCGCGCCGCGAGAAGCCGCGCAGGCCGCAGTGGAAGTCCTTGCAAGGACTGCCGAAGAGCACGCGCCCGATCGTCGTCAGGACGGGATTGCCGAGGTACCGGTGCAGCGGCGGCATGGCGCCGGGGCCGATGCCGCCGCGGAAGCGGTTGCCCATCACGAGCTCGTCACCGGCGCGCAGGCGCTCGACGAACGCATCGAGGTTCGCGAAGTCGTAGCTGTCGTCTGCGTCACCCATGATGACGAACTCACCGCGGGCGCCTTCGATACCGGCGATGAGCGCCGCGCCGTAGCCGCGGCGCGGCGCGTGCACGACGCGCGCTCCGCAGCGCTCCGCGAGCGCCTGGCTGCCGTCGGTGCTGCCGTTGTCGGAGACGACGACCTCGCCCTTCACACCCGAGCGTGCGAGGTAACCCCGGGCCTTCTCGATGCAGACGGCGAGGGTCTCCGCCTCGTTGAGGCAGGGCATCAGGATCGACAGCTCGCAGTCGCTCATCGGGGCAGGGGCGGGCTCGCCATCGGTTCGGGGCGGCTCCGGAACCCGACGGCGCAGCAAGGTACCACGGCCCTAGGCCCTCGGCACGGGCTCTCGTTCGTCCAGCCCGAGAGCCTCTGCCACAGAGCTCGGCCCATGCGGATCGGATTCCGTGGCCGAGGCTCCCGGCTGCACGGACATTGCGGGCCCCACCGCCGCGTGGCACAGTCCCCGAGCCCATGGGTCCGTCCGATCCTCCGCACCGCCGGGACTCCCACGGGGGCCCCCTTTTCTCGCGCAGCACGCTCGCCCTCCTCGCCCTCGCTGCGGCGGCCGAGACGTCCTGGCGGGTCCCCCTAGCGCTGCAGCGCAACTACGACCCCGACGAGTTCCAACACCTGCACGGCGCGTACTGCGCCGTCCGGGGCCTCGTCGCGTACCGCGACTATTTCGAGCACCATCCGCCGGGCATCGCCTGGCTGCTCGCGCCGCTCGTCGAGGTCCTCGGTGAGTCCTGGCACACCGTCCAAGCCGCGCGCGGCGTGGCGTTCCTCGCGGTCCTCGGCACCCTGGCGACGACCGTCGTCCTCGGGCGGCGCCTCCTCGGGCTCGGGCCTGCGCTCATCGCGGCGTTGTTCCTCGCTGCGACGCCGCTCTTCGTCGACAAGACGCTCGAGGTCCGACCCGACGGGCCCGCAGCGTTCCTGTGGTCGGTCGGGCTGCTCGGTTACCTGCACGGTGGCGCGCGCGCGACCCTCGCAGGGGGGCTCGCGCTCGGGCTCGGGCTGATGTTCACGCCGAAGCTCGCGTTCGGCGCCCTGGGGGCTGCCACTGCCGCGCTCCTTGTGAGCCGGGGGGCCCTGCGGGCCGAGCTGCCGCGGCTCGCCCGGTTCACGGTCGCAGCCTTCGTGCCGCTGGCGGTCGTGCTCGCGACCCTCGCAGCGCGCGGCGCAGCCGGAGCGTTCGTACGCGACGTGGTGCTCGGTCCCCTCGACTGGCCGCGTGAGCTCTCGCCGTGGCGCTTCACGAACGAGCTCCTACGCGGCAGCCCCGCGCTGGTCGCGCTCGGCCTCTTCGGGTTGTTCCAGCTCGGGGCGGCCCCGCTTCAGGGCGGGCAGGGAGCCGACGCGACCCGAGCGCTGCGCGAGCGTCGGATCGTCGCCGGCGCCGCGGTCGGGTTCCTCGTCGGTTGGTTCACGGTGCCTGTGCCGTGGCCGCAGTTCCTGGTCCCGCTCCTGCCGCTGCTCGCGCTCGGGGCAGCGCACACGTCGACGGCACTCGCAGAGCGCGCAGCGCGGGCGCGCGCGGGGCTCGCCGATGGCCTCGCCCTGCTGGCGCTCGTCGGGACCCTGGCGGTCCTCGTGTACGGTGCGCGGAGCTTCGGCGGCGATCGGCGCCTCGTCGTCGTCTATGCCGGCCTGGTCGCGGCGTCGACCGCGCCACTGCTCGGCTGTCTGCCTTTCGGCGCGCAGCGCGGGCAGCGGGGCGCCGGGGCGCGGTTGTCGGTCGCCTTCACCGCCTTGGCCTTGGCGGTGCCGCTCTACCGCGTGGTCGACCGCATTCGCTGGCGCGATACTGCGGTCCGGCAACAGTTCGAGGCGCTGCACGCTCGGTCGGGCCCCGACGATGCGGTCCTCGGAGGTTGGTCTGCGCCGACGATGTTCCGTCCGCATGCGTACCGCTACTTCTTCCTGCATCCGGGGATGCTCGCCGCGCTCGACGACGACGCAAAGGGGCCCGCGGTGCTGCGTGTGCTCGAGGAGCGCCCGCCGCGCTGGGTCGTGCGCGATGACGCCACGCGCGGTCTGTCGCGAGAGGTCAACCTCTACCTCGATGCCCACTACCGGCCGATCGGCGTCGGTGACCTGTGGGAGCGTCAGGCTGACGGCGACTGAGTCCGCCGATTCAACCAGGCCCGCAGACCGACGACGAGCGCCAGCAGCGCGAGCGCAGCGAGTGTGGTCTCCTGGAACACGACCCCGGGTAGCGGTAACTCCCGGATCCACTCGCGCTGTGCGCCGTAGTGGTGCTGCGCGGTGAACCAGAGGCCGCCGAGCAAGCGGCCCATCAGCGTCAGGTACACCGCGATCACCAGCCCAGATCGGCGCCCTGTGCGCAGCAGCTCGCCGGTCAGCGCCAGGCCGTACCAAGGGAGCCAGTACGCGAGCACGATGAGCGCTACCGGCAGCGCCGTCATGTCTGCCGATTCGAGCGTGTTCAGCGGCCTCGGGCGCTGCACGTGGCGTCCAGCCAGCAGCAATGCGAGGAGCGCCGCCGCACCGGTCAAGGGCGTCGTCCACGCGGAGAGGTGGGTATGGCGCAACAATGGGGCCAGGGTCGCTGCGCCGTTCCAGTACGGTGCGTAAGCGGCGCCGACCGCGAGGGCCAACACAGCGGCGTAGGACGCGGCGAGACGCAGGGCAGGCGCCGCACCCTGCCCCCGGTTCGCGACGGCGACGATCGCCGGGAGAAACACACCGAAAGTCGGCTTGATCGCGACAGCCGCCGCCAGCAGCAGCGGCGCCAGAGCGCGCGGCCCGCCCGCGGCCCACAGCGCGCCGAGCGTGAGCGCGTACGCGGTGATGTCGAGGTGCGCGTCGAGCACCGCCTCGGTCGGCGCAAGCGGACACGCGAGGAAAGCGAGAGCGAGCGCCGCGGGGCTGTAGCGCGAGCCTTTGGCGTTGCGCCGAGCGAGGGCCGCCAGCGCCGCTGCGCTCGCGAGGAGCGCGCCGAGGCCCAGGGTCTGGAAGAACCGTAGCGCTCCGCCGAGTCCGCCGCCGACGCGCCAAGCGAGCGCCTCGATCGCGCTCCAGAGTGGTCCGTACGGTGACGGAGTCTCGTGTACCGGTGCGTAACCTAGCGCCACGAGCTCTGCATGGAGCGGTCCGTGGAATTGATCCGCCGGGCGCGCTGCATAGACGTCGAGTCCGAGCTCGACTTGGATGTAGCCGTGCACGGCGTACGTGATCGCGTCGATGCTGCCTCGCGGCGGCGTTGAGAGCTGCGTTAGGGCGCCCCCGACCGCCAGCATCAGCGCGAGGATCCACTCGAGGCGCGTCACCGCAGGGTTACGCCCCAGGGTGCGCAGGAGTACTCCGAACCAGAGCGCTTCGCAGAGCGCCAAGACTGCCGCAGCTGGCAGGAGCACATCGAGGTACGCGCGCGAGCTACGAACCGCTTCGACCACCTCGAAGCGGACGTATAACAACCCGCTGCCGATCAGCACCAGCGGAACGACAGGTCGGCGGCGCAATGCGCCGCCGACCCGCATGACAAAGGAGCGCAACAAAACGCGTCCGCCCATCGCGGCGCGGCCTCAGGTCACTCGAAAGTGACCGCGAGCGCGCGGCTGAAGTTCGACGTCGGCGCGCCGCCGTTGGAGTCGCGGTGCCAGTACTGGAAGTACCACGTCTGGCCCGCGGTGACCGCGACCGGCCCTGTCGGGCGCGGGAGCTGTGTGAGGTTCACGGGCATCTGCACGCGACCGTTGCCGTTGGCCTGCAGGATATTGCCGCCGTAGCGCCCGATCGCCGGCCCGACGAGGACGTTGCCCGCCGATCCACCCGGGTTCGGGCCGAAGATCTGCTGGTTGCCGACGATGAAGAAGCCGAGCGAGCCGGTCGGCAGGGCGTAGGAGTGCAGCGTCAGGTTGTTCTCGCTGGCGCGCGCCGCGCCGAAGGCCTCGATGCGCCCCGGCTGGCCCGTGGAGTTGTTGTTGGCGTTGCCGTACTCGACCCCGATGCGCCGGGTGGACTCGGGCAGGCCGAGGTTGAACGCCTGCGGGTGTCCCGGGAACGCGAGGTGCAGCCGGTCCATCTTGAACCCGTGCGAGCGCGCCGCGAACGTGAACGTGTGCAAGCCGGCGGAGAGTACGTAGGCCTGCTGCGGGAAGCCGAGCAGCGGGTCCTCGAGCCGCGCCTCCCACGTCCAGTTGGCCACGCTGTCGACCCCGTTCGAGAAGATCTTCTCGAAGGGCCCGTTGTTGAGCCTCAACCAGACGTCGTTCTCCTGGGTGGGGTCCGGGTTCTCGTGCCGGTTCCGCAGGTTCAGGACGTAGGTGCCCGGGTTCTGGATCTCGACGCGCAGGTCGAAGACCCCGGGGCCGGGCGCGGGGAAGTAGTTGGCGCCGGTCCAGACGATGTAGCCTGCGCCGGTGGAGCCCGGAGTCGCCGTGCTCTGGACCCAGTCGTCCACGAACGGCAGCGACTCCATCTGGATCACAACGATGCCGTTGGACTCCAAGTAGGTGGCTTGGGCAGCGACTTCGGTGCCCAGAGCGGACAGCGCCGCGCCGGAGAGCGCGAGCGCACGAGCGAGATGCGGGAAGCGGAACATGGTGGTGATCTGCGACGGATGGTGTCTGGCGGAGGTTCCGAAGGCGGCGCCGGAAACCGGGGCGCTCTGTCTCTAGTTGAACCCCTCGTAGACCATCTGCGGCTCGCCCGAGCCGCCCAGGAAGGCGGCGGCGCCGAGGCCGAGGAGGACGAGGATCAGCGCCCCGAGGGCGATGTAGACGACGACCCGCAGGTCGGATCCGGACTTCTTGGGAGCTTCCATGGCGAGGGGGGCGGTTCCGCCCCGCTGAATCCTATCCCGCCCGGGGCGGGGCGGCGGACGGCCGCAAAGATGTCCCGCGGGGTGCAATGGAGTGGGACCGAATGCCGCGCGGCCCCGTCGTCGGTTTGGCCCCCGGTTCCCGGGTGCCGTAGGCTAAGGGGCTCACCGGAGCCCACCATGTCCAAGACGCACAAGATCTTCATCGCCGGCGCCGGCGGTATCGGGCGCGCCCTCGCGCTCATGCTGCTCGACGAGGCCTCGTTCCCGTGCGAGGTGGTCCTCGGGGACCTCCACGGCGCGAGCGCCGACGAGGCGGTCCGTTTCGCCGCCGCGGCGGGCCCCGCGCGGGGGATCGTGATGCCGAGCGCTGGCAGCTCGCCGGAGCTCGACGCGACGCTGCAGTGGGCGGACGCCGTGGTCGACTGCTTGCCTGGCGCGGAGGCGCCGCGTGTCGCGACGCTCGCGCGCGAGCACCGCTGCCACTATCTGAACCTGACCGAATACGTGCGCGAGACGCAGGAGGTCGAGCGCATCGCCGCTGGCGCGACGACCTGTTTTGCTCTGCAGTGCGGGCTCGCGCCCGGCGCCATCAACGTGCTCGGCCACCATTTGGCGCAGAGCGCGCGTGAGCGGTGGGGGGTGACCCGCCTCGAGCGGATGCGCATGCGCGTCGGCGCGCTGCCCCGCAGCGCCCACGGCCCGCACTTCTACGGCTGGACGTGGAGCCCCGTCGGTGTCGCGACGGAGTACGTGAAGCCGGCGACCGTCGTCCGCGATCACGTCGTCGTCGAGCGGCCGTCGCTCTCGGAGCGCGAGGAGCTGATGGTCGAAGGGCGCTTGCTCGAGGCGGACCTGACCTCCGGCGGCGCGGCCGACCTGCCGCAGGCTTTCGGTGCGACGGTGCAGCACCTCGACTACAAGACCCTGCGGTTCCCGGGCCACTACGCGTGGGTCGACTCCCTGCTCGCGCGGATCCCCGAAGGCCCCGATCGGCCCGCGAAGCTGCAGGTCGCGCTGGAAGAGCTGGTGCCGCACTGCGAAGACGACCAGGTCGCGGTGTACGCCGATGTCGAGGGTTTCGACCGCGACGGGCGCCGGCGTGTCCTACGCGTCGCGCGCTTCGTGCCCGGCATCGAGGTGCGCGGCCAGCGTCTGCGCGCGATCCAATCGACGACGGCGGCTGGAGTCGCCGAGACGCTGCGCTTGATCGTCACGCACGGCTGGACCGGCGTCCGCCACCAGTCGGCGCTGCCGACCAACGAGTACCTCACAGGACCCTTCGTGCGCCGCGCGTACGGAGACCTGCAGCCGGAGTGATGGCGACCGCGCCTCCGCGGCGCGTGCGTCGGTTCCTACGGGGGCTCCTGCGCCGTTCCCTGCGCCTCGTCTTCGTCGGCGCGGGAGTCCTCGTACTCGGCTCGATCGGGTTGTACTCGACCCGTGAGCGCACGCTCTTTCCGCTGGTGGTGCGGGCTGCGCCTTGGTTCGGCGCACACTTCGGGGGACTGCAGCTCGATGTCCGCCGAATCGACGGCGACCTTTGGCATACGCTGGTGCTCCACGGTGTCGCGCTGTCCGCCGACGGCATCGAGCTCGATGTCGATGAAATCCGTGTGACGGGAGCGCTGCTGCGCGCCGCGCGCGGTGAGCTCGCAGCGCTCGACTCGGTGATCGTCACCGGTCTCAGCGGGCGGATCTCTGCCCGAGCGGACGGCGACGAGCCCTTCGAAGCGCCGTGGCCTCCGCTGGCGGCGCTGCCGCAGCTCACACTCGAGGAGAGCGCGCTGATCCTGGACACCGACGCCGGGCCCGTCGAGCTCACAGGGCTGAACCTCGAGGGTCCAGCGCGGGGGCCTTATGCGCTCGCCGCTGAGGTGTCCTTTGCGAACCTCGCGGCGCATGCAGCGCTCTCACTCGCGCTACCGGATGGCGGACAGCGCGCGGAGCTCACGGGTGCGATCGATGTGCCAGGCTGGACCGAGCTCGCCGTGGTCGGCGCGCTCGATGGGTCGGGCGGGCTGCTGCATGCGGCCCCGCTCGAGCTCTGCTTCCACGGCCGGCTCGATGGAGCTCCGAGCGCCGTGCAAGCCCTCGCGCCCGACGTGCGGCGCTTCGAGGGCCAGGGCCAGGTGGAGGTCACGCTCGCAGGGCCGCTCGCAGCGCCGGTGCTCGCGGGTGCGCTCGGCCTCGCCGACGGTCGTGTGCGTGCGGAGGGGCTGCCGAACATCGATGGGCTGCAGCTCGCGCTCGCGCTCGATACCGAGCGGATCCGGATCGAGCGCGCCGAAGCGACCCTCGGAGCAGCGCCTGTGCGGGTCACAGGCACTGTGGGGCTCGCGGCGCCTCTGCCGCTCGATCTGGCCGTCACCGGCGCAGGTGTCCTCCTCGCGCGCACCGGGGACGCGCGGTTTCGCGCGGACGTGGAGCTCGCGGTGCGAGGAGCGGCCAGCGCGCCCGCGGTCTCGGGCAGCGTGGCGCTCGTGGGCTCTCGTTTGCGGCTCGAAGTGGACCTCCTGCGCGCGCTCGAAGGGGCCTTGCCGCGGCGCGGGACTGGCGCGGGCGCGCGCTCGTCGAACCTGGAGCTCCCAGCGCTCGGTCCTTCCGGCGCCACGCTCGATGTCGCACTGTCCACCCGCGACGTGGTGCGCGTCCAGGGCAACGTGGCGCGCGGCGCTCTGCGCGCGGACCTGCGCCTCACAGGTGACGCGGCGCTGCCGGTGCTCGTCGGACAGGTCTTCGTGGATCCGCTCGAGCTCGCTCTGCCTGCCGCGACGGTGCGCTTCGAGCGCGGCGCCGTGCGCTTCACCCCCGACCAGCCGAACGTCCCGCAGCTCGAGCTGATCGGCGAGACGCGGGTCGCGGGCCACGATGTCACCGTCGAACTGCTCGGTACGTACAACGCGCCCGAGGTGCGCTTGTCGTCGAATCCGCCGCTCTCCGCAGACCAACTGGTCCTGCTCGTCGTGTCGGGCCGACCGCCGGCGGAGGCCGGACAGGTCACCGCGGCCGGCGAAGCGCTCGCGGTGTACGTCGCAAAGGACTTGGTGCGCGGCTGGTTCGACCGCGGCGGCTTCGACGACCGCCAGAGCTTCTTGAGCCGCATCGAGGTCGTCACGGGCCGCGATGTGTCCAAGTCGGGGGTCCTGACGCTCGAAGCCTCGTTGCTCGTGCGCGAGCGGGCCTTCGGCCGAGAGGGCGGTGTGTACACCGTCTTGGAACGCGACGCCTACGAAGACTACAACCTGGGCCTGCGCTTCGTCGTCCGCCTGCGTTGACGTCGAGCTTGCACCCGATGTCCTCGATCTCTGCATCCACCCGAGCCCGCGCGGCATGGTCCGCGGGCCGCGGGCTCGGCGTGCTGTGCGCGCTCGCGCTGGCGCTCGGGTGCCGTTCGAGTCGGAGCGAGGCGGCGCCGCAGGACGCAGCACAATCCGCGAACGCCCGAGCGACTCACGGGGACAGGGCGCGAGCGAAGCCGTCGTTCGTACGAGCGCTCGGTGAACGCTCGGCGCGCTTCGTCGGTTTGCCGAAAGGCCAGGAAGAGCGCGCACGAGCGGCCACCGACGAGCTGCTGGCCGCGTATGAAGCGTCGAACGGACTCGAGCTGCACCTGGACGACGCTGCGTTCGAGCTGCAACTTGCCCTGCGCTCTGCCGGGTATCCGCGCGCCGAGGTGACATACGCCGTCGAACGCGACGAAGCGACGCTCTCCGTCGAGCCTGGCCCCGAGGTGAACATCGCCGCGGTCGAGATCGAAGGCCTCGCGGGGGCGGCCCTCCTGCCGAGCGAAGTGCGCGCGCTGCTCGGCGAGCCCGAGGGATCTCTCCTGCGCGCGCGTCCCAAGTGGGTCTACGACGCCGAGCGGATCCGCCGTGCGCCGGCGCGTATCACTGCGGCGCTGATGGCTGAAGGCGACCTCGACGCGTCGGTCGAGATCGCCGCCCCGGAGGACGACGCGCTCGCTGGCGACGTCACGCTGCGTGTGACGGTCGATCGCGGGCGCCGCTATCGGCTGGAGTCTGTCGCGCTGCGGCTGCCGCCCGAACCCGAAACGGTGTTGCCCGCCGAGCTGCGTGAAGCGCTCGAAGCTGCGGTGCAGCGTGTCCGCGGCCCAGAAGGCGACCGACCGCGGACCTACGCGCCGCGCCTCGAGCGCGAGCTCTTCGGTGCGCTCGTCGAAGCGCTCGGACGCGGCGGCTATCCCGACGCGACCGTCGAGATCGAATCCTCCATCGACCGCGCGACCGGCCGTGTCGAGCTCGTCGCCAGGGTGACACCGGGACCGCGTGTGGTGGTGTCCCAGATCGTGTTCCAGGGCGCCGAGCGCACACGTCCGCGGTTCCTCGCGCAGCGTGTCGAACTCGGAGCGGGCGACGTGTACGACGCGGCCCGCGTGCGAACGGACGTGCGCCGGCTCTATCGCACCGGCCTCTTCAGTGAGGTCCGAGCGCGCGCCGACGGCACAGGCGCGCAGCGCGAGCTCGTCTTCGATGTGCGCGAGCGCTCCAGCCGCGAAGTCTGGGTCGAGCCGGGTTACGGCTCGTACGAGCTCGTGCGGATCGGCGGCGGCTGGCGGGATCGCAACCTCTTCGGCGCGGGTCGGACGCTGCGGGCGGAGGGCGTCGCGGCGCTGCGCGCGCTGCGTGCCACGGTGACATTGACCGATCCGTGGTTGCTCGGAAACGACCTCGTGGGCGACCTGCGCGCGACCTACGACCGACGCGATGAGCCGTCGTTCGTGCGCCTCCAGCGCGGCCTCGGCGCGTTCGTCACGCGGGAATGGACCGCGCGTGTTGCGACGAGCTTCGGCTACCAGTTCCGCCGCTCCGAAGTGCGCGACGTCACGGTCCAGGAGGCAGAGCTCGAGGACGACCCGACGACCGTGGACCTCTCGACGTTGCGCCTGACGCAGCGGGTCGACTTGCGCGACAACAGCTTCCTGCCGACCCGCGGCGTGTTCGGCGAGGCTGCGGTGGAGTACGGCTCGTCCGCGCTCGGCTCGGAGCTCGACTTCGTCCGAGCGACGCTGAACGTCGCGGGGTATCGGCCGATCGGCAGCCAGGCGGTCATCGCGATGAGCGCGCGGCTCGGCCTCATCTCGCCGCTGGGCGACGATCGCTCGATCCCGCTGCAAGAGCGCTTCTTCAACGGCGGCGAGAACTCTGTGCGGTCGTTCTTGGAGAGCGAGCTCGGCCCCCGCGACCGCGCGGGCGAGCCGATCGGCGGCGAGGGTTTCACGACGTTCGGACTCGAGTGGCGTCAGGCACTGACCGATCGGTTGCAGGGCGCGGTGTTCGCCGACGCGGGCACCCTTGCGTCGGATCACACCGACGTGCTTCAGTTCGATGACGTACGAGCGGGGGTCGGGCTCGGGCTGCGTTACCTGCTCCCGATCGGACCGCTGCGCGTCGACGTCGCAGCCAATCCCGACCCACGCTCGGGGGAGGACGACTGGGCCGCGCACTTCAGCGTCGGCATGGCGTTCTGAACCTCGGCGGCGCGCCGTGTTAGCCTCTCCTGCATGTCGGGCTCCCATCCTTGTTGGATCTTGCTCCTCGCCCTCGCGGGCGCGGCTTGCCCTTCGGTCGACCGCCGGATGCGAGGCGAGGAAGCGCTGGAATCGCGCTGGGAACGCCTGCAGCGCGAGGCCCAGACGCAGTCTCCGCCGATTCAAGTCGTGACGGTGGATCCTCCTGCAGAGGAGGCGCCCGCGGTCACCCCTCGAACCCCGCAGCAGACACAGCCTTGGGTCCCGGGCGCACGGAGTGCCGCGGCACCCAACCTGACCGCGGGCCGCTCACCTGGTGAGTGGCTGCCCGACCCGGGCTATCGACTCCTCCAGGGCGATCCTCCGCGCGCCGTGTGGACCCCGGGACTCCCACATCCGAACCGGGCGCACGTGGAAGCCGCCGAGCTCGAGGGGCGCTGGCGTACGGCCCCTGGGTACACGTTCCGCGGCGATATCGACGGCGCCGCCGTCTGGAGCCCCGGCGCCGTGCACCACCTGCACCCCGGCCAGGTCGCCGGCGAGGAAGAGGGCACGTGGATTCCAGCACCCGAGCACACCCCGCGGGTCGCGGAGCGCACCGCGCCCGTCGCCCCCGCCGATGAGACGCCCGGGACGCAGCTCGACGAGACCTGGGAGCCCGTCGCAGCGCGACTGCGCGAAGCGGTCGAGTGGCAGAGGTGGATCGATGGGCGGGCGGCTGACCCCGAAGGGCGCCGCGATCCGCGCTTGGGCACGGCGCTCGAGCTGCGCGATGCCGAGGTCGCGGCCGCCGTGGCGCTCGCGCTGCCGCTCGAACCCCTCGAGGAGCGCGCCGCGCTGCAAGAGTTGATCCTACGCGGGCTCGAGTCCGACCTCTCCGGGGTCGCGATGGACGCCGCGGGCTTGCGTGTGCGGCTCCCAAAGCTCAGGGACGCCGACCGTGCGGCGTCCCTGTGCACGCTGTTGCGTGTGCTCGCGCGTTGAGCCGCGCGACCGCTCGGGGCTCCTCCGTGGGATCAGAGCGGCGCGGGCGCCGCGAGCATCCGGAAGATCCCGACCCGCGCGGGGTCGCGGATGTCGAGGAGGTCCTTGCCGCGACCGTCGTAGAGGATGCGCGTGCCGCGGGGGCCGAGGAGGCCGACATCGGCGCCGATCACAGCCCCGTTCACGCTCAGTCTGCCGTCGGTGCCATCGCCGATCGGCACGACACCGAAGAGGCTGTTGGCGCTGTAGAGGGTCGCATCGATCTCGAAGGCCTCGTTCGCCTCACGCTGGCTGAGCGTGTCTTGAATCAGCTGCCGCAGCAGCTCGTTCGAGAGCCAGTCCGCTGTCGGGGTGAGCGAGCTTACAAGAGCGCGCGGCACGCCGGGGCTCGAGTAGAGGATCGGATCGTTCGGGTTCGTCGGGTCGGCGAAGGTGAGATCCTGGGTGCTCCATCCTCCCGCTCGCTCGTCGCAGATCCAGAGACCCGTAGAGGGATCGAACCAACCGCGCTTGTTGTAGATCGGGACCGTCGTCGTCGAGTCGAACGCGTAGTACCGCGGGAAGTAATCAGGGCCAGCGTAGTCGGGGTTCGGGAGCATCGGGCGAACCCATCGATAGATCGGCTCCGACACCTCGCGGGTCCCTGTCACGATCCTCTCGCGACGCTCACGACGCTCCCAGCGGACGAGCACGCGCTCGGTCACCTCCGGGTGATAGTCGGTCCGAGGAGTGACGATCCGCGTCTCGTAGATGGGCACGTCCACGAACTCGCCGGTGGGGCGCCACTGGACGATCTCCTGTGTCCGAGTCTCGGTGCCGATCTGAATCCGCTCCGAGCGACCGGGCAATTCTGGCTGGGTCTTGATCCACTCACGCCGGTTGAAGATCCCCATCTCCTCCAGGGTGAAGCTCCAGGATTCGTTCGCTCGGCCTGTGACGGCGGCACCCTGACCGAAGCTCGGACGATAGAGGTCACCGATCACGATGTTGCCGCCAGCCGTCAAAGCCATACCGTTCGGCGCGCCGTTCGGAGCGATGCCGAAGGTGCGCTGGCCGTTGACTTCACCGTCGAGGTAGCGCAGGTCACCGCGGATGTAGACGTTGCCACGGGCCCAGAGGGAGCCCATGCCGACAACGTAGCCCGAGAGGATCACGTCCCCGTCGACCGCAACGTTACCGTCGAGGCGAATGGGATTGTCTTCGGTGCCGACGAGGATCACTTGGCCGCGGGTCACGGCATCGAGGCTCGCGGTGTTTCCCTCCAGGAGTGTGCTGAGCTGGCCTGCGCTGGTGACCGTCTGGCCCGGGGGCACGACACCGATCGAGCCTCCGCTGAGTGAACCCGCGAAGCCGGCGACGGTCGCTTCGAACTCGGCGTCGTCCACGGCGCGGTTGCCGGTGCCCGCAGTGAGGTCGCTCCCCGTCAGCAGGTCGTAGCCGCCATCATCAGGGAACGGGGGCGGGAAGGTCTCGGGCAACATCCCGTCGATCTGACCCAGATTGAAGTAGTCCAGGTAGAGGTTCTCGAACCTCTCGGGGTTGCCCGCATCAGCGGGACGCAGGTGCTCGCTGCGCAGGTCACCAAACGCGTCTTGCATGAGGTGGCCGTGGGCGTCCATCGCCGCCGACTCGAGCGGAAGCCCGGCCCAGTTCGTGATCAGGCGACCCCTCGCATCGACCGCGGAGCCTCCGATGTAGAGCGTGCCGGCGATGTTCGAGTCCGGATCCTCGCGGAACTGGAAGCTCTCGATCGAACCGACGCGCACGCGGTCGAAGGTGCCGTAGTTCGAGGGGGCGGCGTTGAACACGCGCTGCGCCGAGTCGACCTCGGTGTGGCACATGATGCAGTTCACGTTATTGGCGAGGAGCGCGAAGTCGAGGCCATCCCAGAGCGGCGGCTCGACGGCCCAGACTCGGGTGACGCTCGCGGCCACGTCATCGCGCACGCTGTCGCCGCGGCGGATCGCGGCCGTCGCGGTGATGTGGATGCGCACGGCGCGGCCCACGTCCTCGCGGTGGACGAGGAGCTCCAGCAAACGCGCGTCGCCCAGCATCAGCTCTCCCTGGGCGTCACGCGCGAGGCCGATGTTCTCCGACCAGTCGGCGCGCACCGGCGGGTTCGCGCCCGACTGGTTCGTCAGTCCCAGCGACGAGGTGTAGGTGCGGAACGCCTGGGGGGACTGCAGCGCCCCGCCGAGGTCGTTGCGGAAGCCGTCCCAGAGGACCTCCGCCGCCAGGGTCGCGGCGCTCTCGGCGGCGGTGCGCGCATCGGCGCGCTCGATACGGGTGTCGTTGCGGCGGCTGGCCCAGACGGTGCTGTCGACCAGCGTGGCCCCCATCACGGACAGAAGGACCACTGCAGCCACGAGGGCGAGCAAGGCTGCGCCGCGTCGGGCGGCGTAGGCAGGGCGGGGAAGGCGCATGCGATTTCCGTTTACGAGGATTCGGGCATGCAGAGCGCGAGCGGACCCCCTGTCCGGGCTCTGCACCGAAACCTATCCGGCCTGTCACGCGGATGCGGTGCGAATCTCGTTTCTTGGCTGGGCGCAGCGTCGAGTCTAGATTCGAGTCGTGTCGTGTCGTGTCGTGCGCGCACGAAGCTGACTCAACGTCTCAACACGACGCGCTGCGGCGCGGCGTGGTCCTCAATGACCGAGGCGCCGCACGAGGAGCTCCAGGATTGGAGCAGCGAGCCCATCCGCGGCGACGGTGTGACCCAATGGGGTCCAGTGCGGGTCGTTCTCGAAACAGAGCGGGAACTGCTCGGAGTCGCGGAAGGTCTCCAGCAGAGACCACACCGGGTACTGCCCTCTCTGGCGCAGCTCATCGAAGAACTTGAAGGGCTCCAAGGCGTAGGGCCCCAGCGGTTCGTACTCCGCCGCCTCCCAGTTCTTCGGGCATTCTCGTTTCGAGTGCTGGTACGAACGCGGCAGCGCAGCGACCGCGAAGTCCGCGCCGCGCGCTGTGCACCAGGCGTGGAGGCGCGCGATGTTCTCTGCCATCGGCTCCATGAAGTGCCGGGTCTCTTGATACGGCGCATGGGAGTGGAAGAAGCGGCGGACCGGGCCGTCGACGCTCCACGCGACCGCGGCGCTGTACCGATCCGGCGCGATGGCCTCGAAGGCGCGCAGCAGGATCGGCGTCTTGTCGTACAGCCAGTACATGCCGCGGCCGGCGAGCAGGCTGCCCCAGCGGATGTCGTCGCCGAAGTCCGTCATGTCGACACACAGCACGACGACGTCGGGGTGGTAACGCTCGCCGATCGACTCCAAGCGGCGCAGCGACAAGAGCGGCGACGACGAGGACCAACCGAAGTTGGCGACCCGCACCCGGTTGTCGGGCAGTGCGGCGCGGAAGCGCTCGGCGAGGAGCGCTGGGAAGGCCTCCTGTGCGCCGACCTTCAGGCCAAAGGTGTAGGAGTCACCGAGGAACACCACGTTCAGGGTGTCCGCGCTGAACTCGCTCGCTGGGGGGGTCCCGCGCAGCGAGTCGGCGTTCCACTCACCGCCCTTGGCCACCGGCAGGTGATCGGGGTCCTGGGCGTAGAAGAGCTGCGTCAGGCGCAGCTTGTGGATGAGGTGGGGCGCGGCGAAGCGCTCGACTCCGAGCCACCAGACGACGCACAGCGCCGCGACGGCGAGGCCGCGCCGGCGCAGCCGCCAGACCCAAGGGAGCGCTGCCAATAACGCGCCCAGCGCCAGGGCGACGGCCACTGCGGCCTCCCGGTCGATCGGGCCGCGGGGCCCGGGCCATGTCCGTGCTGCGGCTCCGGCCGCCGCCAGCCCGGCGAGGACCAGGGCGAACAGCGACGGGAGCCACGTCGCGCGCACGGAGCCACGGCGCGCGGCGGTGTGTTGCGGGGGCCAGGATTGCGGGGGCCAGTGCACCCTGGGCATCGTATCCGTCGCTGTGGGTTACGATGGCGACGTGAGGACTGGATCCGAGCCGACCGGGGCACAGGACCCGCAGAGCGCGGCCGAGCCGGCCCATGCGCTGGACGCGGGCCGGCTGCGCAGCCTCTTCTTGGACCTCCTCGGGCGCACGCCCTTCGAGGACGAGCGCGCGCGTTGGCTCGGGCGCGGGACCCACGCGCTCCTCGACGAGGTGCTCGGGAGCGCGCCGTTCTGGCGCCATTGGCTCGACGAGCAGCTTTATTACTTCATGCTGATCGACAACTTCACCCCGCGCGGGGAAGGGGTCGATGCGCTCGTCGAGGGCCTTGTGGGTGGTCGGCTCTCGGTTCGGGACGCGCTGCATCGCATCGCGCTCCTGCCCAGCTTCGACCTGCGCAATCCCGGCGCGGACACCTTCGTCACGGTCGTGATGGAGCAGTTCCTCGGGATCACGGTGCAGCTCGCGACGCGCGAGCTCGAGATCGGCAAAGCCGCGTACGACGGCCGGCAGGGCCTCTTCCTCGGCGCTCAGGCGAAGAGCCAATCGGACGTCGTGCGCATCGCGGCCGAGCACAAGGACGCGGCGCGGCACTTCATCGCGCGCGAGCACCTGCGCATCGTCGGCGCGCCGCTCGAGCGCCGCGCCCTGGCGGCGGTGGCGCGCGAGCAGGCGAAGGATCCGCGCACCTACCTCGCGAGCCTGCGCTCCTGGCTGACCTCCGAGGCCTATACCGCGCGCCTCGCCGCGGGCCGGGAGCTGCCGAATCGCCTGTTCGTCCGCGCCCTCTTCGTCGACCTCCTGCAGCGCGAGCCCAGCGCCGAAGAGGCGGAGACCCTGCGCAGCGCCCTCGATGGCCTCGGCGATCCCCGCCCGCTGCGCGCGGTCTTCGTCCGGATGTTGCTCGACTCGGGACAGGCCCCGGTGCCGGACAAAGCCGCGCTGGAGGACCCGACGGCGTGGGTCCGCGACCAGTTCCGGCGCCTCTTGGGCCGGGATCCGTCCGATGAGGAGCTGCGCGAGTTCTGCGCCGTCCTGCGTGAGCCCGCGTGTAGCCCAGGGACGATCCTGCAGGTATTGCTGTCGGATCCGGCCTATCATCGTTACTGACAGCGACGGCGGCCCCATCCCGCCCCGCGGACCGGACAAAGCACCATGGGACCCTCTACGAACCGTCGCGAGTTCCTGCGCCAAGCGCTCCTCACCGGCGCATTGACCCCGGGTTTCCTCGCTGGGGGGGTGCTGGCCCGCCCCCTCGCGCCGCTCGTGCAGGGGCGCAAGACGAAGCGGGTGGTCCTGATCGCGTTCTCGGGGGGCGTACGGACGCGCGAGACGTTCGGCACCCCGGACAACGTGCCGAACATGCTCAGCCTCGCGAAGGAGGGCGTGTCGTTCCCGCGGCTCAGGACCTCGAACCTGGGCCACTTCGGCGCGTCGATGTCGATCTTCACCGGGATCAGCGAACCGCGCGGGATCCGCGACAACCAGCGCGGGCCCGATCCGACGGTCTTCGAGTACCTGCGCAAGGACTTGGGCCTCAGCCAAGGCGATGTGTGGGTCACGACTTCGGGTGGCGCCCAGCAGACGAACTACTCGTACGGCTTGCACCAGGACTACGGCGCGCGCTACGGCGCGACGATCCTCGACGGCGACGGGATTTTCAACGCCGAGTTCAAGAGCCTGCTCGATCGTTTCGGTCGGCCTGCTCCGATCAACCCCGCGACAGAGGCCCTGGCGGCCAGGCTGCGCGCGCGCCTCGCCGCGCGTGGCATCGACGCCGAGCGCGAGCGCGAAGAGCTGCAGCGGGTCGAGCGCTACATCCTCGATGAGCTCACGAGCGGCACCACGGGTTTGACGGGCGCCAACGCCGGTGACGCCAAAGCTCTGCGCCTTGCGCGGAACCTCTTGACGATCTTCAAGCCGCGCGTGGTGGGGGTCGTGCTGCAGAACGCAGACGTCGCGCACGGCTCGTTCAACGCCTACTCCGAGGTCGTGCGGCGCAACGATGCGGCGATCGGCGAGCTCATCACCGCGATCAAGGCCGATGAGGAACTGCGCGACTCGACCGCGGTCTTCATCCTGCCCGAGTTCGGCCGCGACCGCGACCTGAACTCGCGCCGCGGCCTCGACCACGGCGATGGCTCGGAGGATCTGAACTACGTGTGCGGCGTCGCTTGGGGCCCGGACTTCCGCAGCGGCCGCGAGGTCAACGACGAGCTGCGCACGATCGACGTCACTCCGACGATCTGCAACCTCTTCGGCGCAAACGCCAAACACGCGAAGGGCGCGGTGCTGAAGGGCCTCTTCGGCTGAGGCACGGACGGTGCGCTCTCCGTTCGCTCTGATCGTCGGACTGCTCGTGTTGCTCGCCTTCGGCGGGGGCCAACTCGCGCGTTCGTATTCCGTGCCGCGCCGGGCGCCGTTTGCGCACTTCGAGCCGCCGCCGGTCGCTGTGAGCCCTGCGCCAGTGATGGCGGACTCCGAGGGCTGCATGCACTGCCACGCGGGCATCGAGGACATGCACCCGGGCTTTCCGCTCTCGTGTGTGGATTGCCACGGGGGCAACGGCAAGACCCGCGAGAAGCTGCTCGCCCACGTCCAGCCCAGCGCCCCGCCGTCGACCGATGACGAGCGGGTGCTACCGCTGGACCACGACCTCGCGTACACGCGCTTCGTGAACCCCATGGACCTGCGGGTCGCGGAGCGCGCCTGCGGGAGCTGCCACGCCGAGCTCGTGCAGCACCTGCGGATCAGCCTCCACGGCACGACCGCGGGCCACCTGTCCGACGGCTTCTACGAAGTCGGCTTCACGACCGAGCGCGGCTCGCGCTTCAGCGTCTTCCCCGAAGCGCCGCTGACGCCGGCCGAAGGGAGCACCGTGTCGCGCCTCGTGCAGCTCCCTGCGATCGACCCGAAACACGATCCGGGTGCGCTCGCGACCCACTACCCGGACCTGGCGCGCAAGGAGTGCATGCAGTGCCACCTGTGGTCCGAGGGCCGCGCGGTGCGCGGGCGCGTCGGACTCGATGGCGATTACCGCGGCGCGGGCTGTGCGGCGTGCCATGTCCCGTACGCGGTCAACGGGCTGAGCGAATCGAACGACCGCACGGTGCCGAAGAGCGAGCCCGGCCATCCGCGCGCCCACGTCATGGTCGGCGCGCCGCCGACTTCGACGTGCACGTCGTGCCATTACGGCGATGCTTCGATCGGGCTGCACTTCCGTGGACTGTCGCAGCTACCGCCCGGCGCCCCGGGTGGGCCCGAGATCCCGGGCACCACCGACACGCCCCTACATCGCGCGTTTTTCATCGACGATCCCACGATGACCCCGCCCGACGTGCACCACGCGTCGGGCCTGCACTGCGTCGACTGCCACACCCTCGCGGACACGATGGGGGACGGGCGCTTCCTCGGTTGGATGGAGGAGGCGGTGGAGATCTCGTGCGAGAGCTGCCACGGGACATTCACCGAGCGCACGACGTTCCAGACCGAACGCGGTCGCCGACTCAAGCACCTCTTCGAGCGCGATGGCGAGGTCTGGCTGCGCTCGAAGGTCACGGGCAACGAACACCGCGTCAAGCAGGCGGTCGATGTCGTCACGCCTGGCACGCCCGACTTCAACGCAGAAGCGGCCCGCGCGATGACGGGCGCGCACTCCAACGTCGAGTGCTACACCTGCCACGCGGGCTGGAACGTCAACTTCCTGGGCTTCCACTTCTATCGCAACGAAGCGCTCTCACAGCTCGACCTGCTCACGGGCCGCAGGACCCCTGGCCGCGTCACGACGCAGGAGAAGGTGTTTGCGACCTGGAAGAGCTTCTACGCAGGCCTCAACGAAGCGGGCCGGGTCGCGCCGTACCTGACGGGCTTCTCGACGATGGGCACCGTCGACGACGCGGCGGGGGTGCGGATCCTCGATCAGGAGTTCCCCGTGACTGCCGCGGGCAAGTCCGGGTTGACGATGATCCACCACCAGCTCCATTCGACCGGCGGGACCGCGCGGAGCTGTGTCGAGTGCCACCGCAATCCGGCCACGTGGGGCCTCGGCTCCGCGAACTTCCGACTCGGGCGCCACCTCGCGTTCCTCGCCGATCGGCGCGGCATCGAAGTGGTCGCACTCGATCGGACGCAGCTCGCGTCTTCGGTGCCGATCGCGAAGTTCGTGCTGCCGGACGTCGTGGACCTGGAGCTCGACTGCGACCCGTTGCACGGCTTCGCGGAGTACCTGTACGCGAGCGAAGGTGGGCGCGGTGTGCACGTCCTGGACGTCAGGAACGCGACCCAGCCGAAGCGCGTCGCGTTCACGGAGTGCGTTTCGCCGCGCGGCATGGCGCTCGCTGGCGATGTGCTGCTCGTGGCGGACGGGGTCGGTGGCCTGAAGCTCTACGACGTCAGCGAGCCCGCACGCATCGCGCGCATCGCCACGTTGCCGACGCTCGATGCCCACGAGGTCGAGGTCCGCTGGCCCTACGCGTACGTCGCCGACGGGCCCGGTGGCCTCCTGATCGTCGATATCTCCGTGCCGCTGGCGCCGCGGGTGGTCGGTGGCCGCTCGCTCGTCGGAGGCCGCGCCGATCGCGACGCCACGATCGACGTCGACGTGCTCTTCCAGCACAGTCGGCCGATGGTCGACAAAGACGGCACGCTCCTCGACGAGCGCACCGAAGCGCGCATGGTGGTCGCGTGCCTCGACGAAGAGCTCGGGCTCTTCCTGGTCGATGCCACCGAGCCGACGAATGCGCGGCTGGTCTTCCCGACGCGCGGTAACGACCAACGCTCGGTCAGCCATATGCCGGCCGGGCGCGAGTTCCGCTACCGAGGGCTCGCGCTGCGCAGCAAAGTGGACCTTGCGACCTCTCAGGGCGGCGAACCCACGCGTGAGCGCGACTACGTGTACCTCGTCGAAGAGCGCGCGCGTGACGATGGGCAGGTGGACTCGTTCATGCGGCTCGTCGATGTCACGGATCCGACGCGGCCCGCGTTCACGGGACGGCGCAGCGACGTCGGTGACAGCGCCGAACACCTCGTCCATGCGAGCTTCTACAACCCGCCTTTCCTGCAGCCCTACGTGCTCGTCTCCGGGGCCGACGGTTTGGCGATCATCGACGTCTCGCTCTCGAAGGAGCCTGTGCAGCAGGGGGTCTTCCGCGCCGTGCGCGATACGTGGGTCGCGGTCGTCGAGGAGTTCCCCCTCGACCAGATGGTGGCACCCGATGGGACGCAGCTGAAGGACGTGAGCCACGCGCACTCGCGCTGGCTACGGGCGGCGGAGATCCAGCGCCTGCTGGCTGTCGATGCCGAGACCCTCGGCCTCTTCTCGCGCTACGAGCCGCTGCCGGATGTCGTCAGCGCCGATGCGCGGGCGATCTACCGCAAAGCCGACCGCGATCGCAACGGGCTCGTGACGGGGGACGAAGTCGCCGCGTTGCCAGCGGGCGCGGATCGCGATGGCGATGGGCGCGTGATCCTCGCCGAGCTCGTCGAGCTGCAGAAGGAGCTCGAAGCGCGCCTCCTCGGGCGCTCCGAGGCGGAGTCGGTCCGCGGCGCCGAGGGCGTGAGCATCGGCGAAGACCGCACCGCGGTCGACGGCGACCTCGCGCGGCTCCTCGACGGGATCGACCCGTTTGTGTTCGACAAGAAGCACGACCTGAAGCTGGACCGCAAGGAGATGACGGCTGCGGTCTTCGCAGCGCTCGACCTGGACGGGGACAACCGGCTCTCGCCCGCAGAGCTCTCGCGGCATCCTGGGCCCCTGCGCCAGCTGCGGTTCGGCGATGCGCGGGGCCTGGCGCAGTTCGGCAAGGTCGACCGCAGCGGCGGCGGTTCCCTCTCCCTCGGCGAATTCAAGCTGCGCGACGAAGATTGGCAGGCGCTCGATCGCGACGGCGACGGGGGGGTCCAGCTCGACGCCGGGCGCGACCGCGCCGCAGAGCGGCGTGGGATCGAGCGGCGGACACCCGAGTGGCCCACGCGGCGCATCGGTGAGGTGCTCGCGCTGTCGCCGACGCTCGACGAAGCGCGGCTCCTGGCGTTGCTCGACGCCGACAAGGATGGCTCCTTGACCAAACGCGAGCTCCGGCGGCGGCCCGACCTCTTGAAGCAGCTCGACACCGACGCCGACGACCGCATCAGCCCCGCCGAGCTCGCGGCGGGGATCGGCAACCTTCTGGAGTTCGGGGTCGAGATCACTCCGGACGGGTTCCTGGAGCGTTACGACCTGGACGGGGACGGGAAAGTGAGCGACGCAGAGCTGCCCGAGGTCCTGCGCCGGGTCGTCGTGCGGCGCCGCGCCCGCTGACGTATCATCGGCCCCCCGATGGTCCACCTCTCTCGCATCTACACGCGCACCGGCGACGACGGTGTCACCCGCCTCGGAGACGGCAGCTCCCTGCCGAAGAACCACCCGCGGGTGGCCTCGTACGGAACGGTGGACGAGCTGTCGAGCGTGCTCGGCATGGCGCTGGTCGAAGGTTTGCCCCAGCCGTTCGGTGATTGGCTGCGCGTCATCCAGAACGACCTCTTCGACGTGGGCTCGGACCTGTGTGTCCCCGGCGAAGCCGGAGATCGTCTGCGCATCACCGCGAACTACACGGCGCGGCTCGAGCAGTGGATCGACAAGGTCAACGAGAGCCTCGAACCGCTGAACTCGTTCGTGCTCCCTGGCGGCAACCGCGCAGCGGCGTGGTTGCACCTCGCTCGGACGACGTGCCGGCGCGCCGAGCGGCACCTCGTCGACTTGCTGGTGCACGAAGAAGACGGGCGCGTGAACCCCGAGGTCCTCAAGTACTTGAACCGGCTGTCGGACCTCCTCTTCGTGCTCGCGCGCGCCGCGAACGATGGCGGGCGCGCCGACGTCCTTTGGCAGCCCGGCGCGAACCGCTGAGCCCATGGGTTTCCCGCTGGACTACGCGACACCCGTCGAGTGGGTGGCACTCGTCGAGCGCGCGCCGCTGGCGCTGCTGGCGGACCACGCCCACTGCGAGCTGAAAGCGGCGACGACAGCGCAGTCCCTTATCGCGAAGAACCCCGAGCACCGCACGCTCGTGCATGCGCTCGGTGAGGTCGCGATCGAGGAGATGCAGCACTTCGTGCGTGTGATCGGCGAGCTCGAAGCTCGCGGAGGCGCGCTCGGTCCGCAGGACGAGAACCCGTACGCCGCAGCGCTCCACACCCGCTCCGCCGGGACTCGCTCCAGCCTCTTCCTCGACCGCCTCGTCATCGCGCACCTGATCGAGGCGCGCAGCCTCGAGCGCTTTCACCTCTTGGCGCACCACCTCACCGATCCGACGCTGCGGGCGCTGTACAAGGAGCTGCTGCCGTCCGAGGCCGCGCATCAAGGGCTCTATCTGCGCCTCGCCCGCGAGGCCTTCGACGCGGACGTCGTCGCGCGCCGCACCGCGCAGCTCCGCGCGATCGAAGGTGAAGTGGTCGCCGCTGCGCCGTTCGAGCACCGCGTGCACTCTGGAATGCTCGGCGCGCCCGCGCTCGTCTGAGCCATGCCCGCGGACGGAGCAACACGGATCGCGCGCCACATCTTCGTGTCAGGCCACGTCCAAGGCGTCGGCTTCCGCTGGCACACGGGCGCGGAGGCGCGCGCGCTCGGCGTCGGAGGCTACGTCCAGAACCTGCCCGACGGCCGCGTCGAAGTCTGGGCCGAGGGCCAAGCCGCCGCGGTCGAGGCCCTCGTCACCTGGCTCGCCAAGGGCCCGTCGGGGGCGCGCGTCGAGGGCATCGAGGTCCAGGACACCGGCGCGCCGCGCGGCCTACGCACGTTCGAAGTGCGCCGTTGAGCTCCCGGGCCGTGGCGCTTTCGCTGGTCGGGCGGATCGCGCGGTGACATCCGAGCGGGCGTCTGCTGCGAATCCCATGTGCGCGGCAAACCGGCCCTCGGCAACCCCGGGGCGCGCGCACCTGCTACCGTATTCGCTCCCGCGAGCCCCCCTGCACCATGCCTGAAACTCCGAGCGGCAACCTCTGGTTCGTCTTCTCCCTCATGACCGTCGTGTCCTGGGGGCTCTACGGGGTCTTCCTGCACATGGGGCAGGTCGGGATGGGGGACCCCGTCAACGGGCGCTACAAGGCGTTCCTCTGGGTCGGGATCGCGTACATGCTGATCGCGGTGTTGGCGCCGACGGCCCTGCTCCTGATCAACGGGACCGACTGGAGCTTCCCGCGCGCGGGCTGGACCCGCTCGCTCATCGCAGGTGCGGTGGGGGCCATCGGCGCGTTCTGCGTGCTGCTCGCCTTCGGCGCGAAGGGGCAGCCCGCGGTCGTGATGTCGATCATCTTCGCGGGTGCGCCGATCGTGAACGCGGTCGTGTCGCTGTCGCTGCACCCGCCGAAGGGCGGCTTCGGTAGCCTCGCGTGGCAGTTCTACGCGGGGATCGTGCTCGCTGCGGTCGGCGGCATGCTCGTGACGCTCTACAAGCCCGCGCCCGCACCGCCGTCGAAGCCAGCG